>NZ_SLXG01000011.1 GCF_004345725.1 Crenobacter luteus | reverse complement strand
AGTGCGGGTTCCCGTGTGAAAGTAGGTCACCGCCAGACGCCCCTCAAGACCACGCCCCGAGCCCATGCTCGGGGCGTCGTCGCTTTGCGACGGCCAAAATGGGGTGCGGCCGGTGGCGGCGCAGCATCCCGATGCCGTTTTATGAATAAAGCCGCTTTTTCTCCCGTTTTTGCGCTCTTCGTGTCGTCGTGACGCCCTGCCCGGCGCCTTTCGGTATCGGCAGGGGGCGCAACGGGGTAAAATGCCAAGTTTGTCCGATCAAGACTTGTAGCGACGATGAAATCCCACCCCCGAAATGCGCGCATCAAGGGCGACCCCTTTCTGCCCAGCCGATTCATTTTTGGCGATGCGGTGGACGACAGCGGGATCGAGCCCAGCGAGTATCTGATCCATACTGAATATCCTGCCTTCGTGGCACGGCTGATCGGCAACGACGATACGCCGTTTCCGGGCCGCGAGGCCGAGGGCGATGCCTTCGCCAGCGCGGTGCTGTACGACGACGAGGAGAACATCACCGTCTACGTGTGCAGCGAAGGCTGGCGCCTGTTCGACTTCAATTTCTGGGACGAGGTGCCGACCGCCGCCGAGCTGCAGAAGGTCTGCGACGCGGCGATGGACGCTTACCGGCGCTTGAACGAAGCCTACGCCTCACGAGAGGCCGGCGTGAAGCTGCGCGAGTTTCGCGAGGGGCCGAGCGAGCCGCTGCCGCCGCGTGAGCGCGCCGACCGCATCGCGGACCTGGCGGGCAAATCGCGCGAAGCGCTCGCCAGCCCGGTGCACGCGATGCAACTGTCGGCCACCGTGCAGATGGCGCTTTCCGGCGGCGATCCGGCGGTGTTCACCGAGGCGCAGCTCGCGCTGTTGGCCGAGCCGGCGGCGCGCGATCTCTTGATCGGTACCGCACGCGACTGTATCGCTTTTCCCGAAGTGCTGCGCAAGGACGGCAGCCTTGCGTCTTTCGAATTGTGGGCATTGCCCTTCGCCTTCTCGCGCGCGCAGGGCGGCGTATGGTGGCACTTCCCGCTGCTCGAGCGCATCGAGGCGCCGCTGGCCGACGCGCTCGACGTGCCGCAGAACGCGGTGCTGTGGGTGTCGCCGACCTTGTTCACGCTCGAGATGCTGAACGAGCGGGCCTGCCAGAACCTGTCGCAATTGGCGACGGTAATGGACGCCGGCTGCGACTTTGCGCCGTACAACCCCGAGGCGTCGCGCGCGACCTTCGAGGCGGCGCGGCAGACCGCCGACCCGCAGCTGGTGCTGGCGTGGATTCCGTTCATCGTCGAGCGCGGCGCCTTGCCGCTCGACAAGGCCAAGCGGCTCGGCCGCAAGGCGCTCGATGCGGTGATGCCGCTGGTGCAGGAAGCGATCGGTGCCGAGATGGAATACGGCGAGGCCGAGTTGTTCGCGCCGCTGCCGTGGTGGGAAGCGCTGTCGGCCGGCACGCGCGCGTGGAACCGCAAGCGGCTCGGCGTCACCGTCGCGCTGGTTGCGGCCAGCGCCGGCGGTCTGGCGGGGCTTGAGGCGGTCGCGCAGTACCAGCCCGAGCACTACGCTTACCAGGTGCTGATCAAGGCCAGCGGCAAGGACGAGGTGCTCGCGCACGCGCCGTGGGCGCTGGTGCCAGACGTGGCGCCCGACAAGGAGGCTGCCTGGGAGGATCTTGCCCAGTGTCTGAAGGAAGCGGGCATCCCGCTGTCGGAGCAGTCGAGCCGGCTGCACTGAGGGGCGCCGTATTGAGATGGCGCAAGCGCGATCCCGCCCGGCCGAGCGATGCTCGGCCGGGCTTTTTTGTGCCCGCAGCCAAGGAGTGGGCGTGTGCCGGATGGCACGCATCGACGCCATTGGTATGGCGGGCGCATAAAGACTATGCTTTTCAAGTAAACTGGCTGTCGACTTAATGCTTTTGGGTTTGCTTGTCTGCTGCAACGTCCATCGACGGGAGTGCGCGCGGCGCGCCAGCGGCCGCCATGCTCCCGGCCTTCACGAGAGGTAAAGTCGTGCCGACCATCTTTTCGCGCTTCGTTGCTGCTTTTGCGCGGCTCAGGGTCCGTCTCGCCGTGCTGCTGTTGCTGGCGCTACTGGCGACAGCTGCTGCACTGGGCGTCTGGTTCGAGCAGCTCGCCGCGGCGGCGCTGCGCGAGCGCTTCGGCGAGATGCTGGCGGCGCGCGTCGAGGCGGTATCGATCGACCTGGATGACCGTATCGCGCAGCGCCGCCAACTGCTCGTCGAGGCGGCGGCCTCGCTCAAGGTCGACGCCGACACGCTGCCGGATACGGCGCCGCAGCTGGTGCGTCGGCTCTCGCCCTTGACGGCCTTGTTCGAGTCGGTGGTGGTGGTCGATGCCGCCGGGCTGATTGTCGCCGACCTGCCGCAAAGGACGGGGCGCGTCGGGCTCAATGTGCAGTTCCGCGACTTTTTCCAGCGTACGCGACAGACCCTGCAGCCGCAGGTGTCCGAGCCCTTCGTCGCCCGCACCGCCGGCCACCGCAGTCTGCTCGTCTTCACCGCCCCGCTGAAGGACGCTCGGGGCCACTTCGCCGGCATGCTGGTCGGCACGATAGACCTGTACGCTTCCGAGCTGTTCGGCGACTTCTCGCGTTTTCGCGTCGGCCGGCAAGGCTACCTGACCGTCAGCGCGGTCCGCAGCGAGACCGTGCTCTTCCATCCCGACCCCGCGCGCCGCATGAAACCGGTGCCGCTGCCCGACGAGAATCCCTTGCTGCATCGCGCGCTGGCCGGCTGGCAGGGCATCGCCGAGAGCCGGCACGGGCGCCACGACAGCGCGCTCTACGCCTACCGGCGGCTGTCGAACGCCGACTGGCTGGTCGGCGTGGTGTTGCCCAAGGCCGAAATCGACGCGCCGCTTTCGGCGCTGCGCGGGCAGTTGCTCGTCGGCGCCGGCACGATCGCCGCGCTGTCGTTCGCGGTGTTCGCGCTGCTGCTGTTTGCTTGTCTGCGCCCGCTCGACGCGCTGCGCGAGCGCCTCGCCGCCCTGCGGGACGGCGAGGCACCGGACGGCGCGGTCACGACGAAGGGGTTGGCCGAGCTGCAGACGGTGGCCGACACGGTCGCCGCGCTGCACGCCGAGGCGTCGGCCGCGCGGCGGGCATTGGCCGAGCGCGACGCCGAACGCCGTGCGTTGGCGGCGATTTCGCCGCTGGGGGTGTTCACCGTATTCGCCGACGGCACGCTGCACGACGCGAACCCGGCCGCCGTCCGGCTGCTGGCTGGCGAGCCGTCGCGGCTGGCCGGTTCCGCCTGGTATGCCGGTCTCGCGGCCGGCCAGCGCGAAGCGATCGAGCTGCTGTGGCGGGCCGGCGCGGCCCGCGCGCTGCCGCTGCGCTTCGACGCGGCGCGCGGCGACGGGCCGCCGACGCTGGCGCTGCATTTCGTGCCGCTGCCGCTCGACGGGCCGCTCCGTTACCTCGGCGTCGTCGAGGACATCAGCGGGCGGGAGGCGCTGCGTCAGGCGCTCGCGCGCGAGCGGGAGCGTGCGCTCGCGGTGTGCGAGGCGGTGCGCGAGGCGGTGGTGCTGAGCGGCCCGGCCGGCGAGGTCGAGTACCTGAACCCGGCGGCGCTCGCGCTGTTCGGCCGGCGCCCGGCGGAGCTGGCCGAGCGTTCGCTGTCGCGGCTCGCGCGCTTCGTCGACTGTTCGAACGGCCATCCCATCGACGTCGGCGTTCCGTCGGTCGAGACCGACGGACGACAGATCGACCTGGTGCGCGACGACGGCTCGCGCGTCGCGGTCGAGTTGACGGTGACGCGCGTCGCCGGCGCGACCGGTTTCGAGGACCACCGCGTGCTGGTGATCAGCGAAGAGGTGGCGGCGCGCGAACGCCGCTACGCCCGCCGCTGGGAGGCGCTGCACGACCCGCTGACGCATCTTTACAACCGGCGCGGTTTCCACCAGGCGCTGGCTTCGTTGCTCGACGACGGGCTGCGCCGCAACGGCGAGCACGTGGTCGCCCAGCTCGAACTGGACGCCTTCGAGCCGGAGCGCGCCGGCGCCGGGCCGGGCGACGCGCTGCTGCAAGAGGTGGCCGGCCTGGTCGCCCAGTCCCTGCGCGCGAGCGACGTGGTCGCGCGGCTGCGGCGCAACGCCTTCGCGCTGCTGCTTTACGATTGCCCGTTGCCGACCGCCGAGCGCCTGCTGTCCGAACTGCTGGCGGCGCTGTGTCAGTACCGCTTTGAGGGCGCGGACGGTCGGCTGCACCCGGTGGGTGCCAGCATAGGCTGTACCCGCGTGCACGGCGACGACCGTACCGCCGGCGACGTGCTGGCGCGCGCCGACGCGCGCTGCCTGCTGGCCAGACGCCGCGGCAGCAACCGGCTCGTGGCCGAGGACGACCCGGTCGTCTGAGCAAGGCGCGCCGATGAAAAAAAGCTCGGCCAACCGCAACGGTTGGCCGAGCTTTTTGGCGTGCGGCGGACCGGTCAGGCGGCCGCGTCGAGCAGCGCCGCCTCGAAGATCGCCAGCGCCTCGTCGAAGACGTCGAACTCGATCGTCAGCGGGAACAGGCAGCGGATCACGTTGCCGTCGAGGCCGCCGCCGATCAGCAGCAGGCCGCGCGCAAGCGCGCCGGCCTGCACCTTCTTGAGGAAGGCGACGTCCGGCCGGCCCGCGGCGTCGCGGAACTCGACGCCGACCATGCCGCCGAGGCGGCGCACCTCGGCCAACTGCGGCACGCGTTTTTTCAGGGCGTCGAGGCGCTCGGCCAACATCGCGCCGAGCGCTTCGGCGCGCTCGGGCAGGTTCTCGTCGCGCATGATGTCGATCACCGCGTCGGCAGCGGCCAGCGCCAGCGGGTTGCCGGCGTAGGTGCCGCCGAGGCTGCCGGCGACCGGCGCGTCCATCACCTCGGCGCGGCCGACGACGGCCGACAGCGGGAAGCCGCCGGCGAGCGACTTGGCCAGCGTGATGATGTCTGCCGCGGCGTCGTAGTGTTCCATCGCGAACAGCTTGCCGGTGCGGCCGAAGCCGCACTGCACCTCGTCGGCGATGAGCAGGATGCCGTGCTCGTCGGCGACGCGGCGCAAGGCCTGCATGAAGGCCGGCGGCACCGGGCGGATGCCGCCTTCGCCCTGCACCGGTTCGAGGATGAAGGCGGCGACGCGCGCCGGGTCGATGTCGTACTTGAACAGGCGTTCGAGGCTCTTGAGCGCGTCGGCCAGCGACACGCCTTCCTGCGCGTCGGGGAAGGGCGCGTGGTAGACGTCGGCCAGGAAGGGGCCGAAGCCGGTCTTGTACGGCGCAACCTTGCCGGTCAGCGCCATGCCCAAGAGCGTTCTGCCGTGGAAGCCGCCGCCGAAGGCGATAAGGCCGGGCCGGCCGGTATGCGCGCGCGCGATCTTGACCGCGTTCTCGACCGCCTCGGCGCCGGTGGTGAAGAAGGCGCTCTTGGCGCGGCCGGCGATCGGCGCGAGCCGGTTGAGCTTGTCGGCGACCGACAGGTAGAGCGCGTACGGGACGATCTGGTAGGCGGTGTGGCTGAAGGCGTCCAGCTGGCGGGCGACGGCGGCGTGCACCTTCGGGTGCAGGTGGCCGGTGTTCAGCGCGCCGATGCCGCCGGCGAAGTCGATGTAGCGGCGGCCGTCCTGGTCCCACAACTCGGCGTTGCGCGCGCGTTCGACCAGAAAATCGGCCATCACGCCGACGCCGGTCGGGGTGATGTCGTGTTTGCGGTGCAGCAGTTCAAGGCTGTGCATGCGGTCTCCTTCGATGCAGACGATCCGGGCCGCCTTGTGGGCGGCCCGGAGCAGGGATGGATCGATTGTAACCGCTTGCCGGTTCCGGGTTAACCCTCGCGTGCGTTCAGCGCGTCGCGAGCATCGCGCGGTTCAGCGTCGCCAGCCGCTCGGCGTCGAGCAGGCCGGCCGCCTGCGACAGCGTCAACTGGGCCAGCAGGTAGTTGTAGCGCGACTGCGCGAGGCTGGTGACCACCTCGGCGTAGGCCTGCTCGGCCTGCAACAGGTCGAGCGTGGTCCGCACGCCGACCTCGCGGCCCAGCCGGGTCGCCTCGAGCTTGCTTTTGGACGAGGCCAGGAGCTGCTCCTGCGCGCGCACCAGCGCGGCGCCGTTGGTCACGCCGAGGTAGGCGCTGCGCACGTCCTCGCGGACCTGGCGGCGGCTGGCCTCCAGCGTGTCGCGCGCCTTCAGTTCGTTGGCGGCCGCCTCGCGCACCTGGCTGTCGAGCCCGCCGCCGGCGAACAGCGGCACGCTGAGGGTGATGCCGACGGAGCTGCCGCGGCTGTTGCGGGCCACCGTGCTCGGGCTGTTGTTGACGGTGTCGTTGTAGCCGGCCGACAGCGACAGCGTCGGCAGGTGCTGGCCGCGCTTCTCGAGCAGCTCCTGCCGCGCGAGCTCGAGCTGTTCGCGGTTGGTGCGGATGAGCAGGCTGTTGGCCTCGGCCAACGCGATCCAGTCTTCGAGCGTCGCCGGCGCGGGCGGGACCAGCGCGAGCTTTTCGGAGACCGGCGCGACGCCCTGCGGGTCGAGGCCGGTCAGTCGGCGCAGCGCCTCGCGCCGGACGGTCAGCTCGCTCTCGGCGGCGATCTCGCGCGCGCGCGCCGCGTCGAAGCCGGCCTGCGCCTCGTAGGTGTCGGTGATGGTCGCGGTGCCGACCTCGAACGCGGTCTTGGCTTGTTCGAGCTGCTTGGCGAACGCCGCCTTGGCCGAACGCACCGACGCGAGCGTGTCGTTGGCCAGGAGCACGTCGAAGTAGGCGCGCGCGACGTCGACGATCAGTTGCTGCTCGGCGGCCGAGAACTGCGTCTCGGCCAGGCGCGTGCCGGTTTGACCCTTCTGATAGCCGGCGTAGCGGGGCAGGTCGAACAGCGGCTGGCTCAGCTCGACGCCCCAGCCGTGGCTGTTGTAACTCGACAGCCCGGAAGGTTCGATCGGCCGGTTGTGCTGGTAGTTGGCCGAGAGGCTGACGCGCGGCAGCAGCTGCGCGCGGCCCTGCACGGCTTTTTCCTGGCCGGCGTCGCGTTCGTGGCGGCGCGCCGAGAAGGAGGCGTCGTAGTCGCGCGCGGCGCGCCAGGCGTCGACGAGGTCGAAGGCGCCGGCGCCCTGCGTCAGGGTCAGCGCGGCGAGGGCGAAAAGAGTGGTGCGGAACGGTGTCATCGGTTCAACCTGATTGCATTCAAGCCGTGGGCATTTGCGGGCGGTGCACCTTGAACCACTGCGCGTACAAGGCGGGCAAAAACAGCAGCGTCAGCACGGTGGCGACCAAGAGGCCGCCCATGATGGCGACCGCCATCGGCCCCCAGAAGGTGCTGCGCG
This sequence comes from Crenobacter luteus, assembly GCF_004345725.1. Taxonomy (GTDB): domain Bacteria; phylum Pseudomonadota; class Gammaproteobacteria; order Burkholderiales; family Chromobacteriaceae; genus Crenobacter; species Crenobacter luteus. The sequence goes on along the minus strand of NZ_SLXG01000011.1, from coordinate 86,040 downwards.
TCAGCGGCACCATCGCGAGGATGGCGGCCAGCGCGGTCAGCATGATCGGACGGAAGCGGCGCACGGCGGCGCCGACCACCGCCTCGAAGCGCTCCATGCCGTCGGCGATGTCGCGTTCGATCTGCTCGACCAGGATCACCGAGTTTCGCATGATCATGCCCGACAGCGCGATCACGCCGAGCATGGCGACGAAGCCGAACGGCGCGCGGAACGCGATCAGCGTCAGCGTCACGCCGATCAGGCCCAAGGGCGCGGTCAGCACCACCATCAGCGTGCGCTGGAAGCTTTTCAGCTGCAGCATCAGCAGCGTCAGCACGGTGACGATCATCAGCGGCGCGACCGCGCCGATCGCCCGTTGTGCCTTCTGGCTCGATTCGAGCGAGCCGCCGATTTCGATGTGGTAGCCGAACGGCAGCGTCTTTTCGATCGCCCGCAGTTGCGGCAGCAGCGCCTGCGACACGTCGGCCGCCTGCACGCCCTCGGCGACGTCGGCGCGCACGGTCACCGTCGGCAGCCGGTTGCGGTGCCAGACGATGCTGTCCTCGGGCGTGTAGACGATGCGTCCGAGCTGCGACAGCGGCACGGTGCGGCCGGTGGCGGTCTGGATCGTCAGGTCGCCGAGGCCGGCGACGTCGCGCCGCTCGCCGGGGTTCAGACGTGCGACGACGGCCAGAGTTCGGTCGCCCTCGCGGTATTCGCTGACCGTCGCGCCCGAAATCAGCAGCGCGAGCTGGCGCGACAGCGACTGCGTCGATACGCCGAGCGCGCGCGCCTTGTCCTGGTCGAGTTCGACGCGCAGCGCCTTGAGCTGCTCGCCCCAGTCGTTGTTGACCTGGCGCGTCGCCGGGTGCGCGCGCACCACCGCCTCGATGCGGGCGGCGATCGCGCGCACCTTGTCGTGTTCCTCGCCCATCACGCGGAACTGTACCGGGTAGCCGACCGGCGGACCGTTCTCGAGCCGGATCACCCGGCCGCGCACCATCGGGAAGTCGCGCTCGAACAGCTGCTCGATGTGCTTCTTCACGTCCTCGCGGACCTTCTCGTCGCGCGTCATCACCATCATCTGCGCGTAGTTCAGGTGCGGCTGCTGCTGGTCGAGCGGCAGATAGAAGCGCGGGCTGCCGCCGCCGACGTAGCTGGTCACGCCGACGACCTTGTCGTCGCCACGGATCTTGTCCTCGAGCTTTTTGACCTCGCGCTCGGTCGCCGCGAAGCTCGCGCCCTGCGGCAGCCACAGGTCGACCAGGAGCTCGACGCGGTTGGAGGCCGGAAAGAACTGCTGCGCGACGAAGAGCTTGAACGCCACCAGCGACAGCGCGAAGGCGCCGAGCGTCGCGACGATGACGGTCTTTCGGTGGTCGAGGCACCACTCGACGGTGCGACGGAAGCGTTGGTAGAACGGTTTGTCGTAGACCGCGTGACCGCCGTGCGCGGCGTGGCCGCCGTTGCGTTCCGGCAGCAGGTGGTAGCCGAGGAAGGGGGTGAACACCACCGCGACCAGCCACGACAGGATCAGCGCGATGCCGACCACGGCGAACAGGCTGAACACGTATTCGCCGGCATTCGACTTCGCCAGGCCGACGGGCAGGAAAGTCGCCGCGCTGATCAGCGTGCCGGTCAGCATCGGGAAGGCGGTGCTGGTGTAGGCGAAGGTCGCGGCGCGAAAGCGCGTCCAGCCTTCCTCGAGCTTGAGCGCCATCATCTCGACCGCGATGATCGCGTCGTCGACCAACAGACCGAGCGCGATGATCAGCGAGCCCAGCGAGATGCGCTGCAGGTCGATCTTGAACAGGTACATCGCCAGGAAGGTCATCGCCAGCACCAGCGGGATCGACAGCGAGACCACCACGCCGGTGCGGAAGCCGAGGCTGAAGAAGCTGACCGCCAGCACGATGGCGACCGCCTCGACCAGCGAGCGCATGAATTCGTCGATGGCGTTCTTGACCACCTTGGGCTGGTCGGACACCGCGTGGATCTCGGCGCCGACCGGCAGCCGCGCCTTGACGCGCGTCATCAGCGCGTCGAGGTCGCGTCCGAGCCGCAGCACGTCGCCGCCGTCCTTCATGCTGATCGCCAGGCCCAGCGCCGGTTTGCCGCCGTGGCGCATCCGGAAGGTCGGCGGGTCGGCGAAGCCGCGCTCGACGGTCGCGATGTCGCCGAGCCGGAAAGTCTTGCCGTTGGCCGAGACCGGCGTGTCGGCGACCGCCGCGACGCTGTCGTAGGCGCCGGTCGCGCGCACCCAGATGCGGTCGCTGTCGGTGTCGAAGACGCCGGCCGGGGTCGTCGCGTTCTGTTCGGCCAGCGCGTTCCAGATCGCGCGCGCGTCGATGCCGAGCGTCGCGAGTTTGGCCGTGCTCAGGTTGACGGTGATGCGTTCGTCCTGCACGCCGACGAGGTCGACCTTGGCGACGTCGGGCAGGCGCAGCGCCTCGCGCTTAACGTCCTCGAGCATGCGGCGCAGCGCCTCCTCGTCGAAGCCGTCGCCGGTGATCGCGTAGAGGTTGCCGAAGGTGTCGCCGAACTCGTCGTTGAAGAAGGGGCCGCGTAGCTCGGCCGGCAGCGTGTGGCGGATGTCGGCCAGCTTCTTCCTGACCTGGTACCACACCTGCGGCACCGTCTTGCCGGGCGTGTTCTCGCGCAACATCAGCACCATCTGCGCCTCGCCCGGCTTGACGAAGGTCTTCACGTAGTCGAGCTCGGGCAGTTCCATCAGCTTTTGCTCGATCTTGTCGGCAACCTGCTGCTCCATTTCGCGGGTGGTCGCGCCGGGCCAGACGGCCTGCACCACCATCGCCTTGAAGGTGAATTCGGGGTCTTCCTTCTGCCCCAGCTGCGTGTAGGCCCAGAAGCCGGCGACCATCAGTACCACCATCAGGTAGCGCACCAAGGGCTGGTTTTCGAGCGCCCAGGCGGACAGGTTGAAACGGTGTCGTCTCATGGTGCGCTCCTCATTCCTTCAGCAGCGACACGCGCTGGCCGTCGCGCAAGAGGTGGACGCCGGCGGTGGCGACCAGGCTGCCGGCCGGCACGCCGGCGGCCAGCGTCACGCTCTTGTCGTCGAGCGCGGCGACCTTGACCTCGGTTCGGCCAACCTTGAGCGTTTTCTTGTCGATCAACCACACATAGTGCCGACCCTTCTCGTCGAGCAGCGCGGTCAGCGGCAGGCGCACGCCCACGTTGGCCGAGCCCGGCAGCGCGACGGTCGCGGTCATGCCGAGCTTGAGCGCGTCGGCCGGCGCGGCGACGCGGATGCGCGCCGCGTAGGTCCGCGTCGCCGGGTCGGCGTCGGCGGCCAGCTCGCGCAGCGTGCCCGGGTAGGCCGTCTGGCCGTTCGCCCACAGCGACACCGAGAACGATTTGGCGCCGCGTACGGCGTCGAGCATCTGCTCGGGCACCGCGACGGCGACCTCGCGTTCGCCGTCGGCGGCCAGCCTGGCGACCGGCGCACCGGCGGCGACCACGGAACCCGGTTCGGCGCTGATTTCGGCGATCACGCCGTCGGCGTCGGCGACGAGGCTGGCGTAGCCGGTCTGGTTACGGCTGACGGCCAGTTGCGCGCGCGCCTGCGTCAGGCGCGCGCGCGCCGCGGCGACGCCGTTTTCCTGGCGATCCACCTGCGCCTGGCTGACGAAGTTCTTCGCCAGCAGCTCGCGCGCGCGCTTGAGGTCGGTTTCCTGCTGGAGCAGGTCGGCCTCGGCGGCGGAAAGCTGCGCGGCCTTGGCCGCTTGCTCGAGCTGGTAGTCGCTGGCGTCCAGCCGCGCCAGCACCTGGCCTTTTTTCACGTGCTCGCCGGCCATCACGTATTTTTCGACGATCTTGCCGCCGACGCGGAAGGCGAGGCGGCTTTCGGTGCGCGCGCGCACCTCGCCGGGCAGGCGCGCTCCGGCGGCGGCCCCGCTGGCGTCGGCGACGGTGTAGCGCACCGGCCGCACCTCGTCGGCGGGCGGCGGCGCCTCGGAGCAGGCGGCGAGTAACAGGGTGGTCAGCGCGATCAGCGCGGGCGCCGCGCGGGCGGGCAGGGTGGTTTTCATGGTGTTCTCGTGGGGTGGCATGGTGTTGTTGTTGGTGGTGTCAGCGGGCGGCCAGGCCGGCGAGCGTCAGCGCGAGCGAGGCCTTGAGCGAGTCGTGGCCGTGATGGCCGGGCGGCGCGACGCCGGGTACGGCGCCGAAGGAGTGGTGCCAGACCATGCTGGTGATGATGGGCGCCATCAGCGCGTCGACGGCGCAGGCGACGTCGACCGGCCGGAATTCGCCGCGTGCGATGCCCAGTTCGACGATATCCGCCATCATCGCGCGCGCCGGCGCGATCACCTCGGCGTGGTAGAAGGCCGCCAGTTCGGGGAAGTTGGTCGCCTCGGCCGTCATCAGCTTGCACAGCCCGCCTTGCGGCGCCGAGCCGCTGTCGCGCCACCAGTCCTCGAGCAGCGCGGCCAGCAGTTCGGCGGCGCTTCCTTCGTGACGTTGCGCGCGCGCGCGCATCGCGGCGACCTGCGCGACCTGGGTGTCGCGCACCGCCGCCTTGAACAATTCTTCCTTGTTGGCGAAGTACAGATACGGCGTGCCCTTGGTCACGCCGGCGGCGCGCGCGATGTCCTCCATCTTGGTCGCGCGAAAGCCCTTTTCGACGAACAGGCCGAGCGCGGCGGCGAGGATCTCGCCCGGTCTCTCGTCCTTCTTGCGTTGCCATGCGGTGTCTATCATCGGTTTGCTGAATTTTGGTTCATTAACGCGCGTAATGTAACGCGTCGCCGCGGCCGATGGCAATTAATAAATAAAAATTCAGCAACGTCTTTGGGTAGAATGCCACACCACAAGACGCTACCCGGGAGCGCCGCCCCGCGCGGGCGCCTCCCTCCATCCAAGGAGTCAGCCGTGACCACTGCCGCCAGCGAAAAGGCGCTCATCCTCGCCGAAGCCCTGCCCTATATCCGCCGTTTCTACGGCAAGACCATCGTGATCAAGTACGGTGGCAACGCGATGACCGACGAAAAGCTGAAGGAAGACTTCGCCAAGGACGTGGTGATGCTCAAGCTGGTCGGCCTGAATCCGGTGGTGGTGCACGGCGGCGGCCCGCAGATCAACGAGATGCTCGAGCGCGTCGGCAAGCACGGCGAGTTCATCCAGGGCATGCGCGTGACCGACCAGGAGACCATGGACGTGGTCGAAATGGTGCTCGGCGGCCAGGTGAACAAGGAAATCGTGTCGCTGATCAACCAGCACGGCGGCAAGGCGGTCGGCCTGACTGGCAAGGACGGCCACTTCATCCGCGCGCACAAGCTGTTCCTGAAGGGCGGCGACGAGGGCGACCTGATCGACATCGGCCGCGTCGGCGAGATCGACGACATCGACCCGTCGCTGGTGTCGCTGCTCGACTCGCAGGACTTCATCCCGGTGATCGCGCCGATCGGCGTCGGCAGCGACGGCGAGGCCTACAACATCAACGCCGACCTGGTGGCCGGCAAGTTGGCCGAGACGCTCAAGGCCGAAAAGCTGATCCTGATGACCAACACGCCGGGCGTGCTCGACAAGCAGGGCAAGCTGTTGACCGGCCTGTCCGCCGCCGAGGTCGACGCGCTGTTCGCCGACGGCACCATCCACGGCGGCATGCTGCCCAAGATCAGCTCGGCGCTCGACGCCGCCAAGAACGGCGTCAACTCGGTGCACATCATCGACGGCCGCGTCGCGCACGCGCTGTTGCTCGAGATCCTGACCGACGCCGGCGTCGGCACCATGATCCGCGCCCAGTAAGCGAACCCGCGTCACACGAAAAAGGCCGCCGCCCGGCAAGGGACGGCGGCCTTTTTGCGCGCCGGGCGGCACGTTGGCCGAGCCCGTTCTGGTGCGCCGCAGCGCACAAGGCGCTGGTCTATATTGATGGCATGACAGGCCGTAGCGAACACAGGGGGTGTCATGCAAACCGTCAGGGAACTGTTGGAAGACAAACGCCACCGGCCGCTGGTCTACGTCGGACCGGAGTCGACCGTGCTGCAGGCCTTGCAGATCATGTCGGAAGCGGACGTCGGCGCGGTGCTGGTGATGGACCGGGGCGACATCGTCGGCATCTTCTCCGAGCGCGACTACGCGCGGCGCGTGGTGCTCGAGGGGCGCACCTCGGCCGGCACCCACGTGCGCGACATCATGACCAGCAAGGTGATCTACGTGCGGCCGGCGCAGACGATAGACGAGTGCATGGCGCTGATGACCGACCGGCGCATCCGCCACCTGCCGGTGCTCGAGGACGGCGCGGTGATCGGCGTGCTGTCGATCGGCGACCTGGTGCGCGCGACCATCACCGAACAACAGTACACGATCGAGCAGCTGGTCAACTACATCCAGGGACAGCACCACGGCGTGGTGTCGTCCCAGTGAACGGCCGCTGACGAGGACGCGCACGCTGCGCCGCCCGGTTTCGTGCCGGGCGGCGCATTGTCTTTGCCGCTCAGCCGCCGACGGGCGGCGCGATGCGGTGCGCCAACTCGACCAGCGCCGGGCCGACGTCGCGGCCGAGCGCGTCCGGCGTGAACAGCAGCGCCGGGCCGCTGGCGTTCAGCGCCATCGTCGGCTGTCCCGACGCCGGCGAGCGCAGCGGCACGCCGATCGCCAGCACCTCGGGACCGTACTCGCCCCAGGAGTGCGTGTAGCCGTGGTCGCGGTAGTCGGCCAGGCTCTCGGCCAACTTGTCCGACAGTCCCGGCCATTCCGGGCCGTAGCGTTCGGCCAGCTCGAGGTCGAGCTTGGCGCGCTCGGCGGCGCTCAGGCCGGCGTAGTAGGCGCGGCCGATCGCGGTGGTCACCAGCGGCACGCGCGAGCCGACCGTCAACTGCACCGTCACCCGCGCCGCGCTGCGGCAGGTTTCCAGATAGACCATGTCGACGCCGTCGCGCATCGCGAGGCTGACCGACACGTTGTGGCGGAGCGCGAACTCGCGCATCAGCGGCGCGGCGACCTCGCGCACGTCGTAGCTCGACAGCACCGCCGAGCCGAGCGCCAGCACCGCGAGACCGAGCCGGTAGTAGCCGGTGTCGGCTTCCTGCGACAGGTAGCCCAGCTGCGTCAGCGTGTAGGTCAGCCGCGACACGGTCGACTTGGGCAGGCCGGTGCGGCGCGTCAGCTCCTGGTTGGACAGCGCGGCCTCGCCGGGACGGAAGGCCGCCAGCACCGCCAGACCGCGCGCCAGCGCGGTCACGAAGAAGCGGTCCTTGTTCAGTTCGGCGTCGTCCGACGCCAGATGGTCGTCCGTGCTCATGGCGATCCCCGGGATTTTTCGTCCGGCAGAGCATAGGCCGCATTGCCGGCGCTGAAAAGCGCGGGGCTTTACAAGCGCGCTGGCCGCGCGCTAGGCTATTTCGCATGGTAAAACACAGTTTCGCATAGCGAAACAAACTCGACGGAGAAACGCCATGTCCCAAGCCGCATCCCACCGCCCGCCGTTCGTCTGGTCCGACCCGCTCAAGCTCGAAGGCATGCTCACCGAGGAGGAGCGCATGGTGATGGACAGCGCGCGCGCCTACTGCCAGCAGCGCCTGCAGCCGCGCGTGCTGTCGGCGTTCCGCGACGAGCGCTTCGACCGCGCGATCCTGTCCGAGATGGGCGAGCTGGGCCTGTTGGGCGCGACGCTCGACGGCTACGGCTGCGCCGGGCTGTCGCACGTCGCCTACGGGCTGATCGCGCGCGAGGTCGAGCGGGTCGACTCCGGCTACCGCTCGGCGATGAGCGTGCAGTCCAGTCTGGTGATGTACCCGATCCACGCCTTCGGCTCCGACGCGCAAAAGGAGCGCTACCTGCCCAAGCTGGCGAGCGGCGAGTGGGTCGGCTGCTTCGGGCTGACCGAGCCGGATGCCGGTTCCGACCCGGCCGGCATGAAGACGCGCGCGAAGAAGGTCGCCGGCGGCTGGTCGCTGTCGGGCAGCAAGATGTGGATCACCAACAGCCCGATCGCCGACGTGTTCGTCGTCTGGGCCAAGGACGAGGCGGACGTGATCAACGGGTTCATCCTGGAGCGCGGCATGAAGGGCCTGTCCGCGCCGGCGATCCACGGCAAGCTCAGCCTGAAGGCGTCGATCACCGGCGAGGTCGTGATGGACGGCGTGTTCGTGCCCGACGAGAACCGGCTGAACGTCACCGGCCTGAAGGGGCCGTTCTCGTGCCTGAACAAGGCGCGCTACGGCATCGCCTGGGGCGCGATGGGCGCGGCCGAGTTCTGCTGGCACGCGGCGCGCCAGTACACGCTGGAGCGCAAGCAGTTCGGCCGGCCGCTGGCGGCCAACCAGCTGGTGCAGCTCAAGCTCGCGAACATGCAGACCGAGATCGCGCTGGGGCTCGCCGCCGCGCTACAGGTCGGCCGGCTGATCGACGCCGGAGAGGCGGCGCCGGAGATGATCTCGCTGATCAAGCGCAACAACTGCGGCAAGGCGCTCGACATCGCGCGCGTCGCGCGCGACATGCACGGCGGCAACGGTATCGCCGACGAATTCCACGTGATGCGCCACATGGTCAACCTCGAAGCGGTCAACACCTACGAGGGCACGCACGACATCCACGCGCTGGTGCTCGGCCGCGCGCAGACCGGCATCGCCGCGTTCTGATCCCCTGAGAGCCGGGTCGGAAGGCTCGGCCAACCTTTCTTCCTGATAGAGAACCGCCATGGCCAAACCGCTTGCAGGCATCACCGTGCTGGATCTTTCCCGCGTGCTCGCCGGCCCGTGGGCGAGCCAGCTCTTGGCCGACCTCGGCGCCGACGTGATCAAGATCGAAAAGCCCGGCGGCGGCGACGACACCCGCGCGTGGGCGCCGCCGGCGGCCAGCGACGGCAGCGCCGCCTACTTCCTCGCCGCCAACCGCGGCAAGCGCTCGATCGCGCTCGACATCGCGCGGCCCGAGGGGCAGGCGGTGGTCAGAAGGTTGGCCGAGCGCGCCGACGTACTGCTCGAGAACTACAAGGTCGGCGGGCTCGCCAAGTACGGGCTCGACTACGACAGCCTCGCCAGGATCAACCCGGCGCTGGTGTACTGCTCGATCACCGGCTTCGGCCAGGACGGTCCGGCCGCCGAGCTGCCCGGCTACGACTACATCGTGCAGGGGCTGTCCGGCCTGATGAGCGTCACCGGCCCTGCCGACGGCGAGCCGTCCAAGGTCGGCGTCGCGGTCACCGACCTGTTCACCGGCCTGTACGCCGCCAACGCGGTGCAGGCGGCGCTGATCGAGCGCACGAAAACCGGCCGCGGCGCCTACATCGATCTGGCGCTGTTCGACTGCTCGCTGGCGATGCTCGCCAACGTCGCGCTCAACCACCTGGTGTCGGGCGCGGTGCCGCCGCGGCTCGGCAACGGCCACCCGAACATCGTCCCCTACCAGGTGTTCGCGACGCGCGACGGCCACCTGATCCTCGCCTGCGGCAACGACAAGCAGTTCTCGGCGGTATGCACCGTGCTCGGCGTGCCGCAGCTGGCGCGCGACGAACGCTTCGCGAGCAACCCGGCGCGCGTCGCGCACCGCGCCGAGCTGGTGCCGCGGTTGGCCGAGCTGTTCCGCGCCGATGCGCGCGACGCGTGGCTGGAAAAGCTGACGGCAGCCGGCGTGCCGTGCGGGCCGATCCTCAACGTCGCCGAGGCCTTCGCCCACCCGCAGGCGCGGCACCGCGGCATGTCCTACGTGCAGCGCCGCGACGACGGCACGCGCTTGCCGCAGCTGGCGTGCCCGATCCGCCTGAACGGCGCGCCGGCGCGCGCCACGGCGCCGCCGCCGCGGCTGAACGAGCACGGCGAGGCGCTGTTGGCCGAACTCGGCTACGATGACGAAGAAATTGCCGCGCTGCGGCAAAGCGGCGCCTTGGGTCCGGGTTAACCTTATCGAACGATTGTTTGAATCCTCGCGCCGCCCCGCTATCATCGTCCGGGACGGGCGGTTTTGGTAAACTCGCCGCCGATAACAGACAAGGGACATCGATGCAACGCGACTACATGGAATACGACGTGGTGATCGTCGGCGGCGGCCCGTCCGGGCTGGCCAGCGCGATCCGCCTCAAGCAACTGGCCAACGCCGCCGGCCGCGAGCTGTCGGTCTGCCTGCTGGAGAAGGGCTCCGAGATCGGCGCCCACATCCTGTCCGGCGCGGTGTTCGAGCCGAAGGCGCTGTCCGAGCTGATCCCGGACTGGAAGGAGAAGGGCGCGCCGCTGAACACGCCGGCGGCCGACGACCACTTCCTGTTCCTGACCGAGACCGAGTCGATCGAGCTGCCGACGCCGCCGCAGATGAAGAATCACGGCAACTACATCATCAGCCTCGGCAACCTGTGCCGCTGGCTCGGTGCGCAGGCGGAGGAACTCGGCGTCGAGATCTACCCGGGCTTCGCCGCCGCCGAGGTGCTGTACGACGAGACCGGCGCGGTCAAGGGCGTCGCCACCGGCAACGTCGGCACCGGCAAGCACGGCGACAAGGAAGGCGAGCCGGGTATGGAGCTGTGGGCCAAGCAGACCATCTTCGCCGAAGGCTGTCGCGGTTCGCTCACCAAGACGCTGTTCGAGCGCTTCGACCTCAGGAAGGACAGCGACCCGCAGACCTACGGCATCGGCATCAAGGAATTGTGGGAAGTGCCGGCCGCGCAGCACAGCCCCGGCCGCATCACCCACACCGTCGGCTGGCCGATGGACACCGCCACCTACGGCGGCTCGTTCCTGTATCACCTCGAGAACAACCAGGTGGTGGTCGGCTTCGTCGTCGGGCTGGACTACCAGAACCCGTATCTGAGCCCGTTCGAGGAGTTCCAGCGCTTCAAGACCCATCCGGCGATCAAAAAGACGCTGGAAGGCGGCCGCCGCATCTCCTACGGCGCGCGCGCGCTGAGCGAGGGCGGCATCCAGAGCCTGCCGAAGCTGACCTTCCCGGGCGGCGTGCTGGTCGGCGACACCGCCGGCTTCCTCAACGTGCCGAAGATCAAGGGCAGCCACGCGGCGATCAAGTCCGGTTCGCTGGCGGCCGAGGCGGTGTTCGAGCTGTTGTCTAGCGAGGCCGCCGGCCGCGAGGCGACGAGCTACCCGGCCAGGTTCAAGCAGAGCTGGCTGTACGACGAGCTGTGGAAGGTGCGCAACATCCGTCCGTCGTTCCGCTGGGGCCTGTGGCCGGCGATGATCTACGGCGCGCTCGACACCTACCTGTTCCGCGGCCGCGCGCCGTGGACCTTGCGTCACAAGCACGCCGACCACGAGACGCTGCAGGAGGCGAGCCAGTGCGCCCGGATCGACTACCCGAAGCCGGACGGCAAGATCAGCTTCGACCGGCTGTCGTCGGTGTTCCTGTCGAACACCAACCATAGCGAGGACCAGCCGCCGCACCTGAAGCTCAAGGACAAGAGCGTGCCGGTGGCGGTCAACCTGAAGCGCTACGCGGGGCCGGAGACGCGCTATTGCCCGGCCGGCGTGTACGAATTCGTCGGCGAACCCGACGCGCCACGGCTGCAGATCAACGCGCAGAACTGCGTGCACTGCAAGACCTGCGACATCAAGGACCCGACCCAGAACATCAACTGGGTGACGCCGGAGGGCGGCGGCGGGCCGAACTACCCGAACATGTAAGCACGCGGCGCTGCCGCGAAGGCTCGGTCAAGCCGCGACAAGGTTGGCCGAGCCTTTTTAACGTCCGCCATCCGCCATGGCGCACCGCGGCGGCCCTTGACAGCCCGGCGCGCTTGGCGCACCCTGTTGGGCATGAACACCCAGCGCATCGCATCCTTCGCGTATTTTTATTGGTACCGCAGCTCACGGCGGCTCCAAGGGATGTGCACACGCTGACAAACAGCTTCCCCTGACAAAAGCCGCCGCGTTACCGGCGGCTTTTGTGTCTCTCAAAGGGTCTTCCGGTCGCGGCGAAACACCGAAACGACAAGGAAACCCGCCATGAACGCCATTCGCCAAGCCTGCCCGCCCACCCCGTGCGAGACGGTGGCGGGCTATTTCCTGACCGTCGCGCGCGAGCCGTCGGCGCTGAGCGACGCCGGCGCCGAAGGCGTGCTCGAAGCGCTGCTGCCGATCCGCCCGTTCGCGATGCTGCTCGCCGCGCGCCGCGCCGACTGGAGCGAGCGTTCGCCCACGCGCTTCGCCGACGCGGCCGACTGGCTCGCCGCCACCATCGTCGCGCTGCAACTGGCCGAGGTCGACGTCGCGCTCGACGAGCTGCCGCTCCTGGACGTGGCGAACGCAAGGTTGGCCGCGCTCGCCGGCGAACTCGGCGTCGCGGTCGCGCCGGCGCAGCCGCGCCTGGTGCGCGAGTTCGCCGGTGCGGCGGTCACGCGCCGCGGCCGTTCGCGCCGCGGCCGTTCGCGCCTCGCCCAGCCCGTCGACGCGAACCTGTCGGCCGTGGCGCGGTCTTGTACACTAGCAGCATGCTGTCGCGCGGCCTTGCCGGCGCCGCTCGCCCGTGCGGCGGGCCTCGCCTGAGTCGCGCGGCGGCTCGCCCCCCCCCCCGATCGAGGAGAAACGATGAACGACTGGCCCGCCCAAGCCGCCGCCCGTCCGCACCCGGACAAGAAGCTCTACCAGCTGACGCTGGTGGTCTACATCCTGCAGATCGCCAGCCTGTTCGTCGGCGTGACCGCGATCGTCGGCGTGATCGTCAACTACCTGAAGAAGCCGGACGTCGCCGGCACGGTGTTCGAGAGCCACTTCGCCTGGCAGATCCGCACCTTCTGGTGGGCGCTGGCCGGCTATGTAATCGGTTTTCTCACCACCTTCCTGCTGGTCGGCTTCCTGATCCTGTTCGCGACCTGGGTGTGGTTCATCTACCGCGTGGTGCGCGGATTCCTCGCCTTCAACGACGGCAAGCCCTTGCCGGTGTGATCCGGGTAACTGGCTGATTTGCCTCGTTTCTGGCACAATGCCGGCCCTTTGACGCATCCCGTCTTCGCATGCAAGCGACCGATCTCGAAGCGCTGGTGAGCCGGCCCATGCCGTACGGCAAGTACAAGGGCATGCTGTTGGCCGACCTGCCGCTGCCCTATCTCGTCTGGTTCGCGCGCCAGGGCTTCCCCAAGGGCGAGCTCGGCCGTCTGCTGGAGATCGCGTACGAACTCAAACACAACGGGCTCGGCGATTTGCTCGCGCCCCTGAGGAAACGGTAAACACGATGGCGATTCAATGGTTCCCCGGCCACATGAACAAGGCCAAGAAGCAGGTGGCGGATCGCCTGAAGGACATCGACGTGGTGATCGAGATGCTCGACGCGCGTCTGCCGGCTTCCAGCGCCAACCCGATGCTCGCGGCGATGACGCGCAACAAGAAGGCGCTCAAGGTCCTCAACAAGCAGGACCTGGCCGACCCGAACCGCACCCGTGTCTGGATCGAGCACTACAACGGCTTGAGCGATACGCGCGCGATCGGGCTGGACGCCGGCGAGAAGAGCCCGGCGCAGCGGCTGATCGCCGCCTGCCGCGAGCTGGCACCGCATCGCCGCGGCCTCGACAAGCCCTTGCGCGTGCTGATCTGCGGCATCCCCAACGTCGGCAAGTCGACGCTGATCAACAGCCTGCTGGGGCGCCGCGCCGCGAAGGTCGGCAACGAGCCGGGCATCACCAAGGGCGAGCAGCGTATCGACCTCGCCGACGACTTCATCCTCTACGACACCCCGGGCATGCTGTGGCCGAAGATCCTGGTCGAGCAGGGCGGCTACAACCTCGCCGCCAGCGGCGCGGTCGGCCGCAACGCGCTCGACGAGGAGGAAGTGTCGCTCGAACTGCTCAAGTACCTGATCGCGAACTACCCGGCCGAGCTCGAGGCGCGCTACAAGCTCGACGGCGTCGCCGACATGCTCGACGACGAACTTTTGGAGGCGATCGGCCGGCGGCGCGGCGCGATGCTCGGCGGCGGCCGGGTCAACTTCCAGAAGGCGGCCGAGATCGTGCTGACCGACTTCCGCGACGGCGCGATCGGCCGCATCACGCTGGAGACGCCCGACGAGTGGCAGCGCTGGTTGGCCGAAGCGCGCCGGCTCGAGATCGAGCGCCAGATCGCGCGCGACAGGGCGAAAGCCGAGCGCGCGGCGGCGGTCAAGAAGCGGCGCGGTTGATCGTTTCCGAAAAACGCTTGACCCGAAACGAAACGCCGCGTATTATCCGTTTTCTCTGACGCGGGGTGGAGCAGTCTGGTAGCTCGTCGGGCTCATAACCCGAAGGTCGTAGGTTCAAATCCTGCCCCCGCAACCAAATACGGAAAAACCCGTGCTGTGAATGCAGCACGGGTTTTTCGCATTTACGGCGCGCGTCACGCGTCACATCAGGCGGTAGGAGTAGCTGGCGTTCCAGCGCGGCTTGCGGCTGTCTAGCCCAGACGGAACATCGGCCGTCGGCTTGGCGACGTCGAGCTCGAGCTTGTAGTGCCGGCTGTCGGTCAGACGCAGGCCCACGGCCACCGAGCCCAGGGTGTCGTGGACGAGCTGCCCCCGGTTGACGCCGACCCGCGCGTGCTCCACGAGCAGGAAGGGCTGGAGCAGCTTGAGAAAGCGCTGGTCCGGCCTGAAACCCCGCTGCAACTCCAGCGAGACTCCCCAGCCATGATCGCCGGCGACTTCGCCGGCCGGGTAGGCGCGCCCGAACTGTCGTCCGCCGAAACCGATCTGCTCGGAGCTCGGCAGGTTTTGCCGGCTGTACTGGCCCGTGAGCTGCAGCACGCTGGCGAAACGGGCCGGCCAGTCGTCGGTGCGGCTGAGGTTGGCCGAGGCCCGGGTGAAGTCGAGGTCGAAGGCGTTCAGTTCCTGGCGGGCGCCGGCGGTCTCCAGGCCTTGGTAGACGCTGGCGCCAACGCGGGTCAGGGCGCCCCGATCCGCCCGGCTGAAGCTGAAGCCGGCGTTGACGACGGTCAGCCGGGCGAGCGTCCGCAGGCTTGTGCCATTCTCCTCGACCCGGTAGTTCTCTTCGTTGCGCGACAGATAGGCTCCCGCCGTCGCACTCAGGCTTTGCGTATTGCTCAGCAGGAACGGATGGCTGAGCAGCAGTCCGGCGCGGCTGTTCTTGAGTTCACGCCGGAGCGTGAGCCCGGAGAGTTGCAACGGCGTTTCCGGCCGGCTGCGGTAATCCGACGCTTCCAGCTTGATCTGCGTCCCTTCGTAGCCCAGCAACTGGCTGTACTGCAGGCCGTAGAACTTCTCGTGGTCCCGTCCCGGCGGCGCGAGCGCGGTCAGCGACAACTGCTCGCCCTGGCCGGTCTGCGCCTGGCCGCTCAACGAGAAGATGCCCCTGGCACCCGGATGGTTGTATTCGAGGCCGACGCCGCCCTGGATGGTCTTGCGCACGACGTCGAGCTTCAGGCTACCGGCGCCGCCGGTGGACGTCGGCGGACGCAGTTCGGCCTTGGCCGACAGTCCGGGTATCTGCGCGATCAGGTTGGTGTAGCGCTCGAAACTCGCGCGCGTGAGTGGTTTTTCGGCGAGCAGTGGCGCCAGCGTCCGACGCAGGCGGGCCTCGAGCGGTCCGGCATCGCCTTCGATGATGAGCTCGCCGACGTAGCCCTCGACCACGATGATCCGCACGACGCCGTCCTGAAAGTCCTGCACCGGCAGGTAGGCGAAGGAGAGCGGGTAGCCGCGCTGCTGGTAGAGCCGGGTGACCGCTTCCGTACCTGTGATCAGTTCGCGCAGTGCGACCTCGCGACCGGCAAGGTCGGCGAAGAAGGGGGCCAGCTGGTCGAAGGGTATCGCGGCGACGCCTTCGATATCGACACGCTGGACCGCCAGGCGGTAGTCGAGCAGGTCGGGGGCCGGCGTCGGCGCGGGGGCGATGTCGACCTTGAGCGGCGGTTTGCCGGCGTCGGGTACCGCGATGGCGGGAAGGGTGTCGAGAGGGTTGCCGCGGAACGGGGAGCCGCTGTCGGCGAAGGCGGCGTGGCAGCTGAGGGTCAGGGTCAATGGGTAAAGCCATGCGGATCGACGCATTCGTGTGTCCCCTTGAGCGGAAAGGCTCGGCCAAGGTGTGTGTCCTTGGCCGAGTATGCTTTTGTTATATGCAATTTAGCTTATTTATTGTTTTATTTTCCGCCCAGAAGCCCGGTTGCGGTATTCAGCACGGAGCCGAGCAGGCCGGTCGAGCCGGTGCCGCCGCTTGTCGGGGTGCTGCCGGTGTCGCCGGAGGAGGCCGGCGACGTGGACTCGGCACTCAGGAGGCCGCTGCCGCCGGTCAGGCTGCCCAGTGTGCCGCCGACCGAAGCCACCGTGCCGCCGAGCAACGAGTCCCCGCCGCCGCCCAATATCGTGGTGACCGGGGCGAGTACCCCGCCGGTGCCGCTCTCGGCGCCGAGCAGGCCCGTTACCGGGCTCAGCAAGGCGGTGTTGCCGAGCTCGCCGCCGAGCAGGCCGCTGACCGGGCCGAGCAGCTCCGGCTTGCCGCTCAGCCCTCCGCCGAGCAGCTGATGCCCGCTACCCGCGAGCAGTTGGCCGAGCGGCAGTCCGCCGCCGTAGCCGTGATGGCCGCCGTGCTGGAGCAGCGACAGCAGCTTGAGCGGCGATTTCGGGTCGTGCTTGCCGTCCGGCAGCGTCAATTTGCCGAGCAGGGCGTTCAGGGGAAGGATGGTCTTGTCGCCGCTTTGCAAGACCTGGGCAACCAGCGGCTCCTTGCCCAGCTTGTCCAGTTGCGGATCGGTCGCCGAAACGACCTTGCCGACCTGGACCACGGCATTGCCGACGACGCCGGAGACCTTGCCGAGCGGGTCGTGGCCCTTGCCGTGCTGGGGCTCGCAGGGTTTGCCCGATTTGCCGTTCTTGCAGGGCTCGGTCGGCTTGGATGCGCCGTGCAGGCCGTCCAGGCTGAGGCCGGCGATCAGCTTGCCGACGCCGGATACCGCCTGACCGGTCTGGTTCAGCGTGTCGCCGACGCTGTCGACGGTCGTGGTGAGCGGTTTGCCGTTCTGGGTCGACTGGCCCAGCCCGGTGCTCAGGCCGTTGCCCAGCGTGGTGAGCGCCGCGCCCAGATGCTGGACCGTGCCGCCTGCCACTTGCTCGGACTCCTTGGAAAGCAGCGGCAGGTCGGTCTGCCCGACCCTGGCGCCGAGCGAGCCGACGGTGGCGCCGACTTGGCTGACCAGGCCGCCGGTCGTGCTCAATGCATTCTTGGCGGGGGCGCCGCCGCCTCCGCCGCCGTGGCCACCGCCACCGCCGTGGCCGCTGCCACTGCCACTGCCACTGCCACTGCCACCGCTGCCACCGCTGCCACCGCTGCCACCGCTGCCACCGCCATGACCCCCGCTGCTTGCCACGTCGCCGCCGCTCGAACCACCGCCTCCGACGCTGCCGCCCGGGGTGGTGCTGTTCTTGCTGGCGCTGGCCAGTTTGCCGGTTGAACTGCCGGAGCCGGCGCAGGCGCTGAGATTGACGAGCGCCGTGCCGAGCAGGACGACGAGCAGGGCGCGTGCGTGGGGATGGCGGGTGTGCATGATCGTACTCCTATGCCAAGCGATGGATGGGGCATGCGCGGATGTGCGCGACGATGCCATGTGCTGGCTTGACCCATCGGAAGCGACGGCCGGATCAAGTCAGCGGCTACCCTATCGAACTAGCCGGCGGCATAATTTCAATCAAGTATGAAAACTGAAAAAATTATGATTTAAGTATTTTTACCTAACGGGAATTACCTAGCGTTGTCAAAGATGGTGAAAAATCGCGCGCTTTCAGGGCCGTAGGGTGCGATAAATGCAAAAACGCCCGCGCGGGGCGGGCGTCGTGTTCGGCGTGGGAGCGCTCAGATGCGGCGCGCCAGTTCCTCGGCCTTGCCCAGGTAGCCGGCCGGCGACAGCGTCAACAGGCGTTCCTTTTCGCTTTCCGGGATTTCCAGCGTCTTGATGAAGGCGGCCAGCGTCTCGCGGGTAATGCCGTCCTTGCCGCGGGTCAGCTCCTTGAGCTGCTCGTAAGGGTTGGCGACGCCGTAGCGGCGCATCACGGTCTGGATCGGCTCGGCCAACAGTTCCCAGGTCGCGTCGAGGTCGGCGGCGAGAGCGGCCGGGTTGGCCTCGAGCTTGGCGAGGCCGCGCTGGCAGGCCTTGTAGCCGAGCAGGCTGTAGCCGAAGGCGACGCCCATATTGCGCAGCACGGTCGAGTCGGTCAGGTCGCGCTGCCAGCGCGACACCGGCAGCTTCTCGGCCAGGTGCGACAGGAGCGCGTTGGCGATGCCGAGGTTGCCTTCCGAGTTCTCGAAGTCGATCGGGTTGACCTTGTGCGGCATGGTCGAGCTGCCGACTTCGCCGGCCTTGACCTTCTGCTTGAAGTAACCGAGCGAGATGTAGCCCCAGATGTCGCGGTTGGCGTCGATCAGGATGGTGTTCACGCGGGTCTGGATCTGGAACAGCTCGGCCATGTAGTCGTGCGGTTCGATCTGGATCGTGTACGGGTTGAAGGTGAGGCCCAGGCCGGACACGAAGCGCTCGGCGAGGCTTTCCCAGTCGACGTCCGGGTAGGCGGACAGGTGGGCGTTGTAGTTGCCGACCGCGCCGTTGATCTTGCCCAGCAGCTCCTGCTTCACGAGCTGTTCGCGCTGGCGCTTGAGGCGGTAGACGACGTTGGCCATCTCCTTGCCCATGGTGCTCGGCGTCGCCGGCTGGCCGTGGGTGCGGCTCATCATCGGCAGCGCGGCCAGCTCGTGCGCCAGCTCGGTGTACTTGGCGATCAGTTCGTCGAGCGCCGGCAGCATCACGGTGTTGCGCGCAGCCTTGAGCATCAGCGCGTGGCTGAGGTTGTTGATGTCTTCCGAGGTGCAGGCGAAGTGGATGAACTCGCTGGCGGCCATCACTTCCGGATTGTCCGACAGGCGCTCCTTCAGCCAGTACTCGATCGCCTTCACGTCGTGGTTGGTGCGCGCCTCGATCGCCTTGATCGCCTCGGCGTGTTCGATGCTGAATTCGGCGATCAGGTCGTCGATTTCGCGGATGGTGGCGTCGGAGAACGGTTTGACCTCGGCGATGCCCGGCTCGGCGGCCAGCATTTTCAGCCATTCCAGTTCCACCTTGATGCGGAACTTCATCAGGCCGTATTCGGAGAACAGGCCGCGCAGCGGGTCAACCTGGCCGGCGTAGCGGCCGTCGAGAGGGGAGAGGGCGAGGAGCGGGGTCTGGTTCATGCTATTCCTGCTTTCGTTGGCGCCGGCCGATGCCGGCGATGCGGTCCGGGCAAGAGGGAGGTTGCCGCGAAACCGGTAATGATGGCACCGGCGCGCGTTGCGCGCCATGCCGTATAACCCTTGATTTCAGTCACTTAGGCGAGCTTTCGCTGCGTCCGGAGGGCGGCTCAGGCGGACAGGCGCCGGATCAGGCCCTCGGCCAACGCGTCGGCCGCCTCCGGGCAGAAGCGGAAGAACAGCTCCGGTTCGACCATTTCCAGCTCCATCAACGCGAGCTGGCCGTCGTTGCCGCGCACCGCGTCGACGCGCGCGTACAGCACGTCGAACGGCACCGCGGCGACCGCCGCCTCGGCGAAGGCGGTCTCCTCGGCGCTGGGCGCGTGCTCGTGCACGGTGCCGCCCCAGTCGTCCTGCACGCGGAAGTCGCCGGCGCGGGCGGTCTTGCGGATCGCGTGCGTGACGCGGCCGTCGATCACGATCAGCGACAACTCGCCCGCGTCGAGGATGTGGCGCTGGAACGGCTGCAGCATCATCGCCTCGTTGGCGATCAGCTCGGCGAATACCGCCTCGTGCAGCGCGGCGTCGGCCGCGGCGAAGCGGTAGGTATGGCGCGCGGCGCCCGAGACGGTCGGCTTGAGGATGAGCTCGTCCCAGCCGGTGGCGGCGGCGTGCTCGGCCAGGGTGCCGGTTTCGCCGGCCTCGATGTAGCGCGTCGGCACGATGTTGACGCCGGCGGCCGCCAGTTGGCCGAGGTAGTGCTTGTCGATATTCCAGTGGATCAGCGCCGCCTCGTTGAAGAAGCGCGTGGCGCGGCCGGCGCGTTGCAGCCACGGCGCGAATTCGTCGAAGCGGTGGAAGTAGTCCCAGGTGGTGCGAAACACCGCGCTTTTGGCGCGCGACCAGTCGAAGCCGGGGTCGGCCCAGTCGAGCCGCGCGACGGCGAGGCCGCGGCGGCGCAGCGCGTCGACGACGAGCCCGTCCTCGTGGTGAACCTGGCGGGTGTACCAGCAACTGTCGTCGGCGGCGAGGTAACGGCCCTCGGTGAGGACCACGGCGTCGTACTGCATGCTCTATCCTTGCGATCGGTCGGGGTGGGGTTGGCCGAGCCGGCGCGGGCGCGCAAACGGGCGAGCGCGGCGCCCGTTCGACCGTGCGGCTCACATGCCGGGCAGGCCGCCCTTCATGCCGCGCATCAGCTTCATCAGCCCGCCCTTGGACGAGAACTGCTTCATCATCTTCTGCGTCTGCTCGAACTGGTTCAAGAGCTTGTTGACCTCCTGCACCGTCACGCCCGAGCCGGCGGCGATGCGGCGCTTGCGGCTGGCCTTCAGCAGTTCCGGCTTGCGGCGCTCCTCGAGCGTCATCGAGTTGATGATGCCCTCGATGCGGCGTACCGCCTTGTCGGCTTCGGCGCCCTGGATGCCCTTGGCCATCTGGCCGATCTGGCCCGGCATCTTTTCCATCAGGTTGGCCATGCCGCCCATCTTCTTCATCTGCTGGATCTGCGCCTTGAAGTCCTCGAGGTCGAAGCCCTTGCCGGACTTCAGCTTCTTGGCCATCTTGGCCGCCTCGGCCTGGTCGATGCCCTTCTGCACGTCCTCGATCAGGCTGAGCACGTCGCCCATGCCGAGGATGCGGCTGGCGATCCTATCCGGGTAGAACGGTTCGAGGCCCGACACCTTCTCGCCGACGCCGATGAACTTGATCGGCTTGCCGGTGACGTGGCGCACCGACAGCGCGGCGCCGCCGCGCGCGTCGCCGTCCATCTTGGTCAGGATCACGCCGGTCAAGGGCAGCGCCTCGTTGAAGGCCTGCGCGGTGTTGACCGCGTCCTGGCCCTGCATCGCGTCGACGACGAACAGCGTCTCGATCGGGTTCAGCGCGGCGTGCAGCGCCTTGATCTCGGCCATCATCGCCTCGTCGATCGCGAGGCGGCCGGCGGTGTCGACCAGCAGCACGTCGAAGAAGTGGCGCCGGGCGTGGTCGACGGCGGCGCGGGCGATGGTCTCGGGCTGCTCATCGCCACGCGACGGGAACCACTCGACGCCGACCTGCTCGGCCAACAGCTTGAGCTGCTCGATGGCGGCCGGGCGGTAGACGTCGGCCGAGACCACCAGCACCTTCTTCTTGTGCTGCTCCTTCAGGTGCTTGGCGAGCTTGCCGACGGTGGTGGTCTTGCCAGCGCCCTGCAGGCCGGCCATCAGCACGATCGCCGGCGGCACCGCGGCGAGGTTGAGCGAGTCGCAGGTGGCGCCCATCAGCTTGACGAGCTCGTCGTTGACCACGCCGACCAGCGCCTGGCCCGGCGTCAGGCTGCCGATCACCTCCTGGCCGAGCGCGCGTTCCTTGACGTGGGCGACGAAGGTCTTGACCACCGGCAGCGCGACGTCGGCTTCCAGCAAGGCCATGCGCACCTCGCGCATCGCGTCCTGGATGTTCGTTTCGGTGAGCCGCGCCTGGCCCTTGAGGTTTTTGATCACGCCCGAGAGGCGCGAAGTCAGGTTGTCTAGCATGGCGGGTCCTTCGGTATGCCAACGTGCGACGTGGTTGGTGTATCCTTTTCGAAGCCGACATTTTACACGACGCGTCCGGATCGGCGCTCCCTCCGATGACTGCCTACACGCTTTCTCTCTCTTTGTTCCTGATCGCCGCCTACGCCGGCTTTTCGTGGCACTACTTCGGCCAGTGGCGCGGCGTCGCCGGCTGGCCGCAGCGCGCGCACCTCGAACAGGGCCTGCTCGGCGCGGTGCTGCTGGCGCACGCCTGGCTGCTGTTCTCGCCGTGGCTGCTGCCCGGGCCGGCGGTGCTCGGCGTCGGCCAGGCGCTGTCGATGGTGATGTGGCTGATGCTGCTGATCTACTGGACCGGCCGCTTCTTCTACAAGCTCGACGGCCTGCCGGTGTTCATCCTGCCGTTTGCCGCGCTGGCGGTGCTGGCGGCGCTGCTGCTGCCGGGGCGGCCGATTCCGCACCAGCTGTACACGCCCGACTTCGCGCTGCACCTGATCGTCTCGATGCTGGCCTACAGTCTGCTGGCGATCGGCGCGCTGCTGGCGCTGCTGATGCTGGTGCTCGAGCGCGCGCTGCACGCCAAGCGCCGCACGCCGGCAATGCGCAACCTGCCGCCGCTGTTGAGCCTCGAGCAGCTGATGTTCCAGGCGATAGGCTGGGGTTTCGCGCTGCTGACGCTGTCGCTGGCCAGCGGCGTGCTGTTCTCCGAACAGTTGTTCGGCGTGGCGGCGGTCGTCAACCACAAGATCGTGTTCGGCGTGCTGTCGTGGCTGCTGTTCGGCGCGCTGCTGGTCGGCCGCCGCCGTCACGGCTGGCGCGGCCGGCTCGCGGTGCGCTGGACGCTGGCGAGCTTCGCGCTGCTGCTGTTCGCCTATATCGGCAGCAAGGTCGTCCTCGAGTTGATTTTGCACCGGGTGTGATTCTATTGTCATATTCCGGGCGTCGCCGACGCCCGCTCACCCGAAGGAGCGCATCGCGATGAAGAAGCTGTTGACTCTCTTTGCCGGCCTGCTCGTTTGCAGCACGGCGTTCGCCGCCGTCAATCTCAACACCGCCACGCAGCAGGAGCTCGAGGCGCTGAACGGCATCGGCCCGGCCAAGGCCAAGGCGATCCTCGACTACCGCAGCAAGAACGGGCCGTTCAAGACGGTCGACGACCTGAAGAACGTACCGGGCATCGGCGACAAGACGCTGGCGAACCTGCGCAAGGATCTGACGCTCGGCGGCAAGCCCGCCGCGACGGCGGCCAAGCCGGCGGCAGCGGCCAAACCGGCCGAGCCGGCCAAGAAGCCGTAAGCGGCCCGCGCGACGAAAAAAGCCACCCGGCCGGGTGGCTTTTTTCATGCGCCCGAGAGTGGGGCGATGGCCGGCTCGTGCTGCCCGACTCGGGGCCGACGGCCTTATCGGTCGGCGCCGGCCGCTGCGCCGCCGCGCCGGCCGAACAGCGCCAGCGCCTTTTCGCGCTGCACGGCGTGCTCGACGATGGGCGCCGGATAGTCGCGGCCGAGCGCGAAGCCGGCCGGCAGCCGCTTGGCCTGCCACGGCGCGTGGATCGCCGCGTCGTCGAGCGCCGCCAGCTCCGGCACATAGCGGCGGATGAAGCGACCCTGCGGGTCGAACTTCTGCGACTGGGTGACCGGGTTGAAGATGCGGAACCACGGCTGCGCGTCGCAGCCGGTCGACGCCGCCCACTGCCAGCCGCCGTTGTTCGACGCGAGCTCGAAGTCGAGCAGCTTTTCGGCGAAGTAGCGCTCGCCCCGGCGCCAGTCGATCAGCAGGTCCTTGACGAGGAAGCTCGCCGCCACCATGCGCAGCCGGTTGTGCATGTAGCCGGTGCGGTTCAGCTGACGCATCGCCGCGTCGACCAGCGGGTAGCCGGTGCGCCCCTCGCACCAGGCGGCGAACCACGCCTCGTCGTTGGGGAAGGGCAGCCTGGCGTAGTCGGGCTTGAAGCTGCTGTGCGCGACGTGCGGGAAGTGCCACAACAGCTGCTGGTAGAACTCGCGCCAGATCAGCTCATCCAGCCAGACCTCGGCGCCCTCGCTGCCTTCCTCGTGCGCGAAGCGCGCCAGCTCGCGGATCGACACCGTGCCGAAGCGCAGGTGGGCCGACAGGTAGGACACGCCCTTGACCGCCGGAAAGTCGCGCCACGCCTTGTAATGGCCGACGCGGGCGATGAAGTCGGCGAACAGCGCCGCGCCGCCCGACATGCCGCACCTGACGCCGAGCGCGGCCAGGTCGACCGCGTCGAAGCCGAGCTCGGCCAGGGTCGGCAGCGGGCCGGCGGTAAAGCGCGCGAGCCGCTCGCGGTAGCGGTCGACCGGGTAGCTTTTCAACTGGAAGGCGTCGAGCCTCTGCCGCCACGCCTTGCGGTAGGGGGTGAACACCGTGTACGGCCGGCCGGCGCCGCTGAGCACCTCGTCGCGCTCGAAGATCACCTGATCCTTGCAGTCGTGCCAGGCGACGCCCTGCTCGGCCAACGTTCTCCCGACCGCCGCGTCGCGCGCGATCGCCTGCGGCTCGTAGTCGCGGTTGGCGAACACCGCACCGGCGCCCAGCTCGCGCGCCAGCGCGGGGATCGCCTCGGCCGGGTCGCCGACGCGGACGAGCAGATCGCTGCCAGCCGTGCGCAGCGAAGCCTTCAGCTCGGCCAGCGCCTGCCAGATGAAGGCGACGCGCCGGTCGTCGCGCGGCAGCGGCTCGAGCAGGGCGCGGTCGAACACGAACACCGGCGTGACGCGCCGGCTCTGCTTGAGCGCGTGAAACAGCGCCGCGTGGTCGAAGTCGCGCAGGTCGCGGCGGAACCAGCACAGCGCGTGGCTGACGTCGGGCATGACACACTCCTTCACAAAGCAGCCGCTATTTTGTATGGGACAAGCGGACAGGCAAAGGCGTTTGGTCGGGATTTTTCGGGCGAAACTGCGGCGCTTTTACAACACATTCGGCGCTTGCGCTGGGTGGTGTTGCAATTGCGCAACCGTTGTTGTTTTTTTGTTTTCTCTTATTAATCAATGATTTGATGGCGTGATTTGCCGTCTGGGATGACGTGTCTTGTGGCGGGGTGGCGACGTTTTTGTATTTTCACAACGTCCGTTTTATAGTGCCACCAGAAACCAGCCCGGCATTCGCCGGCGGTGAAGAAAAGCCTGCTGCAATGCAATGTGCATTGCGAGACGGGTAAAACTTAAGACTGACTTCGAAAGGAATGGCGATGAACAAGAAGCTGATCGCTCTGGCACTGGCCGCTCTGCCGGCAGCCGCTATGGCCGACGTGACCCTGTACGGTACCCTGAAGGGCGGTTTCGAGAACGTGAAGAACGACGGCGAAAAGCGCGTCAACAACGTCGCCGACTTCGGTTCCCGCATCGGCTTCAAGGGCAACGAAGACCTCGGCAACGGTCTGAAGGCCATCTGGCAAGTCGAGACCGGCCTGCGTCTGGACGCGCCGAACGACGGCACCGGCTCCAGCTCGGGCCGCCTCGGTTCGCGCAACACCTTCATCGGCCTGCAGGGCGACTTCGGTAAGGTTCGTTTGGGCAACGTGTCCGACTACGCCGACAGCGACATGGCCATCGTGAACCCGTGGGAAAGCGAAGCCGACGCGCTGCAACTGGCCATCGCCAACACCAACACCCCGCTGGACACCCGTCTGAAGAACTCGGTGCGCTACGACAGCCCGAAATTCGCCGGCTTCGACTTCACGCTGCAGTACGGCGTGAACGAAGACCGCAACAACCCGGCGTACGCTCCGGACACCAACCGCGACGTGAAGCTGGTTGGCCTCGGCTACGAGAACGGCGGCCTGACCGCCAAGTACGTCTACGCGCGCTGGGACTACAAGAACGGCGACGCCGTTGCCGAACTGGACAACTACTACTACCAGCGCGTTGAAGCCGGCTACAACTTCGACTTCGGCCTCGGCCTGGTCGGTGCCTACGCTCAGCAGAACGGCAAAGATGTGCTGAACAACAAGGCGAAGATCCGCGAAGCTGCCCTGACCGCGACCTACGGTGTCGGCGCGTTCACTCCGAAATTCTCCTACGGTCACGGCTTTGACAGCAAGGTGAACGGCGAAGACCTGAACAACTCGGGCTACAAGCAGTACATCGTCGGCGTCGACTACGCGCTGTCCAAGCGCACCACCGCTGGCGTGTCCTACGGCAAGCTGGACTACGACACTGCTGTGAACGAAGCCGGTGTGCCGGACCAGCGCGCCTTCGGCGTGCAAATGATCCACAAGTTCTAATCAGAACCTGTGTCGCGAAAAAGGCTGCCTCGGCAGCCTTTTTTGTTTTCCGGCCGCGCGGCAGATCGCGGGTGCCAAGCCGTCATAATCACATTATCATTGGCGCGTCGAATTCATCCCGTCCCGCGAGGAGCGTCATGGAAGCGAGCGCTGGCATTTCCGGCCTGGGCCGGGCCCTGGTGCAGAACAATCTCTTGCTGCTGCAGGACGCGGAGGCGATCCAGCAGCAGGCGGCGAGCGCCAATATCGGTTTCGTCGAGCAGCTGGTGCAAAGCCGCAAGCTGTCGGCGCGCGACGTCGCGCTGTTCGCCGCGCGCACCTTCGGCCTGCCGCTGTTCGACGTTACCGCGCTGAACCCGGCCAGCCTGCCCAAGAACGTCGTCGACGACGAGTTGCTGCGCCAGCGCCGCGTCGTGCCGCTGTTCAAGCGCGGCAACAAGCTCTTCGTCGGCACGTCCGACCCGACGCAGAGCGCCGCCTTCCACGCGATCACCTTCAAGACCGGCCTGGCGGTCGAGGTCGTCGTGGTCGAGGACGACCAGCTCGGCCGGCTGATCGCGCGCGTGCGCGACAGCGTCGCCGACGCGATCAACGAGTTCACCCGCGAGGACCTGTCGGGCCTGGACGCCGGCGTCGAGGTGGTCGACCCCGACGCCATCGTGCATCAGGCCGACGTCGACGACGCGCCGGTGGTCAAGTTCATCCAGAAGATCCTGCTCGACGGCATCCGCGGCGGCGCGTCGGACATCCACTTCGAGCCCTACGAGCGCTTCTACCGCATCCGCTACCGCGTCGACGGCGAACTGCGCGAGGTGGTGCGCCCGCCGCTGGCGCTCAAGGACAAGCTCGCCAGCCGGCTGAAGGTGATGGCGCGGCTCGACATCTCGGAAAAACGCGTGCCGCAGGACGGTCGCATCAAGCTGTCGGTCGACAAGCAGCGCAACGTCGACTTCCGCGTCAGCACGCTGCCGACGCTGTACGGCGAGAAGATCGTGCTGCGCATCCTCGACCAGTCGGCGGTGACGCTGGACATCGACCAGCTCGGCTTCGAGCCCGAGCAAAAGCAGGCGATCATGGCGGCGGTGACGCGGCCCTACGGCATGGTGCTGGTGACCGGGCCGACCGGCAGCGGCAAGACGGTGTCGCTGTATACCTTCCTCAACATCCTGAACCAGTCGGACCGCAATATCTCGACCGCCGAGGACCCGGTCGAGATCAACCTCGCCGGCGTCAACCAGGTCAACGTCAACGACAAGGCCGGCCTGAGCTTCGCGACCGCGCTGCGCGCCTTCCTGCGTCAGGACCCGGACGTGCTGATGGTCGGCGAGATCCGCGATTTCGAGACCGCCGACATCGCGATCAAGGCCGCGCAGACCGGCCATATGGTGTTCTCGACGCTGCACACCAACGACGCGCCGTCGACGCTGACCCGGCTGCTGAACATGGGCGTCGCGCCGTTCAACGTCGCCAGCTCGGTGCTGCTGATCATGGCGCAGCGGCTGGCGCGCCGGCTGTGCCCGCACTGCAAGAAGCCGGCCGACATCCCGCGCGAGGCGCTGCTGGCGGCCGGCTTCGCCGAGGAGGAGCTCGACGGCAGCTGGACGCCGTACGCGCCGGCCGGTTGCGACGAATGCCGCGGCTCCGGCTACAAGGGCCGCACCGGCATCTACGAGGTGATGCCGATATCCGACGCGATGACGCGGCTGATCATGAAGAACGGCACCGCGATCGACATCGCCGACCTCGCGCGCCGCGAGGGCATGGTCGACCTGCGGCGCGCCGGCCTGATCAAGGTCAGGCAGGGCGTGACCTCCTTGGCCGAGGTCGAGGCGGTCACCAACGAATAACGCGACAAGACTTGAGGGTACGGCCAACGCTATGGCGACGGTTTCTAAAGCGAAGAAGCCCAACGCGGGCTTCATCTGGCAGTGGGAAGGCAAGGATCGGGCCGGCAAGCCGATTCGCGGCGAGCTGCGCGCCGAGTCGGAGGCGGTGGCCAAGACGCAGCTGCGCCGGCAGGGCATCGTCGTCACCAAGGTGAGCCGCCGCCGCGCCGGCTTCGGCCGGCGCATCGGCGAGAAGGACATCACGCTGTTCACCCGCCAGCTGGCGACGATGATGAAGGCCGGCGTGCCGCTGTTGCAGGCCTTCGACATCGCGGCCAAGGGGCACGGCAACCCGGCGGTGACCAAGATGCTGCTCGAGGTACGCGCCGACGTCGAAACCGGCATGAGCCTCGCCGAGGCCTTCGGCCGCCGGCCGCTTTACTTCGACAAGCTGTTCTGCAGCATCATCGCCGCCGGCGAGACCGGCGGCGTGCTCGACGCCCTGCTCGACAAGCTCGCCACCTACAAGGAAAAGGTGATGGCGATCAAGGGCAAGATCAAGTCGGCGATGATCTATCCGTCGGCCATCGTCGCGACCGCCTTCGTGATCACCACGGTGATCATGCTGTACGTGATCCCGGCGTTCAAGGACCTGTTCTCGAGCTTCGGCGCCGACCTGCCGGCGCCGACGCAGCTGGTGATCTGGCTGTCCGACCTGTTCGTCGACTACTGGTGGCTGATGTTCGGCGCGATCGGCGCGGCGGTGTTCGGCGCGCTCTACGCGATGAAGCGCTCGCCGAGGCTGCAGGAGAAGCTCGACCGCGTGCTGCTCAGGATGCCGGTGCTCGGCGACGTGGTGCGCAAGGCCACCATCGCGCGCTGGTCGCGGACGCTGTCGACGCTGTTCGCCGCCGGCGTGCCGCTGGTCGAGGCGCTCGACTCGGTCGCCGGCGCCTCGGGCAACCAGGTCTACGCCGACGCGACGCGACGCATCCAGGCCGACGTCAGCGCCGGTTCGACGCTCAAGGATTCGATGGCGCGCACGACGCTGTTCCCGAACATGGCGCTGCAGATGACGGCGATCGGCGAGGAGTCCGGCTCGCTCGACGCGATGCTCGACAAGGTCGCCGACTTCTACGAGGACGAGGTCGACAACGCGGTCGCCGCGCTGTCCAGCCTCTTGGAGCCGGCGATCATGGTCATCCTCGGCGTGCTGATCGGCGGGCTGGTGATCGCGATGTACCTGCCGATCTTCAAGATGGGTCAGGTGGTGGGCTGATGGCGGCTGCGTTCGATTTCTGGCTCGGCCAACCCTGGGCGCTGGTGTCGCTGCTCGCGCTGCTCGGCCTCTTGGTCGGCAGCTTCCTCAACGTGGTGATCCACCGGCTGCCGAAGATGCTCGAAGCCGACTGGCGCGCCGAGTGCGCCGAGTTTCTCGGCCAGGCGCCGCCCGAGACGCCGCGCTACGACCTGATGGTGCCGCGCTCGGCCTGTCCGGCCTGCGGGACGACGATAGCCGCGCGGCACAACGTGCCGGTGCTCAGCTACCTGTTCCTGCGCGGCCGCTGCGGCGCCTGCCGCGCGCCGATCGGCGCGCGCTACCCGCTGGTCGAACTGTTGACCGCCGCGCTGTTCGCGCTGCTGGGCTGGCACTTCGGCCCGGGCGTGCAGCTGGCCGGCGGCCTGGTGCTGACCGCGGCGCTGATCGCGCTGACCTTCATCGACGCCGACACCCAGCTTCTGCCCGACAGCCTGACGCTGCCGTTGCTGTGGGCCGGCCTGCTGTTCCACCTCGTCACCGGCACGCTGCCGCTGGCCGACGCGCTGTGGGGCGCGATCGCCGGCTATCTGTCGCTGTGGTCGGTGTACTGGCTGTTCCGGCTCGTCACCGGCAAGGAGGGCATGGGCTTCGGCGACTTCAAGCTCTTGGCGGCGCTCGGCGCCTGGCTGGGCTGGACGATGCTGCCCTTGGTGATCCTGCTGTCGTCGCTGGTCGGCGCGCTGGTCGGCGTCGTGCTGATCGCGCTGTCGCGCCACGGGCGCGGCCAGCCCTTGCCGTTCGGGCCGTATCTGGCGGCGGCCGGCTGGATCGCCTACGTGTGGGGCGGCGACATCGTGAGGTGGTATCTGAATGGCGCTTAAGATCGTCGGCCTGACCGGAGGCATAGGCTCGGGCAAGAGCACCGTCGCCAGGCTGTTCGCCGACCTCGGCGTGCCGGTGGTCGACACCGACGACGTCGCGCACGCGCTGACCGGCCCCGGCGGCGCGGCGATGCCGGCGCTGGTGGCGGCCTTCGGCGACGCGGTGCGCCGCGCCGACGGCGCGCTCGACCGCGCGGCGATGCGCGACAGGGTGTTTGCCGACCCGGCGGCGCGCGCGCGCCTCGAATCCATTCTGCACCCGCTGATCCTCGCCGAGAGCCGCAGAAGGTTGGCCGAGCTGTCCGGCCCGTACGCGGTGCTGGTCGTGCCGCTGTTGTTCGAGACGCCGGCCTTTCTCGCCGAGGTGGCGACGACGCTCTTGGTCGACGCCGACGAGGACAAGCAAATCGAGCGCGTCGTCGCGCGCAGCGGCCTGGCGCCCGACGCGGTGCGCGCGATCATGGCCGCGCAACTGCCGCGCGAGGAGCGCCGGCGCCGCGCCGATGCCGTGATTGTTAATAATGATGATCTGGCCGGTCTGGCGCTTCAAGTGGCGGCCAAACACCGCTATTATCTTGCCAAGCTGGCTAATCCATCGGAATAGGCCTTCGGCCCCACCTTCAGACAACAGGCAGACGTCGTTGTGATCAGTTTCGAGTTTCCCGTCAACGAACGCACCCGCAGCTTGCTGCGTCTCGAGCAGTTGTACCGGCGCTTGGCGTTTTTCATCGACGGCGAACACCCCTTCGAGCACCACAGCGCGCTGCTGACGATGTTCGAGCTGATGGAGACCGCCTCGCGCGCCGACCTCAAGGCCGACCTGCTGCAGGAACTCGAGCGCCAGAAGCAGCTGCTCGAGTCCTTGCAGGACAGCCCGGCGGTCGAGACGAGCGCGCTGGACGCGCTCCTGGACGAGATCGAGGCGACCACCGCGCGCCTGCTCGAGCTGACCGGCAAGTTCGGCCAGCACCTCAGGGAGAACGAGTGGCTGATGGCGGTCAAGCAGCGCGCCGGCATTCCGGGCGGCACCTGCCAGTTCGACTTGCCGTCCTACTTCCTGTGGCAGCAGCGCCCGGCCGAGGTGCGCCGCGCCGACCTGTCGCGCTGGGCCGCGCCCTTGATGCCGACCGCCGAAGCCAGCCGCATCCTGCTCAAGATCCTGCGCGACAGCGGCAAGACCCACCACTACCTCGCGCGGCGCGGCATGTTCCAGCAGATGTCCGGCGGCAAGGTGGTGCAGCTGATCCGCGTCGCCTTCGACGAGGCGCTCGGCGTACTGCCCGAGCTGTCCGCCAACAAGTACGCGCTCAACATCCGCTTCGTGTCGGCGGTGACCGGCGAGGTCCGCCCGCGCCAGACCGACGCCGACGTCGAGTTCGACCTGACCTTCTGCAAATTCTGACATGAGCACGCCGAAACCGCGCACCGTCGCCTGCCCGACCTGCGGCAAGGCCGTCGAGTGGACGCCGGAGAGTCGCTACCGGCCATTCTGCAGCGAGCGCTGCAAGCTGATCGACCTGGGCGCCTGGGCGAACGAGAGCTACCGCGTGCCGGCCGAGGAAGAGGCGCCGAACGACGACGAGCTGCGATCGTCCGGTCACTGAGCCCGGGCCTCGGCCAACCCCGGCCGGGCGCGACGAACGACGGCCCCGCTCCTTGTCCGGAGGCGGGGCCGTCGTTCTGGCGGACGCGGCGCTACAGCCGTGCCAGCACCGCGCCCTGCGCGAAGTAGCGCTTCACCCCGGTCAGGATGGCCGTGGCCATCCGCTGCTGAAACACCGGGTCGACCAGGCGCTTTTCCTCCTCGGGGTGGCTGATGAAGGCGGTCTCGACCAGGATGGACGGGATATCCGGCGCCTTGAGCACGGCGAAGCCGGCCTGCTCGACCTGCTTCTTGTGCAGCGTGTTCAGCTCGCCGATCTGGCCGAGCACCGTCTTGCCGAGCTTGAGGCTGTCGTTGATCGTCGCCGTCTGCGTCAGGTCGAGCAGGGTGTGCGCGAGGTAGCGGTCGCGGCTGGCGATTTTCACGCCGCCGATCAGGTCGGCGTCGTTCTGCGTCTGCGCGAGGTAGCGCGCCGCGGTGCTGGTCGCGCCCTTTTCCGACAGCGCGAACACCGACGAGCCGCGCGCCGTCGGGCTGATGAAGGCGTCGGCGTGGATGGAGATGAAAAGGTCGGCGTTCAGCTTGCGCGCCTTGGCGACGCGCACGCCCAGCGGGATGAACACGTCTTCGTCGCGCGTCAGGTAGACCTTCATGTTCCGCTCGCGTTCGATCTGCCGCTGCAGCTCCTTGGCGATCTTCAGCACCACGTCCTTCTCGCGCGTGCCCGACGGGCCGATCGCGCCCGGGTCCTCGCCGCCGTGGCCGGGGTCGAGCACGATGACGATGGGCCGGTCGGTGCCGGCGCGGCCCTTCTGCGGTCGCGCCGGGCTCGCGTCGGCGGCGAGGCCGCCGTTCTTGTTGTAGTCCTCCAGGAGCGCCAGGAGCGGGTCGTCCTGCGCGCGGGCCGGGTAGAGGTCGACCACCAGCCGGTGCTGGTATTCGGCGACCGGCTTGAGCGTGAACACCTGCGGCTTGACGTCGGTCTTGAGGTCGAGCACCAGGCGCACGGTGTCGGGGTTGAACTGGCCGGCGCGCACGGTCTTGACGAAGGGGTCGTGGGCGGTGACCTGGCCGGCCAGGTCGCGCAAGAGGCTGTTGAGCTCGACGCCCTCGATGTCGATCACCAGCCGGTTCGGGTTGGCCAGCGAGGTGGTCTTGAAGCGCAGGCTTTCGCTGGCTTCGAGCGTGACGCGGGTGTAGGTGGACGAGGGCCAGACGCGCACCGCGACGATCTGCGGGGCGGCGGCCACGCCGACGCGGCTGACCGTCAGCAGCCAGCTGGCGGCGGCCAGGCCGACTAGGCGCCGGCGGACGGGGTCGAAAGTCGATTGAGACATGCGTGTCCGTTCGGGGTGTGGGCGTGTAGACGATAGCGGCGGCCGTCGCCGTCGATCGCGAGCGACAGCGTCAGGTCCGGCGGCGGCACCAGGCCGGCGGCCTTTTCCGGCCATTCGACCAGACAGACGCTGGTCTCGTCGAAGAGTTCGCGAAAGCCGGCGTCTTCCCACTCCTCCGGGTCGGCCATCCGGTACAGGTCGAAGTGGTGCGCCGTGAGGCCGGGCAGCGGGTAGCTCTCGACCAGCGTGTAGGTCGGGCTCTTGACGCGGCCGGCGTGGCCGAGCGCGCGCAGCAGGCCGCGCGTCAGGGTGGTCTTGCCGGCACCCAGCTCGCCTTCGAGGTAGATCACCGTGCCGGCGGCGACGGCGCGCGCGAGCGCGGCGCCCAGCGCCAGCGTGGCGGTTTCGTCGGCGAGGTGGCCGGACGCGAGGCTGCTATCATTCATGACCATGCAGGAATCTATGGAAAACCCGGCAAATTATCGCGAATTGGCGGCGCAAATCAAAGCGTGGGCGCTCGAACTGGGCTTTGCCGACGCCCGCATCGGCCCGGCGACGCTGCCCGAGGGGGTCGAGGCGCGGCTGGCGGCGTGGCTGGCCGAGGGCCGGCACGGCGAGATGGCCTATATGGCGCAGCACGGCATGAAACGCGCGCGGCCGTACGAGCTGGTGCCCGGCACGCTCTCCGTGGTCAGCGTCAGGATGAACTACTGGCCCGGCGGCGCGAAACGCGCCGAGGACGTGCTCGCCGACGGCAGCGCGGCCTACCTGTCGCGCTACGCGCTCGGCCGCGACTACCACAAGGTGCTGCGCAACCGGCTGCAGAAGTTGGCCGAGCGTGTCGGGGCGGCGGTCGGCGCCTACGGCCACCGCGTGTTCACCGACAGCGCGCCGGTGATGGAGGTCGAGGCGGCGCAGCAGGCCGGCCTCGGCTGGCGCGGCAAGCACACGCTGCTGCTGACGAAGAATCAGGGCTCGCTGTTTTTCCTCGGCGAGCTGTTCACCGACCTGCCGCTGCCGGCCGACGAGCCGACCGACAACGGTCACTGCGGCCGCTGCTCGCAGTGCCTGTCGGCCTGTCCGACCGGCGCCATCGTCGCGCCGTACGAGGTCGACGCGCGCCGCTGCATTTCCTACCTGACCATCGAACTGAAAGGCGCGATCCCCGAGGCGTTGCGTCCCTTGATCGGCAACCGTGTCTACGGTTGCGACGACTGCCAGCTGGTGTGCCCGTGGAACCGCTTCGCGGTCGATACCGCCGAGGCCGATTTTTCCGTGCGCCACGGCCTCGACGACGTCGGCCTCGTCGAACTGTTCGGCTGGAGCGAGGCCGACTTCAAGGAGCGGCTCGCCGGCAGCCCGATCTACCGCATCGGCTACGAAAAGTGGCTGTCCAACCTCGCCGTCGGCCTCGGCAACGCGCCGGGCTCGGACGCGGTGGTCGCCGCGCTGCGCGCTCGGCTCGACCACCCGTCGCCGCCGGTGGCCGAGACGGTGCGCTGGGCGCTGGGCCGGCACGGCGTCGTGGTATGATGCGCGCTTTGCAGCACGGAGATTCGGCATGAACACGATGGACTGCCGCCCGATCGGGGTGTTCGATTCCGGCGTCGGCGGCCTCACGGTGGTGCGCGCGCTGATGGACCGCCTGCCGTTCGAGAACATCGTCTACTTCGGCGACACCGCGCGCGTGCCCTACGGCGTGAAGTCGGTCGGCACGATCGAGCAGTTCACGCAGCAGATCGTCGAATTCCTGCTCAAGCGCGAGGTGAAGGCGCTGATCATCGCCTGCAACACCATCGCCGCCGTCGCCGCCGACCGCGTGCGGCAGATGGCCGGCGGCATCCCGGTGCTCGACGTGATCGACGCCGGCGCGCGCGCCGCGGTCGAGGCGACCCGCACCGGCGACATCGGCGTGATCGCGACCTCGACCACCGTCAACAGCAACGCCTACGCGCGCGCCATCCACCAGCTCGACCCGCACACCCGCGTCTACTCGCAGGCCTGCCCGCTGTTCGTGCCGCTGGTCGAGGAGGGCTGGCTCGACCACGAGGTCACCCGGCTGACCGCGCTCGAGTACATGAAGTCGGTGCTGGTCGAGCAGGTCGACACCGTGGTGCTCGGCTGCACCCATTACCCGCTCTTGAAGCCCCTGCTGACCGACGTCACCGACGGCCGCGTCACGCTGGTCGACTCGGCCGTCACCACCGCCGAGGCGACCGCGCAGCGGCTGGCCGCGGCCGGGCTCTTGAACCCGTCGCGCGGCGTGCCCGACTACCACTTCTACGTGTCGGACATCCCGCTGCGCTTCCAGACCATAGGCGAGCGCTTCCTCGGCCGCAGCATGCGCGACCTCGAAATGGTCAAGCTCGGCTGAGGCGACAAGACAAAAGCTCGGCCAACCTTTTCGAGGTTGGCCGAGCTTTTTGCGCGCCGGCGGGCGCTCAGCCGCGGCTGGGCGCGATCACCAGCGATTCGCCCTCGAGCACCACCACGTCGCGCACGCGGCACTCGGTCGCGAGCCTGACGCGCTTTTTGGCCGGGTCGAGCTCGATCACGGTCGCCTTGGCGTGCACGGTGTCGCCGATCTTCACCGGCGCCTTGAAGCGGGTCGACTGCGACAGGTAGATGCAGCCCTCGCCCGGCAGGCGGGTGCCGAGGATGGTCGAGATGAAGCTCGCGGTCAGCATGCCGTGCGCGATGCGCGCCTTGAACGGCGTCGTCTCGGCGTATTCCTGGTTGATGTGGACCGGGTTGTCGTCGCCCGAGACGGCGGCGAACAGCAGGATGTCGGCCTCGGTCACGGTCTTGGCGTATTCGGCAAAATCGCCCAACTGGATGTCTTCGAAGTACACTTTCACAAACGCGCCCCTTTTTTGTTCCAGGTCAGATGAATGCCCATTCTGCCCAAGCCAAAGGCATAAGGGCAGTCGCGTAAACGTTTGCGTGCGCCGCGTTGCGTTTTCGCCACGCGGGCGGAATGCGTGTCGATCAAACGATTGTTTGATTTGCCCGGCTGGGCAAGAATCGATTCAAGGCGGCGTCCGCCGTCGTGCCGTCCGCGCAGGGGCGCGGGCGGTGCGGCGGGCGCCCCATCCATCGTCAATCCCCCTCATTTTGGGAGGCTGTCAATCCTATGAAAGCGCTGGTCGCCGTCAAACGCGTGGTGGACTACAACGTCAAAGTCCGCGCCAAGGCCGATGGTTCCGATGTGGACATCGCCAACGTCAAAATGTCCATGAACCCCTTCGACGAAATCGCCGTCGAGGAAGCCGTCCGCCTGAAGGAGGCCGGCAAGGTGAGCGAGATCGTCGCCGTGTCGCTCGGCGTCAAGGGCTGCGAGGAAACGCTGCGCACCGCGCTGGCGATGGGCGCCGACCGCGCCGTGCACGTCGAAACCGACGCGCCGCTCGAGCCTTTGGCGGTCGCCAAACTGCTCAAAGCCGTCGTCGAACGCGAAGCGCCGCAGCTGGTGATCGTCGGCAAGCAGGCGATCGACGACGACGCCAACCAGACCGGCCAGATGCTGGCCGCGCTCTTGGGCTGGCCGCAGGGCACCTTCGCGTCCAAGGTCGAGGCGGCCGACGGCGCGCTGCTCGTGACCCGCGAGATCGACGGCGGCCTGGAGAACGTCGAACTGAAGCTGCCGGCGCTGGTGACCACCGACCTGCGCCTGAACGAGCCGCGCTTCATCAAGCTGCCGAACATCATGGCCGCCAAGAAGAAGCCGCTCGACAAGCTGTCGGTCGAGGAGCTCGGCGTCGATATCGCGCCGCGCCTGACCGTGCTGAAGGTCGCCGAGCCGGCGGCGCGCAAAGCCGGCGTCAAGGTGGCCAACGCCGCCGAACTGGTCGCCAAACTGAAAAACGAAGCGAAGGTGCTCTGACATGGCCATCCTCCTGATCGCCGAACACGACGGCAAAACCCTGAAGTCCGCCACCCACCACGCGGCGAGCGCCGCCGCCCGCGTCGGCGGCGAGCTCCACGTGCTGGTGGCCGGCCAGAGCGTCGGCGACGTCGCCGCCGCGGCGGCCAAGATCGCCGGCGTCGCCAAGGTGCTGGTCGCCGACAACGCGGCCTACGCGCACAACCTGGCCGAGAACGTCGCGCCGCTGGTGGCCGAGCTCGCCAAGGACTACAGCCACGTATTCGCGCCGGCGACCACCGCCGGCAAGAACCTGCTGCCGCGCGTCGCCGCCTTGCTGGACGTGATGCAGATCTCCGACATCGTCGCCGTCGAAGCGGCCGACACCTTCGTGCGCCCGATCTACGCCGGCAACGTGCTGGCGACGGTCAAGTCGGCCGACCCGGTCAAGGTCGTCACCGTGCGCACCACCGCCTTCGACGCCGCCGCCGAGACCGGTTCCGCCGCGATCGAGGCGGTCGGCGCGGCTCACGACGCCGGCTTGTCGCGCTTCGTCGGCGCCGAGCTGACCGTGTCCGAGCGTCCGGAACTGGCCTCGGCCAAGGTGATCGTCTCCGGCGGCCGCGCGCTCGGCTCGTCCGAGCAGTTCCACGGCGTGCTCGAACCGCTGGCCGACAAGCTGGGCGCGGCGGTCGGCGCCTCGCGCGCGGCGGTCGACGCCGGCTACGCGCCGAACGACTACCAGGTCGGCCAGACCGGCAAGGTGGTGGCGCCGGAACTGTACGTCGCGGTCGGCATCTCGGGCGCGATCCAGCACCTGGCCGGCATGAAGGACTCCAAGGTGATCGTCGCGATCAACAAGGACGAGGAAGCGCCGATCTTCCAGGTGGCCGACTACGGCATCGTCGGCGACCTGTTCACCGTGGTGCCCGAGCTCGTGGCCGAGCTGTCCAAGTAAGTCGAAATACCGCCGCCCGCGAGTCCGCTCCCGGGCGGTTTTACCATCCGGACCCCGCCATCAAAAAAACCGGCAGGGTTGGCCGAGCTCTCGGCCAACCTTACGGGGCCGTCCAACGAGGAAGCGCCGCCCGGGCTGGGGCGGCAACGCAAAGGAGCTGACCATGATTTACCACGCCCCGCTGAAAGACATGCTGTTCGCACTCAACGAGCTGGCCGAGCTGCCGGCCGTGTGCGCCTTGCCCGGCTACGAGGACTGCAGCGTCGAACTGACCGAGGCGATCCTCGAAGAGGCCGCCAAGTTCGCCGAGGGCGTGCTGGCGCCGACCAACCGCGCCGGCGACGCCGGCAGCCGTCTGGTCGACGGCAAGGTGGTGACGCCCGAGGGCTTCGCCGACGCGTGGCGCCAGTACGTCGACGCCGGCTGGATCGGCCTGCGGGCGCCGCAGGACTTCGGCGGGCAGGGCCTGCCGGCGCTGGTGGCGCTCGCCGCCGAGGAAATGTGGTGCTCGGCCAACCTCGCGTTCTCGCTGGCGCCGATGCTGACGCTCGGCACCGTCGAGGCCTTGCTGCACCACGCCAGCGAAGAATTGCGGAACACCTACCTGCCCAGACTCTCCACCGGCCAGTGGAC
The DNA here is from genome assembly GCF_004345725.1 of Crenobacter luteus. Classification (GTDB taxonomy): domain Bacteria; phylum Pseudomonadota; class Gammaproteobacteria; order Burkholderiales; family Chromobacteriaceae; genus Crenobacter; species Crenobacter luteus. The sequence continues at coordinate 47,839 of NZ_SLXG01000011.1, read as the reverse complement.
CGGCACGATGAACCTGACCGAACCGCAGGCCGGCTCCGACCTCGCGCAGGTGCGCACCCGCGCGGTGCCGCAGGCCGACGGCAGTTACAAGCTCAGCGGGCAGAAGATCTTCATCACCTGGGGCGAGCACGAGCTGGCGGAGAATATCGTCCACCTGGTGCTGGCGCGCCTGCCTGACGCGCCCGAGGGAGTGAAGGGCATCTCGCTGTTCGTGGTGCCCAAGTTCCTCGTCAACGCCGACGGCAGCCTCGGCGCGCGCAACGACGTGCACTGCGTGTCGCTCGAACACAAGATGGGCATCCACGGCAGCCCGACCTGCGTGATGAGCTACGGCGACAACGGCGGCGCGATCGGCTACCTGGTCGGCGAGGCGAACAAGGGCCTTGCCTACATGTTCACGATGATGAACCACGCGCGCCTCGGCGTCGGCGTCGAGGGGCTGGCGCTGTCCGAGCGCGCCTACCAGAAGGCGGTCGAATACGCGCGCGAGCGCGTGCAAAGCCGCGACATCGGCGCCGCCGACCAGCAGCCGGTCGCCATCATCCGCCACCCGGACGTGCGCCGCATGCTGCTGACAATGAAGGCGCAGATCGAGGCGCAGCGCGCGCTCGCCTGCGTCGCCGCCGCCGCGCTCGACCGCGCCGCGCGTCACCCGAACCCCGAGGAGAAGGCGCGCAACCAGGCGCTGCTGAACTTCCTGATCCCCATCGTCAAGGGCTGGTGCACCGAGGCGGCCAACGACATCACCAGCCTCGCCGTGCAGGTGCACGGCGGCATGGGCTATATCGAAGAGACCGGCGTCGCGCAGTACTACCGCGACGCGCGCATCACCGCGATCTACGAGGGCACCACCGGCATCCAGGCGCTCGACCTGGTCGGCCGCAAGACCGCCGCCGACGGCGGCCGTGTTGCACGTGCGCTGATCGGTGAGGTGCGCCGCACCGCCGAGGCGCTGTCGGCGGATGCGCAGATGGCCCGTCTGGCCGAGGGCTTGCGCGACGGCGCAGAGCGCGCCGAGGCTTGCGTCGCCTACGTCGTCGACGAGTTCGCGCGCGACGCGCGCCGCCCGGCCGCCGGTTCGGTTGCCTTCCTCAAGCTGATGGGCTTGTTGCTCGGCGGCTGGCAGATGGGGCGCGCCGCGCTGATCGCGAAGGAAAGGTTGGCCGAGGAGGGCGCCGACGTCGCCTTCCTGTCCGCCAAGCGCGCCACCGCCGCCTTCTACGGCGCGCACTTGCTGCCGCAGGTCGGGGCGCTCGCCGCGTCGCTGCTGGACGGCGCCGACGCGGTGCTCGGCTGCGACGACGCCGCGTTCTGAGCGGCGCAAACCCGTGCCGCCACCGTCGGCGGCGGGCGGTGCGGGTTTTCCACCGGCTGGTGGCTTGATCGGAAAGCAGAAAAACGTTATTATTGAAAAGTTTAACCAAACGGGATTGGGCCGAGAGCCCGGTCCCGTTCTTCACATCCATCGTCCGAAAAAATACAGCAAGTGCAGACAGCAGACAGGAGCCAGCCAGTGTCAACCGTACCCGCGATCCTTGCCTTGGCTGACGGTACCCTCTTTACCGGCAGTGCCATCGGAGCCACCGGCCATACCGTCGGCGAAGTGGTGTTCAACACCGCCATCACCGGGTATCAGGAGATCCTTACCGATCCGTCCTATACGAAGCAGATCGTTACCCTGACCTACCCCCACATCGGCAACGTCGGCGCGAATCCGGAAGATACCGAGTCCCGCGCCGTGTTCGCGGCCGGCCTGATCATCCGTGATCTGCCGCTGCTGCACAGCAACTTCCGCGCCGACGCGTCCTTGTCCGACTACCTCAAGCAGAACAACGTCGTCGCGATCGCCGACATCGACACCCGCAAGCTGACCCGTCTCTTGCGCGAAAAAGGCGCGCAGGCCGGCTGCATCATGGCCGGCGACGACCTCGACCCGGCGCGTGCGGTCGAACTGGCCCGCGGCTTCGGCTCGATGGCCGGCCAGGACCTCGCCAAGGTCGTCAGCTGCACCGAGCCGTACGCGTGGAACACCCGCGAATGGCGTCTCGGCCAGGGCTACACCGCCCAGACCGAGCCGAAATACCACGTGGTCGCCTACGACTTCGGCGTCAAGCACAACATCCTGCGCATGTTGGCCGAGCGCGGCTGCAAGCTGACCGTGGTGCCAGCGCAGACCCCGGCGCGCGACGTGCTGGCGATGAATCCGGACGGCGTGTTCCTCTCCAACGGTCCGGGCGACCCCGAGCCGTGCGACTACGCGATCGCCGCGATCCGCGAGATCCTCGAGACCCGCCTGCCGGTGTTCGGCATCTGCCTCGGCCACCAGCTGCTGGGTCTGGCCGCCGGCGGCCAGACCTCCAAGATGAAGTTCGGCCACCACGGCGCCAACCACCCGGTGCAGGACCTCGACTCCGGCCGCGTGATGATCACCAGCCAGAACCATGGCTTCCAGGTCGACGAGACCAGCCTGCCGGCCAACGTGCGCGTCACGCACCGCTCGCTGTTCGACGGCACCGTGCAGGGCATCGCGCTGACCGACCGCCCGGCTTTCTCCTTCCAGGGCCACCCGGAAGCGAGCCCGGGCCCGGAAGACGTCGCCTACCTGTTCGACCGCTTCATCAAGGCGATGCAAGAGCGCGCCTAAGGCGCACCGGGCCCGGCAAGACGGATTCATCCTGACGACGAAAGAGAGGCAAACATGTTCGGCATCACCGATCTGGCCACCTACGTTCTGGGGACGATCGCGATCATCCTGCTGCCGGGCCCCAATTCGCTGTACGTGCTGTCGGTGGCGGCGCAACGCGGCGTGAAGAAGGGCTATCAGGGCGCCTGCGGCGTCTTTGTCGGCGATTTCATCCTGATGCTGCTGTCGGCCACCGGCGTCGCCGGCGTGCTCAAGGCGAACCCGACGCTGTTCTTCGTGCTGAAGTACGCGGGGGCCGCCTACCTCGGCTGGATCGGCCTGCAGATGCTGATCGGCGCGCTGCGGCGCCTGAGGCGCGGCCAGACCTTGGCCGAGGCCGCGACGGGCAAGGTCGACGACGGCAACCCGTTCCGCAAGGCGCTGCTGATCAGCCTGCTGAACCCGAAGGCGATCCTGTTCTTCGTGTCCTTCTTCATCCAGTTCGTCGACCCGGGCTATCCGTACCCGGCGCTGACCTTCGCCGTGCTGGGCGCGATCGTGCAGGCCTGCAGCGCGCTGTACCTGACCGCGGTGATCCTGGTCGGCGCGCGCGTCGCCGCCGAGTTCCGCCGTCGCCAGCGCCTCGCCGCGTCGATGGCCGGCGGCGTCGGCGCCCTGTTTATCGGCTTTGGCGCCAAGCTCGCCACCGCCAGCATGAATTAACCCGATTATTTGAGTGAAGCAATGCCAAAACGCACAGATATCAAGAGCATCCTGATCATCGGCGCCGGCCCGATCGTCATCGGCCAGGCCTGCGAATTCGACTACTCCGGCGCGCAGGCGTGCAAGGCGCTGCGCGAGGAGGGTTACAAGGTCATCCTGGTGAACTCCAACCCGGCCACCATCATGACCGACCCGAACATGGCCGACGTCACCTACATCGAGCCGATCAACTGGCAGGTGGTGGAGAAGATCATCGCCAAGGAGCGCCCGGACGCGATCCTGCCGACCATGGGCGGCCAGACCGCGCTGAACTGCGCGCTCGACCTCGCGCGCAACGGCGTGCTCGACAAGTACAAGGTCGAGCTGATCGGCGCCACCGAGGATGCGATCGACAAGGCCGAGGACCGCGGCCGCTTCAAGGAGGCGATGGAGAAGATCGGCCTGTCGTGCCCGCTGTCCTTCGTCTGCCACACGATGGAAGAAGCGCTCGAGGCGCAGGGCAAGGTCGGCTTCCCGACCCTGATCCGCCCGTCGTTCACCATGGGCGGTTCGGGCGGCGGCATCGCCTACAACAAGGAAGAGTTCCTGGCGATCTGCGAGCGCGGCTTCGAAGCGTCGCCGACCCATGAACTGCTGATCGAACAATCGGTGCTCGGCTGGAAAGAGTACGAGATGGAAGTCGTGCGCGACCGCAACGACAACTGCATCATCATCTGCTCGATCGAGAACTTCGACCCGATGGGCGTGCACACCGGCGACTCGATCACCGTCGCGCCGGCGCAGACGCTGACCGACAAGGAATACCAGATCATGCGCAACGCCAGCCTGGCGGTGCTGCGCGAGATCGGCGTCGACACCGGCGGCTCGAACGTGCAGTTCGCGGTCAACCCGGCCAACGGCGACATGATCGTCATCGAGATGAACCCGCGCGTGTCGCGTTCGTCGGCGCTGGCGTCCAAGGCGACCGGCTTCCCGATCGCCAAGGTCGCCGCCAAGCTGGCGGTCGGCTACACGCTCGACGAGCTGAAGAACGACATCACCGGCGGCGCGACCCCGGCCTCGTTCGAGCCGTCGATCGACTACGTCGTCACCAAGATCCCGCGCTTCGCGTTCGAGAAATTCCCGCAGGCCGACGACCGCCTGACCACGCAGATGAAATCGGTCGGCGAGGTGATGGCGATGGGCCGCACGCTGCAGGAGTCGATGCAAAAGGCGCTGCGCGGCCTCGAGACCGGCCTGTCCGGCTTCGACGAGCGCACCACCGACCTGACCGAGATCCGTCACGAGCTCGGCACCCCGGGGCCGGAGCGCATCCTCTACGTCGCCGACGCCTTCCGCGCCGGCATGAGCCGCGACGACATCTTCGCGATCAGCAAGATCGACCCGTGGTTCCTCGCGCAGATCGAGGACATCGTCGGCGAGGAGAACGCGCTCAAGGGCCGCAGCGTCGACAGCCTCGACTTCGCCGAACTGCGTCGCCTCAAGCGCAAGGGCTTCTCCGACCGTCGCCTCGGCCAACTGCTGGGTAGCGACCAGGGCGCGGTGCGCGCGCGCCGCTGGGGGCTGAACCTGCACCCGGTGTACAAGCGCGTCGACACCTGCGCGGCCGAGTTCGCGACCAACACCGCCTACATGTACTCGACCTACGAGGAAGAGTGCGAGTCGCAACCGACCGGCAAGAAGAAAATCATGGTGCTCGGCGGCGGTCCGAACCGCATCGGCCAGGGCATCGAGTTCGACTACTGCTGCGTGCACGCGGCGCTGTCGCTCAGGGATTCGGGCTTCGAGACCATCATGGTCAACTGCAACCCGGAAACCGTGTCGACCGATTACGACACCTCCGACCGCCTGTACTTCGAGCCGCTGACGCTCGAGGACGTGCTCGAGATCTGCCGCGTCGAGAAACCGTTCGGCGTGATCGTGCAGTACGGCGGCCAGACCCCGCTCAAGCTCGCCCGCGCGCTGGAAGCCAACGGCGTGCCGATCATCGGCACCAGCCCGGACATGATCGACGCCGCCGAAGACCGCGAGCGCTTCCAGAAGCTGCTCAACGAGCTGGGCCTCAAGCAGCCGCCGAACCGCACCGCGCGCAACCCGGTCGACGCGATGAAGCTGGCCGAGGAGATCGGCTACCCGCTGGTGGTCCGTCCGTCCTACGTGCTGGGCGGCCGCGCGATGGAAATCGTGCACGGCCCGGCCGACCTCGAGCGCTACATGCGCGAGGCCGTCAAGGTGTCGAACGACAGCCCGGTGCTGCTCGACCGCTTCCTGAACGACGCGATCGAGGTCGACGTCGACGCGGTGTCCGACGGCGAGCAGGTCGTCATCGGCGGCATCATGCAGCACATCGAGCAGGCCGGCGTGCACTCGGGCGACTCGGCGTGCTCGCTGCCGCCGTACAGCCTGCCGGCCGCGATCCAGGACGAGATCCGCCGCCAGACCGTCGCGATGGCCAAGGCGCTCAACGTGGTCGGCCTGATGAACGTGCAGTTCGCGGTGCAGGGCGACACCATCTACGTGCTCGAAGTGAACCCGCGCGCGTCGCGCACCGTGCCGTTCGTGTCCAAGGTCACCAGCGCGCCGCTGGCCAAGATCGCCGCACGCTGCATGGCCGGCATCACGTTGGCCGAGCAGGGCTTTACCCGTGAAATCGTGCCGCCGTACTACGCGGTCAAGGAAGCGGTGTTCCCGTTCATCAAGTTCCCGGGCGTCGACACCATCCTCGGCCCGGAGATGAAGTCGACCGGCGAGGTGATGGGCGTCGGCAAGACCTTCGCCGAAGCGTTCGTCAAGAGCCAGATGGCCGCCGGCGACCGCCTGCCGAAAGCCGGCAAGGTGTTCCTGTCGGTGCGCGACTCCGACAAGGCCGGCGCGGTCGAGGTGGCCAAGGAGCTGTCGCGCCTGGGCTTCCAGATCTGCGCGACGCGCGGCACCGCCAAGGCGCTGAGCGAGGCCGGCGTGGCGGTCGAGGTCGTCAACAAGGTGAACGAGGGCCGTCCGCACGTGGCCGACTTCATCAAGAACGGCGAGGTCACGCTGCTGATCAACACCGTCGAGGAGAAGCGCCAGGCGATCCAGGACAGCCACACGCTGCGTCGTTCCGCGCTGCAGGCGCGCGTGCCGCAGTACACCACGCTGGCTGGCGCCAAGGCGGTCGCGGTGGGCCTCGCGCACGAGGACTTCGACGTCTACAGCGTGCAGGAGCTGCACGCCCAGGTCGACGCCTGATGAAGCCCGGGCAGGTCGCGCCTCGGCCAACCTTTGATGCGGGCGCGATTTGCCGTTAGAATGTCGGCCATCAACCGATTCCCAAAGCCGCCGTCTTGCACGGCGGCTTCCGTTTTTGCAAGGCGGCGGGGCCGCCTTCAGGAGAAAGATATGATCAAGGTGCCGTTGACCGTCCGCGGTGCGGAACTTCTCAAGCAGGAACTGCAGCGTCTGAAAAGCGAAGAGCGTCCGGCGGTGATCGCCGCGATCGCCGAGGCCCGTTCGCACGGCGACTTGTCGGAAAACGCCGAGTACGACGCGGCCAAGGAGAAGCAGGCTTTCGTCGAAGGGCGCATCGCCGAACTCGAAGGTAAACTGGCGAATGCCCAGATCATCGACCCGCTCGAACTCGACGCCGAGGGGCGCGTGGTGTTCGGCGCCACCGTCGAGCTGATGGACCTGGAGAGCGAGGAGGCCGTCCGCTACCAGATCGTCGGCGACGACGAGGCCGACATCAAGGAGGGCAAGGTGTCGGTCAACTCGCCGATCGCGCGCGCGCTGATCGGCAAGGAGGCCGGCGACGTCGCCGAGGTGATGGCGCCGGGCGGCATCCGCGAATACGAAGTCCTGGACGTGCACTACATCTGATGCGGCGCCCGGCGCCGTGATGGGGGGAAGCATGAATGCCTTGCGTGCAGTCGCCGTGACCTTCTGGATCGGCGGCATGTGGGTGATCGGCCTGCTGGTGGCGCCGGTCCTGTTTTCGGCGCTCGAGCGCAGCGTGGCCGGCATGGTCGCCGGCCACCTGTTCGCGGCGATCGCCTGGGTCGGCCTGGTGTGCGGCACCTTGCTGATGGTCGGTACCGTCTGGCAGCAGGGCATCAAGGCCTTCAAGGGGGCGGCATTCTGGCTGGTGTTCGGGATGCTGGCCTGCACCCTGCTCAACCACTTCGCGGTGACCCCCATCATCGCCGGCCTGAAGACGCAGATGAGCCAGGCCGCCAGCGGCGCCTTTGGCGGCGGCTTCGCGACCTGGCACACGATCTCCAGCCTGATCTATCTGGTGCAGAGCCTGATGGGGCTGGTCTACGTGTTGCGCGTCAGGGACTGAGCGCGGCTTGGCGTGCCGGGGGAATGAAAAAGGCGGCTCCGATCGGGAGCCGCCTTTTTTTGCGTCGCAGCGCTTATTGCTTGGCCTGCTTCTTGGTCTTGGGTGGGACGATGCGCTGTTTGTCGGACGGGCGCCACAGCACCAGAAGCTTGCCGATGTGCTGGACCGGGGCGGCGCCCAGTTCGTCGCAGATCTGTTCGTACATCGCGACACGCGCGTCGCGGTCGTCGCCGGCGACACGGATCTTGATCAGTTCGTGCGCGTCGAGGTTGACCGCGATCTCGCGTACGACCGACTCGGTCAGGCCGTTGTTGCCGATCGTGACCACCGGGTCGATATGGTGGGCGAGTGCCTTCAGGTACTTGCGCTCGGTCGGGTTGAGTTCGATTTTCATGGCGGGATTCCGAGTAAAAGCCGATTTTACTCGACTTCGCCGATTTTTTCGGGTTTTTCCCCACATTCGGCTGCCAAGCCGCTAGCGTGCCGCCGTCCGACGGGTATCATGTGCGGGTGGTGCGGCGCGTGTACGCGTCGTCGCCATCCTGTTTTACCGAAGAAGGCGTTTTATGGCACGCAGCAAGACCAGCAAGGGCTGGTTGCAGGAACACGTGAACGACCACTACGTTCACATGGCGCAGAAGGACGGCTACCGCTCGCGCGCGGCCTACAAGCTGCTCGAGATCAACGAGAAGGACAGGCTGATCCGTCCCGGCTCGGTGGTCGCCGATCTGGGCAGCGCGCCGGGCAGTTGGTCTCAGGTCGCCGCGCGCCTGGTCGGCGACAAGGGCCGCGTCTTCGCGCTCGATATCCTGCCGATGAACCCGATCGCCGGGGTCGACTTCATCCAGGGCGACTTCCGCGAGGACGCGGTGCTCGACGAGTTCGTGCAGCTTCTGGGCGGGCGCGCGCTCGACCTTGTAATCTCCGACATGGCCCCCAATATCTCCGGCATGAGCGCCATCGACCAGGCGCGCAGTTTTCATCTGACGGAACTCGCGCTCGATTTCGCCCGCGAGCATTTGAAACCCGGTGGCCACTTCCTCGTCAAAGTTTTTCAGGGAAGTGAATTCCAGGCCTACCTGAAGGCGATGCGCGACCTCTTTTCCGACGTGCAGACGCGCAAGCCCAAGGCGTCGCGCGACCGCTCCAGCGAGATTTACCTGTTGGGAAAGGGGCGCCGCTGACAAGCGGAGGGCTCGGGTTTACAATTCGAAACAGATATATACGGGCAAGCAACGTCAGGGCACATAGGAGTCCGTTCGAGTGAACAATAGCATCCTCAAAAACATCGCCATCTGGGTGATCATCGGCCTGGTCCTGATGACGGTGTTCAACCAGTTCAACAAGCGTCAGGAAGCCCAGAACCAGATCGAGTATTCGCAGTTCATCAGCGATGTCGAGACGGGCAAGGTGCAGTCGCTGACGATCGAAGGCCATCCGCTGCGCGGCCAGTGGCTCAAGGGGAAGCGGACCGACGGTACGACGTTCTCGACCTTCTCCCCTTACGATCCGCAGCTGGTCGACGACCTGATCAAGAACAACGTGCGCTTCTCGGCCAAGCCCGAGGAGGAGCCGTCGATGCTGATGAACATCTTCATCAGCTGGTTCCCGATGCTGCTGTTGATCGGCGTGTGGATCTTCTTCATGCGGCAGATGCAGGGCGGTGGCAAGGGCGGCGCGTTCTCGTTCGGCAAGAGCAAGGCACGTCTTCTGGACCAGGACACCAACACCGTCACCTTTGCCGACGTCGCCGGTTGCGACGAGGCCAAGGAAGAGGTCAAGGAGATCGTCGACTACCTGCGCGACCCGTCCAAGTACCAGACGCTGGGCGGCCGCATCCCGCGCGGCATCCTGCTGTGCGGCTCGCCGGGTACCGGCAAGACCCTGCTCGCCAAGGCGATCGCCGGCGAGGCCAAGGTGCCGTTCTTCAGCATCTCCGGCTCGGACTTCGTCGAGATGTTCGTCGGCGTCGGCGCGGCCCGCGTGCGCGACATGTTCGAGCAGGCGAAGAAGAACTCGCCGTGCATCATCTTCATCGACGAGATCGACGCGGTCGGCCGCCAGCGCGGCGCCGGCCTCGGCGGCGGCAACGACGAGCGCGAACAGACGCTGAACCAGTTGCTGGTGGAGATGGACGGTTTCGACACCAATTCGACCGTGATCGTGATCGCCGCGACCAACCGCCCGGATGTGCTCGACCCGGCGCTGCAGCGCCCGGGCCGCTTCGACCGCCAGGTCGTGGTGCCGCTGCCTGACATCCGTGGCCGCGAGCAGATCCTGAACGTCCACATGCGCAAGGTGCCGATCGCCGCCGACGTCGACGGCAGCGTCATCGCGCGCGGCACGCCGGGCTTCTCGGGCGCCGACCTCGCCAACCTCGTCAACGAGGCCGCGCTGTTCGCCGCGCGTCGCAACAAGCGCCTGGTCGACATGATCGACTTCGAGGCCGCCAAGGACAAGATCATGATGGGCGCCGAGCGCAAGTCCATGGTGATGTCCGAGGAGGAGAAGAAGAACACCGCCTACCACGAGTCCGGTCACGCGGTGGTCGCCAAGCTGCTGCCGAAGTCCGACCCGGTGCACAAGGTCACCATCATCCCGCGCGGCCGCGCGCTGGGCGTGACCATGCAGCTGCCGGAAGAGGACCGCTACGCCTACGACCGCCAGTACCTGCTCGACCGCATCGCGATCCTGTTCGGCGGCCGCATCGCCGAAGAGCTGTTCATGAACCAGATGACCACCGGCGCCAGCAATGACTTCGAGCGTGCGACGCAGATGGCGCGCGACATGGTCACCCGCTACGGCATGAGCGACAAGCTCGGTCCGATGGTGTACGGCGAGAACGAGGGCGAAGTCTTCCTCGGTCGTTCGATCACCACGCACAAGAACGTGTCCGAGGCGACCATGCAGCAGGTCGACGCCGAGATCCGCCGCATCATCGACGAGCAGTACGGCCTGGCGCGCCGCCTGCTCGACGAGAACCGCGACAAGGTCGAGGCGATGACCGCCGCGCTGCTCGAATGGGAAACCATCGACGCCGAACAGATCGACGACATCATGGCCGGCCGCCCGCCGCGCCCGCCCAAGCCGAACGGCAGCGTGACGGCCAAGAGCGGCGACACCCCGTCGGGCCCGACCCCGGCGCCGAGCGCGACGCCGGCGCAGGAAGTCTGAACCCCGTCCATCCGCAACGAGGCGGCAGCTTGGCTGCCGCCTTTCTCGTTTTTCCGGTCCGAAATCCATGTCCGAACTGCTTTGCGGCCGTTTCCGGCTGCCGCTGACCCGTCCGCTGGTGATGGGCATCCTCAACGTCACCCCCGATTCCTTCTCCGACGGCGGGCGCTTCGACCGCGTCGACGCTGCGCTCGAACGCGCGCGCCAGATGATCGCCGAGGGAGCCGACCTGATCGACGTCGGCGGCGAATCGACGCGGCCGAACGCGCCCTTCGTCAGCCCGGAGGAGGAGCTCGCGCGGGTGTTGCCGGTGCTGCCGGGCCTGGCCGGGCTTGGGGTGCCGGTCTCGCTCGACACGCGCCGCACCGTCGTGATGCGCGAGGCGCTCGCCATCGGCGGCGTCGACTTGATCAACGACGTGTCGGCGCTCGAGGACGACGGTGCACTCGAGCTGCTGGCCTCGGCCAACGTCGCAGTCTGCCTGATGCACAAGCAGGGAAACCCGGACACCATGCAGCACGACCCGTGCTACGCCGACGTGGTCGCCGAGGTCGGCGGCTACCTGGCGCGCCGCGTCGCGCTGTGCGAGGCGGCCGGCATCGCGCGCGCGCGGCTGCTCGGCGACCCGGGGCTGGGTTTCGGCAAAACCTTGGCGCATAATCTCGCGCTGTTGAAGCACGTGCCGGCACTCGAGCAGGCGGCCGGCGTGCCGATGCTGATCGGGCTGTCGCGCAAGTCCATGCTCGGCGCGATCACCGGCGAGGCGGTGCCCGCCGAGCGGCTCGGCGCCAGCGTCGCCGGCGCGCTGCTGGCGGCGCAGCGCGGCGCGGCCATCGTGCGCGTGCACGACGTGAAGGCGACGCGCCAGGCGCTCGACGTGTGGCGGGCCCTCGAAGCCGCAGAATGAAACCACGGCCGCCGCGCGACGCGGCGGCGACGGAGAAGAACAGAATGAGCAGAAAATACTTCGGCACCGACGGCGTGCGTGGCGAGGTCGGCAAGGCGCCGATCACCCCGGAATTCGTCCTCAAACTCGGCTACGCCGCCGGCCGCGTACTGGTTGACCGCGAGCGCCACGCGCACCCGACGGTGCTGATCGGCAAGGACACGCGCATCTCCGGCTATATGCTCGAGGCTGCGCTGCAGGCGGGCTTCACCGCCGCCGGCGTCAACGTGCTGCTGACCGGCCCGCTGCCGACGCCCGGCATCGCGTATCTGACGCGCGCGCTGCGCCTGTCGGCCGGCGTGATGATCTCGGCCTCGCACAACCCGTTCCAGGATAACGGCATCAAGTTCTTCGCCGAGGGCGGCAGGAAGCTCGACGACGCGGTCGAGCTCGACATCGAGGCGATGCTCGAGGCGCCGCTTTTGACGCTGTCGTCGCGCGAACTGGGTCGTGCGCGCCGCATCGAGGGCGCCGCCGAGCGCTACATCGAATTCTGCAAGAGCACCTTCCCGAACGAGCGCGACCTCAAGGGCCTGAAGCTGGTGGTCGACTGCGCGAACGGCGCGACCTACCACATCGCGCCCAAGGTCTTCCACGAGCTCGGCGCCGAGGTAGTGCTGATCGGCGCCGAGCCGAACGGCTTCAACATCAACGACAAGGTCGGCGCGACCTACCCGAAGACGCTGCAGGCGGCGGTGCTGCAGCACGAGGCCGACTACGGCGTCGCGCTCGACGGCGACGGCGACCGGCTGATCATGGTCGACCGCAACGGACAGGTCTACGACGGCGACATGCTGATTTACACCATCGCCAAGGCGCGCGCGGCGAAAGGCGAGCTGAAAGGCGGCGTGGTCGGCACGGTGATGACGAATATGGCGATGGAGCTGGCGCTCAAGGCGCGCGGCATCGCCTTCGGCCGCGCCAAGGTCGGCGATCGTTACGTGCTCGAGATGCTGCACGCCGAGGGCTGGGAAGTCGGCGGCGAGGCGTCGGGCCACGTGCTGTGCCTCGACAAGCACAGCACCGGCGACGGCATCATCTCGGCGCTGCAAGTGCTCAAGAGCCTGGCCGAGCTCGACATGACGCTGGCCGACATCGGCCGCGACTGGCAGCCCTTCCCGCAGACGCTGATCAACGTGCGCCTCGCCGGTCAGGACTGGAAGGCGGCGTCGGCCGGCCCGTTGGCCGAGGCCGAGGCGGCGCTGGCCGGTCGCGGTCGCGTCGTGCTGCGCCCCTCCGGCACCGAGCCGGTGGTGCGCGTGATGGTCGAGGCCGACGAGGCCGACCTCGCCGGCCGCTGGGCCAGGACCATCGCCGCCGCGATCGAGTCGGCCGCCTGAGTCCCGGGTTCGCCCGGGCCGGAACGACAAACCCCGCGACGCGAGCCGCGGGGTTTTTCATGTCGGAGCCGGCGCACGCAGGGTGAGGCGCAGGGTCCCCGGCGGTGCCCGTCTCGCTTCGCCGGGTTCCTTGCCTCAGACTTGGCTGAGCCCGTGGTAGACGCGCGGTACGCGCGGCGCGACCGCGCACATCAGCTCGTAGCCTATGGTGCCGGCGGCGGCGGCGACCGTCTCGATCGGCACCGCCGGCCCCCACAACTCGACGGTGCTGCCGACGCCGGCGTCCGGCAGATGACTGAGGTCGACCGCCAGCATGTCCATCGACACGCGGCCGACGAGACCTGACGGTGCGCCGTCGACCGCGACCGGCGTGCCGTTGCCGGCGACGCGCGGGTAACCGTCGGCGTAGCCGCAGGCGACGATGCCGATCCGCATCGGCCGCTCGGCGACGAAGAGGCGGCCGTAGCCGACCGCGTCGCCGGGCGCCAGCGACTGCACCGCAATCACGTCGGCCGACAGCCGCATCGCCGCCCTGAGGCCCAGTCCGGCGCCGAGCCGGTCGGCGAACGGCGAGCAGCCGTACAGGCCGATGCCGGGCCGCACCCAGTCGCGGTGCGTGTCGGGGAAGTCCCACAACGCGGCGGTGTTGGCCGAGCTGACCGGCAGGCCAAGCCCGCGCACCAGGGGCTCGAAGCGCGCCCACTGTTCGGCGACGCCGCGTGCCTCGTCGGCGGTCGCGAAATGGGTCATCACGCCGGCAACGCGCACGGCCGGCAGCGCGGCCAAGTCGGCGAGTACCCCGGCCAGGGCCCCGGGCGCAAAACCGAGCCGGTTCATGCCGCTGTTGACCTTGGGCCACACCTCGAGCGGCGCCGGCGCTTTCGCCAGCCAGGCCAGCTGTTCGCGGCTGTGCAGCGCGCCGGAGAGCCGGTATTCGGCCATCGCCGCGACCTCGGCCGCGTCGAACGGCCCCTCGAGCAGCAGGATGGGCGCGCTGACGCCGTCCTGCCGCAGCGCGACCGCGTCTTCTATGTTCAACAGCGCGAAGCCGTCGGCGACGTCGGCGAGCGCCTGGGCGACGCGGCGCACGCCGTGGCCGTAGGCGTCGGCCTTGACCACCGCCCAGGCGCGGCTGGCGGGGGCTTTGCGCTTGGCGATCAGGTAGTTGTGGCGAATCGCGGCAAGATCGATGTCGACCCGGATGGGGCGCGTCATGAGAGTGGTCCGCTAAGGAGGTGTGCTATTATAAGCCGCTCTGAGCGGACCCAATACAGGGCCCGCGCGCCGTGCCCTGCGGCAGCGACAGCCGGGACAACATGGATATCCTGCAGACTCTCATCGACTTCTTCACCGGTTACGGCTACCTGGCCGTGTTCCTGGTCTTGCTGGCCTGCGGCTTCGGCGTCCCCATCCCCGAAGACATCACCCTGGTCGCCGGCGGCATCATCTCCGGGCTCGGCTACACCAACGTCCACACCATGTTCGCGGTCGGCATGGCCGGCGTGCTGGTCGGCGACGGCGTGATGTTCGGGCTCGGGCGCATCTACGGCCACAAGGTGCTGCGCCTGAAACTGGTCGCCAAGATCCTCACCGAGGAGCGTTTCCAGCAGGTTCAGGAAAAATTCGCCAAGTACGGCAATTGGGTGCTGTTCGTCGCCCGCTTCCTGCCCGGCCTGCGCTCGCCGATCTTCCTCACCGCCGGCATGACGCGGCGCGTCAGCTTCTGGCGCTTCCTGCTGATGGACGGCTTCGCCGCGCTGATCTCGGTGCCGGTCTGGGTCTATCTCGGCTATTTCGGCGCCTACAACCGCGACTGGCTGATGACCATGGTCCACCGCGGCCAGTCCGGGCTGATGATCCTCATCGCCGTGCTGGCGGTCGGTCTCGGCGTGTTCTTCTGGAAAAAGCGCCGCGCGCGCGAAGCCGCCACGACGGACCCCGTCCACAAGTAGACGTTGGCCGAGGCCGTCATGAAAAAAGCCACCCCGGGGTGGCTTTTTTGCTGGATGGCGTGCCGGCTCAGTCGAGCGACAGCAGCTCCACCTCGAAGACCAGCGTCGCGTGCGGCGGGATCACGCCGCCGGCGCCGCGCGCGCCGTAGCCGAGTTCGGCCGGGATGGTCAGCTTGCGCTGGCCGCCGACCTTCATGCCGACCACGCCCTGGTCCCAGCCCTTGATGACGTAGCCGGCGCCGAGCGGGAAGGTGAAGGGCTGCGAGCGGTCCTTGCTCGAATCGAACTTGGTGCCGTCGGTCAGCCAGCCGGTGTAGTGCACGGTGACTTCCTGGCCGGTGCGGGCTTCGGCGCCTTCGCCGACAACCAGGTCCTCGATGATCAGTTCGGTGCTCATTGCCTTGCGTCCTCGCGTTGTGTCGTGCCGGCATTGTAGCAGCGCTCGCGCCATATCGCCGCGGATGGCAATCGCTAGCGCGCTTGCTTATAAAGGAAGTAGTTCGGGTCTGCCCACCGTGTCGTATCTTCTTGCAAGGGGAATCACCATGGACATCACGCACCTTCCTTCGCACGACCACCCGGTAGTCCGCCACGTTACGCCGGCCCACACCTTGCAGTGGCTGAAGATGGGCTACAAGGACTTCAAGCGCGCGCCGGCCGACTGCGCCTTCTACGGAGTGATCTTCGTGGTGATGGGTTTCTTTCTCGCCTTCTATTTCGACCGCGCGCCGCAGTACGTGATCACCTTCTCGACCATCTTCCTGCTGGTCGGGCCCTTTCTTGCGATCGGCCTTTACGACGTGGCGCGCCAGCTCGAGGTGTTCGGCGGCCGCCGTGTCGACCTGGTGCACACGATGACCGCCTGGCGCGTCAACATCCCGGCTTTCACGCTGTACGCCGCGCTGCTGACGGTGCTGGTGTTCGCCTGGTTCCGCATCTCGCTGCTGATCTTCGCGCTGTTCTTCGAGGGGCCGCTGCCCACGCTCGAGCAGATCGTCGCATCGGCGTTCACGCTCGAGAACGCCGGCTTCCTGATCGCCTATTTCGGCACCGGTTTCTTCTTCGCGCTGCTGGTGTTCGCGGTCAGCGCGGTGTCGATCCCGATGATGCTCGACAAGGAGATCGACACCATCAGCGCGATGGTCACCAGCCTCGAAGCGGTCTACAAGAACATCCTGACCATGGCGGTATGGGCCGCCATCATCGTGGCGATGACGGTGATCGGCTTTCTGACCTACTATGTCGGCCTGCTGTTCTTGATCCCGCTCGTCGCCCTGGCTACCTGGCACGCCTATCGGGACATGATCGTCTTCGAACCCGACCAATGAGTCACTAGATGACCCCTTTGAACATCGTTTTCGTCGATCGGGACAGCTTGCCTGTCCCGATTCCCGTTCTGGGCTTTCCGCACGTCTACCGTGAATACCCGGCAAGCCGTCCCGAGACCTTGGCCGAGCGCCTCGCCGACGCCGACATCGTCATCACCAACAAGGTACCGTTCGACGACGCCACGTTGGCCGTGCTGCCGCGGCTCAAGATGCTCGCGGTGGCCGCCACCGGCGTCAACATGATCGATCTTGCGGCCTGCGAGGCGCGCGGTGTCGCGGTGGCGAACGCGCGCCACTACGGCGACGAGGCGGTAGCCGAGCACGCCTTCATGCTGATGATGGCGCTGATGCGCAATCTGCCGGCCTACCAGCGCGACGTGGCCGCCGGTCTGTGGGCGAGCTCGTCGCAGTTCTGCCACTTCGGTGCACCGGTGCGCGACCTTGCCGGCGCGACCTTGGGCCTCGTCGGCTCCGGCGGCATCGGCCAGGCGCTGGCGGCGCGCGCGCGCGCCTTTGGCATGACGGTGCTGTTGGCCGAGCGCAAGGGCGTCGCCTCGGTCCGCGACGGCTACACCGCCTTCGACGAGGTGCTGGCGCGTGCCGACGCGATCTCGCTGCATTGCCCGCTGAACGACGCGACCCGCCATCTGATCGGCGAGGCCGAATTGCAGGCGATGAAGCCCGGCGCGGTGCTGATCAACACCGCGCGCGGCGGCCTGGTCGACGAGGTCGCGCTGGTGGCTGCGCTCAAGTACGGGCAACTCGGCGGCGCCGGCTTCGACGTGCTGAGCGAGGAGCCGCCGCGCAACGGCAATCCGCTGCTCAAGGCACGGCTGCCGCATCTGATCGTCACGCCGCACGTGGCGTGGACCAGCCAGCAGGCGATGCGCGCGCTGGCCGCGCAGGTGGCCGAAAACATCGAGGCCTTCGTCGGCGGCGAGGCGTTGAGACGGGTCGTATAGCGAGGGCAGGGCGGTAAGGTTTTCCGGCAGGGGCGGGCTGCGCGAGCGGGCCCGCTTTTTTGTTTTCTTATTTTTGTATAATACAAAATATTGACAAATAACCGGGGTGATCGGATAAAGAAGCATGCGGTGGTCCTTCGCACCGTGTCCTGCCATCGTCGGAGGTCGCCGACTATGAATATCGCCGTCATCGGTTCCGGCATCGCCGGTTTGTCGTCCGCCTGGCTGCTCAGCCGCGCCGGCCATCGCGTCACCCTGTTCGAGGCCAACGACTACGTCGGCGGGCACAGCAATACCGTCGACGTGACGCTGAACGGCCTGAGCGCGCCGGTCGATACCGGTTTCCTGGTTCACAACGACCGCACCTATCCGAACCTGATCGCGCTGTTCGAACACTTGGGCGTGGCGACCCATCCCAGCGAGATGAGCTTTTCGGTCAGCCTCGACAAGGAAGCGCTCGAATGGGCCGGCACCAGCCTCGCGACGCTGTTTGCGCAGCGGCGCAACCTGGTGAGGCCGCGTTTTTGGGGCATGCTGGGCGACGTGCTGCGCCTGCATCGCAGCGCGCCGCGCATGCTCGACGAGGCCCGGCGCAGCGGCGAGACGCTGGGCGAACTGCTGGCGCGCCACCGCTTCGGTGCACCGATGCGCGACTGGTATCTGTACCCGATGTGCGCCGCGATCTGGTCCGGCTCGACCCGTCACGTCGCCGACTTCCCGGCCGCGACGCTGTTCGAGTTCTGCGCCAACCACGGCCTGATGCAGCTCTTTGGCCGGCCGCAGTGGCGCACCGTGCTCGGCGGCGCGCGCGAATACGTCGCGCGCATGGTCGCGGCGGTCGCCGACGTGCGCGTGTCCTGTCCGGTCGAGCGCGTCGTGCGCGACGCGGCGGGTGTGACGCTGCGCAGCCCGCGCGGCCGCGAGCGTTTCGAGCAGGTGGTGCTGGCCTGCCACGCCGACCAGGCGCTGCGCATGTTGGCCGAGACTTCGGACGCCGAATACGCGGTGCTGTCGGCGATCCGCTACCAGCGCAACCGCGCGGTGCTGCACGCAGACGTCTCTTTCCTGCCCGGCCGCCGTGCCGTCTGGGCGGCCTGGAATTACCGCATGGCCGAGGGCGGCGTCAGCGAGGCGCCGAGCATGGTCAGCTACCTCATCAACAAGCTGCAGCCCTTGCCGTTCGCCTCGCCGGTGATCGTCACGCTCAATCCCTACCGCGAGCCCGAGTCGGTCTGGCAGAGCTTCGACTACGAGCACCCGGTGTTCGACTCGGCGGCCATCGCCGCGCAGCGCCGGCTTGCCGAACTGCAGGGGCGGCATCGCACCTGGTACGCCGGCGCCTGGGCCGGTTACGGTTTCCACGAGGACGGGCTGAAGGCGGGCATGGCGGTCGCGCAGGCGCTCGGCGCGCCGGTGCCGTGGTTGTCCGCCGGCGGCAGCGCACCCGTCGAGGGGCTCCGTGCGCTCGGGAGCGCGGCGGTCCGGGAGCCGGCATGAATGCCTGCGTGCGGCTGTTCCGCGGCACGGTGTGGCACGCGCGCCACGCGGTGGCCGAGCACGCCTTTCGCTATCCACACGGCTGGATCGCGGTGGCGCTGCCGCAGGCCGACGAGCCCGTCCTGCGTCTGGGGCCGGCGCTCAGTTGGCGGCGCGAGCACCACGGTCCGTGCGACGGCGCGCCGTTGTGGCCGTGGCTGAGCGAGCGCTTGGCCGAGCAAGGGCTCGCCGCGGCGGCGCGCGCCGAACTGCACACGATGCCCGCACTCTTCGGCCGGGTGTTCAACCCGGTCAGCTTCTACTTCGTCTACGACGAGCGCGACGCGCTGGTCGCGCTGTGGGCCGAGGTGCGCAATACCTTCGGCGAGCGGCACGACTACTGCCTGCGCCGCCCGGACGGCGGGCCGATCGGGCCGGGCGACAGCCTGGTGGCGGTCAAGCGCCTGCACGTCTCGCCCTTCTTCCGGGTCGAGGGCCGCTACCGTTTCCGGGTGCGCGACCCGCGTGACGGGGCCTGCGTCGTCCGGATCGACTATGGCCGGGAGGAGGGGAGCGCCGACTTTTCCGCGACTCTTTCCGGTCGCGCGCGTGTCTTGACTAAGCTGGGATTAATCGCCCCCTTGTGTTCGAGTGCGCTCGTGCTGCTGCGCATCCATTGGCAGGCGCTGCGCCTGGGCTTCAAGCGGGTGCCTTTCTTCGGAAAACAGGGTCGTCCGTCCGACACCACGGCAAGGAGAGCAGGATGAGCTCCGATTCGTCCCCCCGTTCGCCCGCCATCGTCGCGCCGCTGCCGCCGGCGGCGGCGCGCGCGTTGTTCGCCACGCTGGCGCGTATCGAAACCGGCGAGTTGCTAGTCTGCACGCCCGACGGCGCGCGCCACCGCTTCTGCGGCCACCGGCCGGGCCGCCGTGCCGAGCTGACGATACGCGACTGGCGTGCGGTGGGCCGCATCATGCTATCGGGCGACATCGGGTTGGCCGAGGCCTACCGCGACGGTCAGGTCGACAGCCCGCACTGGAGCACGCTGATGGCGCTGGCGCTCGCCAACGAGGCGGCTTTCAGCAGGCCGATCCACGGCCGGCTGCTCGGCACGCTCGCCTACTGGCTGCGCCACCTGCGGCGCGCCAATACCCGTCGCGGCAGCCGTCGCAACATCCACGCCCATTACGACCTGGGCAACGCCTTCTACCGCCTGTGGCTGGACTCGACGATGAGCTACTCGTCGGCGCTGTTCGACGGTCAGCCGCAGCGCTCGCTCGCGTCGGCGCAGGAGGCCAAGTACGAGCGCATTCTCGCCCGGCTCGACCCCAAGCCCGGCGCGACGTTGCTCGAGATCGGCTGCGGCTGGGGCGGCTTCGCCGAATACGCGATCCGGACCCGCGGCGTGCAGCTGACCGGCATCACGCTGTCGACCGAGCAGCTCGACTACGCGCGCGCGCGGCTGGCGCGCGCCGGGCTGGCCGGCTCGGCCAGGTTCGAACTGGCCGACTATCGCGACGTCGGAGGCCGTTACGACCACGTGGTGTCGATCGAGATGATCGAGGCGGTCGGCGAGCGCTGGTGGCCGACCTACTTCGCCGTGCTGCGCGAGCGGCTGGCGCCGGGGGGCCGCGCGATGGTGCAGGGCATCACCATCGCCGACGAGCACTTTCCGCGCTACCGGCGCGGCACCGACTTCATCCAGCAATATATCTTTCCGGGCGGCATGCTGCCGTCGCCGTCGGCGCTGGCGCGTGCGATCGCGGCGGCCGGTCTCGAACTGGCCGACCGCTTCGCCTTCGGCCACGACTACGCCGAAACGCTGCGCCGCTGGGCGCGGGCCTTCGAGGCGGCGCTGCCGCGGGTGCGCTCGCTGGGCTTCGACGAGGATTTCGTGCGGCTGTGGCGTTTCTACCTGGCTTATTGCGAGGCCGGCTTTACGGCGGGGCGAACCGATGTCTGGCAACTGGAAATCCGTCGTCCTTAGCCTGGCGCTGCTGGCGGCGCCGGCGTGGGCGCAATTGCCCGCGGTGCTCGAGGCGCGCGAGCCGGCGCTCGTGGCGCGCGGCAGCGGCGCGATGCGCTGGCTGGGGCTGAAGCTCTACGACGCGACGCTCTACACCGAGGCCGGCGCGCCGTTTTCCTGGGAGCGCCCGTTCGCGCTCAAGCTCAGCTACGCGCGCGACGTCGACGGCGCGGCGATCGCGCGGGTCAGCCGCGACGAGATGGACCGTTTCGGCCAGAGCGAGGCCGAACGCACGCGCTGGTACGCGCGCATGAGTCGGCTGTTTCCCGACGTGCGGCGCGGCGACACGATCATCGGGCTGATGGACGGCGCCGGCGCGGCGTTCTGGCACAACGGCCGCTACCTGGGACGCATCGACGAGGCGGCCTTCGCGCGCCGCTTCTTCTCGATCTGGCTGGACGAGGCGACCCGCGAGGCGCGCCTGCGCGAGGCCCTGCTGGGCAGGGGGGCGCCATGAGGGCGCGCGACCTCGCCTGCGCCGGTGCCGGCGCGCTGCCGCTGGCGATGGTCGCGTTGCCGGTCTACGTCCACGTGCCGGCCCTGTACGCCGAGCGCCACGGCGTGCCGCTCGCGGTGCTCGGCGGCGTGTTCTTCTTCACCCGCCTGATCGATACCGCCCAGGACCCGCTGATCGGCTGGTGGCAGGACCGGCTCGGCCGTGCCGCGCGCCTTGCCGCCGTCGGCGCCTTCGCCGTGCTCGGCCTGGCCGGCTTCGTCTGGCTGGTCGCGCCGGTCGGCGGCGGCCTGCTGTGGCAGCTCGCGCTCAGCCTGCTCTGCGTCTACACCGCGCACGGCTGGCTCAATATCGCGCTGCTGCGCTACGGCGCCGCGCTCGGGCGCGACGAGCCGACGCGCTTGCGCGTGGTCGCCTGGCGCGAGGGAGCCGGCGTGATCGGCGTGCTGCTGGCCGCCGCGCTGCCGGCGTGGCTGGCCGGCCGCTACGGTCAGGACGCCGGGCTGCTGCTGTTCGCGGCGCTGCTGGCGGCCGGCGCCGTCTTGTCGCTACTCGCGCTGCTGGCGGCGCCGGCCGAGCCGCCGAGGTTGGCCGAGCCTGGCTCGTGGCGCGCGGTGCTCGCCGACCGCGCCTACCTCGCGCTGTTGGGGGTGCTGTTCCTGAACGCGCTGGCGATGTCGCTGCCGGCGACGCTGGTCAACTTCTTCGTCGCCGACGTGCTCGCGGCGCGCGAGCTGAGCGGCGCCTTCCTGCTCGTCTACTTTCTCGCCGCGGTCGCGAGCCTGCCCGGCTGGGTGTGGCTGGCCGGGCGCGTCGGCACGGTGAACGCCTGGCTGGCCGGTCTCGCGCTCGCCGTCGCCGGTTTCGTCGCCGTGCCGTGGCTGGACGCGGGAGACGCGGCGGCCTTCGTCGCGGTCTGCGCGGCGACCGGCGTCGCGCTCGGCGCCGACCTCGCGTTCGCGACCAGCCTGGTCGCGCGCGCGATCGGTCGTGCGGTCGACGGCTCCGGCGGCGCCTATTTCGGCGGCGTCAGCCTCGTCAACAAGCTGGCGCTGGCGCTGGCGGCCGGCGTCGCGCTGCCGCTGGTCGACTGGGCCGGCTACCGTCCGGGCGATCCGTCCGGCGCCGCGGCGCTGTCGTTCTGGTACGCCGCCTTGCCCTGCGCGGTGAAGCTCGCCGCCGTCGCCGTCCTGGTGCGTTCGCGCCCCCTGCTGGAGGTCGCCCGATGAAAACCGACCCGTTCCGCCCCTCTCTTCTGCCGCGCCGCTGGTGGCCGGTTGTCGCGCTGTTGCTGCTGTTGCCCGCCGGTTGCGGCAGCGCGCGGCTCGACGACTACCGGGGCACCCGCCCCCAGCTCGACCTGGTGCGCTACTTCGACGGCCCGATCACCGCCTGGGGCATGTTCCAGGACCGCTCGGGCAAGGTGATCCGGCGCTTCACGGTGCAGATCGACGCGCACTGGAAGGGCGACACCGGCACGATAGACGAGCGCTTCGTCTACGACGACGGCGAACGCCGCCGGCGGGTGTGGACGGTCAAGAAGGGGGAGAACGGCGAGTACACCGGCACCGCCAGCGACGTGGTCGGCGTCGCGCGCGGCAAGACGGTCGGCTACGCGCTGCGCTGGGCCTACACGCTGAAGCTGCAGGTCGGCGACAAGGAGTATGAGGTCGACTTCGACGACTGGATGTACCAGGTCGACGCCGCGACGATGATCAACCGCTCCGAGATGAAGAAGTTCGGCCTCAGGCTGGGCGAGGTGACGCTGTTCTTCCGCAAGGGGCCGCGGCCGTGAGCCTGAACCCGCCGATCGCAGACTGGCAGGGCCGGCGCGTCTGGCTGGTCGGCGCGAGCCACGGCATCGGCGCGGCGCTGGCGCGGCGGCTGGCCGGGCGCGGCGCGCAGGTCGCGGTATCCGGCCGTAGCGAGGAGGCGTTGGCCGAGGTCGCGGCTGCCCGCATGCGGGTGCTGCCGCTGGACGTGACCGACGCGGCGGCCTGGGAGGGCGCGGCGCGCACGCTGGCCAACGAGTGGGGCGCCGTCGACCTGACGGTGATGCTCGCCGGCGACTACCGCGCGGTGCGCGCCTGGGAGCTCGACGCGGCCACCGCGCGCCGCCTTGTCGAGGTCAACCTGCTGGGCGTGATGAACGGCGTCGCGGCGCTGATGCCGCTGACGACGGCGCGCGCCGACGCCGGCGACTGGGGCATCGCGGTGGTCGCGAGCCTCTCGGGTCTGTGCGGGATGCCGAACGCGCTGGTGTACGGCGCGACCAAGGCGGCGCTGGTCAACTTCGCCGAGACGCTCTACTTCGACCTCGCGCCGCGCGGCGTGCCGGTCTACCTGGTCAACCCCGGCTTTGTCGCCACCCGGCTGACCGCCGGCAACGACTTCGCGATGCCCGGGCTGCTGACGCCCGAAGCGGCCGCCGACGCGATGATCGCCGGCTTCGAGGCCGGCGACTTCCACATCGCCTTCCCGCGCCGCTTTGCACGCCAGGTCAGGCTGATGGCCAAGCTGCCCTACCGCGCTTACTTTCCGCTGCTGCACAAGGTGACCGGACTATGAACGATCCGCTCGACACGCACCTGGCCTGGTTCGAGGCGCTGACGCCGGCGTCGCTGACGGCGATCGACCGCGTCTACGCGCAAGGCGCGCGCTTTCGCGACCCCTTCAACGCGCTCGAGGGGCGCGACGCGATCGCGCGGCTGTACGCGCGCATGTTCGAGCGGCTCGACGCGCCGCGCTTTGTCGTGCGCGAACGCCTGCATGACGGCCGGCGCGCCTTCGTCACCTGGGATTTCGAATACGGCCCGGCCGGGCGCCGGCACGGTCTGCACGGCGGCACGCTGTTTGTGCTCAACGAGGCCGGGCTGATCGCCGAGCACCGCGACTACTGGGACGCCGCCGAGGGCGTGTACGAACGCGTGCCCATCGTCGGTGGCCTGCTTCGGTGTCTCAAACGGCGCATGGCATAATCGGGCGCTTTGATTCTGGCGGGAGGGAAGATGGCTGGGAACGAGGGGCTGATCGGCCTGCCGATCGCCGCCGTCGAGCGGGAAACCGGCATTCCCAAGGAGCTGCTGCGCATGTGGGAGCGGCGCTACGGCTTCCCGGCGCCGGCGCGCGACGCGGCTGGCGACCGGGTATACACGGCCGGCGAGGTCGACAAGCTGCGTCTGGTCCGGCGCCTGATGGACATGGGGTTCCGGCCGGGCAAGCTGGTGAAGTTGTCCGACGCCGAGTTGGCCGAGCTCGCCGTCGCCAACCGGCCCGAGCGGCCGGTGCCGGAGATCTGCGCCGGCTTCGTCGAGCGGCTCACCGGCCACGACGCGCACGCGCTGCGCGAGCTGATGCAGCGGCGCCTGCTGGAGCTGGGGCTGCGGCGCTTCGTGACCGAATTCCTGCCGCACGCGAACACCGTGGTCGGCGACGCGTGGATGCGCGGCGATATCCAGGTGCACGAGGAGCACCTCTATACCGAGGAGGTCAAGCGCCTGCTGCGCGAGACGCTGGCGGCGATGCCGGTCCCCGGCGCGCCGCCGCGCGTGATGCTGACCACCTGTCAGGGCGAGGGGCACTCGATCGGCCTGATGATGGTCGAGGCCATCTTGCGCCTGTCCGGCGCGCAAACCATAGGATTCGGCACCGAGCTGCCGCTGGCGGACATCGCGGCGGCGGCGGCCAAGCACCGGGTCGACGTGGTCGCCTTGTCGTTCTCGGTGGCGTACCAGGGCGCGCCGCTGGACGAGGTCGCGCGCCTGCGGCCGCTGCTGTCCGACACGACCGAGGTCTGGATCGGCGGCGGCGGTTGCGTCGGGCTCAAGAGTGCGGCGCCTTGGTTGCGGCTGATGGGCTCGCTCGAGGCGATCGACGTCGCGCTCGACGACTGGCGCGCGCGGCGGAACGCGACCTGAACACGGGGCTGGTCCGGACGGACAAACGCCCGGCCTTGGCCGGGCGTTGTCGCGTCGGGGCCGCGGCTCAGTCGATGTCGCCCGGATTCGCGCGCGGCACGTCCTCGGCGCCCAGGCCGAGCCGGCCGCGGATGCAGGTCAGGTACAGGTTGACGTCGGGCATGCCGCCGTTGCGCTGCGCGTGCCAGATCATCTCGGCGAGGCATTCCATCATCTCGTGCTGGGCGGCGTGGCGCGCATCGTGCCGGCGCGCGAGCGCGTCGTGCAGCGCGCGGATGCCGAAGGGCTGGTCGATCGACAATTGTTCCTCGATCGCCAGGTGCAGGCCCATGTGCAGGAAGGGGTTGGTGTCGCCGTCCTCCGGCCGCCACTC
Source organism: Crenobacter luteus (assembly GCF_004345725.1). Taxonomy (GTDB): domain Bacteria; phylum Pseudomonadota; class Gammaproteobacteria; order Burkholderiales; family Chromobacteriaceae; genus Crenobacter; species Crenobacter luteus. The sequence continues at coordinate 22,227 of NZ_SLXG01000011.1, read as the reverse complement.
GCGTTCTCCATAGCGGTCGGGATTGTCTACGATGGGATGGTATTCGGGGTGCTCGATCAGGATCGACAGCGTGAGCTTTTCCAGATCGGTCAGCGGATCGCCCGCCTTGTGCTTGCGCCAGGTATCGAAGAAGAACTGGCGCGCGTCCTGACGGCTGGGAGTGAACATCGTGTAAAAACCGAGTAAAAGACTCGGGAAATTATAGCGATGGAGGAATGCGATGACTACGCTTTACGACTTTGACGCCGAGCGGCTGTCCGGCGAGTCCGAGGCCCTCGCCGACTACCGCGGCCGCGTGGTGCTGGTGGTCAATACCGCCAGCGAGTGCGGCTACACGCCGCAGTACGAGGGGCTCGAAGAGCTGTACCGGCATTTCGGTGCCGAGCGTTTCGCGGTGCTCGGCTTTCCGTGCAACCAGTTCGGCGGCCAGGAGCCGGGCAGCGCCGCGGCGATCGCCGAGTTCTGCAAGCGTCGTTTCGACGTCAGCTTCCCGCTGTTCGCCAAGGTCGACGTCAACGGCCCGGCCGCGCCGCCGCTGTGGCGCTGGCTGACCGGCGCCGACAGCCCCTACCCGCAGCCGGTGAAGTGGAACTTCACCAAGTTCCTGATCGATTCGCAGGGGCGGCTGGTCAAGCGCTACGAACCGGGCGTGCGGCCGCACGAACTGGTCGACGACATCGCCCGGCTGGTGCCGCCCGACGCCGTCTGAAAAAGGCTCGGCCAACCTCATCGGGTTGGCCGAGCCTTTTGCCTTGCGGGCGGACGACGCTCAGCGGCGTTCGAACACCAGATCCCACACGCCGTGGCCGAGGCGGATGCCGCGCTGCTCGAACTTGGTCAGCGGGCGGTAGTCCGGGCGCGGCGCGTAGCCGTCGTGGCGGTTGGCAAGCTCAGGCTCGGCCGACAGCACCTCCATCATCTGCAGCGCGTAGTCCTCCCAGTCGGTCGCGCAGTGCAGGTAGCCGCCGGTCTTGAGCTTCTTGACCAGCTTGGCGACGAAGGGAGTCTGGATCAGGCGGCGCTTGTTGTGGCGCTTCTTGTGCCACGGGTCGGGAAAGAAGATGTGGATGCCGTCGAGGCTGCCGTCGGCGAGCATGTGGTCGATCACCTCGACCGCGTCGTGGCGGATCACGCGCAGGTTGGCCAGCTCCTTCTCGGCGATCAGCTTGAACAGGTTGCCGACGCCCGGCGAATGCACCTCGACGCCGAGGTAGTCGTTGCCGGGCAGGGCCGCGGCGATCTCGGCGGTCGCGCCGCCCATGCCGAAGCCGATCTCGAGGATCTTGGGCGCGGCGCGGCCGAAGGCGGCGTCAAGGTCGAGCGGCGCGGGGCGGTATTCGATGCCCCAGCGCGGCATGCCCTCGTCGATGGCGCGTTGCTGGCTCGGCGACAGGTGACCCTGGCGCAGCACGAAGCTCTTGATATGGCGTTGAAAAGCCGGGTTTTCCATGGCGTTGGCGGATGGCAGCGTAAAAAAACGGCAATGTTACCGAATCGTCCGCCGCGGCGCGAGTCGCCGCGCGGCGCTCAAGCCTGGCCGAGCCCGCGCGCGAGCCAGTCGTGCACGCTCGGCCACGCCAGTTCGACGCCGAGTTCGTGCCGAAGGCGCGCGTTCGACACGCGGCGCGATTCGGCGAGGAAGGACCACAAGGCCGGCGATACCGCCTGCCGCACCGCGTCGCGCGGCAGCCGTGGCGGGCGCGGCAGGCCGTGCGCGTCGGCCAGCGCGTCGAACCAGTCACCCATCGCGCACGGCGCGTCGTCGCAGGCGTTGTAGACGCGGATGCCGGCAGGGCGGGCGAGCGCGGCGACGCAGATCGCCGCCAGGTCGTCGGCGTGGATGTGGTTGGACCAGGCGTCGTCGCCCGACTCGATGCACGGCGTGCCGGCCTTGAGCCGCTCGAGCGGCAGCCGCTCGGCGGCGTAGATGCCGGGCGCGCGCAGGATGGTCAGGGCGGCGCCGTGGCGCGCGGCGAAGGCGCGCAGGCGCGTCTCGGCGTCGAGCCTGCGCCGCGCGCGCGCGCTGCCCGGGCGCGTCGGCGCGGTTTCGGCTATCCAGGCGCCGCCGGCGTCGCCGTAGACCCCGGTGGTGCTGATGTAGACCCAGCGCTGTGGTATGCTTGCGCCTTTTCCCAGCGCGGACAACAGCTTGCGAACGCGCGGGTCGACGTCGCCGGACAGCGGCGGCGGCGCGGTGTACAGCACCGCGTCGGCGAGGTTCGCGACGCGCGCGAGCGAGGCGGCGTCGTCGAGGTCGGCCCGCACCGGCAGCACCCCCAGCGCACGGGCGCGCGCGGCGGCTTCGTCGGAGCGCGCGAGCGCCAGGATCCGCCAGCGGCGGGCGAGGAGGGGCAGGGCGCGGCGGGCGACGTCGCCGAGGCCGGCTATCAGCAGGGTTCGCATGCCGCGCATTTTAGCGATCTTTTGAAGTAGAGGAACGAGATGACGTGTCAGGTCAAGGTGCTCCCGAGCGGCCACGGCTTTGCGGTGGCGGCGGGTGAAACGCTGCTGGAAGCGGCCCTGCGTCAGGGCATTGGCTTGCCGTACGGCTGCCGCGACGGCGCATGCGGCGCCTGCAAGGGCAAGGTGGTGTCGGGTGTCGTCGAGCACGGCGCGCACCAGGAAAAGGCGCTGACCGACTCCGAGCGCGCGGCGGGCTTCGCGCTGTTCTGCTGCGCGCGCCCTGCCGAGGGTCAGGCCGAGATCGCGATCGAGGCGCGCGAGGTGACCGGCATCGGCGACATCCCGATCAAGACGCTGCCCTGTCGCGTCGAGTCGATCGTCAAGGTCCACGACGTCGCCATTCTCAAGCTCAAGCTGCCGGTGTCCGAGCGCTTGCAGTTCCGCGCCGGCCAGTACATCGACATTCTGATGAAGGACGGCAAGAAGCGCAGCTTCTCGATCGCCAACGCGCCGCACGACGACGCCTTCCTCGAATTGCACATCCGCAACCAGCCGGGCGGCAGCTTCTCCGAGTACGTGTTCAACACGATGAAGGAGCGCGAAATCATGCGCTTCAAGGGGCCGATGGGTTCGTTCTTCCTGCGCGAGGAGTCGGACAAGCCGATCGTGTTCATCGCCAGCGGTACCGGCTTCGCGCCGATCAAGGGCATCGTCGAGCACGCGATCCACAACGGCATCACCCGACCGATGGTGCTGTACTGGGGCGCGCGCACCAAGGCCGACCTCTACATGGCCGAGCTGGCCGGCTCGTGGCAAGAAAAGCTGCCGGGCTTCTCGTTCATCCCGGTGCTGTCCGAGGCGCTGCCGGAAGACAACTGGACCGGCCGCACCGGCTTCGTCCACCAGGCGGTGCTCGACGACTTCGACGACCTGTCGGGTTACCAGGTCTACGCCTGCGGCGCGCCGGTGATGGTCGAGGCGGCGCACAAGAGCTTCACCGCCGAGCGCGCCCTGCCCGAGGAGGAGTTCTTCTCCGACGCCTTCTTCCTCGCCAAGGACCTCGGCCAGAAGTAAGCTCGGCCAACCTTGAACCGCCTTTCCGCCCCGCCCTGTGCGGGGCTTCGTGTTTGGGGCAGGGTTTTCCGGATTGCTGCGGAATGTGTGAAACGACGGCTTTGAAGGCATGGCCGCGCCGTCTTTGGCATGCTTATGATGCTTGACTTGGGTCAAGGCCGGGTGCGGCCCGCCTCCTTATCCTGCAGTGGTATCCATACACGAAGCCGGTCGCGAGACCGGCGATGCGGGAAAGGGCAAGACCATGGAATTGTGGAAAGAGCTGCTGTCGTCCTACGTGGGCATTCTGAGCCTGCTCACCATCGTCGTCGCGACCGGCATGGTCAGTTATTGCGTGTGGTTGTTCATCAGCAAGGCGCGCGAGGCCGAGGAGGCCGAGCGGCGGCGCGCCCACCGGCAAGGCCCGCAGGCGGGCTGACCCGACAGCGAGCACCTAGGCAGAACGGCCGCCCCGAGGGCGGCCGTTTTCGTTGCCGGTATCGAGCTACTCGCCGTCGAAGCTGCATACGGTGTAGAGCGGCAGGCCGGCGGTGCGGATCAGCTCGCCGCCCTTCAGTTCGGGCAACTCGATGATCGCGGCGGCCTCGACCACCTCGGCGCCGAGCTTTTGCAGCAGCTTGTAGCCGGCCATCATCGTGCCGCCGGTCGCGACCAGGTCGTCGACCAGCACGACGCGGTCGCCGGCGCGACAGGCGTCGGTGTGCATCTCGACGGTGGCGTTGCCGTACTCGAGTTCGTACTCCTCGGCCACCGTGGTGAACGGCAGCTTGCCCTTTTTGCGAATCGGCACGAAGCCGAGGTTCAGTTCGTAGGCGAGCACCGAGCCGATGATGAAGCCGCGTGCGTCGAGCCCGGCGATCAGGTCGACGTCGGCGTCCATGTAGCGGTGCACGAACACGTCGATCAGCAGCCGGAAGGTCCTAGGGGTTTGCAGCAGCGGCGTGATGTCGCGGAACATCACGCCCGGCTGCGGCCAGTCGGGCACGGTGCGGATCGCGCTCTTCAGATGGGTGGCGTAGTCGAAGGAGGTTGGCATGGGCAACTCGTCGCGGCCGGCGAACGGCGCAGGAAAGGAAAACCCTGCCAGTCTAGACTAAAAGCCATGCCACGGCCGCCAGCAGCGCGTCGGCTTGGTCTGCCGGGTGCGGGGCAGGTGGGGTATGCGATGCCCGGCGAAACGGGTGGGGCGGCCGCGCCCGTGCTTTGCTTTATAAAAAGAGACTGTGAAGGCGCTTTTTCTTGCGCGAGCCGGGTGGTCGTTATTTCTTTTTGTTTTGTATTGTCAGGCTGTTATCGCCAAGTTTGTCGATATGCGACCGCTACGGCGGCGGAGGGGGCAGCCATCCGCGCCGCCGAAGCGGCTTTTCTGGCGGCAATTCGGGTGGCGATGGCGGTGACGGCTCGGGTGATGGGTGATTTTGCAACATATTTTTGTGCAATTTTTGCCGAATTTGTGCGTGTTTTTCCGTGTTTTGGCGATTTTTTTCGTGGCGGTGGCCCGCGAAACGGCCGGGCACAGAATCGGTTGTGCAAAAAAGTATCTTCCTTGTAAGATAAGTTCACGACTCGGCGCCCGACTAGGGTTGGCCGATCAACCCGAGGTGTAACGGAAACCAACGATAAAAAGAGTTCCGTTCGGGAGCGTGTTCTGCAAAGAGAAAGAGAGGGTCGCGACCGCTTGGCGGCGCCGACCGTCCAGGAGGAGAAAACTCGTACCGTCCCGCATCGGGATGGCGCGCGTCCGCGCCGCGTCGGCGGCGTGGGTGGCGATGTCGCGGCGTGCCTGATACGGGCGCTGCGCTTGTCCTTGTCCCTCCTGCGCTTTCCCTTCTGCTCGCTTCAGCCCAAACTATCGGGGTTGTTTGCGGGGGTGATCCCTCCGTGCCGCTCCGGTTGCAATTGCAAACTGCAGGGAAAAAGAGAAGCGCGGGCCGCATGGCTTTGTCTGACCTTTCCCTTGTTCACAAACACGTAAGACATGAGAGCAAACCTGATGACGGACGGATTGCCGGCCGTTTCAGCACGCTGATAAAGGAGCTGTATCATGAATGAACAAGATTGCCAGCCGTTGACTGGTGCCGGGGTGGGGGCTTCTGCGGGCAGAGGCAAACTCGATCAATATTTCCAGATCACCGCGCGCGGCAGTACGCAGCGCCAAGAGGTGATCGCGGGTGTCACCACCTTCCTGGCGATGGTCTATTCGGTCATCGTCGTGCCGGGCATGCTGGGTGAGGCGGGCTTCGACAAGAGCGCGGTGTTCGTCGCCGTGTGCCTGACCACCGCCTTCGGCTCCCTGTTGATGGGGCTGTGGGCCAAGCTGCCGCTGGCCGTCGGCTGCGCGATCTCGCTGACCGCCTTCACCGCCTTCGGTCTGGTGCTCGGCAAGGGTCTGTCGCCGCAGGTGGCGCTGGGCGCCGTGTTCCTGATGGGTGTGGTATTCACCGCGATCACCGTGACCGGTGTGCGTACCTGGATCCTGCGCAACCTGCCGGCCGGCATCGCGCACGGCACCGGCGTCGGCATCGGTCTGTTCCTGCTGCTGATCGCCGCCAACGGCGTGGGTCTGGTGATCAAGAATCCGCACCCGGGCCTGCCGGTGCACCTGGGCGACATCACCGCCTTCCCGGTTTACATGTCCCTGCTGGGGCTGGCCGCGATCTTCGGCATGGAGCGCCTGCGCGTGCCGGGTGGCATTCTGCTGGTGATCGTCGCGATCTCGCTCGTCGGCCTGGCCTTCGACCCGGCGGTGAAGTTCTCCGGCGTGTTCGCGATGCCTAGCCTCGGCGCTGCGGGTCAGTCGCTGATCGGTTCGATGGACATCCAGGGCGCGCTGACGGCCGCCGTGATCCCGAGCGTGCTCGCGCTGGTGATGACCGCCATCTTCGACGCGACCGGCACCATCCGCGCCGTCGCGGGTCAGGCCGGCCAGCTCGACAAGGACGGCCAGATCATCAACGGCAACAAGGCGCTGACCACCGACTCGGTGAGCTCGATCTTCGCCGGCTTCTTTGGTGGCGCCCCGGCGGCTGCCTATATCGAATCGGCCGCCGGCGTGGCCGCCGGCGCCAAGACCGGCCTGACCGCCGTGGTCGTGGGTCTGCTGTTCCTGGTGGTGATCTTCTTCTCGCCGCTGGCCGCCCTGGTGCCGTCGTACGCGACCGCTCCCGCGCTGATGTACGTCGGCCTCCTGATGCTGGGCAGCATCAGCAAGCTGCACATGGACGACATGATCGACGCGATGGCGGGTCTGGTGTGCGCGGTGTTCATCGTGCTGACCTGCAACATCGTGACCGGCATCATGCTCGGCTTCTGCACCCTCGTCGTCGGCCGCATCGTCGGTGGCGAATTCAAGAAGCTCAACGTCGGTACCGTGCTGATCGCGGTGGCGCTGGCGGTGTTCTACGCGGGCGGCTGGGCGATCTGATCGCGCCCCCGTCCAAAGGCGCGGCGGCAGCGTCGCGCCGGGCAAGTCTCACCCTCCGCCTTAGGGCGGAGGGTTTGTTTTTTTGCCCGGGCGGCGGCGCGGCCTGGCTTGGGATTTTCCCGTGTGCGCTTATTCAGCGGGGACGGTTGTGGTATTCTGAAAAATTAATCTTTACAGACTATCGCAACGATCATGGCCAAGCCCGGTGGTAACATCTATATCGTCACGGCCCCGTCCGGCGCCGGTAAAACCACGCTGGTCGCCGCCTTGCTCGCCGCCGAACCCGGTGTGAAGCTGTCGGTCTCCTACACGACGCGTGCGCCGCGTGAGGGCGAGGTAGACGGCGTGCACTATCATTTTGTCGATCGCGACGCTTTCCTCGCGCGCCTGGAACGGGGGGAGTTCCTCGAGCACGCCGAGGTCTACGGCCGCTACTACGGCACCAGTTCGCTGTGGATTCGCGAAAGGTTGGCCGAGGGCGACGACATCCTGCTCGAAATCGACTGGCAGGGAGCGCAGCAGGTGCGCGAGGCCTTCCCCGAGGCGATCAGCATTTTCATCCTGCCGCCGTCGCTCGACGAGCTGGAGGCGCGCTTGCGCGGCCGGGCGACCGACAGCGACGAGGTGATCGAGCGCCGCCTCGCGGTGGTCCGCTCCGAAATCGACCACGTCGGCAATTTCGAGTACGTGTTGGTCAACGACGACATCGAGGTTGCCAAGCAGGACCTGATCAGCATCATTCGCGCCGAACGCCTGCGCGCGACTAAGCAGCTGACCCGCCACGCGGCGCTGATCGCGTCGATGAAGACCGCGCCCTGATCGGGGTGCTTGGTCGATACGCCGGTTTTTTATATAGTTTTCGCCTGAACGGCGGCTTTACATTCAAGGAACGACAATGGCCCGTATTACCGTTGATGACTGCCTCGACCGCATCGAGAACCGCTTCGACCTGACCCTGGCCGCCGCCTACCGCGCGCGCCAGCTGGCGTCCGGCGCGACCGCCTTCGTCGAGGGCGGCCGCCACAAGCCGACCGTGGTCGCGCTGCGCGAGATTTCCGCCGGCCACGTCGGCAAGGAAGTCCTGAACCGCGGCAAGGCCTGATCGGCCCATCCGTCCCGGCACGCTCATCCCTTCGCTTGCAATGACGTCTGAAGTCCCCGTCTCCGCCATCGATTACAAAGCGCTGATCGACGCCGACGCCGAGGCCTTTTTCTCGGCGGCGGGGCGTTACCTCAAGCCGGAGGATGTCGCGATGCTGCGGCGCGCCTTCGTCGTCAGCCGCGACGCGCACGAAGGGCAGGCGCGCAAGAGCGGCGAGCCCTACATCACCCATCCGCTGGCGGTCGCGACCCTGCTGATCGAGTGGCGGCTGGATGCGCAGGGCCTGGCAGCCGCGCTGCTGCACGACACGCTGGAGGACACCGGCGTCACCAAGCCGACGCTGATCGGCGAGTTCGGCAAGACCATCGCCGACCTGGTCGACGGTCTCTCCAAGCTCGAGCGGCTCGAGTACGAGACCAAGGAGGCGGCGCAGGCGGAGAACTTTCGCAAGATGGTGTTGGCGATGGCGCGCGACATCCGCGTCATCCTCGTCAAGCTGGCCGACCGTCTACACAATATGCGCACGCTCGACGCGATGCGCGAGGACAAGCGCAAGCGCATCGCGCTCGAAACGCTGGAGATCTACGCGCCGATCGCCAACCGCATCGGCCTGAACAAGATCTACCGCGAACTGCAGGATCTGGCGTTCAAGCACCTGCATCCGCACCGCTACCACGTGCTGTCTAAGGCGGTGCGCGCCGCGCGCGGCAACCGTCGCGAGGTGGTCAGCAAGATCCTGCGCGCGATCAGCCAGAAGCTGGTCGAGTGCAATATCGAGGCGGTAATCAAGGGGCGCGAGAAGAACCTGCACAGCATCTACCGCAAGATGCAGGAAAAGCACCTGTCGTTCTCCGAGGTGCTCGACATCTACGGCTTTAGGGTGATCGTCAACGACGTGCCCAGCTGCTATCTGGCGCTCGGCGCGCTGCACAGCCTGTACAAGCCGATTCCCGGCAAGTTCAAGGACTACATCGCGATCCCGAAGGGCAACGGCTACCAGAGCCTGCACACGACGCTGTTCGGCCCCTACGGCACGCCGGTCGAGATCCAGATCCGCACCCGCGAGATGAACGGCGTCGCCGAGGCGGGCGTCGCGTCGCACTGGATGTACAAGAGCGGCGACGGCTCGCTCGACGAGGCCAAGCAGCGCACCCACCAGTGGCTGCAGAGCATTCTCGACATCCAGGCCGAGAGCGACGACGCGATCGAGTTCCTCGAGCACATCAAGATCGACCTGTTCCCGGACGAGGTGTACGTGTTCACCCCGAAGGGCAAGATCATGGTGCTGCCGCAGGGCTCGACGCCGGTCGACTTCGCCTACGCGGTGCACACCGACGTCGGCCATCGCTGCATCGCCGCGCGCGTCAACCACACGCTGGTGCCGCTGCGCACCGTGCTCAGGAACGGCGACACGATCGAGGTCATCACCGCGACGCAGGCCAAGCCCAACCCGTCGTGGCTGAACTTCGTCGCCAGCGGGCGTGCGCGCTCCGGCATCCGCAACTATCTGAAGGGCCTGCAAAAGAGCGAGGCGACCCAGCTGGGCGAGCGGCTCCTCAAGCAGGCGCTCGCCGCATTGTCGTCGCCGCCGTTGCAGCTCGGCGACGAGCTGCGCGCCGCCTACCTGCAGGCCTACGGCGGACACGCCTTCGCCGACGTGCTGACCGACATCGGCGTCGGCAAGCTCTTGCCGGTGGTCGCCGCGCGTCGTCTGGTCGAACTGGCCGGCGAGCGGCTCGGCGAGGCGGTGCGCGTCGGCCCGGTCACCATCCGCGGCACCGAGAGCGGCGCGGTCCACCTGTCCGGTTGCTGCCACCCGATCGCCGGCGACGAGATCGTCGGCGTGATGACCAAGGGCCAGGGGCTGGTGATCCACCGCAGCAACTGCGCCAACGTGCGCAAGGTCGACGCCGAGAAGCTGCTCGAGGTGACCTGGGACGCGCAGAAGGACCGCATGTTCGGTGTCAACGTCAGCGTGATCGCGCGCAACGAGCGCGGTTCGCTGGCCGAGATCGCGGCGGCGATCTCGAACGCCTCGGCCAACATCGAGTCGGTCGACACCCAGGACACCCACGGTGGCGACGGCTACATCCACATTCATTTCCGCCTGCAGGTCGAAGACCTCGCCCACCTCGAGCAGGTGTTGGCCGCGGTCGGCCAGGTGCCCTTCGTGCAGCGGGTGGAGAGGAGATGACATTGAATATTTACGTCAACGGCGAGGCGCGCAGTTTCGACGGCGTGTCCTCGGTACACGACCTGCTCGTCGCGCTCGGCCTCACCGGCCAGCGCATCGCCGTCGAGTGCAACGGCGAGATCGTGCCGCGCAGCCGGCACGCCGAGCAGACGTTGGCCGAGGGCGACCGCCTCGAGGTGGTCGTGGCGGTCGGCGGCGGCTGAGCGCGACGGGCGCGGCGACGACAACAACGACAACACGGCGCGCGCGGGACTTACACAAAAGAGACAGAACCGACAGGAAGGAGTCAACGGGTGGACGACAAGCTCGTGATCGCGGGCCGCGAATACGGTTCGCGGCTGCTGGTGGGTACCGGCAAATACAAGGATTTCGACGAAACCGCGCGGGCGCTCGACGCTTCCGGTTGCGAGATCGTCACCGTGGCGATCCGCCGCGTGAACCTCGGGCAGGACCCGAACACGCCCAACCTGCTGAGCGCGCTGCCCAAGGGGCGCTACACGCTGCTGCCGAACAGCGCCGGCTGCTACAGCGCCGACGACGCGATCCGCACGCTGCGTCTGGCGCGTGAACTGCTGGACGACCACCGTCTGGTGAAGCTCGAGGTGCTGGGCGATCCGGGCAATCTGTACCCGAACGTCAGGGAAACCCTGAAGGCCGCCGAAGTGCTGGTCGGCGAGGGCTTCGACGTGATGGTCTACACCTCGGACGACCCGATCATCGCCCGCGAGCTCGAGGACATCGGCTGCTGCGCGATCATGCCGCTGGCGAGCCTGATCGGCTCCGGCATGGGGATCCTGAACCCGTGGAACCTGCAGCTCATCATCGAGCAGAGCCGCGTGCCGGTGCTGGTCGACGCCGGCGTCGGCACCGCGTCCGACGCGGCGATCGCGATGGAGCTCGGTTGCGACGGCGTGCTGATGAATACCGCGATCGCCGCCGCCCGTGACCCGGTGCGGATGGCGCGCGCGATGAAAATGGGGGTCGAGGCCGGGCGGGAAGCCTATCTGGCCGGCCGCATGCCTAAACGCTTTTACAGTGCGACGCCCAGCTCGCCAAGCGAGGGGGTGATTGCTTCGCACAAGTCCTGAGGCGCAAACCGCACAGTTGGCTTGTCATATCGGTTGCAGGGTTTTCTATTCCCGCGCAACTTGCTAGAATATTGTTTTTAGAGTTCAACGCTCTACAAGAATTTAAGGATTTCAGCCCATGCCGATCATTCGCGTCAAAGAGAACGAGCCGTTCGAAGTAGCCATGCGTCGCTTCAAGCGCTCCGTCGAGAAAACCGGTCTGCTGACCGAGTTGCGCGCCCGTGAGTTCTACGAGAAGCCGACCGCCGAGCGCAAGCGCAAAGCCGCTGCCGCCGTGAAGCGCCACTTCAAGCGTCTGCGCAGCCAGCAGCTGCCGCCGAAACTCTACTAAGAGCTTCGCGTCAGGCGTGAATCCAAGACCGCAGGCCCCGGCCTGCGGTCTTGGCTTTTGTGCACGGTGCGCGCCGATCCCGCGCCGGCGCGCCTCATCGATCCGTTCCGAGAAAGATATCCCATGAGCCTGAAGACCCGTATCAGCGACGACATGAAGGCCGCGATGAAGGCCAAGGACGCCGAACGCCTCGCCGCCATCCGCCTGCTGTTGGCCGCGATCAAGCAGAAGGAGGTCGACGAGCGCGTCGAACTCGACGACGCCGCGATCGTCGCGCTGGTCGACAAGATGCAGAAGCAGCGCCGCGACTCGATCGCCCAGTACGAGGCCGCGTCGCGCCAGGATCTGGCCGACAAGGAGCGCGCCGAGATGGCCGTGCTGGCCGCCTACCTGCCGCAGCCGTTGAGCGACGACGAGATCGCCGCGCTGATCGACGCCGCGGTGACCGAGAGCGGCGCTGCCGGCGTCGCCGACATGGGCAAGGTGATGGGGCTGGTGAAGCCGAAGATGGCCGGCCGCGCCGACATGGCCAAGGTGTCGGCGGCGATCAAGGCCCGTCTGGCCGGCTGATCGGCGCGGATGATCCCGCAGGACTTCATCGACCAGTTGCTGTCCCGCGTCGACATCGTCGACGTGGTGGACCGCTACGTCCCGCTCAAGAAGGCCGGTCAGAACTACCTGGCCTGCTGCCCCTTCCACAAGGAAAAGTCGCCGTCGTTCACCGTCAGCCCGGCCAAGCAGTTCTATCACTGCTTCGGCTGCGGCGCGCACGGTTCGGCGATCGGCTTCGTGATGGAGTACCAGGGGCTGGGCTTCGTCGACTCGGTGCGCCTGTTGGCCGAGCAGATGGGCATGCCTGTGCCGGAGGTGCGCTCGGCCAACCCCGAGGCGACGCGCGCCGCGCGCGAGCGCGCGGTCAGCCTCGAGGACCTGCTCGAGCGGGCCGCGCAGTTTTACCGCCAGCAGTTGAAAACCGCCCCCAATGCAATCACTTACCTGAAAGGCCGAGGCCTGACCGGCGAGGTCGCCGCCCGCTTTGGCCTCGGGTACGCGCCGGCCGGCTGGCAAGGGTTGGCCGAGGTGTTTCCCGACTATCAGGACGCTCGGCTCGAGGAGGTCGGGCTGGTGATCGCCGGCGAAGAAGGCAAGCGCTACGACCGCTTCCGCGAGCGGGTGATGTTCCCGATCCGCAACCAGCGCGGCGCGATCATCGGCTTCGGCGGCCGCGTGCTCGGCAAGGGCGAGCCCAAGTACCTGAATTCGCCCGAGACGCCGCTGTTCGAGAAGGGCCGCGAGCTGTACGGCCTGTACGAGGCGCGCCAGGCGATCCGCGACAAGAACCGCGTGCTGGTGGTCGAGGGCTATATGGACGTGGTCGCGCTGGCGCAGCACGGCGTCGGCTACGCGGTGGCGACGCTCGGCACCGCCACCACCGGCGAGCATGTGAAGAAGTTGCTGCGCCACGCCGACGACGTCTATTTCTGCTTCGACGGCGACGCGGCCGGGCAGAAGGCGGCGTGGCGGGCGCTGGAAAACAGCCTGCCTTTTCTCGTCGACGGCAAGGCGCTGCACTTTTTGTTCCTGCCGGCCGAGCACGACCCGGACAGCTTCGTGCGCGAATTCGGCGCCGAACGCTTCGAAGAGAGATTGTTGGCCGACAGTCTGCCGCTGTCGGTGTACTTCACCCAGGAGTTGACGCGCCGCGTCGACATGGAGTCGCCCGAGGGGCGCGCGCATCTGCTCAAGCTCGCGTCGCCGCTGCTGGCGCAGATCGCCGCGCCGGCCCTGGGGCTGATCGTCAAAAAAAGGTTGGCCGAGCTGGCCGGCGTGACGCTCGACGAACTGGACGTGCTGAGCGGGCAGGGCAAGCCGGCGGCGCCGCGCGGCAGGCGCGAGTTCCGCCTGCCGGCGCAGTCGCAGCGGCGCGACGTGACGCCGATCGTGCGGCGCCAGATCCGCTGGCTGCTGATGAACCCGGGCTGGGCCGCCGACATCGTGATCCCCGATAGCGTGCCACTCACCGACGAGGCCGCCTGTTTCGCGATGCTGGTCGAGCGCCTGCAGGGCTACGAGGTGCCGCCGTCGACAGGGCAACTGGTCGAGAGCCTGCGCGACACCCCCTACCACGCGCTGATCGACAGCATCCTGAACCACGCGCTTAAGGAAGCGAGCGAGTTCGCCGAGCCGGACGAGGCCGACCGCGAGGGTTTCCGCGAGGGGGTCGCGCGTTTGTGGCGCGTCTTGAACGACGCGCAGCTGGACGAGTTAAAACTGAAGAGTCAACACGAAGGTCTAAGCCCGGAAGAGAAGCGATTGCTCTGGGCTCTGTTGCTGAGCCGCACCCAAGCCGGCGGCCCGGCAGACAGCTGATTTTGTGGTATAATTGAGTGTTTTTTCGGCTTTTTTTCGAGCAGGAATCGAAATGGCGGCTTCTCCCGAGCACAACAAGGATTCGCAGGACAAGGACCAAGCTCCGCAAATGAGCCTGGAAGAGCAGCGACGCCGTCTGCGGCAGCTGATCGCCTTGGGTAAAGAGCGGGGGTACATCACCTTCGCCGAAATCAACGACCATCTTCCCGAAGACGTGTCGGACGCAGAGCAGATCGAGAACATCGTCACGATGATCGCCGGTCTGGGCATCCAGGTGTGCGAGGAGGCGCCCGACGCCGAGGCCCTGCTGATGTCCGACGCGACGCCTACCGTCGCCGACGAGGATGCGGTCGAAGAGGCCGAGGCGGCGCTGTCGTCGGTCGACTCCGAATTCGGTCGTACCACCGACCCGGTGCGCATGTACATGCGCGAAATGGGCTCGGTCGAACTCCTCACCCGCGAAGGCGAAATCGAGATCGCCAAGCGCATCGAGGAGGGCCTGAAGAACATGATCCAGGCCATCTCGGCTTGTCCGGGCACCATCGCCGAAGTGCTGGCGCTGGTCGACCGCATCGAGAAGGAAGAGATCCGCGTCGACGAGGTCGTCGACGGCTTCATCGACCCGGACGCCGAGGCTGCCGAGGAGGTCGAATTCCCCGAGCCGGTGGACGAGGACGAATCGCTCGAGGGCGAGGAGGACGAAGAAGAGGCCGAGGACGACGAGGCGGCCGCCGAGGCGGCCACCAACGCCAACCTCGAGGAACTCAAGCGCCAGACGCTCGAGCACTTCGCCGGCGTGCGAGTGCTGTTCGAGCAACTGCTCGAGGTGCTGAAAAAGCACGGCACCGGCCACAAGCAGTACATCGAGCTGCAGGAGGCGATCTCCGCCGAGTTCATGAAGGTGCGTTTCTCGACCCGCCAGATCGAGGCGCTGTGCGAAAGCCTGCGCTCGCAGGTCGAGGAAGTGCGTCGCTACGAACGCACCATCCAGGACATCTGCGTGACCCGCGTCCGCATGGACCGCAACCACTTCATCGCCAGCTTCCCCGGCCACGAGATCGACACCGACTGGGTGGTGCGCGAGATCGACGCCGGCCGGCCGTGGAGCGACGCGCTGTCGCGCTTCAAGCACGCGATCATCGAGAAGCAGACCAAGATCGACGAGATGCAGGAACGCACCATGCTGTCGATCAAAGAGCTCAAGGAGATCAACCGTCAGATGTCGATGGGCGAATCCAAGGCTCGTCGCGCCAAGAAGGAAATGATCGAGGCCAACCTGCGTCTGGTGATCTCGATCGCGAAGAAGTACACCAACCGCGGCCTGCAGTTCCTCGACCTGATCCAGGAAGGCAACATCGGCCTGATGAAGGCGGTGGACAAGTTCGAATACCGTCGCGGCTACAAGTTCTCGACCTACGCGACCTGGTGGATCCGTCAGGCGATCACCCGCTCGATCGCCGACCAGGCGCGCACCATCCGTATCCCGGTGCACATGATCGAGACCATCAACAAGATGAACCGGATCAGCCGCCAGATTCTGCAGGAGTCGGGGCGCGAGCCGGATCCGGCCGAGTTGGCCGAGAAGATGGAGATGCCCGAGGAGAAGATCCGCAAGATCATGAAGATCTCCAAGGAGCCGATCTCGATGGAAACGCCGATCGGCGACGACGACGATTCGCATCTGGGCGACTTCATCGAGGACTCGGTGACCGTGGCGCCGTCCGAGGCGGCGATGTACGCCAGCTTGCGCGAGGCGACCAAGGAAGTGCTCGACACGCTGACGCCGCGCGAGGCGAAAGTCCTGCGCATGCGCTTCGGCATCGACATGAACACCGACCACACGCTGGAAGAAGTCGGCAAGCAGTTCGACGTGACCCGCGAGCGTATCCGTCAGATCGAGGCCAAGGCGCTGCGCAAGCTGCGCCACCCGACGCGTTCGGAGCGGCTGAAGAGCTTCTTGGATAGCGAACCCGGTAACCAGTAAGCCATAATCTGCTATCATGCCAACCCTCGGGCCTGTAGCTCAGTCGGTTAGAGCAGAGGACTCATAATCCACTGATCGAGACCGGATCGGCAGGGCGAGAGCAAGGCGGAAGCGGCGGCAAGACGAACCGCGAAAAGTCAAAAAGGGCCTATAGCTCAATAGGTTAGAGCAGCGGACTCATAATCCGTCGGTTGCAGGTTCAAGTCCTGCTGGGCCCACCATCTTCGCGTGCGCTGGCGCTTCGGTACAGTTTCGGTACAGTGGCGGTACACGAGCCCTGTTCTGGAGCAACCGAATGGCGACCATCGTCAAGACACCCTCCGGCACGTGGAAGGCGGTCATCCGCAAGACGGGATGGCCGACCACAGCCAAAACCTTCCGCACCAAACGCGACGCTGAGGATTGGGCGCGGCGCACCGAAGACGAGATGGTGCGCGGCGTCTACATCCAACGTGCGCCGTCCGAGCGGATGACCATCGAAGAAGCGCTCAAGCGCTACCTGTCCGAAGTCTCACCGACCAAGCGCCCGGCATCGGCCGCCAGCGACGCGCGCCACGCTAAGCCGCTGATGCAGCACCTGGGCAAGTACTCGCTGGCCGCGCTGACGCCTGAACTCATCGCCAAGTACCGCGACGACCGGCTCGCCGGGTTGGATCGCAAGGACGCCAAGGGCAAGCCTGCGCCGAAGCCTCGCTCGCCTAACACGGTGCGGCTCGACCTCGCCTTACTCGGCCACCTGTACAACGTGGCGATCAAGGAGTGGGGCATCGGGCTGACCTATAACCCGGTGCAGAGCATTCGCCGACCCGCACCCAGTCCGGGCCGTGATCGGCGGCTGACGCGCGAGGAAGAAGCGCGGCTGATAGTGGCCGTTGATGCTCACTCGAACCCGATGCTCGGCTGGATCGTTCGCATTGCCCTGGAAACGGGGATGCGTTCCTCGGAGATCGTGGGCCTTCGCCGCAGTCAGGTCGATCTGGCCCGGCGCGTGGTGCGCCTTCAGGAAACGAAGAACACCCTGCCGCGCACCGTGCCGCTGACCACCGAGGCGACACGCCTGCTCCGCGAAGCGCTGAACAACCCGGTGCGCCCCATCGATACCGACCTGATCTTCTTCGGCGAGCCGGGGCGCGACGGCAAACGGCGGCCCTACCAGTTCAATCCGGTGTGGATGCGCATCAAGAAGGAAGCAGGCGTGCCCGACTTCCGCTTTCACGACCTGCGCCATGAGGCTGTGAGCCGCTTCGTGGAGGCAGGCTTGTCCGATCAAGAAGTCGCCGCCATCAGCGGCCACAAGTCGATGCAGATGCTCAAACGCTACACCCACCTGCGCGCGGAGGATTTGGTCGGAAAGCTCGATCAGGTAGCGAAAAAGGCGGATCATTCATGAAATTTATTTATTGAAATCTTGTTTTCGATTATGCACCCGTCAAGACATTGATTTGATTCGATTTTTTCGCCAGGGCGCGAAACACTTAAAAGCCAAGATATACCGTTTTGGTTGTTTCCGACGATATAGGTTGGCTGACCAAGATGCTGTATTTTGGTCTTATAAATCAATGACTTGCGTTTGACTCGTTTTTCTTCCAGTCAAAAAATACGTCCATCTACTCTTTCTTGCGGTGGATGGATTGATGACAACGGAAGAATATCTCCTTCAGCGATATGGTCCGCTGATGAGTCTCGGCGATGTCGCCGGATTACTTGGCCGCTCCCCTGATGGCATTCGGGTCGCCCTGTATTCGGATACCGACGTAGCCCGCAAGCTCAAGCCCACGATGCTGCGTGTCGGACGACGCGTGTATTTCCGCACTCTTCAGGTGAAAGACGCGCTGGCTCTCGATGGCAGCGCGTCGGGAGCAGCGGTGCGATGAGCATCAAGGCAATGAACTGGGCGTGGGAGCAGCGACTGCCGCCCAATTCAAAGCTGATCCTGATGGCGCTGGCCGATGCAGCCGATGAGGTCGGCCAATGCTGGCCACGTGTCCGCCTCATTGCCGAAAAGTGCTGTACGTCCGAACGCACCGTGCAGCGTGTATTGAAGGAGCTGGAAGCAGCAGGCTTCTTGCACATCGAACGTAACTACCGGAAAGACGGGGGCCAGTCGTCCAACGTCTACAGCCTCAGCCTCGCCCCTCCCTCCGACAAATCGTCACCCCCCTCCGACAGATTGGCACCGGGGGGCGGCACCGGTGACACCCCGGGGGTGACACAGCTCTGTCACCCCCCCCGGTGACAGAGCTATGTCACCCCATGAACCACCACACAGAACCATCAATGAACCGTCACAACCACTACCGGCGAAAGTTATCCACACGCCGCCCCCCTCGCCCATGCCGGGCGAGGCGGAGAAAGGCGCCTGCGGCGCTTTGGTGTGGCCTTCGCGGATGGAGCCGGGCGAACGGCTTGTGATGTCCCGGATGCTCGCCGGCATCGATGGCAGCGACGCCCAAATGCTGCTGGACGAGCTGGCGGGTGTGATGGCGACCCGAAGCCTCAAGACCACGCCCGAACGATGGTTCCGCGCGATTGTGGCGCGCTACCGGCAAGGACACTTTGCGCCTTCGGCGGGACTGGCAGTGAAGGAAAAGCGGCTTCGCTCGCAGTCCGCACCCATCGAGCCGCCGACTCGCGCAGCTTCGCCCGAGACGATCCGGCACCACATGGCGCGCATTGGCGCGATCTTGGGCAGAAGGGAGAACGCCATCGGATGAGCGAACGGCCGCAACGCCGCCGCCCGACAGCGCCCTTGCGCTATCGAGACCTAGACGCCTACTGCGACAGCCTGGAGCGAACCGGCCTCGTGCGCGTGATCCTCAAGGCGAATCGGCGGCGCGGATACGCCTTGAGCGTGGAGGACGCCGGAGACCTCCGGCGCGTCATTGACGACCACGGGCGTCAATTGTGGTTCCGAACCGTGGATGAAGCCTTGGAGGAGCTGGCGAATGTTCCGTATCTGCACGACGCGTTTCTCGTCGATCGAAGCTGTTGGTAATCCGGCCGGGGTAACCGGTCACTACATCGAAAGGAGGGGCAACCCATGATCACTTATGTTCACCTGTGGCTGATGGCAGCATCGGCCTTCGTGCTGCTGTTTCTGTGGCGCTTCTGGGTCTGTATCGACCGTCTGGGCTACGCCCAGGAAGTCGCCCGCCGTGCGCCGTCGTTGCGCCAGAACGATCACGTGGCCGCCATCATGTGCGTGATGCCGTTCGCCATGGCGGCCGCCGATTGGCTCGGCTTCTCGCTGCCGCACCAGGCAGACCCGATCAATTCCTACGTCGCCGTTCTGTGCTCGGCCGCATGCATCGGCATTGCATTGTTCGCGTTGCGCAACTCGGGCGAACGGCTCGCCGGCAGTTGGGCCGGCACCCGCGAAAGCGCGCTGCGCACGGTAGCGGCCCTGCGCATCATCGATGCCGCCGAGCTGGCCCATGCGTTGGACTATCTGCGCGCCCACGAAGCCGAACGCCGGCATGGCGAGGCAGGCCGCATTATCGAAGCGGAAGCGCGGGAGATGCGAAAATGAGAAAGATCGTCTTTTCCATCGCAGCAGCGGCCATTCTGGCGGGCTGCAACAAGGCTCCCGAACCCGTCCAGTCGGTGGACTGGTACAAAGCGCACAAGGCCGAGCGCGAGGCGATGCTTGCCAAGTGCAAAGCCAATCCCGGCGAACTCGCGCTCACCCCCAACTGTGTCAACGCTCAGGCGGCCAGGGATGCGATTGCTTTCGGGACACAGTCCGGGGTCAACGCAACGGCTCCGACGTTCAAGAAGAAGGGGGAGTAAACCATGCCGGACTGGACCCTTTTCACCTTCATCGGCGAGACGGTCACGAACGCCACCAATGCGTTCGTGGTGCCCGCCGCTGCGGACCTGATCTACAAGCTCCAGATGACCGCGCTGCTGGGCGTGACGCTGTACTTCGTGCTGACGGGCTATGCCATCGCGACGGGATCGATTGAGGCTCCCTTTCCGACCTTCATCAAGCAGTGCGTAAAGATTGTCATCATCGCGTCTTTCGCTCTCACGGCGGACGGCTATCACGCCCACGTCGTCGAGACGTTCCAGGGGCTGGAAACCGGCCTTTCCAGCGTGCTGGATGCCAGTTCGGCAACGCCACCGACGTCGATTTACGAAACGCTGGACGGCGTGCTCAACAAGGGGGCGACGATGGCCTCAACGTGCCTCGATCATGCGCTGGAAGCAGGCTGGAACATCGGCGCGGCCGTTAGTTGGGTACTGGCCGCCGTGTTCATCTCTCTGGGAACGCTGGCCTTCGCCTTGGTCGGCGGCGTCAACATCATCATGGCAAAGTTCGCGCTGGCGATCCTGTTCGCGCTGGGACCGCTGTTTATCCTGGCCCTGATGTTCCCCGTTACGTCGAAGTTCTTCGACAGCTGGATGGGGCAGGTTCTCAACTACACCTTCACCGTGGTCATTCTGGCGCTCATCATGTCGTTCGGCATCGTTGCCTTCGATCACTTCGTCGCGTCGGCCAACTTGTCCGGCGATGGCCAACAGCATCCGTTTATGGTCGGTCTGCAAGTGCTGGGGCTGACGGTGGCGCTCACTTTCATCGCCAAGCAGGCGACCGGCATCGCGGCGGGGCTTGCAGGCGGCGTGTCGATGGCGGCGCTTGGGTTGCGGCAAATCCTTGCGCCCGCTAAGCCATTGGCCGATGCCGTCAATCCGCTTGCGCAGCGGACGAAGCTCGACCCGCGAACCGGCCTGCAAACCACCAGTAGTCGCGCAGAACACTTCATGATGGGCCGGACGATGTGGAACCCGGCCTACAAGCAGGCAGTCAAGGAGCACATGCAAAGCAACTGGGGGCGCGCCAACGGCGGCAGCCTGAAGCGAGGATGACAACGATGTTCGGAAATGCAGAACACGCCGCGCTGATGCGGCTCATGCGCTACGCGCTCGGCTTTGTGCCCGACAGCCGCCGCATCGCCCACTGGCTGCAAGCCTGGGAGCGCGCCGAAGACCCTCGGGATATCCCCGACCATGTTTCCGGCCTTGCCACCGATCATGCGCGAGACGTTCGCCTGCTGGCACAGGCGGCGCAAGCGACGTGGGCCAAGCCCTCGACGCTCGGCCGCCGCGAGTACGTCTTCAACATGGAGAACATCGCGCGGGCGCATCCTCTCCCGGCAATGGAGTTTGAGCGATGAAGGACAAGCCGCACGACGAAGCGATGGCCCAGGCGTACCGCAAGCGCCCCGCCGAAGCCTTCGCCATGTTCCGGTCGCTGCTGCTCGATGGCGGCCAGCGTGGCGAATGGCGCATCTTCTGGCGTCATGTCCGGCTTGCGCTGCGTCGGCGGTAATTCTCGGTCTGCACCACGGCCCCGCCTCGGCGGGGCTTTCTTTTGGTGACAGCGGCATCGGGGCCTGGCCAGGTTTGTGTCGCCATCTTGATGGCAATCGGTAGTAATCGTAGTAGTAAAACTATTACAAATACTATCGCAAACAGGGGAATGACAGCAAATCACCGACGACGGCGCAACATCAATCAATTACTGCGCTTTGTCGTCTGTCGAGCTTGCGACGCCAATCTGTACTTCAATCCGGTTGTCATCTGATTCTGGTCCATACCAAACATGGTAGACCTCTCGGGATTCGCCGTTCGGAGTCAGACCTTTATCGGCCATACTCTGAAGCAGCGTTTGATAGCCCTGAACGAACAGGTTGGCTAGCGGCCCCTCGTAAATTAGGCGAGCGCATCGCAAGGGTGGCAACGTGGGCAGGTCGTCACCAGCGACTGGCAAGCAAAAATCAATCTCGAAAAGGGTGTGTGCGTCCTGCGGCATGGATCGAGCAACAAAGACTGCCGGCCCGTTAACCGCAAGACCTCGCGCAGCAGCCTCAGTATGAAGCTCGCCGTACACCAATGCCGCCTCCTCACCGATCTGCGAAACATTCAGGCGGCGGGTGCGCGATAGCACCGTCATGGTGCCGGTGTCGTGAATTTCCATATTTTCCCTCTATGTGAGTTTGGAGTTGGTGCAGGTCATTATTGGTCTGCGTTGTCGCACAGATGGTACCGAGCGCCATCGCGGCAGAGCCGCCTTTCGCCGCCGCACCAGCGGGGCGGCGTGTTGAAGTATCAAACAAGAGTCAATCTAAAAGCGCTTTTCAGCGGCATGACCTGCTCCCCCTAAACAGGGCCACCTGAAACTTAGTAAAGTTCGTTTTATACGAGGAGAACGGACTTGAAGAAGCGGTTCACGGAAGAGCAGATCATCGGTTTTC
>NZ_SLXG01000010.1 GCF_004345725.1 Crenobacter luteus | reverse complement strand
CAATCTGAGCCAGGATCAAACTCTTCAGTTCAAACCTAAGCTAATCGTACTTCTGGTCCGCAAGGCCACGATCCGAAGATCGCGCTACTTGCTGGTGCCAGTTTCTTGCCGAAGCCAGAAACTCACACCTATCGGTTGTTCGATTTATTAAAGAGCGGGCTGCGTCGCGTTGTTTCGTTTGCGCTGCAGCGAGGAGGCGAACTATACCCACCCCCTCCCGCGACGTCAACACCTTTCGCGACAAAAATCGCGAAAAAAGCGTGCCGCAAACACAAAATTCCACTAAGCCATTGATTTTTCAAAACTTCAACCCAAGCCTGGCGCCAGGCATGAACGTCAATGCGCGCGAAACCGCTCCCGACAAGCAGATCACCGGTCCCTTCCCCTTCCACCGATCCAGGCCCGGCAACCGACCGACGACCGCCACCCATGCAAAAGGGCCGCTGACGCGGCCCTTGCGGAAAGACGAAGCAGGTTGGCCGAGCTCGGCCAACCTTCCGTCCTTAGCGGCGCAGCTTGGCGAACGCCGCCGCCATCGCGGTGTCGCCTTGCGGTTCCTGGCGCGACGGGCGACGGTCGCCGCGGCCCTGCACGCCGGTGCCGCCGGCCGAGCGGTTGGCCGAGCGCGACTCGAGACTGTCGTTGAGTCGGGCGGTCAGCGCGATGCGACGACGCGGCACGTCGACCTCGAGCACCTTGACCTTGACGATGTCGCCGGCCTTGACGACCTTGCGCGGGTCGTCGACGAACTTGTCCGACAGCGCCGAGATGTGGACCAGACCGTCCTGGTGCACGCCGATATCGACGAAGGCGCCGAAGTTGGTGACGTTGGTCACCACGCCTTCGAGGATCATGCCCGGCGTCAGGTCCTTGATGTCCTCGACGCCATCCTGGAAGGTGGCGGTCTTGAACTCGGGACGCGGGTCGCGACCGGGCTTGTCGAGCTCCTTGAGGATGTCCATCACCGTCGGCAGGCCGAAGCGCTCGTCGGTGTAGTCGGCCGGGCGGATCGTCTTCAGGTAGGAGGCGTCGCCGATCAGCTGCTTCACCGGGCGGCCGGTGCGCGCGACGATGCGCTCGACCACCGGGTAGGCTTCCGGGTGCACCGACGACGCGTCGAGCGGGTTGGCGCCGTTCATGATGCGCAGGAAGCCGGCCGCCTGCTCGAAGGTCTTCTCGCCGAGACGCGAGACCTTGAGCAGCTCCTGGCGGGTCTTGAACGCGCCGTGCTGGTCGCGGTAGGCGACGATATTGGCCGCCAGCGTGCCGTTGAGGCCGGAGATGCGCGTCAACAGCGGCACCGACGCGGTGTTGACGTCGACGCCGACGGCGTTCACGCAGTCCTCGACCACCGCGTCGAGCGCGCGCGCCAGCGCGCCCTGGTTGACGTCGTGCTGGTACTGGCCGACGCCGATCGATTTGGGATCGATCTTGACCAGTTCGGCCAACGGGTCCTGCAGGCGGCGCGCGATCGACACCGCGCCGCGCAGGCTGACGTCGAGGTCGGGGAATTCGCGCGCGGCCAGCTCGGACGCCGAGTACACCGACGCGCCGGCCTCGGACACGACGATCTTGGTCATGCCCATTTCCGGGTATTTCTTGATCAGCTCGGCGGCGAGCTTGTCGGTCTCGCGGCTGGCGGTGCCGTTGCCGATCGCGATCAGCTCGACCTTGTGCTTGGCGCACAGCGCGGCCAGCACCGCGATCGAGCGGTCCCAGTCGCGACGCGGCTCGTGCGGGTAGATGGTGGCGGTGTCGACCAGCTTGCCGGTGGCGTCGACCACCGCGACCTTGACGCCGGTCCTGAGCCCCGGGTCGAGGCCGAGCGTCGCGCGCGGGCCGGCCGGCGCGGCGAGCAAGAGGTCGTGCAAGTTGGCCGAGAACACCTTGATCGCGTCGAGGTCGGCGGCGTCCTTCAAGCGGCCGACCAGTTCCAGTTCGAGCGACAGGAAGATCTTGGCGCGCCAGGCCAGCCGCACGGTGTCGAGCAGCCACTTGTCGGCAGCACGGCCGGCGTCCTTGACGCCGAAGCGCGCCGCGATCAGCTCTTCATAGGAAGATCGCTGCGTGATCGGCGTCTCGTCCGGCTGGTATTTGAGCGCGAGGCTGAGCACGCCCTCGTTGCGACCGCGCAAAAGCGCCAGCGCGCGGTGCGACGGCGTCGACTTGATCGGCTCGCGGTGCGCGAAGTAGTCGGAGAACTTGGCGCCCTCGACCTCCTTGCCTGCGACGACGGTGCCGGCGAGCTCGCCCTCGTTCCACAGCTTCTCGCGAAGTTGGCCGAGCAGTTCGGCGTCCTCGGCGAAGCGTTCGATCAGGATGGCGCGCGCGCCGTCGAGCGCGGCCTTGGCGTCGGCGACGCCGGCTTCCGCGTTGATATAGGTCTCGGCCAACGCTGCCGGGTCTTGCGACGGGTCGGCCAGCAGGCTGTCGGCCAAGGGCTCGAGCCCGGCTTCGCGCGCGATCTGCGCGCGGGTGCGGCGCTTGGGCTTGTACGGCAGGTAAAGGTCTTCGAGCGTGGTCTTGTTGTCGGCCGCGTAGAGCGCCGCTTCGAGTTCGGGGCTGAGCTTGTCCTGCTCGGCGATGCTCTTGAGGATGGCCGCGCGGCGCTCGTCGAGTTCGCGCAGGTAGACGAGGCGCTCGTCGAGCTGGCGCAGCTGGGTGTCGTCGAGCCCGCCGGTGACTTCCTTGCGGTAGCGGGCGATGAAGGGCACGGTGGCGCCGCCGTCGATCAGTTCGATGGCGGCGGCGACCTGCGCCTCGCGGACATTCAGTTCGGCCGCGAGGCGGCGGGCAATGCTGGGCAACATCGGCGTTTCTTCTGGTTTGTTGCGAGAAGCGCCGAGTCTGTCACGGCCGCGCGGCGAAGATCAAGCGGCGACGGGGTTTTCGAGCCAGGCCTGCGCCTCCTCGACGGTGTCGAAGTACTGGCAGCGCGTCTTCGACAACAGGCCGGCGATATGGGCGGCCAGCTTGATCCAGATATCGGTGACGACGATGGCGACGCGGCCGAAGTCGGCCTCGTGCTCGCGCACGAAGCGCAGCTCCTCGAGCGCCATGTCGAGCGTGAAGTCCTTCAGGTCGGCCAGGTCGAGCAGCACGTCGGGCTTGTCGCGCTCGGCCAGCCTTTTGGTCAGCGCGTCTTCGAACAGCTTGAAATCGGCCAGGGTGAATTCGTTGTAGAGGGCAACGTCGAGGCCGTAGGCCTGCTCGCGGATCGAGATCATGGCGTGCTCCATGCGGGGTGAATGTCGTTTTGATTCTAGCCCCGCGGCGCGGCTTTGCGTTGACGCCGGACAAGACGCCCGGCCGCTCAAGCGCGCCGCGCGGCGATCAGGCCCGACAGCACGACGGCGCCCATTGCGACCATGCTCGCGACCGACAAGGCGTCGCCCCACAGCGCCCAGCCCATCAGCGCCGAGAACACCACGGTGAAGTAACCGAAGCTGGCGGCGAGGAATTTGCGCCCCTCCTTGTAGGCGCGCGTCATCGCCAGCTGGCCGGCGGTGGCCGAGGCGCCGAGGCCGGCGAGGATCCAGACGTTGGCCGAGGTGATGGGGCTGAAACGGTGGAACAACAGCCAGACTAGCGACAACAGGGTCGACACGCCGGTGAACCACCACACGGTGCGCCACTCGGGCTCGCCCATCTGCCCGAGCTCGCGCACCTGGAAGATCGACGCGCCGGCGAAGAAGCCGGACAGCAGCCCGACGAGCGCGGCGAACCAGGTCTGGCTGTCGAAGGTCGGCCGAAGCAGCGTGACGATGCCGGCAAAACCGATCAGCAGCGCGCAGGCGACGCGACCGCTCAGTCGCTCGCGCAGCCAGATCACGCAGATCAGCGCGAAGAACAGCGTCGAGGTGTAGTTGAGCGTGACGGCGGTCGCCAAAGGCAGCGCGGTGATCGCGTAAAAAAGACAGACGATGGCCGCGTAGCCGGTGAAGCTGCGCTTCAGATGCGCGCCCCAGTTGTCCGACAGCACGCGCTGGCGGCGCGCGCCGACCAGCGCCGACACGAAGGCGAAACCGATCAGCGTGCGGTAGAACAACAGTTCGGCCGGCGAGAAGTACGGCTTGCCGAGCTTGACGAACACGCCCATCGCCGCGAAGCAGAACGCCGCGACGATCATCCAGCCGGCGCCGAGCCGGCCGGTGGCGAGCGCCTCGCGCCAGCCGCTCATCGCCCGCCCCGCGGCGCCGGCAGCGGCCGCACCGACGCGCACAGCGTCATCAGCGCGCGGCGCACCGGCGCGAACTCGGCGGCGTTGGCCGAGCAACGCGCCTCGATCATCGTCTTCCTGCCGACCCGCTGGTACAGCCGGTACTCGCGCCGTACGATCCACAAGCCGCCGGACACCAGCCGCGCCTCACGCACGTCGGCGAACAGGCGCTCCTCGGCGCGGTTGTACTGCAAGGAGCGCGCCGGCTCGCGGTCGCCGTCGGCTTTCTTCAGCCGGCGCGCGAGACGGTCGAGCGACTCGCCCGGCGCGAGCGGACGGATCTTGACCAGCACCTCGATCGCCGCGCGCTCGCGCTGGTCGGCCTTCGGCGGTACGACGCGCCACTGGCGCGCGCCGTCCTGACGATAGGCGCGCACGCGCCAGCCGTCGGGCAACTCGAAGCGCAGCGCGCCCTGCGGGTCGCGGTAGACGGCGGCCAGGGCTGGCCCGGCCAGGGTCAGGCCGAGCGCGAGGATCAGGATTCGGGACAGAAACGTAGGCATGGACGGAAAAACAAAGGCGCGGAACCGGTCCGCGCCTCGTCATTGTGCCCGCGGGCGGGCGTTTGCGCCAGCGTCAGCCGGCCAGCGCGTCGCCCATCAGCCGGCGGTAGTACTCGTGGAAGTGCTGCATGCCGTCTTCGGTCGGCGACTGGTAGGGGCCGACTTCGGAGCGGCCGGCCAGCCACAGCGCCTTGCGGCCCTCGTGCATGCGGTAGCAGATCTCGTCGTCCTCCTTGGCCGTCTCGTAGTAGGCGGCCTGCTCGGCCTCGACGAACTCGGGCTCGAACCAGACGACCTCTTCCGGGTAGTAGAACTCGGTGATCACCGTGGTCTTTTCCGGACCGCGCGGGATCGCGACGCTGACCACCAGCACGTGCGGATACCACTCGACCATGATGTTCGGGTAGTAGGTCAGCCAGATCGCGCCGAACTCGGGCTGCGTCTGCTCGTAGCGACGCAGCACTTCCTCGTGCCACTTGCCGTAGACGCGCGAGCCGGCGCGCGCCAGCCGGTTCTTCACGCCGACGGTCTGCACGTGGTAGTGGTCGCCCCACTCCCACTTGAGGTCGCCGCAGTCGACGAAGTTGCCCAGCCCCGGGTGGAACGGGTCGACGTGGTAATCCTCGGAGTAAACCTCGATGAAGGTCTTCCAGTTGAAGTCGTACTCGGTGCTGTGCGCGCTGTGGAAGGCGTAGCCGTCGAAGCTCATATGCTTGGCGACGCCAAGCTTGGCCAGATCCTTGCCGATATCGCGGCGCGCGTCGAACAACAGGCCGTTCCAGCGCGTCAGCGGCGTCTGGTTCAGGTTCAGGCATGGCGTTTCCGGGAAGTGCGGCGCGCCGATCAGCGCACCTTCCTGGTCGTAGGTCCAGCCGTGCAGATTGCACACGATATGGTTGCCGTTGCCGCGTCCCTTGTAGATCACCGCCTGGCGATGCCGACAGACGTTGGAGATCAGCTTCACCTCGCCGTCGACGTTCTTCAGCATCTGGCCATGACCCAGCCACTCGAGCGTGTGATAGTCGCCGGCGTTCGGCACCATCAGCTCGTGGCCGTAATAGCGCGGCGCGTCGCCGAACAGCAGTTTCTGCTCGAGCGCGTAAAAGTCGGGATCGAAGTAGACGTGGACCGGCAGCTGTGCCGCGGACGCCTTGAGAAGTTGCGAAGAAGCCAGATCAGACATTATTCCCACACCCCCATCAACGAAGGTTTAAGACCAGCCGAATCCCGCTCGATATAACGAGGTTTACGGATTACTTGTTTGCGAAAGACGCGCGCGACACGGACGCCGCGAGCCCGAGGGGGGGGATTCTGTCCCAAATCCCCCCCCGGGGCAAGCGCGCACGGCAAATAATTTGCAAAAAAACGCGCCGAAGCCAAATTGGTGCAACAAATCCGCAGCAGACGGCATTTAGCCGGCGGCAGCGCGAGTCAAAACAAGACCTTGTACCGGCCTCGCCGGCAAGATTTCCACGCCCGCCCACCGGCTGTCTCGCCCATCGTCTGCGGCAAATCGACGACAGCGCGCCGGTGGCATCCCCCGCTTCTCCCGCCCGCCCGATTGATGCATTCAAACATTTGTTTTATTTTCGATCCACGCCCCGCGCGGGAGCGAAAACAACAACGACATCGCGCCTTCACGAGGCAGCGACTACAGAGGAAGGAACGCCGCATGGCCCTGCAAGCTGTCACCGAATGGTTCATCCCCGAGCGCGTGCGCGAAGAGCACGACGCGCTGATCCGCGCGCGCACCGTGGTCGGCGTCGCGCTCTTGGCGGGGGTGATCGCCCCGCTGTTCGCCGTGTCCTATTTCAAGCTGCACCACCCGGCGATGGCCTGGGGCATCCTCGCCGGCGGCGCAGGCCTGTTGGCCGGGCCGCCGCTGCTGCGCGCGAGCGGCGCGATCGGACTGGTCGCCCACTACGTGGTCGCCTGCATGTACGGCATGGTGTGCTGGATGGTCTACGTCAACGGCGGCATCCTGTCGACGAGCAGCGTATGGTTCGCGTCGATCCCGTTCGCCGCGGTGTTCGTCGGCGGCCGGCTCGCCGGCCTCGTCTGGTCGGCGCTGACGCTCGCCGCCATCGCCGTCGTCTTCCTCGCCTCGAACGCCCCGGGCGCGCTTCCCGTCTCGCCGATCGGCGCCGAGCACCACCCGCTGCAGCAGGCCAAGTCGCTGGTCGGCCTCTCCCTCGTCGTGCTGTCGCTGGCGACGGCCTACGACCGCGCCAAGGCACGAAGCCTGGCGAAGCTCGACGCCGCGCGCGCCGACGCCGAGTGCGCCAGCGCGGCGATCGCCGCGCTGCTGGCCCAGGTGACCCGCTCGATCGGCGCCGCGTCCGGCGAGAGCCGCGACATCGCCGCCAGCACCGAATCGATGGCGCGCACCATGGCCAAGCAGCGCGCCCGCGCCGAGGGCATGATGGCGACGGCCGAGGCGATGGCCGCGATGTCGAGCGAGCACGCCGCCGAATCGGACCGCGCACGCGAAGTGGCGCGCGCCGCCGGCGAGGCGGCCAGCGGCGCCGGCGACGCGATGGACGCGGCGGTCGCGCAACTTGCGTCGGCGCGCGCGGCGATCGCCGCGGCAGCCGGCCGGCTCGACGAGCTCGGCCAGAAGAGCGCCGAGGTCAACGGCATCGTCAAGCTGATCCGCGACATCGCCGACCAGACCAACCTCTTGGCGCTGAACGCGGCGATCGAAGCGGCGCGCGCCGGCGAATCGGGCCGCGGCTTCGCGGTGGTCGCCGACGAAGTCCGCAAGTTGGCCGAGCGTACGCAGAACGCGACGCAGGACATCGACCAGAAGATCTCGCTGATCGTCGACGGGACCGAGGCCGCAATCGTCGCGATGCAGGACGGCAACGCGCAGATGCACGCCGGCAGCGAGCACGCGGCGCACGCGCAACGCACGCTCGGCGCGACGATAGACGGCACCCACCGGCTGGCCGGGCTGCTGGCGGCGATCGCGGCCGCCGGCGAGACACAGAAACGCGGCTTCGCCGACTTCGCCGCCGACACCGCCGCCGTCGCGGCGACGACGCGCGCGCTGTCGGACGAAACCGGCCACATCGCCGACGCGACCGGCCGGCTCGACAGGCTGATGGCCGAACTGGGCGAGTCGGTCAGACGACACGACCAGCCGGCGGCCTGACGACGAGCTCCCGGGGCTGAGCGCGGCCGGACGGCACGCCAGCGAGCGGGGCGCGGGTCGGCCGGCTGTTCCCGGCGCCCGCCCTGCACGCTCGCTGCCGGGCGACAAAGACGCGGCGGGGCACGCCGCCGTGCCGGCGCGGCCGCTCTGCTATAATCGCCGGCTTGACCTTCGACTCCGCTCTTTACGCCGCATGACGACGCCCGTCCCGTCCCTGGCCGACCTCAAGGCCGCCCTGCCCCATTGCCTGTTGCGCGACCAGCACGCGCTGCGCCGCAAGCTGTCCGACGCCGTCGAACGCATGAAACGCGGCCAGCCGGCCGACCGCCTGCTGGCCGATATCGCCGCCCAGATCGAACGCTCGCGCGAGCGCGTCGCCGCGCGCCGCGCGCACCTGCCCCGCCCCGAGTTCGACCCCGACCTGCCGGTCAACCAGAAGTTGGCCGAGCTCAAGGCGGCGATCGACAAGAACCAGGTGACCATCATCTGCGGCGAGACCGGCTCGGGCAAGACCACGCAGATACCGAAGATCTGCCTCGAGCTGGGACGCGGCGTCGCCGGCCTGATCGGCCACACGCAACCGCGGCGTCTGGCGGCGCGCTCGGTGGCGACGCGCATCGCGCAGGAGCTGAAGTCGAGCATCGGCGAGGTGGTCGGCTTCAAGGTGCGCTTCACCGACAAGACCTCGGAGAAGAGCTACCTGAAGCTGATGACCGACGGCATCCTGCTGGCCGAGACGCAGACCGACCGCTTCCTGACCGCCTACGACACGATCATCATCGACGAGGCGCACGAGCGCAGCCTCAACATCGACTTCCTGCTCGGCTATCTGAAGCAGCTGTTGCCGCGCCGGCCCGACCTCAAGGTCATCATCACCTCGGCCACCATCGACGCCGACCGCTTCGCGAAGCATTTCGACAACGCGCCGGTGATCGAGGTCTCCGGCCGCACCTACCCGGTCGAGGTCCGCTACCGGCCGCTGAGCGAGCGCGACGAGGACGAGGCCGAGATCGAGATGGAACAGGCGATCGTCGACGCGGTCGACGAACTTTCGCGGCTCGGCCCGGGCGACGTGCTGGTTTTCCTGCCCGGCGAGCGCGAGATCCGCGATACCGCCGAGGCGCTGAGGAAATCGCCGGTCCGCGGCTACGAGATCCTGCCGTTGTTCGCGCGCCTTTCCAACGAGGACCAGCAGAAGATCTTCCGCCCCTCGGGCGGCCGTCGCGTGGTGCTGGCGACCAACGTCGCCGAGACCTCGCTGACCGTGCCCGGCATCAAGTACGTGATCGACACCGGCCTTGCGCGGCTGAACCGCTATAGTCCGCGCGCCAAGGTCGAGCAGCTCTTGGTCGAGAAGATTTCGCAGGCCGCCGCGCGCCAGCGCGCCGGCCGCTGCGGCCGCGTCTCGAGCGGCGTGTGCATCCGCCTTTATTCGGAAGACGACTTCAACGCCCGTCCGGCGTTCACCGACCCGGAAATCCTCAGGAGCAACCTCGCGGCGGTGATCCTGCGCATGGCGGCGCTCAGGCTAGGTGAGGTCGACCAGTTCCCCTTCATCGAGGCGCCGTCGTCGCGGCTGATCGCCGACGGCTACCAGGTGCTCTTGGAACTGGGCGCGGTGACCGAGCGCAACGAGTTGACGCCTATCGGCCGCGAGCTCGCGCGCATCCCGGTCGACCCGAAGATCGGCCGCATGCTGCTGGCCGCGCGCGAGCAGCACTGCGTGCGCGAGATGCTGATCCTCGCGTCGGCGCTGTCGATCCAGGACCCGCGCGAGCGGCCGTTCGAGGCGCGCGAGGCGGCCGAACGCGCGCAGGCGAAGTTCAAGGACGAGGGCTCGGACTTCCTGTCGTTCATCGCGCTGTGGGACTTCTTCGACGACGCCTTGAAGCACAAGAAGTCGAACCGCCAGCTGATCAACGTCTGCCACGAGCACTTCCTGTCGCACATCCGCATGCGCGAGTGGCGCGAGCTGCACGGCCAGCTCGCGCAGATCGCCGCCGACCTCGAGCTGCGCCTGAACGACACGCCGGCCACCTACGAGCAGATCCACAAGGCGCTCCTGACCGGCCTGATCGGCAACGTCGGCATGAAGTCGCTCGACGGCGACGACTACCTCGGCGCGCGCGGCAGCCATTTCCACATCTTCCCGGCCTCGGGACTGAAGAAGGCCAAGCCGAAGTGGCTGGTCGCCGCCGAGCTGACCGAGACGTCCAGGCTCTACGCGCGCTGCGTCGGCAAGATCGACCCGGAATGGATCGAGAAGCTCGCGCCGCACCTGGTCAAGTCGCACTACTTCGACCCGCACTGGGAAAAGGCGCGCGGCGAGGTGGTCGCCAGCGAACGCGTCACGCTGTACGGGCTGACGGTGATCCCGCGCCGCCCGGTCAGCTACGGCCGCATCGACCCCATCGTCGCCCGCGAGCTGTTCATCCGCGGCGCGCTGGTCGCCGGCGAGTATTCGAGCAACGCGCCGTTCTTCCAGCACAACAACCGGCTGATCCGCGAGGTCGAGCAGCTCGAACACAAGGCGCGCCGCCAGGACGTGCTGGTCGACGACGAGGTGCTGTTCGGCTTTTACGACAAGCGCATCCCGGCCGAGGTGGTCGACGCGGCCAGCTTCGAGGCGTGGCGCAAGTCGGCCGAGGCCGAGGAGCCCAAGCGCCTGTGGCTGACGCGCGACTACCTGATGCAGCACGCGGCCGAGAACATCACCGAGGAGCAGTTCCCCGAGTGGCTGGACACGCCGGACGGCCGCCTCAGGCTGCGCTACCGCTTCGAGCCGCGCCACCCGCTCGACGGCGTGACCGTCGACGTGCCGCTGCCCATCCTGAACCGGCTGACGCCGGCGCCGTTCGAATGGCTGGTGCCAGGCATGATCCGCGAGAAGCTCGCGCTGCTGATCAAGGGCCTGCCCAAGCAGATCCGCCGCAGCTGCGTGCCGGTGCCGGACTTCGTGACCCGCTTCCTCGACTGGAAGGTCGACCGCAGCGAGCCGATCGCGCCGCAGCTGGCGCGCTTCATCCTGCGCGAGACCGGCGGGCTGAAGGTCGAGGCGGACGACTTCGCTGGCATCGAGCTGCCGGCGCACTGCCTGTTCAACTTCCGCGTGATCGACGACGGCAAGCAGGAACTGGGCATGGGACGCGACCTGATCGAATTGCAAAAGCAGTTCGGCCAGGCGGCGCAGCTGGCGTTCTCCGACAGCACGCTCGACATCGAGCGCGACGACGTCAAGACGTGGGACTTCGGCGAGCTGCCGGCGTCGATCAAGTTCGCGCGCGGCCGCGCGCAACTGACCGGCTACCCGGCGCTGTGCATCGAGGACGACAAGGTCGCGATCCGCCTGTTCGACACCGAGGCCTCGGCCAACGTGGCGATGCGCGCCGGCGTGGTGCGGCTGATCCAGTTCCAGTTGAAGGAGCAGATGAAGCAGCTCAGGAAGGGCCTGCCCGGCTTCACGCAAACCGCGCTGCTCTTGCGCGGCGTCGCCAACTCGGACGACCTCCTGGAAGACGCGATCGCCGCGATCTGCGACCGCGCCTTCATCGGCGACGACCCCTTGCCGCGCAACGAGAAACAGTTCAAGGACCAGGTCGCGCGCGCGCGCACCAAGCTGCCGGCGGTCACCCAGGCGGTCACCGGCTACCTCAACCAGATCGCCGCCGAGTACCAGACGCTGAACGCCAAGCTCGCGAAACACCGCCTCGGCGTGGAACTCAAGCAACAGCTCGACCGCCTCGTCTACAAGGGCTTTCTCGCCGCAACGCCGTGGGAGCAGCTGCCGCACCTGCCGCGCTACATGAAGGCGATGGGCTTGCGCATGGACAAGCAGCCGGCCAACCCGCAGCGCGACGGCCAGCGCGGCGCCGAGGTGCGCGAGTTGTGGAAGCAGTGGGAGACGCGCGTCGCCGAGGAGGAACAACGCGAGGGCGCGTCGGCCGAACTGTTGGCCTACCGCTGGCTGATCGAGGAATTGCGCGTCGGCCTGTTCGCGCAGGAGCTGAAGACGCCGTTCCCGGTGTCGGTCAAGCGGCTGCAAAAGGCGTGGAACGAGCTGCCGCGCTGAGCCGCCACCGCGGCGCGTCGCGCGGCTAGAATGAGGCGTCTGTCAGAGTCTGCGAATATGAGCGAAACCCGTAACACCGCCAAACTGCCGCCGCTCTTGGTCCGCGTCGGCCAGGAACTGCAGGTCGACGTCTACGCCAAGAACGGCATCCTGCTGCTCAAGAAGGGCCACTACGTGCTGAGCCCCGAGCAGCGCGACAAGCTGCTGACGGTCGGCACCGGCGACGCCGACGAGGTCGAGGCGCGGCTCGAGCGCGAAAAGCGCGAACGCGCCGCCGCCCAGCGCGAGGCCGAGGAAGCGGCGCGGCCGAAGAACCCGCTGGTCGAGCTCGACTTCCTGACCCGCCGCGTCAGGGGCCTGCTCAACCACGCGCTGGCGGTCAGGGGTTTCGCCGACGCGATCCGCGACGTCGCCGACGGCCTCGCGAGCCTGGCCGAGCGCAGCCCGGACGGGTTGATCGCCGCCTGCCTCCTGGTGCCGTTCGCCGACTACGGCAGCGCGCACAGCCTGCACAGCGCCGCGCTCTTGGCGGTGCTCGGCCGGCGTCTGGGCCTTGAGCCGGCAGAATACAAGGCGCTGCTGTGCGCGGCGCTGACGATGAACGTGTCGGTCACGCTCTTGCACAACCAGCTCGCGCAGCAGGGCGAGTCGCTGAGCGACGAGCAGCGCGAGGCGATGTTCGCCCACCCGCTCCTGTCGTCGGCCATCCTGCGCGAAGCCGGCGTCGACGACGCGCGCTGGCACGAGCTCGTCCAGCAGCACCACGAGGATGCGGACGGCAGCGGCTACCCGATGGGCCTCGCCGCCGCCGAAATCCACCCGCACGCGCAGCTCTTGCGCCTGGTCGACGTGCTCGCCGCGCTGCTGGTCGGCAACGCGCAGCGCCCCGGCCAGCTGCCGTCGGCCGCGCTGGCGCGGCTGTTCAAGGGCGAGTTCGGCGCCTTCGACCCCACTTACGTCGCGCTGCTGATCAAGGAGCTCGGCGTCTACCCGCCCGGCAGCTTCGTCAAGCTCGCCAGCAACGAGATCGCCGTCGTCACCCAGCGCGGCGACAAGGCGAACACGCCGCGCGTCGCCGCGCTGCGCAAGGTCGACGGCCCGCCGTACGCCGAACCGCTGCCGCGCGACGCGCGCAACCCGCAGCACAAGATCGTCGAGGCGGCGTCGCTCTCCGCCGCCGGCGTGCGGCCGGCCTTCCTCGTGCGGCTGTGGAAATGAGAAACGCCGCCCTCGCCGGGCGGCGTTCTCGCTTCGCGGGACGCGTTCGGCACTTAACGCGCCGGCGGCACCAGCAGACGCGCGAGCCAGTCGTCGCAGGCGGCCAGCTGCGCGGCCTCGACGAACTCGTTCGGCTTGTGCGCCTCGCGGATCGAGCCCGGACCGCACACCACCGCCGGGAAGCCGGCCTCCTGAAACAGCCCGGCCTCGGTCGCGTAGGCGACGCCGGCGCCGTCGGCGCAGCCGCACAGGCGCGCGGTCTCGGTACGCACCGCCGAGCCCTCCTCCGATTCGAAGGCCGGGCAATGCACCAGCGGCTCGATCCGGATGTCGGCCTCGGGCGCGACCTCGCGCATCTCGCCGACGAGCTGGCCGACGTAGTCGAGCAGCGAGTCTGTGAAGCGCTGCGGATCGTCGCCGGGCAGCCAGCGGCATTCGAACACGAACTCGCAGTCGCGCGGCACGATGTTGGCGGCGACGCCGCCCGTCACCAGGCCGGTCTGCAGCGTCGTGAACGGCACGTCGTAGAGCGCGTTGCGATGGCCGAAGGCCGCCTCGGTCTCGGCCAACCTTCGAAGGTGCACGATCAGCTTGGCGGCGTATTCGATCGCGTTGACGCCGTAGGGCGTCAGCGACGAATGCGCCTCGCGGCCGGTCACCTTCACGCGGTACTGCGCGATGCCCTTGTGCGCGATCACCGGCCGCATCTCGGTCGGCTCGCCGACGATGACGCCCGACACGCGCTCGCCGGCGGCGACCACGTCGGCGATCAGCCGGCGCACGCCGATGCAGCCGACCTCCTCGTCGTAGGACAGCGCCAGCGCGATCGGGCGCGCCAGGCGGCCCGCGCCCGCCAAATCGACCGCCTGCGGCACCAGCGCGAGGCTGCTGGCGATGAAGCCCTTCATGTCGGCGCTGCCGCGACCGTACAGGCGGCCGTCCTTCTCGGTCAGCGTGAACGGGTTGGTGTGCCAGTCCTGGCCGTCGACCGGCACCACGTCGGTGTGGCCGGACAGCACCAGCGCCGGCGCGTCGTCGGCGCCGATGCGCACGAACAGGTTGGCCTTGTGCTGGTCGTCGCTGTAGCTCAGGCGCGGGCGCAGGCCGTGGTCGAACAGGTAGTCGGCGACCCAGTCGATCAGGTCGAGGTTGGAGCGGCGGCTGGTGGTGTCGAACGCGACCAGCCGCGCGAGCAGGTCTTGGGATGCGGGCATGGCGACTCCGGTGAGAATCGCCAGTGTAAGACGCTCAGGGCGGGCTCGGCAACGTCACCGCAAGGTCGGCATCGCCGACCGCGACGTGACAGGCGAGCCGCCAGCGCGACCCGTCGGCCGGCCACGCATCGGACAGCGCGGCGGCCGTGTCGATCAGCTGCTCGCGCAACAGCACGTTGCGCTCGAGCCGGCCGACCGGCAGCGGCGGCGCGCCGGCGATGACGACGCGCACCCTGCAGGTGCCGCAGGTGCCCTGCCCGCAGCGCCAGTGCAGCGGCAGGCCGTGGAACTGCGCCAGGTCGATCAGCTTGTCGCCTTCGACCGCGTCGAGCGTCGCGACCGGCGCGCCGGCCTCGTCGAAGAAGGAGACGTTCGGCATCGCTTACTCGAACGGCAGGTAGTCGACCCAGTCGCCCGGCGCGACCGTCTGCCCCGGCGCGAGGCGCACCAGGCCGTCGGCCCACGCGCACGACGACAGCACGCCGGAGTTCTGGTTGGCGAAGCGCGCCAGCACCGTCTCGCCGTTCTCGACGACGCGCTTGACGCGCAGGTATTCCTCGCGGCGGGCGTCGGCGCGCGTCCACTCGAACGCCGCCTTCAGCCGGATCACGCTCGGCTCGCGCACCTCGGCCAGGCCCTGGCGCTGTTCGAGGTAGCGGCGCACGAACACGTGGAAGGTCACGTAGCCGGACACCGGGTTGCCCGGCAGGCCGATGAAGTCGGCGGCGCCGACGCGGCCGAAGGCGAACGGCTTGCCCGGCTTGATCGCGATCTTCCACAAGTCGAGCGTGCCGACCGCCTCGACCGCCGCCTTGACGTGGTCCTCCTCGCCGACCGACACGCCGCCGCAGGTCAGGATGATGTCGGCGAAGTCGGCCGCGTCGGTCAGCGCCTCGCGCGTCGCGCCGAAGTCGTCCGGAACGGTGCCCAGGTCGGTGACCTCGCAACCGAGCTGCAGCAACAAGGGCGTCAGCCAGTAGCGGTTGGAGTTGTAGATCTTGCCGTCGGCCAGGGGTTCGCCCGGCTCGGCCAGCTCGTCGCCGGTGAAGAACACCGCGACGCGCAGGGGGCGGATCACGTCGACTTCGGCTATGCCGATCGACGCCAGCAGGCCGAGGTCGGCTGGCGTCAGGCGCTTGCCGGCCGGCGCGACCACGCTGCCGGCGGCGATGTCGCTGCCGGCGCGGCGGATGTTCTGGCCGAGCGTCACCTCGGCGTCGACCGACACGCGGCCGTCGGCGCCGACGGTGCACACTTCCTGCATCACCACCGCGTCGGCGCCCGGCGGCAGCGGCGCGCCGGTGAAGATGCGCGCGACGCTGCCGTCGGCCAGCGCCCTGGGCACCGTGCCGGCGGGGATGCGCTGGCTGACCGGCAAGGGTTGGCCGAGCTCGGCCACGCGCACCGCGTAGCCGTCCATCGCGCTGTTGTCGTGCGGCGGCACGTCGAGCGTCGCGACCACGTCGGCGGCGAGCACGCGGCCGAGCGCGGCAAGCAGGGGGACGGTGTCGCGCCCGGTCAGCGCGGTGGCGCGCGCGTCGAGCCAGGCGCGCATGGCGTTCACGTCAAGAAAGCTTTGCATGGTGGAACCAGTCGAGTAGGAAACGGACAATGTCGTCGATCGCGTCGCGGGCGAAGCACGGCAGCGCGGCCTGCGGTGCCGTGTCGCTCACCAGCGCGATCACGCGGGGATCGTCGGGGTAGAGCCAGGGGCGGTTCAGCGCCGCGTCGAACACTTCGAGGCGCGGCACCGCTTCGTGCTTGAAGCCCTCGGCGAGCACCAGGTCGCACGGCGACAGCGCGGCGACGTGCGCGATCAGCGGCACGGCGTCGGCCTCGACCAGCGGCTCGGCAGAAAAGCGCATGCTCGGCGTGACCAGCATCACCTGGCGCGCGCCGGCCTCGCGGTGGCGGTAGCTGTCCTTGCCGGGCGCGTCCCATTCGACGTCGTGGTGGGTGTGCTTGATCACCGCGACCGACAGCCCGGCGGCCTTGAGCGCCGGGATCAGCCGGGTGATCAGCGTGGTCTTGCCGCAGCCGGAATGGCCGGATATCGCGAGTATCTTCATCGTCGGTCGGTCGGATTCAGGCGAACGGCGACGGCGCCGGCTCCTCGAAGCGCTTCCACTCCATGATGACCACCGAGGAGAGGCCGCAGTCTATCGCCAGCTGCGACTCGATCTCCTCGAGCACCGCGTGGCAGTGGATGGTGTTGTCGAGCGCCACTTCGGCGCGGCGCAGCACCTCGTCGTCCGGGGTCAGAAACCAGATGCAGTAGCGGTTCATCGCGCTCTCCTCGTCGGCGGGGGACTCTTCATTCCACTATCGCCCCGCCGACGGGCGGAGGCAATGCACTAGAAAAGTTCGCCCTGCTGGCTGTCGAGCCAGCGCCGGATCGGGCCGAAGCTCTTGCGGTGCACGGCGAGCACGCCGTGCGCCTCGATCGCCGCCAGGTGCTCGGCGGTCGGGTAGCCCTTGTGGCGTGCGAAACCGTAGGCCGGATACTCGGCGTCGAGCGCGACCAGCTCCGCGTCGCGCGCGGTCTTGGCGAGGATGGACGCGGCCGAGATCGCCGGCTCGAGCGCGTCGCCCTTGACGATGGCGCGCGCGCGCATCGCCAGCCCCGTGGGCACGCGGTTGCCGTCGATCAGCGCCTCGTCGGGCGCCACGGCCAGGCCTTCGACCGCGCGGCGCATCGCCAGCATCGTGGCGTGCAGGATATTCAGCGTGTCGATCTCGGCGACGCTGGCGCTGGCGACGCACCAGGCGAGTGCTCGCTCGCGGATCAGCGGCGCGAGCGCGTCGCGCTGCTTTTCCGACAGCTTCTTCGAGTCGGCCAGCCCGGCGATCGGCCGCGCCGGGTCGAGGATGACCGCCGCGGCGAACACCGCGCCGGCCAGCGGGCCCCGCCCGGCCTCGTCGACGCCGGCGATCAGCATTTGGCCACCGCGAGCACCGCGTCGGCGGCGAGACCGGCGGTGTCCTGCCTGAGCGACTCGTGCAGCGCGGTAAAGCGCGCGACCAGCGCCTTCTTCGCCGCCTCGTCGTCGTAGAGCGCGGCGACCGCCTCGGCCAACTTGTCGGGCGTCGCGTCGTACTGCAACAGTTCGGGCACCACCGAGTCGCCCAAGAGGATGTTGGGCAGGCCGACCCACGGCAGCTTGAGTTTGCGCTTGACCAGCCGGTAGGTCAGCCACGACAGCTTGTAGGTGATGACCATCGGCGTCTTGGTCAGCGCGACCTCGAGCGTCGAGGTGCCGCTTTTGACCAGCGCCACGTCGCTGGCGACCATCGCCATCTGCGCGTGGCCGAACAGCTTGCGGATAGGCAGGTCCCACGCCTTCTGCCGGGTCAGCACCTTGTCGAAGGCGTCGAGCGTCGCGCGCGTCGCCAGCGGCACCAAAAACTGTGCGTCCGGATAACGCGCGACCAGGCGGCGCGCGGTCTCGACGAACAGTTCGCCCATATAGTCGATCTCGCTGACGCGGCTGCCCGGCATCAGCGCGAACACCGGCGCGTGCGCCGGCAAGGACAGCCGCTCGCGCATCTGGGCGGGTTTGGGTTCGAGCGGGATCTCGCTGGCCAGCGGGTGGCCGACGAAGGTGACCGGCACGCCGGCGGCCTCGTAAAGCGGCGGCTCCATCGGGAACAGGCACAGCACGCGGTCGGCCGCGTCGCCGATCTTCTGCACCCGCTCCGGCCGCCACGCCCACACCGACGGGCTGACGTAGTGCACGGTGCGCACGCCCCGCTGCTTGAGCGCCTTCTCAAGCCCGAGGTTGAAGTCGGGCGCGTCGATGCCGACGAAGACGTCGGGACGCTGGCGAAGCAGCGCGTCGCGCAGCCGGCGACGGATGCGCAACAGTTCGGGCAGCCGCGACAACACCTCGGCGTAGCCGCGCACGGCGAGCCGCTCCTGCGGCACGACCGAATTGATGCCCTGCGCGAGCATGCGCGGCCCGCCGATGCCGGCAAACTCGATGTCGGGGTGGCGCGCCTTGAGCGCCGCCATCAGGTGCGCGCCCAGCAGGTCGCCCGAGGCCTCGCCGGCCACCAGCGCGACCTTGAGCGCACCCGGCCGCTTGAACAAGGGTCCGGGCATCGCTTAACGGATGATGCCGCGCTCGGACAGCGCGAAAAAGCGCGTGAACGGCGCCAGCTCGGGCACGCGGGTCGCTTCGTCCTCGATCCGGGCGCGCGCGTCCTCGTAGGACAGACCCTGGCGGTAGATCGCCTTGTAGGCGTTCTTCACCGCGCGGATCGCCTCGGGGCTGAAGCCGCGGCGCTTGAGGCCCTCGGCGTTGATGCCGGCCGGTTTGGCGCGGTTGCCCGCCGCCATCACGAACGGCGGCACGTCCTGCGCGACGGCGCTCGAGAACGCCGTCATCGCGTGATCGCCGATCACGGTGAACTGGTGCACGCTGGTGAAGCCGCCGAGGATCACCCAGTCGCCGACGTGGACGTGGCCGGCCAGCGTCGCGTTGTTGGCGAAGATGGTGTGGTTGCCGACCTGGCAGTCGTGCGCCATGTGCACGTAGGCCATCACCCAGTTGTCGTTGCCCAGGCGGGTCACGCCGACGTCCTGCGCGGTGCCGACGTTGAAGGTGCAGAATTCGCGGATGGTGTTGTTGTCGCCGATCTCCAGCCGCGTCGGCTCGCCGGCGTACTTCTTGTCCTGCGGGGCGGCGCCCAGCGAGCAGAACTGGAACACGCGGTTGTTCTTGCCGATCGAGGTGTGGCCCTCGATCACGACGTGCGGACCGATCCAGGTGCCCGAATCGATGCTCACGTTCGGGCCGACGATGCTGTAGGCGCCGATCTCGACGTCGGACGCGATCCGGGCCTTCGGGTCTACGATTGCGGTCGGATGAATCGCCATCTCAC
This sequence comes from Crenobacter luteus, assembly GCF_004345725.1. GTDB lineage: Bacteria > Pseudomonadota > Gammaproteobacteria > Burkholderiales > Chromobacteriaceae > Crenobacter > Crenobacter luteus. Next base: position 76,771 of record NZ_SLXG01000010.1, on the reverse strand, counting down.
ACCTCGCGCTTGGCGCACATGATTTCCGCTTCGCACGCGACTTGGCCGTCGACCAGCGCGCGCGCGCTGTACTTGGCGATGCCGCGCTTGACGGCGAGCTGCTCGACTTCCAGCGTCAGCTGGTCGCCCGGCACCACCTGGCGCTTGAAGCGCGCGTTGTCGATGCCGACGAAGAAGTACAGCTCGTTCTCCGGGCGCTCGCCGACGCTCTTGATCGACAGGATGCCGGCCGCCTGCGCCAGCGCCTCGATGATCAGCACGCCCGGCATCACCGGGTAGCCGTCGAAGTGGCCCATGAAGAACGGCTCGTTGATGGTGACGTTCTTGATCGCCTTGACGCGCACGTTCGCCTCGAACTCGGTCACCCGGTCGACCAGCAGGAAAGGGTAACGGTGCGGCAGGTAGCGCATGATCTCGCGCACGTCGATGCTGACGGCTTCGCTCATTGTTCTGATTCCTCTTGGTTTTGTTCCGCCGCCAGCCGGCGCTCGAGCGATTTGACCCGCTTGGCGAGCGCGTCCAGATGGCGCAAATGGACTGCGTTCGATACCCACTCCTTGTACGTCGACAGGGGGTAGGACGAAGAATAGTTGTCGGGGGTCTTGATCGACTTGTTGACCAGCGTGCCGCCGCCGATGAAGGTGCCGTCGGCGATGCTGATGTGGCCGACCATCATCACCGCGCCGCCGATCACGACGTTGGCGCCGATCTTGGTGCTGCCGGCGATGCCGGCGCAGCCGGCGATCGCGGTACGCGCGCCGACCTCGACGTTGTGGGCGATCTGCACCAGGTTGTCGATGATCGCGCCCTGCCCGATCACCGTGTCGTCGAGCGCGCCGCGGTCGATGGTGGTGTTCGCGCCGATCTCGACGTCGTCGCCGATCACCACCCGGCCGACCTGCGGGATCTTGACCCAGCCGTCGCGGCTGGGCGCGAAGCCGAAGCCGTCGGCGCCGATCACCGCGCCCGAGTGGATGGTCACGCGCGAGCCGATGCGGCAGTTGTGGTAGACGGTCACGTTCGGGTAGAGCGTGACGTCGTCGCCGATCACCGTGCCGTCGCCGACCACGACGCCGGGCAGCAGCCGGCAACGCTCGCCGACGACGACGTCGCGGCCGAGCACGACGCGCGCGCCGATCTCGCTCGTCGCGCCGACCCGCACGCCCTCGGCCAACGTGGCGCTCGGGTGCACGCCGGCCTGCGGCGCCGGCGCGGGGTGGAAAAGCTGCGCCAGACGCGCGAAGTACAGATAGGCGTCCGGCGTGACGATCAGCGGGCGGCCGCCTTCGGCCGCCGCCTCGGCGAGCGCCGCCGGCACGATCAGCGCGCCGGCCTCGCAGCCGGCCAGCTGTTTGCGGTATTTGGGGCTGGCGACGAAGCTGATCTCGTCGCGCCGCGCGCGCTCGAGCGGCGCGACGCGCGCGACGGCGCGGTCTTCGCCGACGAGTTCGCCGCCCAGGCGGGCGACGATGTCCGATAGCATCCAGTTCATAAAACGAAAGCCGACGCGAGGCCGGCTTCTCCGGGTTGGGTTTCGCTTACTTTTCCAGTTCCTTGAGCACCTTGGCGGTCAGGTCGATACGCGGGCTGACGTAGACGGCGTCCTGCAGCACGATGTCGAACTGCTCGCGCTCGGCGATCTGCCTGACCGCGCGGTTGGCGCGCTCCTGGACGCCGGCGAACTCCTCGTTGCGGCGCTGGTTGAAGTCCTCGGAGAACTCGCGCGCCTTGGCGCGGTAGTCGCGGTCGACGCCGGCGAATTCACGCTCGGCCAACTTGCGGTCCTTCTCGGCGAGGTTGCCGCGCGCGAGCTGCTTTTCCAGCTCCTTCGCGCGCTCGGCGAGGCGGCGCAGCTCGTTGCGCCGCTCGCCGAACTCCTTTTCGAGCTTTTTCTGGATCGCCACCGCCGGCGCGGCCTCGCGGTAGATGCGCTCGATCTGGACGAAACCGATCTTCAGCTCGGCCGCCTGAGCCGCCGGCGCCAGCAGGCCGGCCACGAGCGCGGCGCTGATCAGGGCTTTCATGACTGACACGCTCCTTAGAACACGGTACCCAGCTGGAACTGGAAGCGCTGCGCCTTGTCGCCTTCTTCTTTCTTCAGCGGGTTCGCGAAGCTGAACTTCATCGGGCCGACCGGCGACAGCCAGGTCAGCGCGACGCCGGCCGAGTAGCGCAGCGCGTCGCCCGCGCTGCTGCCGGCTTCCTTGTCGTCCCACAGCGTGCCGGCGTCGACGAACACGCTGGTGCGCACCGACTTGTTGTCCTTCATGCCCGGGAAGGGGAACAGCAGCTCGGCGTTGGCCACCAGCTTGCGCGTACCGCCGAGGTAGTCGCCGTTGACGTCCTGCGGACCGATGCTGCCGCTGTCGTAGCCGCGCACCGAGCCGATACCGCCCAGGTAGAAGTTCTGGAAGAACGGCAGGCGGCTGGTCTTGCCGTAGCCGTTCGCGTAACCGGCCTCGCTGTTCAGCATCAGCGTGAAGCTCTTGGACAGCGGGAAGAACCAGGTGGCCTGGCCGGTCAGGCGATAATACTCGATGTCGCCGCCCGGCAGACCGGCGTCGGCGCTGGTCCTGAGCACGCCGCCGCGCGTCGGCCACAGCGCGCTGTCGCGGGTGTCGCGCGCCCAGCCCACGGTGCCCAGGAGCGTGTTGTTGTTGTTGCCGTACTGCCCGACGAAGTCGAGGTAGCGCTGGGGGCTGTTGGCAAAGGTGTCGATCTTGGTGTTCTCGACGCCGAGGCTGACGTTGATGCGGTCGAACTCGGTGACCGGCACGCCGCTACGCACGGTCGCGCCGGTGGTGCGGGTCCGGTACTGGCTCTGGTTGATCTCGTCCGGGCGATAGTCGCGCAGGTAGAAGTCGTAACCGAGGCTGACGCCGTCCGGCGTGAAGTACGGGTCGGTGAACGACACGTTGGCGAACTTGTTCACCTTGCCGTTCGAGAAGCCGACCGACATCGACTTGCCCGAACCGAAGATATTGCTCTGCGACACGTTGGCCGAGAGCTGCACGCCCTCGCCCTGCACAAAGCCGACGCCGGCCGAGATGCTGCCGGTCGGGCGCTCCTTGACGTTGACGTTGACGTCGACCTGGTCGGCGGTGTCGGCCACCGCCGGCGTTTCGATATTGACCTGCTCGAAGTAGCCCAACAGCTCGACGCGGTCCTTGCTGCGCTTGATCTTGTCGCTGGCGTACGGCGCGCCCTCGAGCTGGCGCATCTCGCGGCGCACCACCTCGTCGCGCGTCTTGTTGTTGCCGGTGATGTTGACGCGGCGCACGTAGGTCTTGCGGCCCGGGTCGACGAACAGCGTGAAGGCGACGGTTTCCTTGTCGCGGTCGATCTCGGGCACCACGTTGACGTTGGCGAAGGCGTAGCCGTCGTTGCCGAGGCGGTCGCTGACCGCGGTCACCGACTCGTTGACGAGTTCACGGTTGAACACGTCGCCCGGCTTGACCTTCAAGAGCTTGCGCAGCTCGTCCTCGGGCGCCTTCAGGTCGCCGGCGAACTTGACGTCGGACACCGTGAAGCGCTTGCCCTCGGCGATGTTGACCGTCAGGTAGATCGCCTCCTTGTCGGCGCTCATCGACACCTGGGTCGACTCGATGTTGAACTCGAGATAGCCCTGGTTCTGGTAGAAGGCGCGCAGCGTCTCGAGGTCGGCCGACAGCTTCTGCTTGGAATACTGGTCGTCCTTGGTGATCCACGAGAACCAGCCGCCGGTGCTCAGCGAAAACAGGTCCCTGAGCGCCTCTTCCTTGAACGCCCGGGCGCCGACGATGCGGATGTCGCGGATCTTGGCGGTCACGCCCTCGGCGATATCGAGGTTGACCGATACGCGGTTGCGTTCGAGGCGGGTCACGCTCGGCGTGATCTCGACCGAATACTTGCCGCGGCTGAAGTATTCGCGCTTGAGCGCCTGTACCGCCTGGTCGAGCAGCGCCTGGTCGAAGATGCGCGACTCGGCAAAGCCGTTGGCCTTCAGCGATTTCTTGATCTGCTCGCGGTCGAATTCCTTCGAGCCGCTGACCGTCAGTTGCGCGATCACCGGCCGCTCGACCACGGCCAGCACCACCACGTTGTTGTCGGCCTCGACGCGCACGTCGTCGAAGAAGCCGGTCGCGAACAGGGCCTTGATCGCCTCTTGCGCCTTGTCGTCGGTGAAGGTGTCACCCGCCTTGATCGGCAGGTAGTTGAACACGGTGCCCGCTTCGGTCCTTTGCAGGCCCTCCACGCGGATATCCTTGATCACAAAAGGTTCGAGCGCCCAAGCGGCGGACGTCGACAGACCAAGAAGCGCTGCCGCAACGAGTTTCATTGTCATGAGATTGCTTAACCCCCAAACAGGCGGCTCAGGTCGTTAAAAAGGGCGAACATCATCAACGCGCCCAACAGCATCAGACCGATTTTCTGACCGATGATCTGCGTTTTCTCGCTCACCGGCTTCCCCTTGATCAGTTCGGCCACATAATACATTAAGTGGCCGCCATCCAGTACGGGTATGGGCAGCAGGTTCAGGATGCCGATGCTGACGCTGATCAGCGCGAGGAATTCGAGGTAGGCGTCCCAGCCCTGCTCGGCGGTCTGGCCGGCGACGCTGGCGATGGTCAGCGGGCCGCTGAGGTTGCCCCACGAGACATTCCCGACCACCATCCAGCCCAAGAGTTTCAGGCTGACCGTCGTCGTCTCCCAGGTCTTGGCCACGGCGGCCAGCGCCGCCTCACCGACCGACAGCTCGCGCGTCTGCCGCACCGCGTCGCGCCAGGCCGCATCGACGGTCGGCGCCGCGCCGATGCGGCCGACCAGCCCCGCGTCCGACTCGCGCGAATCGGGCCGCACCGTCAGCGCCAACGGCTTGCCGGCGCGCTCGACGCCGACGCGAATCTCGCGCCCCGGGCTGTTGCTCACGGTCGCGACCCAGTCCTCCCAGCTCGCCAGACGACGGCCGTCGGCGCTCAGCAGCTTGTCGCCGATCTTGAGTCCGGCGCGCTCGGCGGCACCGCCCGCCTCGATGCCGCCGATCACCGGCAGCACGCGGATCGGCGACAGCCCGAGCTGCCCCCCGATCACCCGCTCGCGCTCCTGCGGCGCCAGACGCGCCAGATCGATCACCCGGCGGGCCGGCGCGCCGGCCGCGGTTTCGACCGCGACTTCGACGCGGTCGCGCGCGGCGAGCGCCTGCATCAGCTCCAGCCTCAGCCCCTGCCAGTCGCCGACCGGTTCGCCGTCGACGCGCAGCAGCTTGTCGCCCGGCTGGAAGCCCGCCACGGCCGCCGGCGACTGCGGCGTCACGCTGCCGACCCACGGACGGATCCAGTCCTGACCCTGCGCGAGCACCACCCAGTAAAGCAGCACCGCGAGCACGAGATTGGCGAGCGGGCCGGCGGCGACGATGGCGATGCGCTTGCCGACCGGCTGCGTGTTGAAGGCGCGCGGCAGATCCGCCGCGTCGACCGGCCCCTCGCGCTCGTCGAGCATGCGCACGTAGCCGCCGAGCGGGATCGGGCACAACGTCCACTCGGTCTCGCCGCGCCGCCAGGTGAACAACGGCTTGCCGAAGCCGATCGAGAAGCGCAACACCTTGACGCCGGCCAGCCGGGCGACCCAGTAGTGCCCCAGTTCGTGGAAGGTGACCAGCAGGCCGATGGCGACGAGAAAGGCGAGCAGCGTGATCATGAGGCGATGCGCCGGCCGACCCAGCGACGGGCGGCGGCGTCCTTGTCGAGCAGCGAGTCGAGGTCGACGCTCGCCGCGAGGTCCAGCGCCGACAGCGCGCCGTCGACCAGGCGCGGAATGTCGGTGAAGCCGATGCGGCCGTCGAGGAAGGCCGCCACCGCGACCTCGTTGGCGGCGTTCAGCACCGCCGGCGCGTCCCCGCCCTGCTCGAGCGCCGCGAACGCGAGGCGCAGACAGGGGAAGCGCGCCAGATCGGGCGCCTCGAAGGTCAGCGACGACAGCGTCGTGAAGTCGAGCGGCGCGACGCCGGCGGCGATGCGCTCGGGCCACGACAGCGCGTAGGCGATCGGCGTGCGCATGTCGGGCGAACCGAGCTGGGCGACGATCGAGCCGTCGCGGTACTGCACCATCGAGTGGATCACGCTTTGCGGGTGCACCAGCACCTCGATGCGCGACGGCGGCGCGCCGAACAACCAGTGCGCCTCGATCACCTCGAGACCCTTGTTCATCAGGCTGGCCGAGTCGACCGAGATCTTGCGCCCCATCACCCAGTTCGGGTGGCGGCAGGCGTCGTCGGGGCTGGCCTCGGCCAACTTCGCCACCGACCAGGTGCGGAACGGTCCGCCCGAGGCGGTCAGCACCAGCTTGTCGACGCCGGCGGCGTCGAGGTCGCCGGCGAAACCGGCCGGCAGCGACTGGAAGATCGCGCTGTGCTCGCTGTCGATCGGCAGCAGCGTCGCGCCGCCGTCGCGCGCCGCCTGCATGAACAGGCGCCCGGCGACGACCAGCGCCTCCTTGTTGGCGAGCATCACGCGCTTGCCGGCGCGCGCCGCGGCAAGCGCCGACGGCAGGCCGGCGGCGCCGACGATGGCGGCGACCACGCCGTCGACCTCGGCCAGGGTGGCCACTTCGACCAGCGCGTCCGGACCGAACAGCACCGTGGTCGCGACGCCCGCGGCGTGCAGTCGCGCCTCGAGGGCTGCCGCGTCGGCCGCGTCGGCCAGTACCGCGTAGGCGGGCGCAAAGCGCCGGCACTGCTCGAACAGCTTGTCGGCCTGGCGGTGCGCGGCCAGCGCGACCACCTTGTAACGTTCGGGGTGGCGCGCGACGACGTCGAGCGTGTTCTCGCCGATGCTGCCGGTCGCGCCCAGCACGGTCAGGGCAAGGGGTTTCATCGCGTCAGCCTCCAAGGAGCGCGCGCAGCGCGTTGCCGACCGCGAGCACCGCGATCAGGCTGTCGATGCGGTCGTAGACGCCGCCGTGCCCGGGCAGCAGCGCGCTGCTGTCCTTGACGCCGGCGGCACGCTTGAACCACGACTCGAGCAGATCTCCGACCACGCTGACCGCGGTCAGCGCCAGCGCCAACGGCAACAGCGCGAACAGCGGCAGAGGTTGGCCGAGCCAGCCCTGGCCGCTGACGAAATAGGCGTAAACGGCGACCGCGACCGCGGCGCCGGCGACGCCCTCCCAGCTCTTGCCCGGGCTGATCGCCGGCGCGAGCTTGTGGCGACCGAAGGCCTTGCCGGAAAAATAGGCCGCGATGTCGGCGACCCACACGAGTCCCATCACCGCCAAAAGCGCGTAAGCGTGCGCGGGCTCGGGGGTCGGTCGCCAGTCGAGGAGGGCGAACCAGGCCGGCCACATCAGCGCCCAGCCGAGCGCGCGCGCAGCCCAGCCGTCCTTGAGCGTCCAGCGCCGGGCGAGCCACAAGGGCGCCAGCACCAGCCAGACCAGCAGCGCGACGCCGTGCAGCCACGGGCCGGGGCGCCAGCCGGTGAACCAGCAGGCCGCCGCCGCAAGCGCCGAGCCGACCAGGTACAGCGTCTGGACGCCGCGCGGCATCGCGACCATGCGGGAAAATTCCCACAGCGCGAGGCCGACGACGAGCGCCGAGAACGCCGCCCAGGCCGCCGGCGGGAAGACGAACAGCGCGGCGAGCATCAAGGGCAGCAGCACCAGCGCGGTCAGGATTCGGGGAATGAGCATGCTAGGGGCGCCGCAGGCCTTCGGGCAGTTGTTCGCTGGTGCGACCGAAACGGCGCTCGCGCCGGCGGTAGGAGGCGAACGCGGCGTCGAGCGCGGCGCGTCCGAAGTCGGGCCACAACAGGTCGGTGAAATAGAGTTCGGTATAGGCCAGTTGCCACATCAGGAAGTTGCTGATGCGCGTCTCGCCGCCGGTGCGGATGAACAGGTCGGGCTCGGGCGCGTAGGCCATCGACAGATGCGCGGCCAGCGTCGCCTCGTCGAGCGTCGTCGCGCCGGCCGCCAGCGCGGCGTTGGCCGCCTGCAGGATATCCCAGCGACCGCCGTAGTCGGCGGCGATGGTCAGCGTCAGCCCGCCGTTGCCGGCGGTCCTGGCCTCGGCCGCGGCGATGCGCTCGGCCAACTCGGGCGCGAAGCGCTCGCGCGAGCCGATCACCTTCAGGCGGATGTTGTTGCGCGCCAGGCGGTCGACCTCGTTCTCGAGCGCGCGCAGGAACAGATCCATCAGGAAGGAGACCTCCTCCTGCGGACGACGCCAGTTCTCGGTCGAGAACGCGAACAGCGTCAGGTAGCCGACGCCGAGCTCGGAACAGGCCGACACGGTATCGCGAACGGCCTCCAGCCCCTTGCGGTGGCCGGCGACGCGCGGCAGGAAGCGCTTCTTGGCCCAGCGGCCGTTGCCATCCATGATGATGGCAACGTGCCGCGGGACCTCCGGCACGTTCGGAATGGTTTGGGTAGAGCTGCCGAACAAGAGAGGCTCCTCAGACCGCCATCAGGTCGGCTTCCTTGACTGCCAGCGCCTTGTCGATCTCGGCGATGTACTTGTCGGTCAGCTTCTGGATGTCGTCCTGGGCGCGGCGCTCCTCGTCTTCGGTGATCGCCTTGTCCTTGATCAGGTTCTTCAGTTCGTTGTTGCCGTCGCGACGCACGTTGCGCACCGCGACGCGCGCCCCCTCGGCCTCGCTGCGTACGACCTTGATCAGGTCACGGCGGCGCTCTTCGGTCAGCATCGGCATCGGCACGCGGATGATGTCGCCCATCGCCGCCGGGTTCAGGCCGAGGTCGGAATCGCGGATCGCCTTCTCGATCTTGGCAGCCATGCTCTTTTCCCACGGCTGCACGCCGATGGTGCGCGCGTCGATCAGCGTGACGTTGGCGACCTGGTTGATCGGGGTGTCGCTACCGTAGTAGTCGACGGTGACATGGTCGAGGATGCCGGTGTGGGCGCGGCCGGTGCGCACCTTGGCCAGGTCGTTCTTGAACGCCTCCAGGGTTTTCTGCATCTTGGTTTCGGCCGACTTCTTGACGTCGTTGATCATGGACTGCTCCGTCGCTTCTTAGGGTATTCGGAAAAACAAGGCGGAAAGCGGCATGTCGCCGTTTCCGCCCCTGGGTATTCATTTGAAATCGGTCAGCAGTGTACCAGCGTGCCCTCGTCTTCGCCAAGCACGACCCGCTTGAGTCCGCCGGCCTTGAAGATGCTGAACACCTTGATATTGAGCTTCTGGTCGCGGCACAGCGCGAAGGCGGTCGCGTCCATCACCTTCAGGTTGCGGCCGATCGCCTCGTCGAAGGTCAGCGTCTGGTAGCGCACCGCGTCCGGATTTTTCTTCGGGTCGTCGGTGTACACGCCGTCGACCTTGGTCGCCTTCAGCATGATGTCGACGTTCATCTCCATGCCGCGCAGCGCCGCCGCGGTGTCGGTGGTGAAGAACGGGTTGCCGGTGCCGGCGGCGAAGATCACCACCTTGCCTTCTTCAAGATACTGCATCGCCTTGCCGCGCACGTAGGGCTCGGCGATCTGCTGCATGGTCAGCGCCGACTGCACGCGGGCGACCAGGCCGACGCCGGTCATCGCGTCCTTGAGCGCCAGCGCGTTCATCACGGTCGCCATCATGCCCATATAGTCGGCCGTGGCGCGATCCATGCCAGCGGCCGCCGGCGCGACGCCGCGGAAGATGTTGCCGCCGCCGATCACGATGCCGACTTGCACGCCGAGGTCAACGACTTCCTTGATCTGCCCGACAATCTGCTCGATCGTGGCGCGGTTGATGCCATAGCTGTCGTCACCCATCAGGGCCTCGCCGGACAGCTTGAGCAGGATGCGTTTGTAGGCGGGGGCTTGGCTCATGTTCACCTCGGTTACGCGGTTGTTTGTCTTGGTTTGCAAAACGGCACCCTGAATCAGGGTGCCGTTTTTCGCTGGCATCGGTAAATGCTAGCTTACAGCTTGGCGGCGGCGGCCACTTCGGCGGCGTAGTCCACCACGGCCTTCTCGATGCCCTCGCCCACCACGAACATGGTGAAGGCGTTCACCTTGGCGCCCTTTTCGGCCAGCAGCTTCTCGACGGTCTGGTCCGGGTTCTTCACGAACGGCTGGCCCAGCAGGGTCACTTCGGCCAGGTACTTGGCGATGCGGCCTTCGACCATCTTGGCGACGATGTCGGCCGGCTTGCCCGATTCGGCAGCCTGGGCGGTGTAGATCTTGCGCTCGGTTTCCAGCTTGTCGGCCGGCACCTGCTCTTTCGACACGCAGATCGGCTTGGAAGCGGCGATGTGCATGGCGATGTCGCGACCGAGTTGCTCGTCGCCGCCGGCGAAGTCGACGATCACGCCGATCTTGCTGCCGTGCAGGTAGGTGGCCACCTTGCCTTCGGTCGCGTAGCGGACGAAGCGGCGGATGGTCATGTTCTCGCCGAGCTTGGCGATGATGGCCTTGCGCGCTTCTTCGACGGTTTCGCCGGAGTCGGTAGCGACGTTGGCCAGCGCCTCGACGTCGGCCGGATTGGCGACGGCAGCCGCCTTGGCGACGGCGGCGGCGAAGGCGAGGAAGTTCTCGTCCTTGGCGACGAAGTCGGTTTCGCAGTTGATCTCGACCAGCGCGCCGACGCCGGCGTCGACGTAGGTCGACACCACGCCTTCGGCGGCGATGCGGCCAGCCATCTTGGCGGCCTTGTTGCCCGACTTGATGCGCAGGATCTCTTCAGCCTTGGCCACGTCGCCGTCGGCTTCCACCAGGGCCTTCTTGCACTCCATCATGCCCAGACCGGTCGCGGCGCGCAGATCGGCGACCATTTTTGCGGTGATTTCCGCCATGCTAACACTCCTTAGAATTCAGCGAATTGGGTAGAGGCAGGTCTGAAAAAAGGGGCTTTCGCCCCTTTCGCCTGACTTACTCGGCAGCGGCAGCCGGTTCGGCGGCGACGATTTCCTGCAGCGACTGGGCGCGACCCTCGAGCACCGCGTCGGCGATACCACGGGCGTACAGGCGGATCGCGCGGCTGGAGTCGTCGTTACCCGGGATCACGTAGTCGATGCCTTCCGGGTTGTTGTTGGTGTCGACGACGCCGATCACCGGGATGCCCAGCTTCTTGGCCTCGACGATGGTGCCCTTCTGGTAGCCGGTGTCGATGACGAAGATCGCGTCCGGCAGACCCTTCATGTCCTTGATGCCGCCAAGCGAACGCTCGAGCTTCTCGACTTCTCGCTCGAGGTCCAGCAGTTCTTTCTTGCTGTAACCGGCTTCGCCGGCGCCTTCCAGCACGGCACGCTTGTCTTCCAGGCGCTTGATCGACTGCTTGACGGTCTTGTAGTTGGTCAGCATGCCGCCGAGCCAGCGGTGATCGACGAAGGGCATGCCGGCGCGGGCGGCTTCTTCGCGCACGATGTCACGAGCTTGGCGCTTGGTACCCACGAACAGGATGGTGCCCTTGTTGGCGGCGAGGCGACGCACGTAGTTCTGGGCCTCGACGAACAGCGGCAGCGTCTTTTCCAGGTTGATGATGTGGATCTTGTTGCGCGAACCGAAAATGTACTGCGACATTTTCGGGTTCCAGAAACGGGTTTGGTGGCCGAAGTGGACGCCAGCTTCCAGCATCTGACGCATGGTCACGGAGGTGCTCATGAAAACTCCTAAAGGGTTAAGCCTCCATTCGCGCAGTTAATCCTTGCGGACACCCTTTGGCGCGAATGTGCGAAATAGCCCGAAAATCGGGCGGCGCAAGATTGTAGCACCATGCGCCGCGGCAACTCAAGAATCGCCCGTCACTTTCTTGGCCCGCGCCTCCTCTTCGGCCTCGCGCGCCAGCTCGGCCTTCAGACGCCGGCGCCGCACCGTCAGCCACATCAGCAGCCAGGTCGGCAGCACGCCGAGAAAAAACAGCACGAAGCCGCTGCGGATCAGGCTCTCCTGCGCCACCGCGAACATCAGCACCACGTACAGCCAACCGATCAACACCAGATACATCGACAAATCCCGACGATTCGAACCCGGGCTATTGTAGCCGGCCGCCGGCGACAAGGTTGGCCGAGCCCGCCACGGGCTTGCATAAGAAACAAATACGAATTATTATCAATAGCAAATCGTTAGCCGCGCCACGCGCGGCGAAACACCGCCACCACCCCGAAGAACCGAGAGGTCCCCATGACGGAAACCACCGACTGGGCGTTCGAAATCCGCGCGCTGACCGCGTACCGGCGGGGGCGCACCGCGCTCGAAATCGACCTGCTGCATCTGCCGGCGCGCCGACTCAGCGTGATCGCCGGCGCCCCGGACTCCGGCACGAGCCCACTGCTCTGCGCACTGGCCGGCTGCGCCCACGGCGCGGTGCGTTTTTTCGGCAGGCCCGTGCGCGCGAACGATTGCGCGCGGCTCGGCGCGCCGGACAAGAACGGCTCGTCGCTGACGCTGCGCGAGCATGTCGCCCGGGGACGGCGCAGGCGGCTGGGCTGGTTCGGCACCTTCGGTCACGAAGACCGGCTCGCCATCGAACACGCGCTCGTGACGATGGAACTCGCCCACCTGGCCGAGGCGCGCATGCACACGCTGTCGGCCGGCGAACGCCGCCTCGGCGACGTCGCGCAGGCGCTGGCACGCGGCACGCCGGCGCTGCTGCTCGACGGGCTGGAGGCCGGTCTGGCGCCGCAGCCGCTGCAGCGGCTGATGCAGACGCTGTCGCGCCTGGCCCGCGAGGGCCGCAGCATCGTGGTCGCACTGGACGACCGGTCGCCGGCCGCCGTTCACGCCGACCATCTGGTGCTGATGAGGGACGGCAGGGTATGGGCCTCGGGCCCGCCGCAGGCCGTGCTGAGCCGGACGGCGCGGCGCCCCCTGCCCCGCAGCGGCCAAGGCGCGCCGGCTCACGGCCGGGCAGCCTGAACGGAGCGCACCGCCCGCAGGGCCGCCACCTGCTCAGCCGCACGGTGGGCAGCCGGCGGCGCGCTCGACGAAATGCAACTCCGACTCGAACGTCCCGGGCGCGTCGTCCCAGCGCACGACGAAGGCGCGCGCACGGGCCAGGTCGGCGACCTCGAACACGAAGAACACATTGCCGGGGTCGTCGAGCGCGCGCCAGCACTGCAGCAGTTCGAGGCCGGCCGCCCGGCGCGCCTCGGCCCGCCCGTCGAACGCCGCCTTCCAGCGCGCGTAATCGCTGACCCGGTGGCGCCCCACCAGATAGATCATCGTCGTCTCCTCGACGGAACCGGCGGCTAGACGCCGCCCGCGCCGGTCGCACCCTGGCCGGACAGCAGAACGGACAGCGGCAGGCGCGCCAGACGGGCCGCCGGATCCTGCCGGTAGAATAGCGACAACTGCCGGTAGATTTGCGGAAAATCGTCGCGCACCCAGTGCGGCGCCTCGAAGAAGTACTCCGACAGCACCGCGAAGAATTCGGCCGGGTGTTCGGCCGCGTAGGGGTCGAGCCAGCCCTCTTCGCCGGCATCGAGCGCGGCGCAAAAGCGCTCGTAGCCCTCGCCCCAGCTATCGGCCCACTCGTCGCGACTCATGCCCTTGTGCAACGGCGGGCAGCCGTTGGCGTCGCCGGACAGCATGTCGATCTTGTGCGCGATTTCGTGGATCACGACGTTCCAGCCGTCGAGCGCGAGCGAGTCGTGCGCGTCGGGCGCCGACAGCACCACCGGCCCGTCGTGGCGCGCCTGGCCGACCAGCACCTGCTCGCCCTCGTGCATCAGCCCGGCGTCGTCGACCCACAGGTCGCGTGCGACGAAGGCGTCCGGGTAGACGATGATCTCGCGCCAGCCCTCGAGCGCCGCCGCGCCCAGCTCCAGCGCCGGCAGCGCGGCCTGCAGCGCGATCGTCTCGCCGATCGCGTCGTCCCAGGCCAGCCCGCCGGCCGCGACGAAATCCTTGCCGTCGAGCATGGCGCCGGCCAGCGCGACCAGTCGGCCGACCGCCTCGTCCGCCAGCGTCGCCGTCAGCGGCACGCCGCGCGTGCGCCCGGCGAGCCGTTTGTCGCGCGCGGCGCGTTCGGCCTGCCGCCCCTTGCTGCGCCGCCCCCATCCGAACCAGACCATGAACTTCCCCCTGCGCGACCTGTCACCGTTAAGATAGTCATTCCATTGGCAAGCCCGCGCCACCGCGGCACGGGTCACGCCCCGGCCTTCGGCCAACCTTGCCACCCGGTCACCCCGCAACAAGACGGGAGACCCCAGAGGGAGAAACGCTCATGGACGGCCTTTCCTGGCACACCCTGTCCTTCAACCCCTTGGCGGCCTTCGGCCTCTTGCTGCTGCTCGGCGCGATCGGCGGCCAGGTCGCGACGCGCGTCGCCCGCCTGCCCGGCGTCACCGGCTACCTGCTCGCCGGCCTGGTGATCGGCCCGGCCGGCCTCGGCCTGGTCGGCAACCAGGCATTGAGCCAGGCCAGCCTGTTCGTCGAACTGGCGCTGGGCCTGGCGCTGTTCGAGATCGGCCGGCGCATCGACCTGCACTGGCTCAGGCGCGAGACCGCGCTGCTGAGCACCTCGGCGCTGACCTCGCTGTTGATCTTTGTCGCGCTGTACGCGCTATTGCTGTCCTTCGGCCTCAAGCCGGTCGGCGCGGCACTGCTGGCGGCGATCGGCGTCGCGACCAGCCCGGCGGTGATCCTCGAAATTGTCCGCGAAACGCGCGCCGAGGGCCAGGTCAGCGAGCGGCTGGCGACCGCGACCGGGCTGAACACGCTGTTCGCGCTGATGGCCTTCGGCCTCGCGCTCGCCTACTCGGGCGTCGCCGACTCGGCCGCGCCGGGCGACAAGCTGCTGTCGACCGCCTGGTTGATGCTCGGCTCGGCGGCGCTGGGCCTCGTCGCCGGCATGGCGGCGATCCGGCTCAACGCCTGGCTCGGCGGCGGCGAACGGCGTGCGCAGCAGGTGCTGCTGTTCGCGCTGATCGCGCTGGTGGTCGGCGTCGCCGAACTCCTGGAGACGCTGCCGGCGATGGCGCTCCTCGTGTTCGGCATGGCGTCGCAGAACCTCAGGCGCGGCCAGACCGTCGCCGAGCCCGACCTGCTCAGCCGCAGCCACATCTTCTTCGTCGCCTTCTTCGTCGCCTCCGGCGCGCTGCTGTCGCCGGCCTCGCTATCGATGTACTGGCCGGTCGCGCTGCTCTACGTGCTGGTGCGGCTGGGCGTCAGCGTCGCCTGCTGGCTGGCGGCGGCGCGCTTCAACGGCCTGTCGCTCAAACAGGGCGCGCTGCTCGGCCTGGCGGCGATGCCGCTGTCCGGCGGCGCGTTCACGCTGCTCTTGCTCGCCAGCCCGATGCTCGAGGCGGGCGTGGCGACCGGCGCGCTGCTGGCCGCGCTGTGCATCCTCGAACTGATCGGCCCGGTGATGACGCGGCTGTCGCTGCGGCTGTCCGGCGAAACCCGCGAATAGGAGACCGCCATGCTCGAATTTTCCAACAGCGAGCCGCTGACGCTGGGCGTCGAGCTCGAGCTGATGATCGTCAACCGCCGCCACTACAACCTGACGCGCGGCTCGGACGACCTGTTGGCGCTGATCGGCCGCGAACAACACGGCTTCGACATCAAGCCCGAGATCACGCAGGGCATGATCGAGATCGGCACCGCCGTCCACCGCGACACGCGCGCGATGTTGGCCGAGCTCTTGGCGATCCGCGCGCTGCTGGTCAAGAGCGCCGAGAAGCTCAACCTCGGGCTTTCCGGCGGCGGCAGCCACCCGTTCCAGCACTGGAGCGACCAGCGCATCTACCCGAAGGAGCGCTACCGGCTGGTCTCCGAGCTGTACGGCTACCTCGCCAAGCAGTTCACCGTCTACGGCCAGCACATCCATATCGGCTGCCCTAACGGCGACGTCGCGGTGCGGCTGACGCACTACCTGGCGCGCTACATTCCGCACTTCATCGCGCTGTCGGCGTCGTCGCCGTTCCACCAGGGCGTCGACACGCTGTTCCAGACCTCGCGGCTGACCAGCGTCAACGCCTTCCCGTTGTCGGGCAGCATGCCGATGGTGAAGAACTGGGACGAATTCAACGACTACTTCGCGCGCATGGCGCACCTGGGCATCGTCGAGTCGATGAAGGACTTCTACTGGGACATCCGCCCCAAGCCCGAGTACGGCACGGTCGAGATCCGCATCTGCGACACGCCACTGGCGATCGACACGCCGGTGCTGCTGGCCGCCTACGCGCAGATGCTGGCGCGCCGCTGCTTCGAGGAGGACTGGAACGACATCCACCCGGACCGCCAGCTGACCTACAGCTACAACCGCTTCCAGGCTTGCCGCTTCGGCTACGACGCGGTGCTGGTCGACGCGGCCAGCCAGCGCCAGACCAGCCTGCTGGAGGACATGCTCGAGACGCTGAACGCGCTGACGCCGCACGCGATCGCGCTGGGCGCCGAGTCCGAGCACGCGCAGCTGCGCGAGCGGGTGCTCAAGCGCAATATCGACAGCCAGTGGCTGCGCGACATCCACGCCGACAGCGGCTCGCTGTCCGACGTGGTGCAGCAGGCGAGCGAGCGCTGGATGTACGGCGAACCGGGGCGCAAC
This sequence comes from Crenobacter luteus, assembly GCF_004345725.1. Classification (GTDB taxonomy): domain Bacteria; phylum Pseudomonadota; class Gammaproteobacteria; order Burkholderiales; family Chromobacteriaceae; genus Crenobacter; species Crenobacter luteus. The sequence continues at coordinate 60,320 of NZ_SLXG01000010.1, read as the reverse complement.
TGAGCCTAGGCCGGCTGTACCGCCGCGCGGCGCGCGCGTTACACTGTCGGCCCGATTCCTCCGCCGCCCACCGCCATGCCCTTCGTCATCCCCGCCGCCGCCGACCCCGCCCTGCCCGACCGCTTCTGCCTGTTCGACGACGGCGCGGTGCTGCTGATCGACGGCGCGCTGCCCGGCGCCGAGGCGGCCGGCTGGCCGGTGGCCGGACGGCGCTTTCTCGGCGTGCACGCCGGCGCCAACCTCTACCTCGGCGAACTGGTCGGCGCCGCGCCGGCCGGCGTGTGGCTGCCGCTGCGCGCGGCGCTGACGCAGTTGCCGGCCGACGACGTGCCGGCGCTGGCGCGCGCCGCGCAGATCCGCCGCTTCCAGAAGACGCACCGGCTGTGCGGCGCCTGCGGCACGCCGCTTGCGCAGCACGCGCACGACCAGGGGCGCGGCTGCCCGAGCTGCGGCGAGGTCTACTACCCGCGCGTGTCGCCGGCGATGATGCTGACCGTCACGCGCGGCGACGAGATCCTGCTGGCGCGCTCGCCGCACTTCCAGCCCGGCGTCTACAGCGCGATCGCCGGCTTCGTCGAGCCGGGCGAGACGCTCGAGGACTGCGTGCGCCGCGAGTGCTTCGAGGAAGTCGGCGTCTACATCGGCGCGCCGGTGTACCTGGGCTCGCAGTCGTGGCCCTTCCCGCACTCGCTGATGCTCGCCTTCACCGCCGAATACGCCGGCGGCGAGCTGACGCCGCAGGAGGGCGAGATCGAGGACGCGCGCTGGTTCGCGCGCGACGCGCTGCCGGCGACGCCGAACAAGCCGTCGATCGCGCACTGGCTGATCGAGCGGACGCTGGCGCGCATGGCGGCGCGCTGAAACCCGCCTACCGGTTCCAGAAAAAAGCTCGGCCAACCTTGAAGGTTGGCCGAGCTTTTTCACGTCCGCGCCGCCGGGGCCTACACCGCCTCCGGCTCGCTCTCCTGCTGCAGCCGCCACATCTCGGCGTAGCGGCCGCCCGCCTCGACCAGCTCGCGGTGGCTGCCCGACTCGACCACCCGGCCGCCCTCCATCACCAGGATGCGGTCGGCGTCGACGACGGTCGACAGCCGGTGCGCGATGATCAGCGTGGTGCGGTCGGCCGAGATCTGCGCCAGCTCAGCCTGGATCGCCTTTTCGGTGCGCGAATCGAGCGCGCTGGTCGCCTCGTCGAAGATCAGGATAGGCGGGTTTTTCAGGATGGTGCGCGCGATCGCGACGCGCTGCTTCTCGCCGCCGGACAGCTTCAGGCCGCGCTCGCCGACCTGGGTGTCGTAGCCGTCGGGCAGGCTCATCACGAAGTCGTGGATGTGCGCCGACTTCGCCGCCTCGATCACCTCGTCGCGGCTCGCGTCCGGCCGGCCGTAGGCGATGTTGTAGTAGATGCTGTCGTTGAACAGCACCGTGTCCTGCGGGACGATACCGATGTGCGCGCGCAGGGAGTCCTGCGTCAGCGCGCGGATGTCGGTGCCGTTGACGCGGATCGCGCCGCCGTTCACGTCGTAGAAACGGAACAGCAGCCTTGAGAGCGTGCTCTTGCCGGCGCCCGAGCTGCCGACCACCGCCAGCGTCTGGCCGGCCGGGATCGCGAAGCTGACGCCGGCGAGGATCTGCCGCTTGTCGTCGTAGCCGAAGTCGACGCCGTCGAACTCGACCGTCGCCGCGCGGGTGGCCAGCGGCGTGGCGCCGGGCGCGTCGCCGACCTCGGCGCCGGCGTCCAGGAGCTTGAACATGCGCTCCATGTCGGCCAGCGAGTGCTTGATCTCGCGGTAGACGAAGCCGAGGAAGTTCAGCGGCGCGTACAACTGCGTCAGGTAGGCCGACACCAGCACCACGTCGCCGACCGTCATCGTGCCGCCGGTCACGCCGCGCGCCGCCAGCCACATCAGCAGCGTCACGCCGGCGGCGATGATGAAGCCCTGGCCGGCGTTCAGCATCGACAGCGACACCTGGTTCTTGACCGCCGACGCCTCCCAGCTGGCGAGGTTGCGGTCGTAGCGGTCGACCTCGTAGCGCTCGTTGCCGAAATACTTGACCGTCTCGTAGTTCAGCAGCGCGTCGATCGCCTTCGAGTTGGCCTTGGAGTCGAGCTCGTTCATGCTGCGGCGGAACACCATGCGCCACTCGGTGACCGCCAGCGTGAACGCGACGTAGAGCGCGATGGTGCCGAGCGTCACCGCGGCGAACCAGCCGCTATAGCGCGTCAAGAGGATGCCGGCGACCAGGCCGATCTCGACCAGCGTCGGCAGGATGTTGAACACCATGAAGTTCAGCAAAAAGCCGATGCCCTTGGTGCCGCGCTCGATGTCGCGGCTCATGCCGCCGGTCTGGCGCTCGAGGTGAAAGCGCAGCGACAGCCGGAACAGGTGGTCGAACACCGAGCGCGCGACCTGGTGGATCGCGCCCTGCGTGACGCGCGCGAAGATCGCGTCGCGCAGCTCGCCGAGCAGGCTGGCCGCCAGCCGCGCCAGGCCGTAGCCGGCCAGCGCCGCCACCGGCAGCGCCAGGGGCGTCGCCGGCAGCGACAGCGCGTCGACGATGTCCTTCAGGTACAGCGGCACCGAGACGTTGGCGACCTTGGCGACGATCAGGCAGGCCAGCGCGGCCAGCACCCGTCCCTTGAAGGTCCAGATATAGGGAAACAGCGTCCTGAGCGTCTGCCAGTCGTTGCGGTTTTTCGGCGCGGGGCCGGTGTGGGTGAAGCGCATGGAGCCTTCCGGACGGGTGTCGCGCGCTGCGCCCGCCCCGTCGGCCAACTATGCTTCAGAGGTCAATCGACGACGAGTGCAACGCTATGTGGATATTCGTTCTCGAAGCCTTGCTGGCGCTGGGCCTGGCCGGCTTCATCGTGTGGTGGACCTGGCCGCGCGGCAAGTGAGCGGCGCTTCAGTGCAGCACGCGCGGCACCGCCAGCAGGAATTCGGCGATCGGCGCGTCGAAACGGGTGCCGTCGTCGGCCTCCATCTGGTAGCTGCCCTTCATCGTGCCCCACGGCGTCGTCAGCGTCGCGCCGCTCAGGTACTCGTAGTGCTCGCCCGGCTTCAGGTGCGGATGCTCGCCGACCACGCCCATGCCGCGCACCTCCTGCACGTGGCCGTTGGCGTCGGTGATCAGCCAGTGGCGGCTGAGCAGCTTGGCCGGCTGCTGACCGGTGTTGACGATGCGGATGCGGTAGGCGAACACGTAGCGGTCGGCCGCCACGTCGGACTGCTCCTCGACGAAGTAGGCCGCGGGCGACACCTCGATACGGTATTGGTTGTCGGACATCGGTAGAGCCGCTCCCTGCATGGTTGGACCGTCATTTTATCCCGAAGCCGGCGCACGCGCCCGTGCGCCGGGCCAACCCGACCAGGCCGGCCGTGACCGCCGCCGCCCGACGCTCTAAAATACGCCCCGTCCACCCCCTTCATTACCGGAATTTCCATGCGCACCTTCCGCATCGCCCCGAGCATCCTGTCCGCCGACTTCGCCCGCCTCGGCGAAGAAGTGAAGAACGTCGTCGCCGCCGGCGCCGACATCGTCCACTTCGACGTGATGGACAACCACTACGTGCCGAACATGACCATCGGCCCGCTGGTCTGCGAGGCGATCCGTCCGCACACCAGCGCGCCGATCGACGTGCACCTGATGGTGACACCGGTCGACGCGCTCGCCGCCAGCTTCGCCCGTGCCGGCGCCGACATCATCACCTTCCACCCGGAAGCGTCGCACCACATCGACCGCACGCTCGGCCTGATCCGCGACGCCGGCTGCAAGGCCGGTCTGGTGTTCAACCCGGCCACCCCGCTGTCCTTCCTCGACCACGTGATGGACAAGGTCGACATGATCCTGCTGATGTCGGTCAACCCGGGCTTCGGCGGCCAGAAGTTCATCCCGCAGACGCTGAACAAGGTGCGCGAGGCGCGCCGCCGCATCGACGAGTACACCGCACAACACGGCGGCGAGATCTGGCTCGAGGTCGACGGCGGCATCAAGGTCGACAACATCGCCGAGGTGGCCGCGGCGGGCGCCGACACCTTCGTCGCCGGCAGCGCGATCTTCGGCCAGCCCGACTACAAGGCGGTGATCGACGCGATGCGCGCCGAGCTAGCCCGCGTCGGCTAAGGCGATGCACGGCGTCATCGTCACCGGCGCGTCGCGCGGCCTCGGCGCCGCGCTCGCCGCCGCGCTGCTCGAATCCGGCGGCGCGGTGGTCGGCCTCGCCCGCCATGCCTCGCCCGAGACACAAACGTTGGCCGAGGCCTACCCGGAGCGCTTTGCCTTCGTCGAGGCGGACCTCGCCGACACCGCGAGCCTCGCCGGGCTCTGCCGCGACGCGCTCGCCCTCCTCGCCGCGCACGCGCCGACCGCGCTGACGCTGGTCAACAACGCCGGCGTCGTCACGCCGATCGCGCCGGCCGGCCACTACGCCGTCGACGACATGGTCGCCGCCTACGCGGTCAACCTGCTGGCGCCGGTCGCGCTGACCGACGCCTTCCTGCGCGAAACCGAGCCGCAGGCCTCGGCCAACGTTGGCCGAGGCGTGACGCGCCGCGTGCTGAACGTCTCGTCGGGCGCGGCGGTCAAGCCTTACCCGGGCTGGAGCGTGTACGGCAGCAGCAAGGCGGCGCTCGACCAGTTCACGCGCACCGTCGCGCTCGAGCAGGCCGCGCGACCGCATGGCGCGCGCCTGGTGTCGCTCTACCCCGGCGTGATCGACACCGGCATGCAGGCGACCATCCGCGCCGCCGATCCGGCCGACTTCCCGAACCGCGCACGCTTTACCGCGCTCAAGGCCGACGGCGCGCTGACCCCGCCCGAGAACGCCGCGCGCGCCATCGTCGCCTTCCTCGCCTCGGCCGACTTCGGCGCCGAGGCGGTGGTCGACCTGCGCGAACGCAAGGCCTGAGCCCGCCGCCGCCCGTTTTCCACTCTTTGCCGGAGCGCTTCCCATGCCCGCATCCGATCCCGCCTGGCGCCTGATCCTCGTCGGCGCCGGCCAGGTATCCGAACACCTCGCGCGCATCGCGCCGGCGCTCGACTTCGCCGTACTGCTGAACGAGCCGCGCGAGGACCGGCGCGCCGCCTGGCCGCTGGCCGGCAGCGACTGGCTGGCCGGCGCGCCCGACGAGGCCGTGCACAACGCGCGCCCGGACGCGCGCACCGCGGTGCTCGCGCTGACCCACGTACCCGAGCTCGACGACGCGGCGCTGGCCGCGGCGCTCGAAACCGGGGCCTTCTACGTCGGCGCGATCGGCTCGCGCGCCAACGCCGCCGCGCGCCGCGCGCGTCTGGCCGCACGCGGCGTCGACGCGACGCGCCTCGATCGCCTCTGCGCGCCGATCGGCCTGGCCATCGGCAGCCGCACGCCGGCCGAGATCGCGGTGTCCATCCTCGCCGAACTGATCCAGCAGCGCCGCCGGCACGACGACGCGGCCGACGCTCCGCGCTGCGTCGCCGGGCAGAGCTGACGGCACGCCGGTTCCGCTACCAGTACTGCTCGACCGCCAGCTGGCCCGGCGCGGCGCGGCGCGACAGCGCGAAACCGCGCGCGCCGAGCACCGCGCGGGTGTCGTCCACCATGCCGGGATTGCCGCAGATCATCACGCGCGAGCGTTCGAGGTCGAAGGCGAGGCCGACGCGGCGCTCGAGTTCGCCGTTCGCGATCAGCGTGGTCACGCGTTGGCCGAGCACACCCGGCACCGCCTCGCGGGTGACCACCGGCACGTAGACGAGCCGGTCGGCCAGCTCCGGCACGCCGGCCTCGGCCGCCAGCGTCGGGATCAGGTCGCGGTAGGCGAGCTCGGCCGCCTCGCGCACGCAGTGCACGACGACCAGTTTCTCGAAGCGCCGCCAGGTATCGGCCTCGTACAGCATCGACACGAAGGGCGCGAGCCCGGTGCCGGTCGACAGCAGCCACAGCTCGCGGCCGTCGGCGAAACGGTCCAGCGTCAGGAAACCGAGCGCGAGCCGGTTGACGCGCACCGCGTCGCCGACGCCCAGCCGCGCCAGCGCGGTGGTGAACTCGCCGCCGGGCACCACGATGGAGTAGAACTCGAGGTAGTCGTGCTGCGGCGCCGACACCATCGAGTAGGGGCGCCAGACTTCGCCGCCGTCGGCCTTCGTCACGCCGAGCCGCACGAACTGCCCGGCCTTGAAGCAAAAGCCGGCCGGCCGCGTGGTGCGGAAGGAAAACAGCTTGGGCGTCCAGGCGCGCCAGTCGGTGATCGTTTCCAGGGTGTAGCGTGCGGTGTCGTCGGCCATCTCGCTTTTCCATGCTCGTGGGGTGGGACTGCATACCGGCGCGGCGGCAAATATCCGATAATCGGGTCAATCAGGGACGATCGATCGGGAAAACGGATATGAAATTCACGCTGCGCCAACTCGAGGTCTTCGTCGCGGTCGCCCGCGGCGAGAGCGTCAGCCGCGCCGCCGAGGCGCTCGCGCTGTCGCAGTCCGCGACCAGCACCGCCATCCTCGAGCTGGAACGCCAGTTCGACACCCGGCTGTTCGACCGCATCGGCAAGCGCCTCAGGCTCAACGCGCAGGGCGAGCTGCTGTTGCCCAAGGCCGGCGAGCTGCTGGACCGCGCGCGCGAGCTCGAAGCGCTGCTGGCCGGCCGCCACGGCTTCGGGCCGCTGAACGTCGGCGCGTCGCTGACGATAGGCAACTACCTCGCCACCCTGATTATCGGCCGCTTCCTGCAAATCCACCCGGAGTGCCGCGTGCGGCTCGAGGTGCACAACACCGCGACCGTCGTGCGCCAGGTCGCCAACTTCGAACTCGACCTCGGCCTGATCGAGGGCGACTGCCAGCACCCCGACCTCGACGTGCAGCCGTGGATCGCCGACGAGCTGGTGGTATTCGCCGCGCCCAGCCACCCGCTCGCGCACCGCGGCGCGCTGGAGCCGGCCGACGTCGCGCGCGAGGCGTGGATCCTGCGCGAGCCGGGTTCGGGCACCCGGGAGACCTTCGACCACGCGATGCGCCACTGGCTGAGCGGCCTCGACATCCGGCTCGAGCTCGAGCACACCGAGGCGATCAAGCGCGCGGTCGAATCGGGCCTCGGCATCGGCTGTGTATCGCGGCTGGCGCTCAAGGACGCCTTCCGGCGCGGCAGCCTCGTGCCGCTCGAGATGCCCGGCGTCGACCTGAGGCGCCACTTCCACTTCCTGACCCACCGCCAGAAGTATCCGAGCGCCGGCGTGCGCGCGCTGCTGGACCTGTGCCGGGAGCTGACCGGCACGGCGACGCGCAGCGACGAGATCAACCTGCCCTTCCTCGCCTGATTTTCGCGCGGCGTGCATCCGTTCGCGCCGCCGCCGCGTATAGCCCGGTGCAGCCTCGCTGCTTCCTTCATTCAGTGCACCGGAGATCGTCATGAAAACATCGACCCGTCTTGTCGCCGCCACCTTCCTCGTCGCCAGCGGCCTCGCGCTAGCGGAATCCGCCGTGATGGTGGGCGGCCAGGCGATGTATCCAAGCCGCGACATTGTCGACAACGCGGTCAACTCGGCCGACCACACCACGCTGGTCGCCGCCGTCAAGGCCGCCGGCCTTGTCGACACGCTCAAGGGCAAGGGGCCGTTCACCGTATTCGCGCCGACCAACGCCGCCTTCGCCGCGCTGCCAGCCGGCACCGTCGACACGCTGCTCAAGCCCGAGAACAAGAAAATGCTGGCCGGCATCCTTACCTACCACGTGGTGCCGGGGCGCTACGACATGACGGCGCTGTCGCGCGCGATCAAGGCCGGCGGCGGAAGCGCCGTGCTCAAGACCGCCAATGGCGGTCGGCTGCTGTTCACGATGAACGGCCCGCGCAACATCGTCGTCAAGGACGAGAAGGGCGGCGTCGCCAGCATCAGCACCTACGACGTGATGCAGAAGAACGGCGTGATCAACGTCATCGACAAGGTCCTGCTGCCGGGCTGAATGGAGCGGAAGGCGGGCGGCAACGCCCGCCATTTTGAATTTCACATAAAAACTGCCATCATCTCTATGACGTTCAATTAATGCTTCGGGCAAGGATGATGATGGCTGACGATTCCGAACTGGCCGCGCTGATGGCGCGCGTCGCGCTGGGCGACCGTCGCGCCTTCCGCGCGCTCTTCGACGCCACCGCCCCGCGCCTCTTCGCGCTGGCGTTGCGGCAGACGCGCAACCGCGCGGTCGCCGAGGACATCGTGCAGGAGGTGTTCGTCAGCGCCTGGCAGCATGCGGCAAGCTACCGGCCGGAGCGCGCGCCGGTGCCGGTGTGGCTGTCGCGCATGGTGCGCAACCGGGTGATCGACCGCTGGCGCGCCGAACCGCCGCTCGTCGCGGACGGCGACGCGAGCCTGGCCGGGCTCGCCGGACGGGAGGCGCTCGAGCCGCTGCCGTCGCTGGCCTCGCGCGAGGAGGCCGGCCGGCTGCAGGACTGTCTCTCCCGCCTGTCGGCCGGCCAGCGCCAGAGCGTGGTGCTCGCCTATTTCCACGGCCTGAGCCACCAGGACATCGCCCGCGCGCTCGCCACGCCGCTGGGCACGGTCAAGAGCTGGCTGCGCCGGGCCCTCGATCACCTCAAGGACTGCGTGGGGGAAGCATGAACTACCTGACACCCCAACGCCGCCGCGCGCTCGCGGCGCGCTACGTCGCCGGCACGCTGCGCGGCCGCGCCCGGCGCCGCTTCGACGCGCTGCTGCCGGCCCACCCCAGCCTCGCCGCCGAGGTCGCCGTGCTCGAGCGCACGCTCCATCCGCTCGACGCCGCGCAGGGGGCCGAAGCGCCGCCCGCCCGCGTCTGGCGCGGTGTCGAGGAGAGGCTGGGCTGGCGCGACAAGACCGCGACCCTGCTCGGCCGCTGGGGCTTCGCCGCCGGCGGCTTCGCCTGCGCGCTGATGCTGATGCTGCTGGCCAGCCCGCTGCTGGCGCCCGAGGTCGTGCCGACGCCGCTGGTGGTGCTCGAGAACGCCGGCGGCACGCCGATGCTGGTGGTCAGCCACAGCGCGCAGACCGGCAAGCTCTACGCCGGCCGCCTGCGCCGCGACGCCGCCACGCCGGGCGGCCGGGTGCTCGAGCTGTGGGCTCTGCCCAAAAGCGGCGCGCCACGCTCGCTCGGCGTGATCGGCGACGCCGACCAGCCGCTGGCCGGGCGCGAGGCCGAGCTGGCCGGCGCGACCGGTCTGGCCGTCAGCGTCGAACCGGAAGGCGGCGCGCCGCACGGCCAGCCGACCGGCCCTATCGTATATACTGGCGCGCTCGATCATATTTGACGCCCGGGCTAGGTCCGGGCCGCCCGACGCCATGTTCTCATCGATTGAAGCCCTCGCCTTCGACCTGGACGGTACCCTGGTCGACTCCCTGCCCGACCTGGCCGCCGCCGCCAACGCGATGCGCGAGCATTTCGGCCTGCCGCGCCTCACCGACGCCCGCGTCGCCGGCCACGTCGGCGACGGCCTCGCGAAACTGGTGCACCGCACGCTGACCGACGAGCGCGACGGCGTCGCCGAACCTGCGCGATGGGAAGCCGGCCTTGCCTTCTTCGCCCGCCACTACCGCGAGCACCTCGCCGACCTGACCCGCCCCTACGCCGGCGTGGTCGAGGCGCTCGAACTGCTGCGCGCGCGCCGCCTGCCCTTGGCGGTGGTCACCAACAAGCCGGCCGCCTTCGCCATGCCGCTGCTCGAACAACTCGGCCTCGCCGGCTACTTCAGCCTGATCCTCGGCGGCGACTCGCTGCCGGAGAAAAAACCGTCGGCGCTGCCGCTGACGCACACCGCCGAGGTGCTCGGCGTCGCGCCCGCCAAACTGGCGATGGTCGGCGACTCGATCAACGACGTGCTCGCCGCGCGCGCCGCCGGCTGCCCGGTGGTCGCGGTGTCCTACGGCTACGGCGACCTGGCCGACGGCGACGCCGACGCGACGATCGGCAACCTTGTCGAACTGTACGATTTGTTGAAAAATGATCGCGCATAGCCTCATGCAAAACAGTTCAACCCTGACCGATCGCGATCTCGACATGCATTTCCTTCCCAATCTCGCCAGCTGGCGATGGCAACGCTGAGCCACGCCAACCGCCCCTTTCACGCAATCACTGGCTTTATTGGGAGACCCCATGACCCCGCAGACGTTTGAACACCTCGCGGCCCAGGGCTACAACCGGATTCCGGTCACGCTCGAACTGTTCGCCGACCTCGACACGCCGCTGTCGGTCTACCTGAAACTGGCGAACCAGCCCTATTCCTACCTGCTCGAATCGGTGGTCGGCGGCGAACGCTTCGGCCGCTACTCCTTCATCGGCCTGCCGGCGACCACGCGCGTGCGCGTCAACGGCAGGAAGGTGCAGGTCGAATACGGCGACAAGGTCATCGAGCAGCACGAGGGCGACCCGCTCGCCTTCATCGAAGCCTTCCAGGCGCGCTTTCGCACCCCGCCGGTCGACAGCCTGCCGCGCTTCACCGGCGGCCTGGTCGGCTACTTCGGCTACGACACCGTGCGCCACATCGAGCCCCGTCTGGCCGGCGTCGAAAAACCCGACCCGGTCGGCACGCCGGACATGCTCCTGATGCTGTCCGAGGAGCTGGCGGTGGTCGACAACCTGTCGGGCAAGCTGTATCTGGTCGTCTACGCCGACCCGGCGGTGCCGAACGCCCTCGCCAAGGCCGAGGCGCGCCTCAAGCAGCTGCGCCAGCAACTGCGCCAGCCGGTGCCGCTGCCCTTGTCGCTGCCGGGCGCCAGGACCGAGGCGAAATCCGAATACGGCGAGGCCGAGTTCAAGGACGCGGTCGTCGCGGCCAAGAACTACATCGTCGACGGCGACATCATGCAGGTGGTGCTCGCGCAGCGCATGAGCATGCCGTTTTCCGAGTCGCCGCTGGCGCTCTACCGCGCGCTTCGCAGCCTGAACCCGTCGCCGTACATGTTCTTCTACCACTTCGACGACTTCCACGTCGTCGGCGCCTCGCCCGAGATCCTGGTGCGCCGCGAGAACGACACCGTCACCGTGCGCCCGATCGCCGGCACGCGCGTGCGCGGCAAGACGCGCGAGGAAGACCAGGCGCTGGCAGAGGAACTGTTGGCCGACCCGAAGGAAATCGCCGAGCACGTGATGCTGATGGACCTCGGCCGCAACGACGTCGGCCGCGTCGCCGACACCGGCAGCGTCAAGGTCACCGACAATATGGTGATCGAGCGCTACTCGCACGTGATGCACATCGTGTCGAGCGTCGAGGGCCGCGTCGGCCCGGACGTCTCGAACATCGCGATCCTGAAGGCCGCCTTCCCGGCCGGCACGCTGTCGGGCGCGCCCAAGGTGCGCGCGATGGAGATCATCGACGAGTTCGAACCGACCAAGCGCGGCGTCTACGGCGGCGCGGTCGGCTACCTCGGCTTCTCGGGCGACATGGACCTGGCGATCGCGATCCGCACCGCGGTGATCAAGAACGACACGCTCTACGTGCAGTCGGGCGCCGGCATCGTCGCCGACTCGGTGCCCGAGTCGGAATGGCAGGAAACGCAGAACAAGGCGCGCGCGGTGATCCGCGCCGCCGAGCTGGTGCAGGCGGGTCTCGACGCCTGAGTCTCGGCCAAGCTTGCACGAAAAAACGCCCCGCTCGATGCGGGGCGTTGTGTTTTGGGCGTCGCGTTTCGTGACGGCTCAAGCCTTGAGCGCCGCCAGGAGCGCCTGCGCCGGGTGGCGCAGCGCGACGCCGTCGATCCGTTCGGTCTGGCAGCGGCACGAATAGCCGGTCGCGAGCAGCTCGGTCTCGCCGCGCGAAGCGACGATGCCGGCCCAGCTGAGGCCGTAAATTTTCTCGGACATGTCGCGCTTGTCGGCCTCGTGGCCGTAGGTGCCGGCCATGCCGCAACAGCCGGCGGGTTTCACCCCCAGCTCCAGCCCGAGCGCCGCGAACAGCTTCTGCCAGTCGGCGACCGCCGCCGGCGCGTTGGTCTTCTCGGTGCAGTGCGGCAGCAAGGCGAAGCGCTGCGCCGCGATGTCGGCCCGTTTCGGCAGGGCGTCGAGACGCTCGGCCAACCATTCCTGGATCAGGCGCACGGTCGGCACCGCGTCGGCGCCGAGCGTCTTGGCGTACTCGGCGCGGTAGGTCAGCGTCATCGACGGGTCGACGCCGACCAGCGGCAGGCCGGCGGCTTCAAAAGTTTTCAGCATGGCCACGTTGGCCGAGGCGACCCGGCGGAAGCGGCCGAGGAAGCCGTGCACGTGCAGGGGCTTGCCGTTCGGCATGAACGGCGCCAACAGCGGCACAAAGCCCAGGGCGCGCAGCAACTCGAACACGTCGAGCACCAGCCGCGTCTCGAAGTAGCTGGTGAACGCGTCCTGCACGACCACCACCGCGCGCGCCCTGTCGGCCTCGGCCAACGTGCCGATCGCCTCCGGCGTCGCAAGCTGAAAGCCGCGCCGCGCGAGTTCCTTCTGCAGGTTCACGCCCGACAGCGCCGGGCTGTCGACGAGGTTCAGCTTCTTCAGCAGCGCCTGACCGGCGCCGCTCGTCACCGCCGCGTTGTACAGCCACGGCGCGCGCGCGATCAGCGGCAGCAGCGATTCGAGCGAACCGACGAAGTGGTCCTTCAGCGGCCTCAGATAGCGCCCGTAGTAGAGCTCGAGGAACTTGGCGCGGAATTCCGGCACGTCGACCTTGATCGGGCACTGGCCGACGCAGGACTTGCACGCCAGGCACCCTTGCATCGCCTCCATCACCTCGTGCGAGAAGTCGGCCTCGCCGGCGCGGGTGTTGCGCCAGCGCGCGAAGAAGCCGGCGAAGGCGCCGCGCGCCTTGAGCCGCTCGCTCTCGGCGACCACGTCGACGCCGGAGAGCGACAGCTGGCGCAGCCACTCGCGCAACAGCGACGCGCGGCCCTTGGGCGAATGGCGGCGCTCGCGCGTGCCCTTGTACGACGGGCACATCGCGTCGTCGGGGTCGTAGTTGTAGCAGGCGCCGTTGCCGTTGCAGTGCAGCGCCTCGTCGAACTTCGCACGGCTCGCGATCGGGATCACCCGGTCGTGCTGGCCGCGCGTCGGCACCTCGTCGATCTTGTAGAGGTGCTGCCCGACCGGCGCGGCGATCTTGCCGGGATTCAGCTGATTGTGCGGGTCGAACACCGCCTTGATTTCCTGCAGCGCCGGGTACAGCGGGCCGAAGAACTCCGGCGCGTATTCCGAGCGCACGCCCTTGCCGTGCTCGCCCCACAACAGGCCGTGGTATTTCTTCGTCAGCGCGACCACGCCGTCGGTGATCTGGCGCACCAGCCCTTCCTCGGCCGGGTTCTTCATATCGATCGCCGGGCGCACGTGCAGCACGCCGGCGTCGACGTGGCCGAACATGCCGTAGGACACGCCGTGGCCGTCGAGCAGCGCGCGGAATTCGGCGATGTAATCGGCGAGGTTCTCGGGCGGCACCGCGGTGTCCTCGACGAAGGGAATCGGCCGCGCGCCGCCCTTCTGGTTGCCGAGCAGGCCGACCGATTTCTTCCTCATCCCCCACACGCGGCCGACCGCCGCGCCGCGCGCGACGGTGTGGCCGAGCCGGCCGTTGGCCGAGCCTTCGGCATCGAGCCGGCCGACCACCTCGGCCAAGGTTCGCTCCAGTTCTTCGTCGCTGTCGGCGAGGAATTCGACCAGGTTGATGCCCTGCGCCGGCGTCGCGTCGTCGGGGAAGAATTCGCGCACGCCGTGCCAGACGATGTCCTGGCGCGCCAGATTCAGCACCTTGGAGTCGACCGTCTCGATCGACGCGGCCCTGAGCGCCATCAGCCTTTGCGCGTCGCGCAGCGCGGCGTCGAAGCTGACGTAGCGCACGTTGACGAGGGCGCTGGCGCGCGGGATCGGCAGCACGTTGAGTTTGGCTTCGGCGATGAAGCCGAGCGTGCCCTCGGCGCCACAGAGGATGTTGTTCAGGTTGAAGCGGCCGGCCTCGTCGCGGATGTGCGCGAGGTCGTAGCCGGTCAGGCAGCGGTTGAGCCTGGGGAATTTTTCCGCGATCAGCGCGGCGTGGTCGCGCGCGATCGCGGCCAGCAGCCGGTGCGCGGCGCCGACCACGTCGTCGCGGCGCTGGACGACTTCGAGCTCGGCCTCGGCCAAGGGCCTGGAATGCCAGCGCACGCCGCCGAGGAACACCGTGTCGAGTTCCAGCACGTGGTCGCGCGTCTTGCCGTACAAGCAGGAGCCCTGGCCGCTCGCGTCGGTGTTGATCATGCCGCCCAGCGTCGCGCGGTTCGACGTCGACAGCTCGGGCGCGAAGAACAAGCCGTAAGGCTTGAGCGCCGCGTTGAGCTGGTCCTTGACCACGCCGGCCTCGACGCGCACCCAGCGCTCCGCGACGTTGATTTCCAGGATGCGGTTCATATGGCGCGACACGTCGACCACCAGGCCGTCGGTCAGCGACTGGCCGTTGGTGCCGGTGCCGCCGCCGCGCGGCGCGAGCTTGAGGCCGCGAAAGCGCGGCTCGGCGGCGAGCTTGGCGACCAGCGCCAGGTCGTCGGCGTGGCGCGGAAACACCACCGCCTGCGGCAGCAGCTGGTAGATCGAGTTGTCGGTGGCAAGCACCGTGCGGTCGGCGCCGGCGGCGCTCGTTTCGCCGGTGAAGCCGCGCAGCCGCAGTTCGGCGAGGAAGTCGAGGTAGAGCGCGTCGGCGGGAGCGGGGGCGGTCAGGCGGGGAATCATGCGTCACCCTTGAAACAGGCAAAAAAGCCGCCCGCGCGGCGCGCGGACGGCGAAACGAGGCTGGGGAACCTCGGGTGGATCAGCATCAGGCGAGCACCTCGGTCAGCGCCGCCTCGACGACGGCGAAGCCCTCGGCCAACTGCTCGAACGGGATGGTCAAGGGCGGCAGCAGGCGCACGATGTTGCCGTGCTCGCCGGCGGCCATCAGCAACAGCCCGCGTTCGCGCGCGGCGGCGAGCAAGGCCTGCAGCCTTGCGCTCGACGGGCGGCCGTCGTCGTCGACGATCTCGAAGGCGCGCATGCCGCCGACGCCGTTGAGGCGGCCGATCGCGCGGCCGCAGGGGCCGGCCTTCAGCCGCTCGACGTGGCGCTCGATCAGCGCGCCGAGCTCGGCGGCGCGCGCCGGAAGCTGTTCGGCGTCCATCGCGTCGAACACCGCCAGCGCCGCCGCGCAGGCGACCGGGTTGCCGGCGTAGGTGCCGCCGAGCCCGCCGGGCGCGAGCGCGTCCATCACCTCGGCGCGGCCGGTCAGCGCCGCCAGCGGAAAGCCGCCGGCGAGGCTCTTGCCCATCACGACGATGTCCGGCGCCACGCCGCTGTGCTCGATCGCGAACAGGCGGCCGGCGCGGCCGAAGCCGCTCTGGATCTCGTCGGCGACCAGCACGATGCCGTGCGCATCGCACAGCGCGCGCAAGCCTTTGAGGAAATCGGCGTCGGCGGCGAGGAAGCCGCCCTCGCCCTGCACCGGCTCGATCACCAGCGCCGCGACGTCGGCCGGGTCGACCTCGACGCGGAACAGCCGCTCGATCGCCGCCAACGCCACGTCGGCGGCGACGCCGTTGTCGCGGCTGGCGTACGGCGCGTGGAACACCGGGCCGGGCAAGGGGCCGAGGCCCTTCTTGTACGGCGCGACCTTGGCGGTCAGCGCCAGCGTCGCCAGCGTGCGGCCGTGAAAACCGCCGTCGAAGGCGATCACGCCGATGCGGCCGGTGTGGGCGCGCGCCAGTTTCAGCGCGTTCTCCATCGCCTCGGCGCCGCTGTTGGTCAGCATGGTGCGCGCCTCACCGGCTATGGGACAGCGGCGGTTCAGCTGCTCGGCGACCTTAAGGTAGGGCGCGTGCGGCAGCGCGTTGAAGCAGCTGTGCGTGTAGCGCTCGAGCTGTTCGGCGACCGCGCGCATCACCTTCGGGTGCCGGTGGCCGGTGTTGAGCACGCCGATGCCGCCGACGAAGTCGATGTAGCGGCGGCCGTCCGTGTCCCACACCTCGGCGTTCTCGGCGCGCGCAAGGTAGACCGGGTGCAGCACCTTGATGCCGCGGGCGACCGCTTCGCCGTATTGCGCGTGCAAGGCCGCGTTCGTCGTCATGTCCGGCTCCTCAGCACGCGGCGGCGGTCATCTTGAAGATGCCCTGCGCGTTCGAACTGTCGAAACGCAGGTCGAGCTTCTTGACGCCGGTCGCCGGGTCGATCACCGCGTCGCGGGTGATGAATTCGTAGAACGAGCCCGGCACGATCTTCGTCACGCGCGAGCCGTCGGCGGCGATGAACTCGCGCGTCACCTGGCTGGCTTTGAACGCGGTCTGGCGCACGCTGCCGTTGGCCGACACCTCGACCTTGTCCTTGATCGGCAGGCCGCGACGGCGCAGCTCGTCCGAGAGCGCGAACACGTCGTCGACGTGGTCGGTCGCGTGGTTGAAGGCGTTGCCCTCGGTCGCGATCCACGCCATTTCGGCCGACTCGGCCAGCAAGGTTTCGTAGGCGGCGAGGCTCGGCGTGTCGTGCTGCACGGCGAAGCAGCCGACCAGCTTCGGCAACAGCGCGACCGCGTCGGCGAACGGCAGCGCGTGCGCGTCGGCCAACTTGGCCAGCAGCGCCTTGTCGGCGTCGTTCAGCGGGTCGCGCGACGTGGACACGACCTCCTTCGCCGCGGCCTGGAAGGCCGGCGAGAACTCGGTGGTGTGCAACTCGGACACGAAGAACTGCGCGATGGTCTCGGGCGCGTCGACGTGACAGTAGGCGCGGCCGGTCATCTTCAGCTTCGGCAGCGGGTAGACACCGGCGACCTCGAAGCCCAGCGGCTCGAGGATGCGCTTGAACGCCAGTTCGCCGGCCGGCAAGGCGCCGGTGTCGGTGCCGGCGACGGTGCGCAGCGCGCCGTGGTCGAACACCACCTGGCCGCCGTCGGCGAGCTTGGATTCGACGTAGACGCGGCCCTCGGGCACCGCGTCGAGGTTCTTCGCGAACAGCAGCATGTTCATCGCCTGCGCGAGCACCTTGCGCGACACGTCGGCTGAGGGCTCGGCCAACAGCGCCGCGTCGACGCGGATCATCGCGAAGAGCGCGGCGGTCTGGTCGCGGCCGGCGACCGCTTCCAGCAGTTTCCACAGTTGCGTGTTCTCGAAGTGTGCCATATCGGAATGTCCTCTCTCTCTTTCGGCGGCGGGACCATCCCGCCGCAGCGCCCTGCTGACGGGAAAATCTTATCCGTTTGGCGCACGCTCTCAAGCGATGTATTCTGCTGACTTCATTCCGAAAAGTCATGATCATGCGACGCACCCTGCCCTCGCTGATGGCGCTGCAATGCTTCGACGCCGCCGTCAGGCACCTGAGCTTCACCCGCGCGGCCGAGGAACTGGCGCTGACGCAAAGCGCGGTCAGCCGCCAGATCCGCGCGCTCGAGGACTTCATCGGCCGGCCGCTGTTCGAGCGCGTCAAGCAGCGGCTGGTCTTGACCAGCGCCGGCGAGGGCTACGCGGCGGCGATCCGCGACGTGCTCGACCGCGCCGAGGCGGCGACGCTGCAGCTGATGGCGCACGGCGGCCAGGGCGGCGTGCTCAGGCTGGCGGTGCTGCCGACCTTCGGCTCGCGCTGGCTGATCCCGCGCCTGGGCGACTTCGCGCGCCGCCACCCGGAAGTCGAGCTCGAACTCGTCACCCAGGTGCGGCCGTTCGACTTCGACAAGGAGGCGGTCGACGCGGCGATCCACTTCGGCCCGGCGCTGTGGCCGGGCGCGACCTGCCACCGGCTGATGGGCGAGACCATCGTGCCGGTGTGCGCGCCGGCGCTGTTGCCGGGCGGCGCGCTGCCCGACGCGCGCGCGCTGGCCGACTTCACGCTGTTGCAGCACACGACGCGGCCGCAGGCGTGGAGCGAGTGGCTGCACGCGGCGGGCGTCGCCGGCGTCGACGGCATGAAGGGACCGCGCTTCGAGCAGATCTACATGGTGATCCAGGCGGCGATCGCCGGGCTCGGCGTCGCGGTGCTGCCGACCTTCCTGGTCGACGAGGAACTGGCCGACGGCCGGCTCGCCGTCGCGGTCGACGCGCCGCTGCACAGCCAGCACGCCTACTACCTGGTACACCCGGCGACCAAGAGCGACCTCGCGCCGGTGCGCGCCTTCCGCGACTGGCTGCTCGCGCAGGTCGGCGCGTAGTCGCACCGCGGCGCGCGGTCGCGGCCGGGACGGACGGCTTGCGGGACGAAAAAGGGACGCGGCTCAGCGCATATAGGTCAGGTAGGCCCAGCCGGCGGCGATGTTCGACATCAGCGCGACCGCGACGGCGAAGCCGACGCCGGAGGCCATTTCCCACATCAAAAGCAGCTGGCGCGCCGACGGGAAGGCACGACCGAAGGCGTGCGCGAGTTCGGCGCTCGCCAGCAGCACGGCGCCGAGCACCGCCCATTTGAACAGATAGCCGGGCAGCAACTGGCGCTGCTCGCGGTTGTAGCGGTAGTTCTGCTCGCGCACGAGGAAGTTGCCCTCGGCGGCGTTCCTGAAGTGACGGAACGGGATGTAGTAGAGGTAGAGCCTGTGGAGGATCCCCCGGTCTGGTGCGCGCATCTTGCCACTCCTCGAAACCGAAAGCCGCCGCCCCCGGGCGCGGCGGCTCGCACCCTCAAAATATAGGCGCTGCCCGGCGCCGGACCGCGCGCAAAAAAACGGCCCGGCGGGCAGCCGGGCCGAAACTCCCTTCGCACTCAATCCACCAGGATCAGAACTTCATGCCGGGCGACAGCTGCGCCGGCATCGCGAGCGTCGCCGCCTCGACCGAGGCCATCGGGTAGGCGCAGTAGTCGGCCGCGTAGTAGGCACCCGGACGATGGTTGCCCGAGTTGCCGACGCCGCCGAACGGCGCGGCGCTCGAAGCGCCGTTGGTCGGCTTGTTCCAGTTGACCACGCCGGCGCGGATCTCGGCGCTGAAACGCGTCCACAGCGCCGGATCGTCGGCGAGCAAGGCGGCCGACAGGCCGTACTCGGTATCGTTGGCGATTTCGAGCGCCAGGTCGAAGTCGCGGTAGCGGATGATCTGCGTCAGCGGCCCGAAGTATTCGTCGTCGGGCAGGTTCTCGACGCCGGTGACGTCGAGGATGGCCGGCGTGACGTAGGCGGTCGCCTCGTCGAGGCGGCGCATTTCAAGGATGGGCTCGGCGCCCAGCGCGATCAGCCTCGCCTGCGCGGCGAGCATGCCCTCGGCGGCCTTGTTCGACACCATCGCGCCCATGAAGGGTTGCGGCTCGGCGTCGAAGGCGCCGACGGTCAGCGAGGATGCGACCTCGGCCAACCTTTTAACGAAGCGGTCGCCGAACTCGCCCACCGGCACCAGCATGCGGCGCGCGCAGGTGCAGCGCTGGCCGGCCGACAGGAAGGCCGACTGGATCGCGTGGTGGACGGCGGCGTCCAGGTCTTTCGTTTCGGCGACCACCAGCGGGTTGTTGCCGCCCATCTCGAGCGCCAGCATGAAGCCCGGACGGCCGGCGAACTGCTTGTGCAGCGCGATGCCGGTGGCCGAGCTGCCGGTGAACAAGAGGCCGTCGAGGCCCGGGTGGCGCGACAGCGCGATACCGGTGTCGCGCTCGCCCTGCACCAGGTTGAGCACGCCGGCCGGCAGGCCGGCCTCCTCCCACAGCTTGACGGTGCGCTCGGCTACCAGCGGCGTCAGCTCGGACGGCTTGAACACCACGGTGTTGCCGGCGATCAAGGCCGGGACGATGTGGCCGTTCGGCAGGTGGCCGGGGAAGTTGTACGGGCCGTACACCGCCATCACGCCGTGCGGCTTGTGGCGCAGCACGGCGGTGTCGCCGGCCAGCTCGCCGCGGCGCTCGCCGGTGCGCTCGTCGTACGATTTGATCGAGATCTCGACCTTGCCGATCATCGCGGCGACCTCGGTGCGCGACTCCCACAAGGGCTTGCCGGTCTCGACGCCGATCGTGCGCGCCAGCTCTTCCTTATGTTGGCCGAGCAGCTCGGCGAAGCGGCGCACGATGGCGATGCGCTCGGCCAAAGCGGTGCGGCGCCACGGCGTGAAGGCGCGGCGCGCGGCCTCGACCGCCAGCGCGATGTCGGCCTCGTCGGCGGCGTTGGCCTGCCAGACGACGTCGTTGTTGGCGGGGTTCAGCGACGCGAACTGACCGCCGCGGCCGGCGCGCCAGGCGCCGTCGATATAGAGATTCTGGGACATGGTTTACCTCTGGTTCGGGTAGAGCGGCATCGCGCGCACGGTGTCGCCGCCGGACACGCGCAAGGCGCGCGCCGTCTCGGGGCTCAGGCACAGCGTGTCGCCGTCAGGGTTGGCCGAGGCCAGGATCACGCGGAAGTCGTCGAGCGAGCCGTTGGCGACCAGGCAGCGCAGCGCCGCCGGGTCGGCCGCGTCGGCGACCTCGACGCGGTAAAGACGCGAGTCGTGCATGACGCGCAAGGAATCGATCCGCGCCTCGAGCACCGGGCCGCCCTCGAAGATGTCGACGTGGCCTTCCATGCGCAGCCCCTCGGCTTCGAGCAGGCGCCGCGCCGGCTCGGTGTCCTTGTGCGTCTTGCCGATGCAGGCGCGCGCCTCGTCGGGCAGGAAGTCGACGTAAACCGGGTAGCGCGGCATCAATTCGGCGAGGAAGGACTTCTTGCCCTGCGCGACCAGGTTGTCGGCCTCGTGGAAGTCGATCTGGTAAAAATGCGCGCCCAGCGCGTTCCAGAACGGCGACTCGCCGTGCTCGTCGAAGTGGCCGCGCATCTCGGCGCAGATATGTTCGGCGAAGCGCTCGGGGAACTGGCCGATGAACATGAAGCGCGACTTCGACAACAGCGCGCCGTTGCCGTTTGCGCGGAACTCCGGGTCGAGGAACAGCGTGCACAGTTCCGAGTAGCCGGTCAGCCCGTGCGACATGTAAAGCTTGTCCATCTTCGTCCAGGTGCCCAGCTCGCGGCTGGCGTGCACGAAGGTGTCCATGCGGTAGGTGTAGAACGGCTGCTCGAGGCCGACCGCGACCTCCAGGCCGCAGACGCCGACCACGCGGCCGCTGTCGGTCTCTTCCATCACGAACAGGTAACCCTGCTCGGCCAAGGTCGCCGTGCCTTCGACGCTGCGGCGCACGCGGTCCAGCCGCGCGGCGAAGGCGTCGGCGTCGGGCTTGAGCGTGGTCATGCCCGGCCCGGCCTTGTGCGCCAGTTCGACCAGCGCGGCGACGTCGTCGGGCCGGCTCATACGCATCACGATCATGGACGGCTCCTTGCGGCGGTAAGCGAGACGCAGCGCACCTCGTCGCCGTCGGCGATCTCGAGCACGTCGGCGGCCGCCTGCGGCAGCACGACTTCGGAATACAGGTGCGACGGCAGTTCGACGACGACGGCGCGGAAGTCCTCGGCCGACGTGTTGCCGACCATGTACGGCACGGTCTCGCCGGCGCCGGCCGGCGTCTTGCCGCGCAGCGCGACGTGCAGCGCGCTGTGCCGCACCGAGTGGCACAGGTCGAGCGCGGCGGTCAGCACCGGGCCGGCGTCGAAGATGTCGACGAAACAGTCGGGCTCCAGCCCCTCGTCGACGTGGCAGCGGTAAGGCACGCGCGCGTCCGGGTGCGGCTCGCCCATCACGCGCTGCGCGTCGCCGGACAACAGCGGCACGTAGAGCGGGTCGGCCGGCATCATCTCGGCGATAAAGGTGCGGCCGCGGCCGCCGGAGGCGATCTCCATCTGCGTGAAGTCGCGGCCAAAGAACTTGCGGCCGACGCCCTCCCAGAACGGCGAGCGGCCCGCCTCGTCGGCGACGCCGGGCAGCACGGTGAAGATCGCGTCGGAGAAGCGCGAGCGGTGCTGCGCGGCGAACAAGAGGCGCGCGCGCGACAACAGGTCGGGCACATGCTCGGCCAAGGTGAACGCCTCGCTGTCGAGGTAGAAGCCGGTCAGCCGGCTGCGCCCGGTCAGCTCGTGCGACATCGCCAGCACGTGGACGCGACGGTTGACCTTCAGCTCGGGCGACGCGTGGACGACCACGTCGTTGCGGAAAGCGTAGAACGGTTCGCTGTAGCCGGCGATCGCGACGATGCCGGCGGTGCCGTGCAGGCGGCCGGTGTCCGAGTCCTCGAGCACGAAGAGGTAACCCTCCTCGCCCGGGAACTCGACCTCGTCGCGCAGCGAATGGATCGAATGGCTGACCAGCGCCTGCAGGCGCTGCCGGTCGGGCGGCAGCGAGTGCAGGACCGGACCGGTCGAGCGCGCCATGCGCTCGATCTGGTCGAGGTCGGACAATTTGCTCGGTCTGACGAAAAGCATGGCGGTCTTTCTGGAGCTAGGCCTGTGACCGGCCGCGCGCCGCAGGGCGCGCGAGCGGGTCGGGTTCGGCGGCCGGGCGGCGCGGGCCGCCCGGCGCGGACGGGTCAGCCGCGGGCGGCGGCGACCACCTCGGCGACGGTCGCCTCGAAACGCTTGAGGCCTTCGGCGAGGTCTTCCTCGCTGATGATCAGCGACGGCGCGAAACGCACCACGTTCGGGCCGGCGACCAGGATCACCAGGCCGTGCTTGGCGGCGACGTTGACGAAGTCCTTAGCCTTGCCGGCCAGGTCGGCGGCGAGCTCGGCGCCGATCAGCAGGCCCTTGCCGCGCACGTCGCGGAAGGCGCGGTGCGTCTCGTTGATGCGCGCCAGGCCTTCGACGATCCGCTCGTGGCGCTTCTTGACGCCGCCGAGCACCTCGGGGGTGTTGACGATCTCGATCACCTTGTCGGCGACGGTGCACGCCAGCGGGTTGCCGCCGTAGGTCGAGCCGTGCGTGCCGACGACGAAGGACGCGGCGATGTCCTTGGTGGTCAGCATCGCGCCGACCGGGAAACCGTTGCCGAGCGCCTTGGCGCTGGTCAGGATGTCCGGCGTGACGCCGTAGTCCATGTAGGCGAACAGCGTGCCGGCGCGGCCGACGCCGATCTGCACTTCGTCGAAGATCAGCAGCGCGTTGTGGCGCGAGCACAGCTCGCGCAGCTTTTTCAGGTATTCCGGGGTGGCCGGCAGCACGCCGCCCTCGCCCTGCACCGGCTCGACGATCACCGCGCAGGTCGAATCGTCGATCGCCGCTTCGGCGGCGGCCAGGTCGTTGAACGCGATGTGCTCGAGGTCGCCCGGCAGCGGGGCGAAGCCCTCGGTGTATTTCGGCTGGCCGCCGACGCTGACGGTGAACAGCGTGCGGCCGTGGAAGGACTGCTTGCACGAGACGATCTTGCGCTTGGTCTCGCCGTAGTGGTCGTGCGCCCAGCGGCGCGCCAGCTTCAGCGCGGCCTCGTTGGCCTCGGCGCCCGAGTTGGCGAAGAACACGCGCTCGGCGAAGGTCGTCTCGGTCAGGCGGCGCGCCAGGCGCAGCGCCGGCTCGTTGGTGAAGGTGTTCGACAGGTGCCACAGGCGGTCGACCTGCTCGTGCAGCGCGCGGGTGACCTCCGGGTGGCGGTGGCCGAGGCTGGTCACCGCGATGCCGGCGGCGAAGTCGATGTATTCCTTGCCGTCCTGGTCGACGAGGCGCGAGCCCTCGCCGGACACCGGGATGAAAGCGGCCGGCGAATAATTGGGCACCATCACTTCGTCGAAAGTCTGACGATTCACTTCGGCGGACGACATATTCTCTCCTTCAGCATGGGGGTCGGATGCGACGAAAACCATTCTATTGCAGCCAGTTTTCGCCTCATCCGTAAAAACGACACGGTGCTTTCTATTTCTGCCAGATCGCGCAGCTCACTCCGGGCGGATGCCGTTCATTTCGGCCTGCAGCCGCTCCTCGCGCGGCGCGATGCCGAAATGGGCGCGATAGACGGTGGAAAAATGCGGACCGGACGAGAAGCCGCAGCACAGACCGATCTGCGCGACCGATTTATTGGTCCGCTGCAACAGGCCGCGCGCCTTCTCCAGACGCAACTGCAGGTAATAGCGCGACGGCGCGGTGTCGAGGTATTGCTTGAACAGGCGTTCGAGGTGGCGGCGCGACTGGCCGGTCAGGCGGGCGATCTCGTCGGTGGTCAGCGGTTCCTCGAGGTTCGCCTCCATCAGCATCACCGCCTCGGTCAGCTTGGGCTGGCGCTCGCCGAGCCGGCTCGCCAGCGGCACGCGCTGGCGCTCGCCGCTCGGCCGGATGCGCTCGACGCACAGCGCCTCGGCGACGCGCTCGGCCAACTCGGCGCCGTGGCGGCGGCCGATCAGCGCGAGCATGCCGTCGACCGCGGCGAGGCCGCCGCCGCAGCTGAAGCGGTCGCGGTCGATCTCGAACACGTGCTGACTGGCGATCACCTTGCGGAAGCGCTCGGCGAAGGCGGCGCCCTCGGACCAGTGTATCGTCGCGCGGTAGCCGTCGAGCAGGCCGGACGCCGCCAGCCACCACGCGCCGGCGTGCACGCCACCGACCAGCGCGGCGCGCTGCGCGTGGCGCACCAAGGCGGCCTGGAAGAACACCGCGTCGGCGAAACCGCCGACCGCCTCGGTGACGACCAGCAGCGCGTCGCAGGCGACGCCGTCGCGCAGCGCGCCGTGCACCGGCCACGCCAGCGCCGGCGCCAGCGCCACCGGCTGACCGTCCCACGAGTAGTAGCCGACCTCGTAGAGTCGGCGGCCGGCGAGCCGGTTGGCCAGCGCGAACGGCTCGGCGACGCTGCCGACGGCGAGCGCCGACAGCGGCGGCACGAGCACGAGGGCGACGCGGACGGGGTCTTCCATCACGCCTCCCGCCGCAGGCTGCATCGCGCCGGCATCACTTCAGGCTGCCGGTCAGGAACTGCTTGAGGCGCTCGCTCTTGGGCTGGTTCAGCACCACGTCCGGGTGTCCCTCCTCCTCGACGCGGCCCTGGTGCAGGAACACGACGTGGTTGGACACGTGGCGCGCGAAGCCCATCTCGTGCGTGACGACGACCATCGTCCGCCCCTCCTCGGCCAACGATTGCATCACCTTGAGCACCTCGCCGACCAGCTCGGGGTCGAGCGCCGAGGTCGGTTCGTCGAACAGCATCACCTCCGGCTCCATCGCCAGCGCCCGCGCGATCGCGACGCGCTGCTGCATGCCGCCGGACAGGTGCGACGGGTACTTGCCCTCGACGCTCTCGGGCAGGCCGACCTTGGCCAGATACTTCCTGGCGCGCGCGACCGCCTCGTCGCGCGGCACGCCCAGCACGTTGACCGGCGCCTCGACGATGTTCTCGAGCACCGTCATGTGCGCCCACAGGTTGAAGTGCTGGAACACCATCGACAGCTTGGTGCGCATCGCCTGCAGCTGCCGCGCGTCGGCGACGCGCAGCGCGCCCTTCTTGTCGCGCACGGTGCGGATCTGCTCGGCGTTGACGGTGATGCTGCCGGCGCACGGCTGCTCGAGGAAGTTGATGCAGCGCAGGAAGGTGCTCTTGCCCGAGCCGGACGAGCCGATGATGCTGATCACGTCGCCGGCGCGGGCCTTCAGCGACACGCCCTTGAGCACTTCGTGCTCGCCGTATTTCTTGTGCAGGTCGTCGACCACCAGTTTGTACATTTCGAGGACTCCGTAAGCTCAGTGCGATTGCGGCTTGAGGAAGGCCAGCCAGTGCATTTCGCAGCGGCGGAACAGCCAGACGAGGAAGAAGGCGATCACGGCGTACAGCGCGGCCGCGATGCCGAAGGCCTCGAACGACGCGTAGGTCGCCGAGTTGACGTCGCGCGCGACCTTGAGGATGTCGGGCACGGTCGCGGTGAACGCGACGGTGGTCGCGTGCAGCATCAGGATCACCTCGTTGCCGTAGAAAGGCAGCGCGCGGCGCAGCATCGACGGGATGATCACGCGGCGGTACATCGTGAAGGTCGACATGCCGTAGGCGCGCGCCGCCTCGATCTCGCCGTGCGGCGTCGAACGGATCGCGCCGGCGAAGATCTCGGTGGTATAGGCACAGGTGTTGAGCGCGAAGGCGAGCGCCGCGCAGTTGAAGCCCTCGCGGAAGAAGGTATTCAACAAATCGCTCGACTGCACCACCGACAGGCTGTAGACGCCGGTGTAGAACAGCAAGAGCTGGATGTAGAGCGGCGTGCCGCGGAACACATAGGTGTAGAACCACACCGGCCCGCGAACCCAGGGGTTTTTCGACACGCGCGCGACGGCGAGCGGCACCGACATCACGAAGCCGATCGCGACCGAGATCACCAGCAGCCACAGCGTCATCGCCAAACCCGACAGCTGGCCGCCGTCGTTCCACAGGTAAGCCTGCCAGTATTCCTGAACGATTTCGATCATAGTTCGGCCTTTCTGACGCCCACCGAATAGCGGCGCTCCAGCCGCATCAGCGCGACGTTGGACACGGTGGTGATCGCCAGATAGATCAGCGCGCCGACCACGGTGAAATAGAAGAACTGCATCGAGCCCTTGCCGGCATCCTGCGTCGCCTTGACGACGTCGGACAGGCCGATGATCGACACCAGCGCGGTCGCCTTGATCAGCACCTGCCAGTTATTGCCGATGCCCGGCAGCGCGAAGCGCATCATCTGCGGGAACAGCACGCGGCGGAACACCTTCCACGGCCCCATGCCGTAGGCGACGGCCGCCTCGAGCTGGCCGCGCGGCACCGACTGGAAGGCGCCGCGGAAGGTCTCGGTGAAGTAGGCGCCGTAGATGAAGGCCAGCGTGACGACGCCGGCGACGAAGGGGTCGATGTCGATCTGCTCGAGCTGCAGATACTCGGTGAACTCGTTGAGCAGCATCTGGATGCTGTAGAACAACAGCAGCATGATCACCAGATCCGGAATGCTGCGGATCAGCGTGGTATAGCCGGTGGCCAGCCCGCGCAGCGCACGGTTGGCCGACAGTTTGGCGCTGGCGCCGACCAGGCCGATCAGCACCGAGGCGGCGAGCGACAGCAGCGCGAGCTTGACCGTCGCCCAGGTGCCGCTGGCGATCAGCGGCCCGTAGCCTTCCAGGAACATTGCTTTCTCCTTCTGTTGACGACGCGGCGGTCCTCTCGTGCGAGGCTTCGGGACCGCTCACGCCCGCGGCCGCGCCCCGTCCGGCAGGGACGGAACGGGACGGCGCCGGGCGCCGCGCCCCAATGAAGGGGCGGCGCCCGAGGGGGCTCAGTGGTAGATGTCGAAGGAGAAGTATTTCTTCGAGAGGCGCTGGTAGGTGCCGTCCTTGTGCATGTCGGCGATCGCCTTGTTGATCAGGAGGCGCAGGTCGTTGTCCTCCTTCCTGAGGCCGACCGCGGTGCCGACGCCGAGGATCTTCACGTCGTTGAGGTTGCCGCCGGCGAAGCCGAAGTTGCGGCCCTGCGCGGTTTTCAGGAAGGCGGTATCGGCCAGCACGACCTCCTGCACGCTGCCGTCGAGGCGGCCGGACACCAGGTCGGCGAGCACCAGGTCGTTGTTCTGGTACGGCACGACGGTCACGCCCTTGCCGCCCCAGTGCGCCTTGGCGAAGCTCTCCATCACCGTACCCTGCTGCACGCCGATGCGTTTGCCCTTGAGCGATTCGACGGTCGGCTGGAGCGACGAGCCTTTCCTGGCGACCAGACGCACCGGGGTATTGAACAGCTTGTCGGAGAAGGCGATCTGCTCCTTGCGCTTGTCGGTCACCGACAGCGACGACAGGATGGCGTCGAACTTCTTGGCCTTGAGCGCCGGGATCATGCCGTCGAAGTCGTTCTCGACCCACACGCACTTGGCCTTGATCTTTTCGCAGATCGCGTTGCCCAGGTCGATGTCGAAACCGACCAGTTTGCCGTCGGCGGCCTTCGATTCGAACGGCGCGTAGTTGGCGTCGACGCCGAAGCGGACGACGTTCCACTCCTTGGCCATGACGCCGGTGGAGGCGAGGGCGAGGGCAACCGAGATGACAAGCTTCTTCATGGGGACTTCTCCGTAGACGGGTGTAACGGTGGCGGCGCGTCGGGCACGCCTTGTCTCGAGCCGGCCTTTATCGTGCGGCCGTGCTGCGCGCCGCTCGCCGGTCGCATCGACGGGCACGGCAAGGGGCTGGCGAGTGGATGTTTTCAGCAATTGCCCGTGCGGACAATCATGGGTCCGACCCTCGCCCCGTAGCTGCTGCAGCGCAACAAACGCGCGCAGGACAGCCAAAATCCCCTTTCCGATCAAGACCCTGAAACTTTTCGCCGCGCGCGCACCGCCCCTTCCCGGCGTGCGCGGCCGCGACCACATGTGTAGGCCGCTGTCGCTTTTGCGAAATTCCGGAACGCGACACACGACGCCCTGCGGTGGCGTTTCTGCCGCCACGGCGCGCCGGCCGCTCCCGGCATGCCCACGAGACGGACGCGGGCATTCGGTGTACATTGCCGCCTTTCCTACCCCTTGCGCCGCCAGTTCGCATGTCGCTCAAGCAGAAAACCGTCCTTCTCGTCATGTTGTCGCTGCTGTCGCTGGCCGCCGTCGGCGCGCTGCTGCTCCACCAGTCGCGGCAGTTGGCCGAGCAGCAGGTCGCGCTGCTCGAGGAGCGCCTCTACGCCGCGCACCGCGCCGAGCTCAAGCACTACGTCGAGCTCGCGCTGGCCGCGATCAGGCCGCTGTACGAATCGGGACGCGACGACGCGGCGACCCGCGAACAGGCCAAGGCCCTCCTCGCCGGCCTCGACTACGGCGACGACGGCTACTTTTTCGCCTACGACACCGGCGGCAATAGCCTGGTCCACCCGCGCAAGCCCGAGCTGGTCGGCCACAATCTGTGGGCGCTGACCGACCCGCACGGCCGTCAGGTAATCCAGGCGCTGCTGCACACCGCGCGGCGCGGCGACGGCTTTGCCCGCTACGAATGGGAAAAGCCGTCGACCGGCAAGCTGACCGGCAAGCTCGGCTACGTCGTGCATCTGCCGCGCTGGGACTGGATGATCGGCACCGGCGTCTACCTCGACGACGTCGAGCGCGAGATCAGCGCCTCGCGCGCAAAGACGCGCGCCCGCATCGACGCGACGCTGGGCGGCGTCGCCGCGCTGGGCCTTTGCGCCCTGCTGCTGGTGCTGGCCAGCGCTGTCGCGCTCAACGTCGCCGAGCGGCGCCGCACCGCCAGCCGGCTCGGCGCGCGGGCACGGCGGCTGCTCGACGCGCAGGAGGCGGAACGGAGCCGGATCGCGGCCGCGCTGCGCGACGGCCTCGGCCAACGTCTGGAGGCGGCCCGGATCGCGCTCGAACACGCCGCCGCCCGCGACGACGGCGCCGCGCTGGCCGCCAGCCACTCCGCCCTGCTCGCCGCGCTCGACGACACCCTCCGCCTCGCGCAGACGCTGCAGCCGGCGGCGCTCGACGCCGAAACGCTGGCGGAGGCGATCGCGCGCGCCGCCCGCGACGCCGAGACCGCCCACGGCGTCCGCGTGACGGTCGACAACCGCCTCGGCCGCTTCGCGCCGCAGGCGCCTCAGGCGCTCGCGCTGTCCCGCCTCGCCGGCGATGCGCTCGCCCTCGTCGCCGTTCGCGAAGGCACGCGGGCCGCGAGCGTCGAGCTGCACGAGGACGGCGGCACGCTGTGCCTCACGGTACGCGGACACGGCGGCGCGAATCGCGGCGGGCGTAGCGACGAGGCGCTGCTGCAGGCGCTGCGCGACCGGGCCGAGCCGCTCGGCGGCCGCGTCGCGTCGACCGCGTCGCGCGACGGCGCCGCGATCGCCATCCGGTTGCCGGCGACGGCGCCCCGGACCGCCGCGCCGGAAGCTCGCTAGCCGGGCGCCGGCGGGCCGCTCTGCACGGCGCGTCCGTCATGCACGCGCTTGTCACGATGGAAAGCGGCCCGCATCGCCCACCGGCAAGACGATGTTGCGGCAGGCCGGGTTTGGAATGAAAATGCAGTGCAGCAACCCGCTCCGGGCATGCCCATCAAATGCGATTGTGAGTAAGGCTGTGAGTAACGGACCTGGCCCCAACGCAAGCAAACATGACAAATTCAGCGCCTTAGGTCACAAAATGCTTCTGATGATCGACAACTACGACAGCTTCACCTACAACCTGGTGCAGTACTTCGCCGAACTCGGCCAGGAGGTGAAGGTGTTCCGCAACGACGAGATCAGCCTCGACGAGATCGCCGCGCTCAAGCCGCAGTACCTGGTCGTCTCGCCCGGCCCGTGCACGCCGAACGAAGCCGGCGTGTCGCTCGCCGCGATCGAGCGTTTCGCCGGCGAGATTCCCATCCTCGGCGTCTGCCTCGGCCATCAGAGCATCGGCCAGGCCTTCGGCGGCAAGGTGGTGCACGCCCAGCAACTGATGCACGGCAAGACCTCGCCGGTGCACCATCTGGACGCCGGCGTGTTCCGCGGCCTGCCCAACCCGGTGACCTGCACCCGCTACCACAGCCTGGTGATCGAGCGCGCGAGCCTGCCCGACTGCCTCGAGGTCACCGCGTGGACCGACGACGGCGAGATCATGGGCGTGCGCCACAAGACGCTGCCGGTCGAGGGCGTGCAGTTCCACCCGGAGTCGATCCTGACCCAGCACGGCCACGACATGCTGTCGAACTTCCTGAGGGAACACGCCTGACGCGCCGGCCGGGCGGCCGGGCTCCGGCCGTCGCCCCTCTGCCCTCCCCCGAAACCGAACCCGACAAGGATTGCGATGATCACCCCCCAGGCCGCCCTCAACCGACTGATCGATCAGAACGAACTCTTCTACGACGAAATGCTCGACCTGATGCGGCAGATCATGAGCGGCGAGGTGTCGCCGGTGCTGACCGCGGCGATCCTGGTCGGCTTGCGCGTCAAGACCGAATCGGTATCCGAGATCGCCGCCGCGGCGACCATCATGCGCGAATTCGCCACCCCGGTGCCGGTGGCCGACCGTAGCCACCTGCTGGACATCGTCGGCACCGGCGGCGACAAGGCGCACACCTTCAACATCTCGACGACGACGATGTTCGTCGCCGCTGCCGCCGGCGCGCGCGTCGCCAAGCACGGCGGCCGCGCGGTGTCGTCGAGCTCCGGCAGCGCCGACGTGCTCGAATCGCTCGGCGTGCGGCTCGACCTGACGCCGGAACAGGTCGGCGCGACGATCGACGCGGTCGGCGCCGGCTTCATGTTCGCGCCCAACTACCACAGCGCGATGCGCCACGTCGCGCCGATCCGAAAAGAGCTCGGCGTGCGCACCATCTTCAACATCCTCGGGCCGCTGACCAACCCGGCCAACGCCGAGTGCCAGCTGATGGGCGTGTTCCACCCCGACCTCGTCGGCATCCAGGCGCGCGTGTTGAAGCAGCTCGGCAGCCGCCACGTGCTGGTGGTGCACGGCCGCGACGGTCTGGACGAGATCACCATCGCCGACAAGACGCTGGTCGCCGAGCTGAAGGACGGTCGCGTCGAGGAATACGAACTCGACCCGACCCGCTACGGCTTCACGCTGACCGACGACCTCAAGCCGATCCGCGTCGCCGGCGCCGACGAATCGCGCGCGATGGTGCTGGCGGTGCTCGACGGCGACGAGGGCCCGCACCGCGACATCGTGCTCTTGAACGCCGCCGCCGCGCTGTACGCCGCCGACGTCGCCGCCGACTTCGGCGAGGGCATCGAGCGCGCGCGCGCCGCGATCGACTCGGGCGCCGCGCGCGCCAAGCTCGCCGAGCTGGTCGCATTCGGCCAGGCGCTGTGAACCCCGACGCTCGGCCGACGTCGGCCGAGCCCCCCCGCATCCAGCTCAAACCCAGGACACCATCCGACATGGCGACCCTATCCAAAGACATCTTCAAGGCCTACGACATCCGCGGCATCGTCGGCAAGACGCTGACGCTCGACGCCGCACGGCTGATCGGCCGCGCGATCGGCAGCGAGGCGCGCGCGCGCGCGGTCAAGGCGATCGTGATCGGCCGCGACGGCCGGCTGTCCGGGCCCGACCTCGCCGAGGCGCTCGCCGAAGGGATCCGCGCCACCGGCGTCGACGTGATCGACGTCGGCCGCGTCGCGACGCCGATGCTCTACTTCGCCGCGCACGAACTGGGCACGCTGTCCGGCGTGATGGTGACCGGCAGCCACAACCCGCCCGAGTACAACGGCTTCAAGATGATGCTGGCCGGCGACACGCTCGCCGGCGACGCGATCCAGGCGCTCTACGCGCGCATCCGCGACAAGGATTTCGTCGACGGCGCAGGCGGCTACCGCACGCACGACATCGTCGAGGCCTACCTGAAGCGCATCGTCGGCGACGTCAAGCTCGAACGCCCGATGAACATCGTGATCGACTGCGGCAACGGCGTGCCGGGCGCCTTCGCGCCGCTGCTGTTCCGCCGCCTCGGCTGCCGCGTGCGCGAGCTGTTCTGCGAGGTCGACGGCAGCTTCCCGAACCACCACCCGGACCCGGCCAAGCCCGAGAACCTCGCCGACGTGATCGACGCGCTCGCCAAGACCGACGCCGAACTCGGCCTCGCCTTCGACGGCGACGGCGACCGCCTCGGCGTGGTCACCAAGGAAGGCAACATCATCTGGCCGGACCGCCAGCTGATGCTGTTCGCCGCCGACGTGCTCGAGCGCAACCCGGGCGCCAAGGTGATCTACGACGTGAAATCGACGCGCCTGTTGGCGCCGTGGATCCGCGACAACGGCGGCGAACCGGTGATGGCGCGCACCGGTCACAGCTTCATCAAGGCGGCGATCAAGGAAACCGGCGCGCTGGTCGCCGGCGAGATGAGCGGCCACGTGTTCTTCAAGGAGCGCTGGTACGGCTTCGACGACGGCCTGTACGCCGGCGCGCGCCTTCTGGAGGTGCTGTCGCGCGTCGACGACCCGAGCGAGCTGCTGAACGCGCTGCCGAACGCGATCTCGACGCCGGAGCTGAACCTGAAGATGGCCAAGGAAGGCGACAACCACGCGCTGATCGCCCGCCTGCAACAGAGCGCGCGCTTCGACGGCGCCGCCGAGGTGATCACCCTCGACGGCCTACGCGTCGAGTACCCGGACGGCTTCGGCCTGGCGCGCGCGTCGAACACCACGCCGGTGATCGTGCTGCGCTTCGAGGCCGACACCGAGGACGCGCTCGAGCGCATCAAGGCCGACTTCCGCCGCGTGCTCGCCGCCGAGACGAAGGCCAAGCTGCCGTTCTGATCGCGGTTTTTTCTATCGAGGTTGGCCGAGCCCCCAAGGCTCGGCCAACCTTTGTCATTCAAGGAAACATCCATGTACAGCCAAGCCGCCGAAACCCTCTTCACCGTGCGCGACCTCGTGCGCTTCGCGGTGTCGCGCTTCAACGAGGCCGGCCTCTTCTACGGCCACGGCACCAGCAACGCCTACGACGAGGCCGCCTACCTGATCCTCAAGACGCTGAACCTGCCGATCGACCGCCTCGAACCCTTCCTCGACGCGCGCCTGCTGCCGCAGGAGGTGAAGGACGTGCTCGAGCTGGTCGAGCGCCGCGCGGTCGAGAAGGTGCCGGTCGCCTACCTGACGCACGAGGCGTGGCAGGGCGACTTCAGCTTCTACGTCGACGAGCGCGTGCTGGTGCCGCGCTCCTTCATCTACGAACTGCTCGGCGAGCCGCTCGCGCCGTGGATCGAACACCCGGAACTGGTGCACCGCGCGCTCGACCTGTGCACCGGCTCGGGCTGCCTGGCGATCCAGATCGCGCACCACTACCCGGACGCCGAGGTCGACGCGGTCGACCTGTCGCTCGACGCGCTCGAGGTCGCCAGCGTCAACGTGCAGGACTACGGCCTCGAGGAGCGCGTGCAGCTGATCCACACCGACCTGTTCGCTGGGCTAGAGGAAAGCTACGACCTGATCGTCTCCAACCCGCCCTACGTCGACGAGGACGCGATGGACGAGCTGCCCGACGAGTACCGCCACGAGCCGGAAATGGCGCTCGGTTCGGGCGAGGACGGCCTCGACCACACGCGCGCCATCCTCGCGGAAGCCGCCGCGCGCCTCAACCCGAAGGGCGTGCTGCTGGTCGAGATCGGCCACAACCGCGAGGTGCTCGAGGCGGCCTACCCGCAGCTGCCCTTCGTGTGGCTCGAGACCAGCGGCGGCGACGGCTTCGTGTTCCTCCTGACGCGCGAGGACCTGGTCGCGGCGGGCCTCGGCCAACCCTGGCCCGCAGACGAGGACGGTGCCGACGCGGAATAAGCCCGCTCGGCCCTTGCGGCGCCGCGACCAAACAAACAGCCCGGCATGAAAACCGGGCTGTTTGTTTGGCAGCACGCGCCCATCAGCGGCCGAAGCCGAACTGCGTCACCAGCATCGTCGCGGTGAAGAACATCACCGCCGCGATCACGCCGTCGAGCACACGCCAGCTTCGGGGCGACTCGAACCACGGCGCGAGCCGGCCGGCGCCGACGCCGATCGCGAGGAACCACAGGCAGGACGCGGTGCTGGCGCCGAGGATGAACGACAGCTTGGCCGCCGCGCCGTACACCGACGACACGCTGCCGATCAGCACCACCGTATCGAGCCAGACGTAGGGGTTGAGCAAGGTCACGACGAGGATGGTGCGGATCGCGTTACGCTTGCCGCGCTCGACGTCGCCGGCTGCGTCGAGCGCCCTGGGCGTGAAGGCCGCGCGCAAGGACTTGACGCCCAGCCACGCGATGAAGGCCGCACCGCCCCACACCACCCAGCGCATCAGCGCCGGATGGCCGGCGACCCAGCCGCCGACGCCGAGCACGCCGGCCGAGATCAGCAGGATGTCGCAAGCGATGCAGATCGCGACGATGGGCAGCACGTGGCTGCGGCCTATGCCCTGGCGGATCACGAAGGCGTTTTGCGGGCCGATGCCGACGATCTGGCTGGCGGTGATCCCGAGGGCGGAAAGGTAGACGGCGAAATCCATGGCGGCATCCTGTGGCGGGCGGCAGAAGCGATGCCGACAAGGTAGCCGGAAGCCGGAATTAAGTTAAATTCATTGTTATGATGAGATATCAGCAAAACTAATATTGCTCATGCTCGACCCCAAACACCTCGAAGCGCTCGCCGCCGTGGTCGACAGCGGCGGCTTCGACAAGGCCGCCGAACGGCTGTTCATCACCCAGTCGGCGGTATCGCAGCGCATCCGCCAGCTCGAGGAGCGGCTCGGCCAACCGGTGCTGACGCGCACGCTGCCGGTCGGCACCACCGCGCTCGGGCGCCGCCTTTTGCAGCACTACCGGCAGATCCACCTGCTCGAGGCCGAGCTGTTCGACAGCCTCGAGACGCCGCAGCAAGGCGCCGGCTGGACGCGGCTGGCGCTCGGCGTCAACAACGACAGCCTGGCGACCTGGTTCGTCGCCGCGATCGCGCCGGTATGCCGCGCCGAGCGGGTGCTGATCGACGTGGTGCTCGACGACCAGGACTACACGCTCGAGCTGATGCGCCAGGGCCACGTGCTCGCCTGCGTCAGCACCCGGCCGCGGCCGGTACAGGGCGGCGACTGCCTGCCGCTGGGCGTGATGCGCTACCACGGCATGGCCTCGCCCGACTTCGCGCGCCGCCATTTCCCGGACGGGCCGCGCGCCGAACGCTTCGCCGCGGCGCCGGCCATCGTGTTCAGCGCGAAGGACGACATGCAGACCGAGTACCTGGCGCGCGTCGCCGGCTACCGCGGCGACTACCCCAGGCTGACGCTGCCGTCGCCGCAGAGCATCCTCGAGGCGGTGCGGCTGGGGCTGGGCTGGAGCATGGTGCCGGCGTCGATGGCGCAGCCGGCGCTCGCGGCCGGCGAACTGCTCGACCTCGCCCCCGGTCACACCATCGACCTGGCGCTCTACTGGCACCGCTGGCGCG
The DNA here is from genome assembly GCF_004345725.1 of Crenobacter luteus. Taxonomy (GTDB): domain Bacteria; phylum Pseudomonadota; class Gammaproteobacteria; order Burkholderiales; family Chromobacteriaceae; genus Crenobacter; species Crenobacter luteus. The sequence goes on along the minus strand of NZ_SLXG01000010.1, from coordinate 24,747 downwards.
GCGAATCGCGGCTGATGCGCACGCTGGCCGCCGCGCTCGAGCACGCCTGCCGCGCCGCGCTCCTCCCTATCGAAAACGAGGATTTACCCGGTCCCGACGCTGTCATAAGATGACAACCTTCAAGACAGGCACGCACCTTCATGTTCGATTTCAAGAAACTGGTCAGCTCGCTGGTCAGCCGCAACGGCCCCCAGTCGAGCCTCACGCAGTCCGCGACGACGCTGGTCAACGCGCTGCCCGAGGCCGAGTACGCCGGCGCGCTGGTCGAGATCGTCAAGTCGATCGCCAAGATCAACGCCGACACCGAGATCTCGCTGAAGGAGAGACTCAAGACCCTGCTCTATATCGACGAGCGTACCCACGTCATCCACACCCAGCTGTGCGACGACTTCCTCGCCGGCAAGGCCGGCGTGAAGTCCTTCCAGCCGAGCATCCTCGCCTACCTGCAGCAGCTCTCCAAGGCCTACCTGATCTGCCTGAAGCTGCAGCAGGGCAACCCGCAGCCGGCGCTGGCGGCCGACATCCGGCTGGCGACCGCGCGCGCGCTCAACCACCAGATGCGGCTGACGCTGTGGAACGCGCTGAATTACCTGAACTCCGACGGCCAGCTCTGGCAGCAGGGCTACCGGCTCTACCTGTCGGCCGAGGAACAGGGCTGCGAACGCCAGCCGATCCGGCTTTACGAGAGCGAGCGCGAGGAAACCAGCTGCGAGCAGATCCTGCTGCGCGGCGCGATGCTCAAGCTGGCGCAGACCGACAACCTGCGCCCGGTCGAGATCGTCGCGGTCGAGCGGCTGCTCGGCGGTCTGGCCGGCTGCACCCGCTTCGAGCGGCAGGCCAACCTCGTCGACGAGCCGGTCTTCCTGCTCGACCTCGAGGCCGCCGCGCCGCCGCAAACCATGCGGCGCGGCATGCTCGGCCCAGGCGTGCGCTACTGGTCGGGCCAGCCGTTCGCGAACCGGCTGGCCGACATCATGCTCGACCTCGACAAGGGCCTGCCGCCGCTGCTGACGCAGACGCGGCTGCGCCTGTCCGAGCACGAATGGGAGCAATTGTGCGCCAAGCTCGCGACGCGCTGGGCGCGCGACGGCGGCGTATCGCTGCGCAAGTCCGAACGCTCGCCCCAGTTGAAGCAGGCCGAGGTCGACGTCGGTTTCGAGCGCATCGCCTTTCTCGCCAAGGTGCAGCAGCCGGCGCACGCGACCGACGGCAGCCACGAGGACTGGCGCATCCAGGACGTCAGCCAGACCGGCATGGGCCTGAACTTTTACGGACGCGACATCGAGCCGCTCGCGCTGGGTCGGCTGCTGTGCGTGCGCGAGAGCGGCGGGACGCCGCAACTGGGCGTGATCCGCCGCATCGCGCGCGAAAGCTCGGGCAATGCGCGCGTCGGCGTCGAGCTGCTCGGCCACTCGCCGATCGCGGTGTCGTTGACCGACCCGGCGCTGCCGGACATGGACCCGCAGCACGGCCTTTACATCACCCAGCCGAACTCGGTCGGCGGCCGGCGCTGGTTCCTGCTGCCGCGGGGCCTGGCCGAGCCGCAGCGCGAACTGGTGCTGACCGTGCAGGGCCAGTCCTACCGGATCCGCCTGAAGGCGCCGCTCACGCCCTTCGGCGACTGCGCGCACAGCGACTTCGACACCCTCGCCCGGCTGTAAGGCCTCGGCCAACCCTCCCCCGCGCCCGGCTCCGCCGGGCGTTTTTCATGGCGCCGCACCGGGACGAAAAAAACCCGCCGACGCGCGGCGGGGTTCAAGCATCCGGAACCGGCTTGCCGCGTGCGGCCGCCCCGTCCCGGTCGGATCGTCCGGTTTTACAGCACTTCGAGGATGCCGGCGGCGCCCATGCCGGTGCCGATGCACATCGTCACCATGCCGTAGCCGCTCTGGCCGCGGCCCCGCATGCCGTGGATCAGCGTCGCCGCGCGGATCGCACCGGTCGCGCCCAGCGGGTGGCCCAGCGCGATCGCGCCGCCGTGCGGGTTGACGACGTTCGTGTCCAGATCGAGGTCGCGGATCACCGCCAGCGCCTGCGCGGCGAACGCCTCGTTGAGCTCCATCCACTTGATGTCGGACAGCGCGAGGCCCGCCTGCCCGAGCGCGGCCGGGATCGCCTCCTTCGGACCGATGCCCATGATCGCCGGCGGCACGCCCTTGACCGAGAAGGTGACGTAGCGCGCCAGCGGCGTCAGGTTGAACTGCTTGAGGATCTTTTCCGACACCAGGATCACCGCGCCGGCGCCGTCGGACATCTGCGAGCTGTTGCCGGCGGTCACCGAGCCCTTGGCGTCGAACACCGGCTTGAGCCTGGCGAGGCCCTCGAGCGAGGTGTCGGCGCGCGGGCCCTCGTCGGTGGTCAGCGTCTTTCGCACATGCTCGACCTCGCCGGTCGCGAGGTTGGGCACGCGGTAGGTGACGTCGAGCGGGCTGATCTCCGCCTTGAACGCGCCGCTCTCGATCGCGGCCAGCGCGCGGCGGTGCGATTCGACCGCGAAGGCGTCCTGGTCCTCGCGCGACACGCCCCACTGCTGGGCGACCTTCTCGGCGGTCAGGCCCATGCCGTAGGCGATGGCGTAGTTTTCGTCGCGGGCGAAGATTTCCGGGTTCAGCGCGACCTTGTTGCCCATCATCGGCACCAGCGACATCGACTCGGAACCGGCCGCGATCACCACGTCCGCTTCGCCGAGGCGGATGCGGTCGGCGGCCATCTGCACCGCGTTGATGCCGGACGAGCAATAGCGGTTGATCGTCACGCCGCCGACGGTATCGGGCAGGCCGGCCAGCAGCACGCCGATGCGCGCCATGTTGAGGCCCTGCTCCGCCTCGGGGAAGGCGCAGCCGACCACGCAGTCGGCGATCAGTTTCGGGTCGAGCGCCGGCACCTGCGCCAGGGCGCCGGTGATGACGTGGGCGAGCATGTCGTCCGGGCGCACGTGGCGCATCATGCCGCGCGGCGCCTTGCCGACCGGCGTGCGGGTGGCGGCGACGATGTAAGCTTCCTGTACTTGCTGGGTCATGTGGTGTTCTCCTGCGGCCCGGTCGGCTCGGGGGCCGGCCGGGCGTCTGATCGTCTCGGTGTTAGTTGCGCAGCGGCTTGCCGGTGGTCAGCATGTTGGCGATGCGGTCCTGCGTCTTGCCGTTTTTCAGCAGCTGCATGAAGCCCTTGCGCTCCAGGTCGAGGATCCACTGCTCGTCGACCTCGGTGCCGGCTTCGACGTCGCCGCCGGTCATCACGTCGGCGATCAGGCTGGCGATGGTGAAGTCGTACTCGCTGATGAAGCGGCCCTCGAACATGTTCAGCAACTGGCCCTTGATCGACGCGGCGCCGGCGCGGCCGGCGACCGGGAAGCCCTTGACCTTCAGCGGCGGGCGATAGCCGGCCTCGGCCATCGCGAGCGCCTGTTGTTTGGCGACGTACAGAAGCTCGTAGGCGTTGAACACCACCGTGTCGGTCTTCCTGAAGTAGCCGATCTCCTGCGCCTCGACCGCGCTGGTGGCGACCTTGGCGGTCGCGACCGCCATGAAGTAGTCCTTCAGCGCCGGCAGGATGTCGCCGCGCGCCTCTTGTGCGGCGCGCAGCGCGAATTCCTTGCAGCCGCCGCCGCCCGGCAACAGGCCGACGCCGACCTCGACCAGGCCGACGTAGGATTCGAGCGCGGCGACCACCTTGTCGCAGTGCATCGCGAACTCGCAGCCGCCGCCGAAGGCGTAGCCCTGCGTCGCGGCGACGGTCGGCACCTGGCTGTAGCGCAGCCGCATCGACGTCTGCTGGAAGCGGCGCACGGTGGCGTCGATCGCGTCCCAGTCGCCCATCATGAAGGCCGGCATCATCGACGCGAGGTCGGCGCCGACCGAGAACGGCTCCTCGGTCTGCCAGATCACCAGGCCCTTGAAGCGCGCCTCGGCGATGTCCAGCGCGGTGTTCAGGCCGTCGAGCACGTCCGGGCCGATCGCGTGCGCCTTGGACTTGAACGACACCACCAGCACCTCGTCGCCGGTGGTGAAGGCGCGCACGCCGTCGTTCTCGAACACGGTCTCGCCCAGGGGCGCGCTCGCCTCGCCGAGCACCCTGGCCGGCGCGAGCTGGCGCGCGTAGACGTCGAGCGTCGAGCGGCCGACGCGCTTGCCGCTGGCGGCGTCAAAGGAGCCGTCGGCGAAATGCACGCCGACGCGGTCGGCTTCGAGCACCCAGGCCGGAAGGTTGGCCGAGGCCAGCGCCTTGCCGGCCTTCACATCCTCGTCGACCCAGCGGGCGACCTGCTGCCAGCCGGCGGCCTGCCAGGTCTCGAACGGGCCGACGCTCCAGCCGAAGCCCCAGCGGATCGCGAAGTCGACGTCGCGCGCCGAGTTGGCGATGTCGGCCAGGTGGTAGCCGATGTAATGAAACACGTCGCGGAAGCATGCCCACAGGAACTGCGCCTGCGGATGTTCGCTTTCGCGCAGTTTGCGGAATTTCTCCGCCGGGTCGGCGATTTTCAGGATGTCCTTGACCGCGTCGTCGCCCTTCTCGCCGGCGCCGACGTAGTCGCCCTTGGCCGGGTCGACGACGAACATCTGCTTGCCGTCCTTCTTGTAGATGCCGGCCTTCGTCTTGGCGCCCAGGGCGCCGGCGGCGATCAGCTTTTGCAACCATTCGGGCGACTTGAACAGGCCGTGCCACGGGTCGTCGGGCAGCGTGTCCTGCATGGTTTTCACCACGTGGGCGAAGGTGTCGAGGCCGACGACGTCGGCGGTGCGGAAGGTCGCCGACTTCGGGCGGCCGAGGCGCGGGCCGGTCAGGTCGTCGACCACGTCGAAGCGGATGCCGAATTTCTCGGCGTTGGCGATGGTCGCCAGCATCGAGAACACGCCGATGCGGTTGGCGACGAAGTTCGGCGTGTCCTTGGCGCGGATCACGCCCTTGCCGAGCGTCGAGACGAGGAAGCGCTCGAGGTGGTCGAGCATGGCCGCGTCCGAGCTCGCGCACGGGATGATCTCGACCAGGTGCATGTAGCGCGGCGGGTTGAAGAAGTGCACGCCGCAGAAGCGCGGACGCACGCCCTCCGGGCAGGCCTCGGCCAAGGTGTTGATCGACAGGCCGGAGGTGTTGGTCGCGAAGATGGTGCGCTCGCCCAGGTGCGGCGCGACCTTGTGGTAGAGGTCGGCCTTCCAGTCGATGCGCTCGGCGATCGCCTCGATCACCAGGTCGCACTCCTTCAGAAGATGCAGATGCTCCTCGTAGTTGGCCGGCTGGATGTACTGCTCGAGGCCCTTGCCCGCCAGCGGCGACGGCTTCTGTTTCTTCAGACCGTCGATCGCTTTCTTGACGATGCCGTTCTTGTCGCCCTCGCGGGCCGGCAGATCGAACAGGATCGTCGGCACCTTGGCGTTGACCAGATGGGCGGCGATCTGCGCCCCCATCACGCCGGCGCCGAGCACGGCGACCTTGCGTACGATGAACTTGGATTCAGACATGGTTTCCTCGATGGTGTCTATGGACATCAGACGGCAGCGCCCCTCGTGCCTGCCTTGTTATTGTCGGGCGGGACGCGACGCCCCGCCCTCGCCTTACCGCCTATGCGGTTCAGAAACTGTGGTTGTACTGGACACCCACGATCTGCGCGTGGCTCCTGTATTCGGCCGAGCCGTTGGTCTTGCTCGACACGCAAGCGACCGCCGCCGCGTTCGCGCCGCCGCAATAGCCGTTGACGTTGGCCTTGGCATCCTTGATATGGATATAGCTGTACGCCAGGTTGACCGAGCTTTGCTTGCTCAACTCGTACTTGCCGCCGAGCGACAGCCAGATGCGGTCGTTGTCCGGCAGCGTCGACAGGCGGTGCGCGTCGTCCGGCACCGGCGACTGGTCGTAGGCGACGCCGAAGCGCAACTGCAGCGGGTCGGTGACCTGGTAGGACGCGCCGAGCGACACCTTGTAGGTGTCCTTCCAGTCGGGCACCAGGATGGTCTTGTTGCTCGTGCTGCCGTTGACGACCTTGGTGTTCTCGTACTCGATTTGGACGCGGTCGAAGCGCGAGTGGCGGGTCCAGGTCACGTCGCCGAACAGGTTCCACCGCGGATCGAGCCTGTGCATGCCGTGCAGCGACAGCGACTCGGGGGTCACGACGTCGACCTTGGCGCCTTCGTTGTCCTTGTAGCCCAACGCGTTCGGCGTCGTGGAGTAGGCGGCGCTCTTGCTCCACTTCGCGGTGCCGTCCAGCGTGTGCTTGACCTTCGAGCGGTAGCTCAGGCCGACGCGGCTGCGGTCGCTCACGTCCCACAGCCAGCCGGCGGTGAAGCCGAAGCCCCAGTCGTCGCCCTCGACCTCCGCGTAGCCGTCGTTGGCGCCGTTGCCGCCGCCTCCCGGGAAGGCGCCGAAGTTCGCGAACTGGCGCAGCGTCGCCTTCGCATACTGCGCCAGCAGGCCGACGCCGAAGGCGTGCTGTTCGTTCAGCTTGATCGACAGCGCCGGGTTGACGTCTAGCGTTTTCAGCCCGGTCTGGTTGACGTTGTAGCGCAGCACCGAATCGCGCTGGTACTCGGTCTCGGACGCGTAGGGCACGTAGACGCCGACGCCGACCGCGAAGCGCTCGTCGATCTTGTGCGTCAGGTAAAGATGGGGCACCGCGACCAGGTCGTCGGTCAGCTTGCCGCTGTCACGCCCCTGGATGGCCTGCTGCGCGCCCGGCGCGCCGGGGTAGAAGCCTTGGGCATTACGGTATTTGACGCTCGGCGCGACCAGGTTCAGCGCACCCGAGACTTGCGTGCCGGATAGCTTGGACATCCCGGCGGCGTTGTAGAAGATGGTGCTGGCGTCGGCCGCCTCCGCCGCGCTGGCGTTGGCGGTGGCTTGCGCGCTGACCGACTGGGTGCCGAAGTGGTAACCGGACGCGACGGCTTGGGCGGAGAACAGGCTGGCGGCCGATCCCAGCAACATGACCGACAGGCTGAGCTGCTTCAACTTCATGTGTTATCCCTCTCTGCATTGCTCGTTGCATGTTGTTCGCGAAGTCGATTGTGTCATCGACTGCAATCGATACTAGCGACAGCCCGGGCCCTTTGCCAGCATTTTCAAGCTATTGTTCCAAACATTCGTTTAATTACAACACGAAAGTATTTCCTTGAAAATATCGGCAGTAATTCGCCCACTTCTGCAGTAATCGTTTTAAAGAGCAAGGCAGAAACAGCGCAGGCACGGCTCACGCCGTGCCTGCGGTCACGGCGGCCCGCGTCAGAACACCAGCCTTTCCAGCAGACCGTCGTCGTGGTGGGTCAGCGACTTGTCGAAGTCGTCGACCATGATCACGTCGCGCTTGAGCTTGCGCGCGCGCGCCACCGCGTCGAATTCGGCCTGGCTGATCTGGCCGGCGGCCAGCGCCTCGGCCAACCTTTCGCGGCTGGTCAGCGACCGGAACTTGCCGTCGCGCGTCAGTTTGCGCAGCTTCTGCTCGACCGGCTCGGTCGCGACGACGGCCTTGAGCGCCGGCTGCAACACGCCGACCGGGTCGCGCTCGTCGTCGGGGACGAACATGCCGCGCGTCAGCCGTTCGCGGGTGCCGCCCTCTTCCATCAGCGCACGGGCGACGCGGGTACCGGTACGGTCGGACGGCTGCTTGAGCGTCAGACCCCAGGGGAAAATCACGCGGCGCAACAGGAAGGCGAGCGGACGGTTCGGCAGGTTGGCGAGGAAGCCGTCCATCGCCTGCTGCAGGTCGTACAGCGCCGACTCGACCGACCACTGGAGTACGGCGAGGTCTTCTTTCTGCGCGCCCTCGCGCTCGAAGCGCTTCAGGCACGCCGACGCGATGTAGAGGTTGGACAGCATATCGCCCAGGCGCGCCGACAGCTTCTCGCGGAATTTCAGCGAGCCGCCGAGGCTGAACATCGCCATGTCGGACAACAGCGCGAAGGCGCTGGAAAAACGCGTCAGCTGTTTGTAGTAGCGGGCGGTCTCGCCGCCACGCGGCGCGCCGACGAGGCGCGCGCCGGTGAGGCCCATCCACAGCGAGCGGACGAAGTTGGAGACGACGAAGCCGATGTGGCCGGTGATCGCGTCGTCGAACTCGCGGCCGTCGCCGGCCATCGCGGCCTTCATCTCGCGCAGCACGAACGGATGGCAGCGGATCGCGCCCTGGCCGTAGATGATCATCGAACGGGTCAGGATGTTGGCGCCCTCGACGGTGATCGCGATCGGGATCGCCTGGTAGGCGCGTGCCAGGTAGTTGCGCGGACCGAGCACCACCGCGCGGCCGCCGTGCACGTCCATCGCGTCGTTCAGCGCTTTGCGCATGCGCTCGGTGTTGTGGTACTTGAGCACCGCCGACAACACCGACGGCTTTTCGCCCATGTCGAGGCCGGTCAGCGCGAGGTCCTGCGACGCTTCCATCTGGTAGGTGAAGCCGCCGATGCGCGCCATCGCCTCGTCGACGCCCTCGAACTTGCCGATCGGCAGGCCGAACTGGTCGCGGATGCGCGCGTAGGCGCCGGTGGTGAAGCTGGCGACCTTGCCCGAGGCGACCGACATCGCCGGCAGAGAGATGCAGCGGCCGACCGACAGACACTCGACCAGCATGCGCCAGCCCTGGCCGACGTACTCCTGGCCGCCGATCACCCACTCCATCGGGATGAACACGTCGCGGCCCCAGGTCGGGCCGTTCATGAAGGCCGAGCCGCCCGGAAAATGACGGCGACCGATCTCGACGCCGCCGTGCTCGGTCGGCACCAGCGCGCAGGTAATGCCGATGTCTTCCTTGTCGCCCAGAAGGCGTTCCGGGTCGTAGAGCTTGAACGCGAGGCCGAGGATGGTCGCCACCGGCGCCAGCGTGATCCAGCGCTTTTCCCAGCTGACGCGGATGCCGAGCACGTCCTCGTGGCGCTGGCCGCTGCGCGGGTCGGTATAGGAGCCGCGGCAGACGTAACCGTAGTCGGGGATCGCGCCGGCGTCGGAACCGGCGTAGGGGCTGGTCAGCGCGAAGCACGGGATCTCCAGCCCCTTCGCCAGACGCGGCAGGTAGTAGTTTTTCTGTTCTTCGGTGCCGTAGTGCTGCAACAGCTCGCCCGGGCCGAGCGAGTTGGGCACCATCACCGTCACCGCCGCCGAGCCGCCGCGGGTGGCGATCTTGGTGACGACCTTGGCGTGCGCGTAGTTGGAGAATTCGAGACCACCGTACTGCTTCTTGACGATCATGCCGAGAAAGCCGTGGTCCTTGATGAAGTTCCACACCTCTTCCGGCAGGTCTTTGTCCTCGTGGGTGATCTTCCAGTCGTCGATGAGCTTACACAGCTCCTCGGTCGGGCCGTCGAGAAAGGCCTGCTCCTCGGCGCTAAGCTTCGGGTCGGGGAAGGACAGGAGCTTGTTCCAGTCGGGCTTGCCGGAGAACAGGTCGCGGTCCCACCAGACGGTACCGGCGTTGATCGCCTCCTGCTCGGTCTGCGACATCGGCGGGGTGATCTTTCTGAACACGCCGAACACCGGGCCGGTGAACACGGCGCGGCGCAAGGGCGGCAGGTTCAGCACCGCGGCGACGACGGCGAACGCTGCCCAGACCGCGACCGGCACGGCGACGCCGAAGCCGAACTGCAAGCCCAGCAACCAGGCGGCGACGCCCAGCGTCCAGACGACGACGGGCGCGCGAAAGTAGGCCAGCGCGCCGATCAGGACTAAAAGGATGATGGCGGATTGCATTGTGTGTTTTCCTCGTGTTGACCCTTTGTTAGCCGAAAAGGGTATGGATCCCGCCGGAGTCCGCTGGTGGCCGCTTTGCGCGTGTCTCGCCGGCAGACTCCTTCGTTCCCTAACTGCTGGAAGGCGTGTTCAAGCCCGCCACCACGAAGGGGACCAGATGCTTGACGATCATGTCCGGGTCGCGCGCGGACACGACCTGGCTGCGCACGAAGATCTTCAGCACGTCGTTGCCGGCGAAGGCGTTGAACATCAGGCTGAAGGCGAAATGCATGCGCCAGGCCAGTTCCTCGCCGCCGAGCGCCGGCAGCGCGCGCTCGAAGGCGCGGCTGTAGCGCTGTACGAACTCGCTGTACTGCTGCGACAACGTTTCGCGCAGCAGGCGGTGGTTTTCCACCAGCGTGCGCGACAGCAGCCGCACGAACATCGCGCCGCCCTTGTTGGGGTCCTTCGACAGCGCGAGCGCCGGACGAATGAAGGTCATCACCAGCGCCTCGATCGACAGCGCCCTGCCGCCGGCTTCTTCGGCGTCGAGCTCGGCGATGCAGCCGGCCAGAAGCGGACCGAGCCGACGGGTGAACACCGACTCGAACAAGGCGTCCTTGGAGCCGAAGTGGTAGTTCACCGCGGCGAGGTTGACGCCGGCCTGCTGGGTGATCATGCGCAGCGAGGTCGCCTCGAAGCCATGCTCGACGAACAGCCGCTCGGCCACGTCGAGGATGCGGGTTGAGGTATCGGAGCGATTCGCTTCCATGCTCTGGTTTGCCTTGGGTTGCTCGGTTTGATTTGCCTGATCCATACTGACCTTCGAACAAGCGTTTTAAACTTACGTTTTGACAACGGGAGTGTCAAGGGAATTTGACCTCTGACCGGGGTCGAAACCGCGAAATACCGCACAAAAAAAACGGCAGTCCCATTTTAGACTGCCGTTTGAATGAAGCGAACGCTAAACCGAGCTTTTACTCCAGGGTTTTTGCGTCCGCCATGACTACCTGGCGCCAGGCGGTTCAGGCGAAACGGGCGGCCAGGTCGGCCTTCAGGTCTTCGACATGCTCGAGGCCGATCGCGAGGCGCACCAGTCCCTCGACGATGCCGGCCCTCGCGCGCGCCTCCGGCGTGATCCGCGCATGGGTGGTCGACGCCGGGTGGGTGACGGTCGACTTCACGTCGCCGAGGTTGGACGTGCGCGAGAACACCTCGACGCCGTCGATCAGGCGCCACGCCGCGTCGCGCCCGCCCTTAAGCACGAAGCTGACCACGGTGCCGCCGGCCTTCTGCTGGCGCTGCGCCAGCGCGTGCTGCGGATGGCTCTCGAGCCCCGGGTAGAACACGCGCTCGACCTGCGGCTGCGCCTCGAGCCAGCGCGCGATCTCTAGCGCGGTTTCGCACTGGCGCTCGACGCGCACGAACAGCGTCTCCAGCCCGGACAGCAGCGTCCACGCGTTGAACGCCGACAGGCTGGGTCCGGCGGTGCGCACGTGCAGGTAGATCGGTTCGATCAGCTTGTCGGAACCGACCACCGCGCCGCCGAGCACGCGGCCGTGGCCGTCGAGCGACTTGGTCGCCGAATGGACGACGAGGTCGGCGCCCAGCTTCAAGGGCTGCTGCAGCACCGGCGTGCAGAAGCAGTTGTCGACCACCAGCAAGGCGCCGGCGGCGTGCGCGATGTCGGCGACAGCGGCGATATCGGACAGCTCGGTCAGCGGGTTGGACGGCGTCTCGAGGAAGAACACCCGGGTATTCGGGCGGGTCGCGGCGCGCCAGGCGTCGAGGTCGGTCGCGTCGACGTAGCTGACCTCGACGCCGAACTTGGCGAGGATGCCGTTGAACAGATTGATCGTCGAGCCGAACAGGCTCTGCGACGACACGATGTGGTCGCCGGCCTTGAGCAAGGTCAGCATGGTCGCCTGGATCGCCGCCATGCCGCTGGCGGTCGCGATCGCGCGCTCGCCGCCCTCGAGCGCCGCCAGACGCTGCTGGAAGGCCGCGACGGTCGGATTGGTGAAGCGCGAATAGATGTAGCCGTCCTGCTCGCCGATGAACATCGCCGCCGCCTCGGCGGCGGTGTCGTAGGTGAAGCTGGAGGTGAGGAACAGCGCCTGGCTGTGTTCGCGGTAGTCGGAAATTTCGCGGCCGGCGCGGATGGCCAGCGTTTCGGGCCTAAGCTTGGCCGAAGGGTCTGTGTGCTGAGTCATGGCGATGTGTCGTCGCCGCCGGCTTGGCGCCGGCGGCGCTTCTAATAGGAGCGGAGCCCCTATTGTGCTCACATCAGGTTTTGCTCGGCAACGTTGAGGTTCAGGTCGACCATGCCGGAACCGGCCTCCTGGCGCGCGGCGTTGCGCGCCACTTCGAGCGCGTCGAGGTAGGCTTCGTCGATGTCGCCGGTCACGTAACGGCCGTTGAAGCACGACGATTCGAACTCGGCCAGCTTCGGGTTGGCGGCCTTGACCGCCGACACCAGCGCGTCCAGTTCCTGGTAGATCACCAGATCGGCGCCGATTTCTTTCGTCACGTCGGCCTCGCTGCGGCCGGTAGCCAGCAGTTCCTCGCGCGTCGGCATGTCGATGCCGTACACGTTCGGGAAGCGCACCGCCGGCGCGGCCGACGCGAAGTAGACCTTCTTGGCGCCGGCGTCGCGCGCCATCTGCACGATCTCGCGGCTGGTGGTGCCGCGCACGATCGAGTCGTCGACCAGGAGCACGTTGCGGCCCTTGAATTCGAAGGCGACCGGGTTGAGCTTCTGGCGCACCGACTTCTTGCGCACGCCCTGCCCCGGCATGATGAAGGTGCGGCCGATGTAGCGGTTCTTGATGAAGCCCTCGCGGTACGGCAGGCCGAGCGCGTTGGCCAGTTGCAGCGCGCTGGCGCGGCTGGTGTCCGGAATCGGCATCACGACGTCGATATCGACCTCGGGCAGCACGCGGCGCACCTTCTCGGCCAACGTTTCGCCCATGTTCAGGCGCGCCTGGTAGACCGAGGCGCCGTCGATCACCGAATCCGGGCGCGCGAAGTAGACGTACTCGAACAGGCACGGCGCAAGGCGCGTGCTCTCGGCGCACTGGCGCGCGTGGAAGTCGCCGTCGAAGGTCACGTAGACCGCCTCGCCGGGCGCGACGTCGCGCAGCAGCGAGAAGCCCGAGCAGTCGAGCGCGACCGACTCGGACGCGAACATGTATTCGGGCTTGCCGTCGACCTCGTTGGTGCCGATCACCAGCGGACGGATGCCGTTCGGGTCGCGGAACGCGACCAGGCCGAAACCGGCGATCATCGCGACCACCGCGTAGGCGCCGCGCACGCGACGGTGCACCGCCTCGACCGCACCGAATACGGCGTCGACCGGCAGCGCCTGGCCGTCGACGCGCTGCGCGATCTCGTGCGCGAACACGTTCAGCAGCACTTCCGAATCGGAGTTGGTGTTGATATGACGAAGGTCGCGGCGGTACATGTCGGCCTTCAGCTCGTCGGCGTTGGTCAGATTGCCGTTGTGCGCGAGCACGATGCCGAACGGCGAGTTGACGTAGAAGGGCTGCGCCTCGGCCAGGTTGGAGGCCGAGCCGGCTGTCGGGTAGCGCACGTGCGCGATGCCGGCGCAACCGGACAGCGAACGCATGTTGCGGGTGCGGAACACGTCGCGCACCAGGCCCGCGCCCTTGTGCATGTGGAAGCTCTTGCCGTTCGCGGTGACGATGCCCGCCGCGTCCTGGCCACGGTGTTGCAGCAGTTGCAGCCCGTCATACAGCAATTGGTTGACCGGGGACCGCCCGACGACACCTAGAATCCCACACATGGTTTGCGCCCTCTACACCAGTTTGGATAACAAAAAAGACGGAGCGAACCATAACACCCCGTCTTCTGTTCTCCCATCAGGGATAACGCACATTTTGTGCCAGCATCGGCGGCAGCCACGGCCGCAAGGACAGCGCGGCGTCCTGCAACGGCGGCGCGAGCAGCGCGTTCCGCCACATCGGCGCCTGCGGCAGGTCCGACATGCCGCCGACCAGCACCAGCGCCGTCACCAGCACCAGGCCGCGCGCCAGGCCGAACACGCCGCCGAGCAGGCGGTTCACGCCGCCGAGCCCCATGCTGTCCATCAACCCGGTCAGCGTCACCCGCAGCAGCGCGGTCGCCAGCCACACGACGAAGAATAGCAGCACGAAGGCGGCGACGAGGCGCAGGCCCTCGCCGGCGAGGTCGACCGGCAGGAAGCGCGACACCTCGGGCGCGAACTCCTTCGCGCACCACAGCGCCAACAGCCACGAGGTCAGCGACAGCACCTCGGCGATCAGCCCGCGCAGCAGCGCGACGATCACCGAACCGGCGACGACGGCGATCACGATATAGTCGAAAGCGGTCATGCGGATATCAACGCGGCACGACGATGCCGGTCACGCCGGCGCCGGCGAGTTTTCTCAGCGTCGCGTCGGCCTCGGCGCGGCTCGCGAACGGGCCGACGCGCACGCGCGTGACTTCACCCTTGCTGGTGGTGACCTTGCTGAAATGCGCCGCGACGCCGGCGGCGGCCAGACGGCTCCGGAGCGCCTCGGCCTTGGCCGGGTCGGACAGCGCGGCCAACTGGATCGCGAAACCGTTGCCACCCTTGCCTTGTTCGACAGCGGCGGGCTCGGGACGTTCGGCACGCGGCGCCGCCGGCTTGGCCGGCGCGACGTCGGCACGCCCCTCGAGGATGGCGGCAGGGTCCTTGGCGCGCGGCGCCGGCGTCGGTTCGACCCTGGGTTCCGCCTTCACGGCCGGAGCGGGTTTGGCGGCAGCCTCGGGCTTGGGCGCGGGCTTGGCTTCCGCCTGGGGCATCGGCTTGGCCGGCGGCGGCGCGACCGCTCTGGGCGACGCATCGGCCGGCGGTGCGGCGGCAGGCGGCGCAGCCGGCACTGGCGCCGGCTTGGACGCAATGGCGGGCGCCGGCGCCGCCGGCCGCGGTACGGCAGCCGGTGCGGCTGCGGGTTCCGGCGGCAGGCTGGCGACGAGCTCGGTGGCCGGTGCGGGGACGACGGCGGCCGGCGCGCTGGCGAGCGCCTCGGCCGGCGGCGGCACGACGGCCGGCTCGGACGCCAACTGGCCGGCGATCTCGACCTTCTCGGGCCGCATCGGCGCGTTCGGGATGTGGCCGAGCACATTCCACAGCACGGCGGTCGACACCAGCACCAGCGCGACCGCGCCGACCAGACGGCGCCGCGCGCGCTTGCGCAGCATGATGAGTTCTTCGTGACTGGACAGTCCTGCCATCTTGTCCTCAGCGGGCGGCCTCGCGTGCTTCGAGCACGGCGGCCACGGTATGGAATGAGCCGAATACGGTCAGTCTATCATTCTCGCCGGCGACCGATAAGGCCGCGCGCCATGCGCTTGCGACATCGTCATACACCTTGACGTCGGCGATGCCGTGCTCGGCCAACTTGGCGGCGATCGCCGCGCCGCTCTGGCCGCGCGGCATGTCGAGCCCGCCGACGTACCAGACGTCGAAGTCGCCCTTCGCCAGCTCGAGCACCGCGTCGACGTCCTTGTCCGACAGCATCGAGAACACCGCGATGCGGTTCTGCGCGAACGGCAGGCGACGCAGGCTGTCGACCATCGCGCGTACCGCGTGCGGGTTGTGGCCGACGTCGAGCACCACCTGCGGGCGGCCCGGCAGCACCTGGAAGCGGCCCGGCCAGTCGACCTCCAGCAAGCCCTGCTTGACCGCGCCCTGCCCGACCGGCAGGCGCAGCTTCAGGCAGTCGAGCGCCGCCAGCGCCGCCGACGCGTTGGAAAGCTGGTAGGCGCCGCGCAGCGCCGGGAACGGCAGCGAATGGCGGTGCTGCTCGCCGATCCAGAACGACCACTGCTGCTCGAGCCGGGTGTAGCCGAAGTCGGCGCCGATGCACTTGAGCTCGGCGCCGATGGCGCGCGCGTGCTCGATCAGGCTTTGCGGCGGGTTCGGGTCGGCGCAGATCGCCGGCTTGCCGGCGCGGAAGATGCCGGCCTTCTCGAAGCCGATCGCCTCGCGCGTGTCGCCGAGGTAGGCCTGGTGGTCGATGTCGACGCTGACCACCACCGCCACGTCCGGCTCGAACACATTGACCGCGTCGAGCCGGCCGCCGAGGCCGACCTCCATGATCGCGACGTCGACGCCGGCGTCGACGAAGGCCTTCATCGCGGCCAGCGTGCCGAATTCGAAATAGGTCAGCGTGGTGTCGCCGCGCGCCGCCTCGATCGCGGCGAAACTCTCGACGATCGCCTCGTCGCTGGCGGGCGCGAGGTCGATCGCGACGCGTTCGTTGTAGCGGCTGATGTGCGGCGAGGTGTAGGTACCGACCTTGTAGCCGGCGCGCACCAGCATGGTCGACAGCATCGCGCACACCGAGCCCTTGCCGTTGGTGCCGCCGACGGTAATGACGGGGAAGGTCGGCGCGAGCGCCATCGCGTCGCGCACGCGCGCGACGCGCGCCAGGCCCATGTCGATGGCCGAGACGTGCAGCGCCTCGAGGTGGGAGAGCCAGTCGTCCAGCGTTTTGAGCGTATCAGTCATGCGTATCCTGAATCGGAAGGGAGTCGGGAGGGTCGGCGAACCAGCGCGCGTAGACGGCCAGCGCGCGCAGCGCCTCGGGATCGGCCGAGTCGGGCAGCAGCATCAGTCCGAGCGGTCCGACCTCGCTGTCGAGGCGCAGCGCGATCAGCCACGGCCACACCACGGTGTCGGGCGCGAGCCGCGCCGCGAACGCGCGGCCGGCGACGACGACCGTCAGCTCGCCTCGGGGCCCGACCTCGAGCCGCGCGACGCGGCGCGCGCCGGGCAGCCAGCCGTCGGCGCGCAAGGTCCAGTACAGGCTCGCCGGCAAGGGCAAGAGGCTCGGCCAACCTTGCGGCCAGACCGCCAGCACCGCGAACAGCCAGAAACCGTGCAGCGCCAGCGCCGCCGCGAGCCAGCGCCGCGACGGCCGCGGCACGACGGCGAAGGGCGGGACGCGGCGCGACGCGCGCACGGCGGGGTCTTACAGCTCGCCGGCCGGGCTGTTCATGATGTCGTCGTCGACGCTGTCGATGACGGTCGAGTGGATCTCGACGTCGAACCACTCCCAGAAGGTTTTCAGCGAGCGGTCCTGCGGCCACAGCGCTTCGTCCTCGTACCAGCTGGCCAGTTCCATCTTGAACAATTGCTCGTAGATTTCGTCGATGTAGGACACCGCCTCCTCGGGCTCGGCGAACTCGGGCAGGAGGATCACGGTGCAGTCGGCGCGCAGGCTCTCGAGGCTGAGATCCATGTCGTTGCCGGGCACGGCGTTCAGCCAGGCCATGAACGGCTCCTTGGGCTTGACGACGGCGACGGAACGGTCAACGAAATACATGGCGGCATCCTTATATAGGGTCACGCGGTGGGTCGGAACGGGGCGGCCGGGCCGCCCGCGTCGGGCACCGGATTGTAACAGCCGGCGGCGGCGGCGGGCGAGGCGGCGGGCGCCCCACCCCCTCATGGTAGAATGCGGGTCTTTGCATTAGTACGACGGAATTTTCGGCATGGCGCTGTTGACGGTTGAGAAGGCGGCTCTGGCATTCGGCCATGTGCCGTTGCTGGACAATGTGGATTTCGCGCTCGAGCCGGGCGAGGTGGTCGGCCTGATCGGCCGCAACGGCGCGGGCAAGTCGTCGCTCCTGAAGGCGATCGCCGGCGCGGTCAAACTCGACGACGGCCGCGTGGTCGCGCGCAACGACGTCAAGATCGCCTACGTGCCGCAGGAACCGGTGTTCGACCTCGAGCACACGGTGTTCGAGGCGGTCGCCGAAGGCCTCGGCGACGTGAAGGCGCTGCTCACCGACTACCACAAGGCGACGCAAAGGTTGGCCGAGCCCGGCGCCGACCACGAGGCGGCGCTGGCCGACATCGAGCGGCTGCAGCACGCGCTCGAAGCCGCCAACGGCTGGCAGTTCGACGCGCTGATCGCCGCCACCCTCACCCACCTGGGCCTTGACGCCGACGTGCGCGTCGGCGAGCTGTCCGGCGGCTGGAAAAAACGCGTCGCGCTGGCGCGCGCGCTGGCCGCCAAGCCGGACATCCTGCTCTTGGACGAGCCGACCAACCACCTCGACGTCGCGGCGATCGAATGGCTCGAATCGCTGCTCAAGGCGTTTTCCGGCAGCGTGCTGCTGATCACCCACGACCGGCGCTTCCTCGACAACGTCGCGACCCGCATCGTCGAACTCGACCGCGGCGTGCTCAGGAGCTATCCGGGCAGCTTCTCCGCCTACCAGACGCGCAAGGCCGAGGAGTTGGCGGTCGAGGAAGAGCAGAACCGCGTGTTCGACAAGTTCCACGCGCAGGAAGAGGTGTGGATCCGCAAGGGCATCGAGGCGCGCCGCACCCGCAACGAGGGCCGCGTGCGCCGCCTCGAGCAGATCCGGCGCGAACGCGCCGCGCGCCGCGAGCGCGTCGGCCAGGTCAACTTCCAGCTCGACCCGGGCGAGCGCTCGGGCAAGCTGGTCGCCGAACTCGAACACGTCGGCAAGGGCTACGAGGGCCGCACGCTGATCCGCGACTTCACCAGCCGCATCCTGCGCGGCGACAAGATCGGCCTGATCGGCCCGAACGGCGCCGGCAAGACCACGCTGTTGAAGCTGATCCTCGGCGAGCTCGAGCCGGACAGCGGCAGCATCAAGCGCGGCACCAAGCTCGAGATCGCCTACTTCGACCAGTTCCGCGAACAGCTCGACGAGGAGATGAGCGTCGCCGACGTGATCAGCCAGGGCAACGACTTCGTCGAGATCGGCGGGCAGAAGAAGCATGTGATGAGCTACCTGGAGGACTTCCTGTTCGACCCGGCGCGCGCGCGCAGCCCGGTCAAGTCCCTGTCCGGCGGCGAGCGCAACCGGCTGTTGCTGGCGCGCCTCTTCACCCGCCCGGCCAACGTGCTGGTGCTCGACGAGCCGACCAACGACCTGGACATCGACACGCTCGAATTGCTGGAGGACGTGCTCGGCCAGTACAGCGGCACAGTGTTCCTCGTCAGCCACGACCGCGCCTTCCTCGACAACGTCGTCACCCAGGTGATCGCCTTCGAGGGCGACGGGCAGCTCAACGAATACCCGGGCGGCTACCAGGACTGGGTCGACACCCGCGCGCGCATGGCGGCGATGAAGCCAGCCGAGAAGAAGAAGGAGGCGCCCTCGGCCAACGTCGAGAAGCCGGCGCGCGAAAAGCCCAAATCGAACAAGCTGTCGTTCAACGAGAAGCGCGAACTCGAACGCCTGCCGGACGAGATCGCCGCGCTGGAGGCCGAACAGGCCGAGCTGACCGAGAAGCTGATCGACCCGAACGCCTACCGCGACACGCCGCAGGAGGCGCGCGGCTGGCAGGCGCGCATCGACCAGATCGACGAGCTCCTGCTCGACAAGCTCGCGCGCTGGGAGGAACTCGAGGCCAAGACGCAATGAAGCGCCGCGCCGCGCTGTTCGCGCTGGCGGCGACGCTGGCCGCCTGCACCACGGCCCCGGTCCGCAAGCCGACGGCGCGACCGCGGCCGCGCGCGCCGGTCGCGCTGTCGAACCTCAGCGCCGACGGCGCCGGCCGCGAGATCCTGATGTATACGCTGGGCCTGCTCGACCTCGACTACAAGTTCGGCGGCGCCAACCCCGAGGCGGGGCTCGACTGCAGCGGCATGGTCGCCTACATCTACCAGAACGCGGTCGGCGTGAAACTGCCGCACAACGCCGCGCAGATCGCCCGGCTCGGCCGACCGGTCGGCATCGACGAACTGCGGGTCGGCGACCTGGTGTTCTTCAACACGCTGGGGCGGCCGTTCTCGCACATGGGGCTTTTCATCGGCGACGGCAAGTTCGTGCACGCGCCGCGCAGCAACAGCACCATCCGCGCCGAGTACCTGTCCAACCCCTACTTCGCCGCGCGCTACGAGGGCGCGCGCACGCTGTTCGGCTGAAAGTCTGGCCGTAACCGAGCGAGGCCAGCGAAGCGTCGCGCACACCCCGCCGACAAGGAAAAAGCCGCCCGAGGGCGGCTTTTTGCGTGACGACGTTGGCCGAGCTCACTTCAGCACGGCGGCCACCGCGCTGGCGACGGCGTCGATGTTGCGGCTATTCAGCGCGGCGACGCAGATGCGGCCGGTCGACACGGCGTAGATGCCGTGCTGTTCGCGCAGCACGTCGACCTGGGCTGCGCTCAGCCCCGAGTACGAGAACATGCCGCGCTGCGCCTTCACGAAGCCGAAGTCGCCGGCGCCGAGGGCGGCCAGCTTGTCGACCAGCTGGGTGCGCATCAATTTAATACGATCGCGCATCTCGCCCAGTTCCGCTTCCCACATCGCGCGCAGTTCCGGGCTGTTCAGCACGGTGGCGACGACGGTGCCGCCGTGGGTCGGCGGGTTCGAGTAGTTGGTGCGGATCACGCGCTTGACCTGCGACAGCACGCGGGCCGACTCGTCCTTGTTCTGGGTGACGATGGAGATCGCGCCGACGCGCTCGCCGTACAGCGAGAACGACTTCGAGAACGAGCTGGACACGAAGAAGGACAGGCCCGAGTCGGCGAACAGGCGCACGGCCGCGCCGTCCTCCTCGATGCCGTCGGCGAAGCCCTGGTAGGCCATGTCGAGGAAGGGGATCAGGTCCTTCTCTTTGCACACGGCGACCACCTGCTGCCACTGCTCGGTGGTGAGGTCGACGCCGGTCGGGTTGTGGCAGCAGGCGTGCAGCACGACGACCGACTTGGCCGGCAGCGCGGCGAGCGCAGCCAGCATGCCGGCGAAGTTCACGCCGTGGGTCTCGGCGTCGTAGTAGCGGTAGTTGACGACCGGGAAGCCGGCCGATTCGAACAGCGCGCGGTGGTTTTCCCAGCTCGGGTCGCTGATGGCGACGGTGGCGTCCGGCACCAGGCGCTTGATGAAGTCGGCGCCGATCTTCAGCGCGCCGGTGCCGCCCAGGGCCTGGGCGGTGACCACGCGGCCGTCGGCCAGCAGCGCGGAATCCTTGCCGAACAGCAGCTCCTGCACGGCCTTGTCGTAGGCGGCGATGCCCTCGATCGGCAGGTAGCCGCGCGGCGCGGCCGCTTCCAGGCGAGCCTGCTCGGCGGCTTTCACGGCGCGCAGCAGCGGGATTTTGCCTTCGTCGGTGAAGTACACGCCCACGCCCAGGTTCACCTTGGTGGCACGGGTGTCGGCGTTGAAGGCCTCGTTCAGGCCGAGGATCGGGTCGCGCGGGGCGAGCTCAACGGAAGCAAACAGAGTCATTTCGGGTCTCTTTGGTCTTTTGGAACAGGTCAGGGCACGCCGCCGGACGAGGGCGCGCCGTCGAACAAAACCCGATTGTAGCGCGCATTGCGCGCGCCGTGCTCAGGGATGGCCAGCATTCCCGGCGCGGCGCGCGCCGACGAGCTTGCCGGCGGCGCGCGCATCGTCTATATCCGGGACTCCCTCCGGTCGATTCGAGGAAACCGCCATGAAATCCCGCCTGTCCCTGCTCGCGCTGCTGGCCGCCCCCTTGAGCGCGTTCGCCTTCCACTGCCCCGCCGACATGGCCAAGATCGACGCCGCGCTCGCGAAGAACCCGCCGCTGAGCGCCGAGCAGTTGGCCGAGGTCAAGAAGCTGCGCGCCGACGGCGAGGCGCTGCACAAGGCCGGCAAGCACCAGGAGTCGGTCGACACGCTCGCGCGCGCGATGAAGCTGCTCAAGATCTGAGCGCGCCGCCGAAAATCCCACGCCATCCCATCCGTAAGGCTACGGACAGCGCACCGTAGCCTTACGAATTTTCGCCGCCGCGCCAGCCGGCTAAGCTGGCCGCCTGATACCGAAGTGCCGAGCGCGCGCTCGTCCGCCCCGCCGTTTCCCCTGCCCCGACGCTTGCGCCCGCCCGGCGCCGCCCCATCCGGAACCCGCCGGCCGACGACGCGCGCGCCGCACGCCACGCTTTCACTTCCCCGAGGATTTTCATGGACCCTCTGCTCTACCAGGTTGAAGACCGGCCGCCGGCGGCGCTGTCTTGGCTTCTGGCCGCCCAGCACCTCTTGGCGGCGCTCGGCGGCATCATCGCGGTGCCGCTGGTGGTCGGCGGCGTACTCAAGCTGCCGACCGACCAGACCGTCGCGCTGGTGAACGCCGCGCTCTTGGTGTCCGGCGTCGTCACCATCGTCCAGTGCCGCGGCGCCGGCCCGATCGGCATCAAGCTGCCGTGCGTGATGGGCACCAGCTTCACCTTCGTCGCCGCGGCGATCGCGGTCGGCTTCGAGCACGGCGTCGCCGGCATCATGGGCTCGGCGCTGGCCGGCTCGATGGTGATGATTATCGGCAGCTTCTTCATGCCGCAGATCCGCGCGCTGTTCCCGCCGGTCGTCACCGGCACCGTGGTGACCATGATCGGCCTGTCGCTGATCCCGGTCGCGGTCGACTGGTTCGCCGGCGGCCAGGTCGGCAGCCCGGGCTACGCTGCCCCGGCCAACCTCGGCGTCGCCTTCGGCGTGCTGGCGCTGGTGATCGGCCTGGTGCAGTGGGGCCGCGGCATCTTTTCGGCCGCCGCGATCGTGATCGGCATGATCGCCGGCTACCTCGTTTGTCTGGCGCTGGGCAAGGTCGACTTCGCGCCGGTCGTCGCGGCGCAAACCTTCGCGGTGCCGCAGCCGCTGCACTTCGGCCTCGCCTTCCCGGTGTCGGGCATCGTCGGCATGGCCATCGCCTACCTGGTGACCATCGTCGAGTCGACCGGCAACTTCCTCGCACTGGGCGCCGCGACCCGGACGCCGATGAGCGGCGAGCGGATGGCGCGCGGCATCCTGTGCGACGGCGTCGGCTCGGCGCTGGCGGCGCTGATGTCGACCACGCCGTTCTCGTCGTTCGCGCAGAACATCGGCGTGGTGTCGCTGACCGGCGTCGCCAGCCGCCACGTGGTCGCGCTGACCGGCGCGCTGCTGGTGCTCGCCGGCCTGTTTCCGGTGTTCGGCGCGCTGATCGTCACCATCCCGCTGCCGGTGCTCGGCGGTGCCGGGCTGATGATGTTCGCGACCATCGTCGCCGCCGGCGTGCAGATGCTCGGCCGCGTCGAGCACAACAAGCGCAACGGCGTGATCATCGCCGTCGCGATCGGCTGCGGCATGGCGGTGACGGTACGCCCGGAACTGCTCGCCCGGCTGCCAGCCTTCGTCAGGGAGGTCTTCGCGTCGGGCATCACCGCCGGCTCGCTGGTCGCGCTGGCGCTGAACCTGATCCTGCCGGGCCGGCCGACCGCATTCGACGACGCGCACGCCGCCGAGGACTTCGACACGCCCGCCGGGGAGCGCGCCTGAGGCCGCGCCCGCCGCCTAAAAGCGCCCTGGCGGGCGCTTTTTTTATGACGGTCATTGGCGTTTTTTACATTGCAGAAAAACGCGTGATTCCACCGCGAAAAGCGAGGGGCAACCCGAGCGGACATCCGTAGAACTACGGATCAGGCGGCGTATTCCTACGAATGTTCACCCCGATGACGGCGGGAGTACCTTTTCAGCCACGGTAAACATCCTGTCGACAGACCGGACGCGGCCAAGGTCCACAAGAAGACCGACGGGCCGACCGGGTACCCGAGGCGTTTGCGCGACAAAGGCAACGCCCGACAACAAAACCATGGGCACACTGGAGAACACTGCAATGAGCAAACTGCTTTACGGCGTCGAAGACAAACCGCCTGTCCTCACTTCCATCGTTTTGGCCGCCCAGCACCTTCTGGCTGCGCTGGGTGGCATCATCGCCGTGCCGCTAGTGGTCGGCGGCGCGCTCAAGCTGCCGGCCGACCAGGTCGTCGCGCTGATCAACGCGGCGCTGTTGGGCTCCGGCATTGTCACCTTCATCCAGTGCCGCGGCGTCGGTCCGATCGGCATCCGCCTGCCCTGCGTGATGGGCACCTCGTTCGCCTTCGTTGGCGCGGCGATCAGCGTCGGCCTGTCGGGCGGCGTGCCGGCCATCCTCGGCTCCTCGCTGGTCGGCTCGCTGGTGATGATCGTCGGCAGCTTCTTCATGCCGCAGATCCGCAAGCTGTTCCCGCACGCGGTGACCGGCACCGTGGTGACCATGATCGGCCTGTCGCTGGTGCCGGTGGCGCTCAATTGGGCCGCCGACAGCTTCGGCCCGAACCCGAACGACCCGGGCAACCTCGCGATCGCCGCCTTCGTGCTGGTGACCGTGATCGCGCTGGTGCAGTTCGGCAAGGGCATCGTGTCGGCGTCCGCCGTCGTGCTCGGCATCCTGATCGGCTACATCGTCTGCCTGGCGCTCGGCATGATCAGCTTCGAGCAGGTCGAGAAGGCCAGCGTGTTCGCGCTGCCGCAGCCGTTCCACTTCGGCATGACCTTCCCGATCGCCGGCATCGTCGCGATGTCGATCGCCTTCATGGTGACCATCGTCGAGACCACCGGCTCCTTCATGGCGCTGGGCGCGGCCACCGAGACCAAGATCACCGGCAAGCGCCTGTCCGCCGGCATCCTGTGCGACGGCGTCGGCTCGGCGCTCGCCTCGGTCGTGTCGGCGCCGCCGGTGTCCACCTTCGCGCAGAACGTCGGCGTGGTGTCGCTGACCGGCATCGCCAGCCGCTTCGTGGTCGCGATCACCGGCGTGATGCTGATCCTGGCCGGCCTGTTCCCGAAAGTCGGCGCGCTGATCGTCACCATCCCGAAACCGGTGCTCGGCGGCGCGGGCCTGATGATGTTCTCGATGATCATCTCCGCCGGCATCGGCATGCTGAGCCGCGTCGAACAGACCAAGCGCAACAGCCTGATCATCGCCGTCGCCGTCGGCTGCGGCCTGGCGGTGACCGTCAAGCCGGAACTGCTGTCGAAGATGCCGCACTTCATCCAGGAAGTCTTCCATTCGGGCATCACCATGGGCGCGCTGGTCGCCGTGGTGCTGAACCTGGTGCTGCCGGGCCGCGAAATCGCCGACGAGGAAGAACACGAAGAAGAGGCCGCTCCGCAGCTGGCCCGCGAAACGGCGTGATCCCAGCCATGCCAGACCGACACCCCGCCCAGGCGGGGTGTTTTTTGGTTCTTCACGGATTCCCGGGGAAAGCGGCCCTGATCTTCAGGAAGAAGTACTCGCTGTCCCGGTAGCCATAGGCCATGCGCTTCATCACCTTGA
>NZ_SLXG01000009.1 GCF_004345725.1 Crenobacter luteus | reverse complement strand
GATAGTGCGGGTTCCCGTGTGAAAGTAGGTCACCGCCAGACGCCCCTCAAGACCACGCCCCGAGCCCATGCTCGGGGCGTCGTCGCTTTGCGACGGCCTCGCTTATTCCTGCCGCGAGAGTCATATCGTTATATCCGTTACGTTCTGTTATTTGTCGCCCGCTTCGGGTAGATTACGTCCTTGATGAATAGCCTTGCCCGCGCCGTGGGCGAGCGGATGGACGAGACCCGGAAGGCATCCTGACGGGCCAGACAGCACTAGGGAAAAAGAGGCCGCAGGGCCTGGCAGAAAGATGATCCAAATCAGCGAAGAGAGGCTGACTCACCTCAAGCAGTTGGAAGCAGAGTCGATCCATATCATTCGGGAAGTGGCGGCGGAGTTCGAAAATCCGGTCATGCTGTATTCGATCGGCAAGGATTCGGCGGTGATGCTGCATCTGGCCCTGAAGGCGTTCTACCCGGGCAAGCCGCCTTTCCCGCTGATGCACGTGGACACCACGTGGAAATTCCGCGACATGATCGCCTTCCGCGACCATGTGGCCGAGAAGTACGGCCTGGACCTGATCGTGCACGTGAATCAGGAGGGCGTGGACGCCGGCGTCAACCCGTTCACCGCCGGCAGCGCCAAGCATACCGACGTGATGAAGACCGAGGGCCTGAAGCAGGCGCTCAACAAGTACAAGTTCGACGCGGCCTTCGGCGGCGCCCGCCGCGACGAGGAAAAATCGCGCGCCAAGGAGCGCGTGTACTCGTTCCGCGACAAGAACCACCGCTGGGACCCGAAAAACCAGCGTCCGGAACTCTGGAACATCTACAACAGCCGCATCGACAAGGGCGAGAGCATCCGCGTCTTCCCGCTGTCGAACTGGACCGAGCTGGACATCTGGCAATACATCTTCCTCGAGAATATCGAGATCGTGCCGCTGTACTTCTCGGCCGAGCGCGAGGTGATCGAGCGCGACGGCACGCTGATCATGATCGACGACGAGCGCATCCTGCAGTATCTGAGCGACGAGGAGAAGGCCAGCATCCAGAAGAAATCGGTGCGCTTCCGCACGCTGGGCTGCTACCCGCTGACCGGCGCGGTCGAGTCGACCGCCGCGACGCTGCCGGAGATCATCCAGGAGATGCTGCTGACCAAAACCTCCGAGCGCCAGGGCCGCGTGATCGACCACGATTCGTCCGGGTCGATGGAGAAGAAAAAGATGGAAGGCTATTTCTAAGGCCGACGTTGGCCGAGCCTTCCCGTGGATTCAGGGCGGGGCGTGGGTTTGTCCGCGCCGCCCCTTGTAGATGGAACGATGTATGTCCCACCAGTCTGAACTGATCGCCAGCGACATCCTGGCCTACCTCAAGCAGCACGAGAACAAGGATCTGCTGCGCTTCATCACCTGCGGTAACGTGGACGACGGCAAATCGACGCTGATCGGCCGCCTGCTGCACGATTCGAAGCTGATCTTCGAAGACCATCTGGCCGCGATCCAGAAGGATTCGAAGAAGTACAACACCACCGACGAAGAGATCGATCTGGCGCTGCTGGTCGACGGTCTGCAGGCCGAGCGCGAGCAGGGCATCACGATCGACGTCGCCTACCGCTACTTCAGCACCGACAAGCGCAAGTTCATCATCGCCGACTGCCCGGGCCACGAGCAGTACACCCGCAACATGGCGACCGGCGCGTCGACCTCCGACCTCGCGATCATCCTGATCGACGCGCGCTACGGCGTGCAGACGCAGACCCGTCGCCACAGCTACATCGTCAGCCTGCTGGGCATCCGTCACGTGATCGTCGCGGTCAACAAGATGGACCTGCTCGACTTCGACCAGACGGTGTTCGAGAACATCAAGAAGGACTACCTCGCCTTCGCCGAGAACCTGTCGATCCCGGACATCCGCTTCGTGCCGATCTCGGCGCTCAAGGGCGACAACGTCGTCAACGTCAGCGAGCGTACGCCGTGGCACACCGACGGTTCGCTGATGCAGCTGTTGGAATCGGTCGACATCGACCGCAGCGAAGGCGTCGACGCCTTCCGCCTGCCGGTGCAGTACGTCAACCGTCCGAACCTCGACTTCCGCGGCTTCTGCGGCACCGTCGTCGCCGGCCGCGTCGCACCGGGCGACGCCATCGTCGCGCTGCCGTCGGGCAAGACGAGCCGCGTCAAGGCCATCGTGACCGCCGACGGCGAGCTGCCGTCCGCGTTCGCGGGTCAGGCGGTGACGCTGACGCTGGAAGACGAGATCGACATCTCGCGCGGCGACATGATCGTGCGCGCCGACGAAGTGCGTCCGGCGGTGTCCAACGCGTTCAGCGCCCACGTGGTGTGGATGAACGAGCAGCCGCTGGTAGTCGGCAAGGAGTACATCTTCAAGCTGGCCGGCAAGAGCGTGACCGGCAAGGTCGCAGCGATCGAGCACCGCGTCGACGTCAACACCCTGGCCGAATCGGCCGCCGAGCAACTGGCACTGAACGAGATCGCGCTGGTGACGGTGGAGCTGAACGCGTCGGTCGCCTTCGACGCCTACGCCGATTCGCGCGGCACCGGCAGCTTCATCGTGATCGACCGCCTGTCGAACGCGACCGCCGGCGCCGGCATGATCGCCAAGGCGCTCGAGGCGTACGCGCAATCGGCCGACGCCGACGAGCTGTCGCGCCTGCGCGCCTTCGAGCTCGAATTGAACGCGCTGGTGCGCAAGCACTTCCCGCACTGGGAGGCGCGCGATATCGGCGGCCTGTTCAAGTAAGCCGCCTCGGCCAACGTTGGCCGAGCCACGGAAAAAGCCCCGCTCAGGCGGGGCTTTTCGTTTGTCGGCGCGGGGGCGTGGCCAGCGCGCCCTCAGGGCTGCCGGGGCGAGGCGACGCGGCCCGGCCAAGCTCCGAGCGCGGAAAAGCGCGCGCGGAAGTAGTCGATCAAACGCGCGTCGCCGGAGGCGGCGGCCGAGAAGCGCAGGTGGCGGCTCGGTCCGCCCTGCGGCATGAACAGCCGCCCCGGCGCGAGCAGGATGCCGTTGTCGAAGGCGTCGCGCACCAGCGGGTCCACCTCGACGCCGCAGGGCAGCGGCAGCCACAGGAAGGGACCGTGCTCGGCGGCGTGGCTCGTATCGAAGCCGGCCTCGGCCAAGGTGGCGAGCGAGCGGGCGCGGGCGCGGGCCAGCTTGTCGCGCACGCGCGCGACGTGCTTGCGGAAGCGCCCGCTCTGCAACAGCTGCATCACGAGAAGCTCGTCGAGCCGCGAACCGGTCAGCACCGCGGCGACGCGTTGGCCGAGCAGAGCCTCGACGATGTCCGGCCGCGCGCACACGTAACCCAGCCGCATCGCCGGGCTGAGGATCTTGGAGAAGCTGCCGAAATAGATCACGCGGTCGAGACCGCCCAATTGGGCGAGCCTGAGCGGTTCGCCCGGGTGCAGGTCGCCGTAGACGTCGTCCTCGCCGATCAGAAAGTCGTGCCGCTCGGCCAAGGTCAGGATCCGGTGCAGCACCGGCGCGCTGGCGTCCCAGCCGGTCGGGTTGTGCAGCACGGTCTGCATGAACAGCAGGCGCGGCCGGTGTTCGCGCGCCAGCGCCTCGAGTCGCTCGACGTCGGGGCCTTCGGGGGTGCGCGGCAGCGGCAACAGCCGCACGCCGGCCTCGATCAGCCGGTCGAACAGCACGTGGTAGCCGGGCTCCTCGACGATCACCGCGTCGCCGGGCTTGAGGAAGCGGCGGCAGACGAGGTCGATCGCCTGCGTCGCGCCGTAGCTGAGCAGCAGCCGGCCGGCGTCGGCCGGGATGCCCTGGCCACGCAATTTGAGCGCCAGCTGTTCGCGCAGGCCCGGCAGGCCCTGCGGCGGCGCCGGTACGTGCGCGTGCGCGTCGCCGGCCTCGCGCAGCGCGCGGGCGATGGCGGCCGGCGACAGCGTGTCCTCCAGCCAGGCGGCCGGCATGAAGCCGCTGCCACAGGCGATCTGGCTGTCGTCGGCTTCGAGGATGCGCCGCGTCAGCCACAGCGCGTCGATTTCGCCGTCGGAGGCGAGCCTGAGCGGCTCGGCGGGCCCGGGCGCGGCGCGGCAGACGAAGAAGCCGGCGCCCTGGCGCGACGCGATGCGTCCCAGCGCGACCAGCCGGTCGTAGGCGTTGATCACCGTGTAGGGGCTGACGTCGAGCCGGTCGGCGAGCTGGCGGATCGACGGCAGCCGGCTGCCGGCGGCGAGCCGGCCGCTGGCGATGTCGTCGCTCATCGCGGCGACGATCTGTTCGGTCAGCGGCACGGCGCCGGCGCGGTCGAGTCGGAACATGGCTAGTTGGCGTGGCGGTGGATGACGGCAGTATCGGCGCTGTGCGCCGGCCTGTCGACCAGGCCGAGCAGCGCGGTGGCGAGCAGCAGCGCCGCCATCGCGCCGTTGAACGCGCGCCGGCGACGCGCGTCGGTCAGGAAGCGCGCCAGCGATACGCCGAACAGCGCCCACACCGCGATGCACGGCAGGTTGACCACCATCATCACCGCGGCGAGCGCGAGGCCGGCCGACCAAGGCGTGGCGCCGGCGGGTAGGAAGAGCGCGACGGTGCTGATCACCATAATCCACGCCTTGGGGTTGACCCACTGGAAGGCGGCGGCCTCGAGCCAGCTCAGCGGCCGCGCGCTCTGGGTGCGTTCGACGGCGCCCGAGCGCGCGACGCGCCAGGCGAGGTAGACAAGGTAGGCGGCGCCGACCCACTGCAGCGCGTCGTGCAGCCACGGCAGCCGCGCGAACAGCGAGCCGAGACCGAGCGCAACCAGCAGGATCTGCACCGCACAGCCGGCGCCGATGCCGAGCATGTGCGGCAGGGTGCGGCGAAAGCCGAAGTTCACCCCCGAGGCGGTTAGCATCACGTTGTTCGGGCCGGGCGTGACAGACAGCGCGGCGATGTAGAGCGAGAGCGGCAGCAGGTCGGGCATGGCGGGCATCCTTGACGGGGTCGATGCCGCCAGTCTAGGCGCGCGCCCGGGGCGGGGGCAGCCACAGTGGCCGCGCCGGGCGTCGCACTGTGCCGGCGGTCGCGCCGGTACAGTCACGGCGCGGCGACGTCGGCCGAGCCGTGCCGCGTGCGCCAGGCGGCGGCGGCCTCGGCCAGCTGGCCGCCGAGCTCGCGCGTCGCCGGGCCGGCGGCGTCAGCATCGGCGTAGATCAGGTAGAGCGCGCTGTGGCGGAGGCGGCCGCTGGCCAGCGGCAGCGGGGCGAGGCGGCCGTCGGCCAGTTGCGCGGCGATGCGGTGGCGCGGCAGCCACGCGAAGGCGAGGCCGGCCTCGACGGTGGCGATCGAGGTTTCGGTGTTGCCGACCGTCCAGCGCTGCCGTGCGCCGAGCCAGCCCTCGTCGCGCGGCTCGCGCGTGCCCGAGTCGCGCACGACCACCTGGGTGTGCGCGGCCAGGTCGTCCTGCGCGATGGTGCGTCCGAGCGCGAACAAGGGGTGGCACGGCGCGGCGACGGCGACGAACTCGGCGTCCAGCAGCCAGTCGCCGAGAAAGCCCGCCGGCACGCGGTTACCGACCACCAGCTCGGCCTGGCCGGCGTAGAGCGCGTCGTCGGCGCCGGACATCACCACCTCGATCAGCTGCAGCCGCGTGGTCGCGCAGTGGCCGGCGAAGGCCGACAGCGCCGACAACAAGGGCTCGGTCGGGAACAGGCTGTCGACCGCGAGGCGCACCTCGGCCTCCCAGCCCTGCGTCAGCGCGCGCGCGCGCTCTTCGAGGCGGGTCAGCGAGTCGACCAGCGGGATCGCGTCGCGCAGCAGCGCGGCGCCGGCGCCGGTCAGCACCATGCGCCGGCCCTGCGGTTCGAGCAGCGGCACGCCGAGCTGCTCCTGCAGCCGGGCGACCGCGTAGCTGACGGCCGACTGGCTGCGGTGTAGCGCCTTGGCCGCCTGCGCGAAACCGCCGGCTTCGACCACGGCCTGCAGGATGCGCCATTGTTCAGCGGCGGTGCGGGGTAGCTTCATTGATCGAATATTTCGATGGTTTTGGCGGAAAATTTGCGCTTTTTTATCGGATTATAGCGTCCGATAATGGCTTCACGACAGCGATGCGCATCGGGCGCACGCCATCTTCGAGGAGAGAAGCATGAACAATCTGGTCGATCTGGTCGCCCGCGCGCTGATGGCGCTGATCTTTATCGTCGCCGGCGTCGGCAAGCTGGGCGCCGGCTACGCCGGCACGCAAGGCTATATGGAGGCGATGGGCGTGCCCGGCTTCCTGCTGCCGCTGGTGATCCTGACCGAGCTGGGCGGCGGCCTCGCGCTGCTGGCGGGCTTCCAGGCGCGCATCGCGGCCTTCCTCCTGGCCGGTTTCTCGCTCGCCTCGGCGCTGATCTTCCACACCAATTTCGCCGAGCAGGTGCAAAGCATCATGTTCATGAAGAACCTCGCGATGGCGGGCGGCCTCTTGATGGTGACGCTGCACGGCGCCGGCGCGTTCAGCCTCGACGCGATGCGCAGCCGCAAGTAAGCCGTCGTCCCGCAACGTGATACTGGAGAGCACCATGGGCAGCACCCCCTTCATCAGTCGCGAAGTCGAACGTCTCGTCGCCGGCGTGCCGGTGTCCGACGGCGCCGGCGTCAAGCTCAAGCGCGTGTTGACGCACGAGCTGCAGCGCCGCCTCGACCCCTTCCTGATGCTCGACGAGTTCCGCTCGGACAACCCGGACGACTATCTGGCCGGCTTCCCCGACCACCCGCACCGCGGTTTCGAGACGGTCACCTACATGCTGGCCGGCCGCATGCGTCACCGCGACAGCACCGGCAACGAGGGCCTGTTGGCGCCGGGCGGCGTGCAGTGGATGACCGCCGGGCGCGGCATCGTCCACTCCGAGCTGCCCGAGCAGCAGGACGGCCTGATGCACGGCTTCCAGTTGTGGGTGAACCTGCCCGCGTGCGACAAGATGACCGCGCCCGGCTACCGCGACATCCCGGCGGCCGACATCCCAGTGACGACGCGCGACGACGGCGTGACGGTCAAGGTGATCGCCGGCGTCGCCGACGGCACCGTCGGCGCGGTGACGCGCGAGGCGACCCAGCCGCTCTACCTCGACGTCGGCCTGCCGGCCGGCGCGCGCTACGAGGCGGCGATCCCGGCCGGGCACAACGCCTTTCTCTACGTGCACGACGGCGAGCTCGCCGTCGGCGGGCGCGGCCAGAAGGTGCTCGCCGGCCAGATGGCGGTGCTGTCGAACGCGAACCCGGCCGCCACCGGCGTGGCGCTGGCGAGTGCCGGCGGCGCGCGGGTGCTGGTGGTCGCCGGCCGGCCGCTGAACGAGCCGATCGCGCAGTGGGGGCCGTTCGTGATGAACAGCCGCGACGAGCTCGAGCAGGCGTTCGACGACTTCCGCGCCGGTCGCTTCTGAGTCGCCGCGACCGGGGGAGGGCGCGGCCTTCCCCCCTTTTTCTCCCCCAGGCTTGGCCGGGCCCGCCGTACGGGCGGCCGGCGTTCTCCCATCAAGAAGGAGGCAGGACATGAATGCCGTGCTGCACGAGATCCGCGCGCTGGCGCGCGACATCGGTTTTCCGGTCAGAAGGCTGCTGCCGAGCGTCAAGGCGCAGTCGGTCGGCCCCTTCGTCTTTCTCGACCACATGGGGCCGGCGCGCTTCGCCGCCGGCACGAGCGACGGCGACGTCAGGCCGCACCCGCACATCGGGCTGGCGACCGTCACCTATCTGTTCTCCGGCGCGATGATGCACCGCGACAGCCTCGGCTCGGTGCAGCGCATCGAGCCGGGTGCGGTCAACCTGATGAGCGCCGGGCGCGGCATCGTCCACTCGGAACGCATCCCGGCCGACGTGCGCGAGACGGGCGAGACGGTCGAGGGCATCCAGATGTGGATCGCGCTGCCGATCGCCGACGAGGAGGGCGAGCCGTCCTTCGTCCACTATCCGGAAGATCTGCTGCCGCGCTGGCGCGACGGCGGCGCCGACGTGCACCTGTTGATCGGCGAGCTGCTCGGCCGACGTTCGCCGGTAGCGGTCAAGAGCGCGACGCTGTACGCGGCGCTGACGCTCGCGGCGGGCGGCGCCTTCGTCGTGCCGGACGCCGCGCCGGAGCGCGCGCTCTACGTCGCGCAGGGCGAGGTCACGCTCGACGGCGCGTCGGTCGCGCCCGGGACGCTCTTGGTGCTCGCGCCGGGCGCGACGCCGCGCGTCGAGGCAGCCGGCGGCGCGCGGCTGATGCTGCTGGGCGGCGCGGTGCTCGACGGCGAGACGGTCGGCTACGGCCGGCGCGTGATGTGGTGGAACTTCGTCTCCAGCCGCCGCGAGCGCATCGAGCTCGCGAAGGCCGACTGGCGCGACGGCCGCTTCGCGCCGGTGCCCGGCGAGACCGAGTTCATCCCGCTGCCCGAGGGCTGAGCGGCGTCACGAAAAAGGGGCCCCGATGGGGCCCCTTCGCTTCAGGCGATCCGCTGTTCGAGCGTGAACGCCGCGCCCTTGTCCTCGCCGAGCGCCTTGACGAGGTAGGGCAGCGTCGCCTCGACGCGGCCGGGCAGCGTCCACGGCGGGTTGAGCACGAACATGCCGCTGCCGTGCATGCCGAAGCCGTCGCGCGACGGCGTGCGCACCGTCAGCGACACGTCGAGCCAGCCCTTGGCCGGCAGGCGCGCGAGCGCCTTGCGCATTTCCTTGACCTCCGGGCGCTGCAACAGCGGGTACCACACCGCGTAGACGCCGGACGGGAAGCGGCGCAGCGCTTCCTCGAGCGTCTCGACCACGCGGCGGTAGTCCTTCTTGTCCTCGTACGGCGGGTCGATCAAGGTCAGCGCGCGGCGCGGCGCCGGCGGCAGCAGCGATTTCAACAAGGCGAAACCGTCGGCCTTCTCGACGCGGGCGCGCCGCTCGTTCCTGAAGTTGTCGCTCAGGTGGACGTGGTCGCTCGGGTGCAGCTCGAACAGGCGCAGCCGGTCGTCGGGCCGCAGCACCTCGCGCGCGAAGCCGGGCGAGCCCGGGTAATGGCGCAAGGCGCCGTCGGGGTTGGCCGAGCGTACGATGGAAAGATAGTGCGCGAGCGTTTCCGGCGCGTCGGCGCGCTGCCACAGCCGGCCGACGCCGGTATCGAACTCGGCGTTCTTCTGCGCGTATTCCGAATCGAGCGCGTAGTAGCCGGCGCCGGCGTGGGTGTCGATGTACCAGTAGGGCTTGTCCTTCTGGTTCAGATAGTCGGCGAGCTCGACGAGCAGCCAGTGTTTGAGCACGTCGGCGTGGTTGCCGGCGTGGAAGGCGTGGCGGTAGCTGAGCATGGGTCTGGGTCTTTGCGAAAGGGGGCGGGCGGTGCGAGCGCGAATCAGGCCGGCCAAAAACGCGGCGCGACCGCGTCGCGCCAGCCTAGCGCGGCGACGACGGCGGCGAATTCGGGCGCCAGCGGCGCGGTCAGCGTCAAGGGCTCGTCGGTGAACGGATGCACGAGGCGCATCTCGACGCAGGCGAGCAGCATCCGCTCGCTGCCGTAGCGCTCGGCGAACATGCGGTTGTGGCGGCCCTTGCCGTAGGTTGCGTCGCCGATGATAGGGTGGCTGATGTGCTTCAGGTGCCGGCGCAGCTGGTGTCGGCGGCCGGTTTGCGGCTCTAGCTTGACCAGCGCGTAGCGGCTTTGCGGGTAGCGGTCGACCGCTACCGGCAGTTCGACCGTCGCGAGCGTCTTGTAGCGGGTGACGGCCGCCTGCGGCTCGGCGCTGACGGTCTCGCCTAGCCATTCGAGGTCGTCGACGCGGCGCGTCAGCGCGTGGTCGATCTCGCCCGCGTCGGCCGGCCAGCCGCGCACCACGGCCAGGTAGGTCTTGTCGACCTCTTGGCGCTCGAAGCGCCACGACAGCTCGCGGCCGGCGTCGCGGCTTTTGCCGAACAGGAGCACGCCCGAGGTGCCCTTGTCGAGCCGGTGCGCCGGGTAGACGCGCTGGCCGATCTGCTCGCGCAGCATCTGCAGCGCGAAGCGGCGCTCGTGCTTGTCGAGCACCGTGCGGTGCACCAAGAGGTCGGTCGGCTTGTGGATGGCGATCAGCTGATCGTCTTCGTACAGGATGGGCAGCATGGCGAGGTTGGCCGAGGTCGGGGCGGCATTATCGCACGACGCCCGGCCAACCGCAGGAGGGGAGGGATCAGGCGAGCTTGAAGCGGGCGGCGCTTTCTTTGAGCGCGTGCGACAGGCCGGTCAGCTCGGACGCCGCGTCGCCCAGCTGGCGCGCGGTGCCGTTGTTGCTTTCGGCCATCTGCGCGACTTCCTCCATGCTGTGCGCCAACAGCTGGCTGGCGCTGCGCTGTTCGCCGAGCGCGCTGTGGATGTGGCGGATCGCGTCGTCGACGGTGCGCGTCGCCGCGTCGATCTCCTGCATGGCGTCGGCGGTATCGGCCGACACGCGGCCGACCACGCCGACCTGCTCTAGGCTGCGGCTCATGCTGTCCTGCGCGGTGCGGGTGCCGTGCTGGATCGCGTCGATCAGCGCGTTGATGTCCTGCGCCGCCTTGGACGAGCGCTCGGCCAACTTGCGCACCTCGTCGGCGACCACCGCGAAGCCGCGGCCCTGCTCGCCGGCGCGCGCCGCCTCGATCGCCGCGTTCAGCGCCAGCAGATTGGTCTGGTCGGCCACGTCGCGGATCAGCGCGGTGATCGCGCCGATTTCGTCGACGGTGCGCGACAGCTGGCCGAGGTTGGCCGAGGTCTCGCCGACCACGGTCGCGACCGTTTCGGCGGTTTCGCGCGAGGCGGCCGCGCTGCGGTTGCCTTGCTGGGCGCGCTCGCCGGCGCGTTGCGCCTCGACGGCGGCCTCGTCGGCGCTGTCGGCGATGTGGTTGACGCTGACGGTCAGCTCCTCGATGGTCGCCGCCGCGTTGGCGGTCGCCTCCGACTGCTGCTGCGTGCTGGCGCCGACGTCGCGCGCGATGCAGTCGAGCTTGTCGGCGGTGCCGGCGACCGCGTCGGCGTTGCGCTGCAGCAGGGACAGCGTGTCGTGTAGCTGGCCGCGCATCGTCTCGAGCGCGCGCAGCAGTGCCGTCACTTCGTCCTCGCCGCCGGCGCGCGCCGGCAGCGGTACCGCGCGGCTCAGGTCGCCGGCGGCGATGTCGTGCGCCAGCTCGGCGGCGCGCGACAGCGGCGCGCCGATCGCGCGCGCGATCAGCCAGGCGAGCGCGAGGCCGGCGGCGACGGCGAGCGCGCACAGGCCGGCCAGGAGCATGACCTGCCGCTCGTAGGCGGCCTGCGCCTCGGCCTGGGTGTCCTTCATCAGCTGTTCCTGGTACTGGCCGAGCTTTTCGGTTGCCTTCCACAGTGCTTCGTTGGCGGGCACGAAGCGGGCGTAGAGGAAGGCGAGCGCCTCCTCGTCGCGGTCGGCGCGGATCAGCTGGTAGAGCGGCGCGTACAGCGGCGCGAGCGCCTGGCGCGTGGCGGTGACCCCGGCCAGCAGCGCCTTGCCCTCGTCGGTGTGGATCAGCGCGGCGAGCTGGTTCAGCTTCTTGTCGTTGTCGGCGCGGTTGGCTTCTATGAGCGCCAGCTTGGCCTCCCAGACGCCGGGCTGCCCGGTCAGGATGCCGTCACGGATGTGGCGCGCGTTGTCGAGAATGTTGCGGATCACGTCGTCGACCATCACCACCTTGGCGTAGCGGTCGTCGACGATCAGGCCGAGCCGCTCGTGCATGTCGGACAGCTTCGCGAGGCTGAGTGCGGCGGTGCTGGCGATCAGCGCGACCATGACGCCGAAGCCGACGTAGAGTTTGTGGCGGACCTTCAATCCTTGCAGCATGCCGTTCTCCTGGTTGCGGCGCCGCCCGGTGCTAACGGCGGGCGACGATGACGTGAAGTGAATATTATATGACGTAACCGGGCCTATATTGCAGCGCAAAATGCCAATGCCTTGCTGGCGCCTCCAGCGTGAGCGTCGCGGCGGCGGCGTGCCTTAATCCAGGTCAAACAAAAAGCGCCCCGTGGGGCGCTTGCCGAGATCGTCCGCGCTCAGGCGCGGGCCGGGGCGGGCGTGGCGGGCTTGTGCCGGAACACGAGCACGTTGCCCGCCATCACCAGCGCGAGGCCGGCGAGCGCCGGCGCGGTCCAGTGGTAGCCCTCGAACCACACCGACACGTTGAGCGCGACGACCGGGAACAGCACGGTGCAGTAGGCGGCGCGTTCCGGGCCGAGCCGGCCGACCAGCATCAGGTAGGCGGTGAAGCCGATCACCGAGCCGGGAATCGCCAGGTAGGCCAGCGCGGCCAGGTAGCGCGGCGAGGCGTCGATCGCGAACGGCAGGCCGGCGACAACGGAGCCGGCGACGAGGATGGCCGCGCCGGCGAGCATCGCCCACGCGTTGGTGTCGAGCGGCGCGAGCCCCAGCGCCTGCAGCCGGCTCGACAACAGGTTGCCGATGGAAAAGCACAGCGTACCGGCCAGCGCGAGCGCCAGGCCGGTCGGCGTGCCGGCGTCGGCCGCGTGGCCGGAAAGCTGAGGCCAGAACAGCAGCGCGATGCCGGCCAGTCCCAGCGCGCCACCGATGAGCACCGGGGGCGCGACGCGCCGCCCGAGGAAGACGCGCGCGTTCAGCGCGTTCCACAGCGTCGCGGTCGAGAACACCACCGCGACGAGGCCACTCGGGATGAAGCGGCTGGCGTGGTAGAAACACAGGAAGTTCAGGCAGAACAGGAACAGCCCCTGCGCGGCGACCAGCCCGGCCGCCTCGCCGCGCGGTACGCGCAACCGGCGCGCGAGGGCGAGCAGCGCGAACAGCAGCGCCGCGGCGACGAGAAAGCGGTAGGCGATCGACAGCGGAATCGGGACTTCGCCGAGCTGCCACTTGAGCGCGATCCAGGTCGTGCCCCAGATCAGCACGGTCGACAGGTAGAGCAGCGCGTTCATGGATGGTCTCCGGGTGGACGGGAACGGCGCCAGTGTCGCCGGCGGTGGCGCCCGCGCGCTTGCAGAATCCTGCGTTTTTTTCCGCCCTCCCGCCGTCGGGCGCGCCGGCGCGGCGTACACTGGCGCTGGAGGAAAACGCCATGTCCACGCTGCAGGTCTTCGACACGCTCACCCGCTCGCACGCCGATCTCGAACGCCGCGCGCCGCTCGGCGACGGTCTCGTCGCCGCGCTCTGGCAGCGCAACCGCCTGGAGGATACCGTCTACCGCCGGCCCGGCCACCACACGCTGTCGCTGTATCTGGAGGGCGGCTTCGGCATCGTGCGCCGCGGTCTGGCCGAGCAGCGCGGCGCGCCCGACAAACTGTGCATCCTGCCGGCCGAGCACGAGTCGTACTGGCAGATCAACGGTCGCATCCGCTTTCTCCACCTCTACTTCACGCCCGAGCAGTTCGGCGCGCTCGCGGTGACGATGCTCGATCGCGAGCCGCGCGAACTCGCCCTCAACGACCGCACCTATATGGACGACGCGCGGCTCGCCGCGCTGTGCCGGCGCCTGGCCGCGCTCGACTGGCGCGACGCCGACGGCCGGCTGACCGGCAACGCGCTCGGCCACGAAGCGCTCGCCCACCTGATGCTGACGCAGACCGGCCGGCGCCGTCCGCTCGTCGTCAAGGGCGGGCTCGCGCCGGCGCAGCGTCGCCGCGTGCGCGAGCTGGTCGAGGCGAGGCTGGACAGCGCGCTGACCGTCGCCGAACTGGCGGCCGAACTCGCGCTGTCCGAATACCACTTCGCGCGCATGTTCCGCGCCTCCTTCGGCCTGCCGCCGCACGCGTGGATCATGCGCCGCCGGCTCGAGCGCGCGCGCGAGGCGCTCGCGCGGCCGGACGCGCCGCTGGCCGACGTCGCCGCCGCCTGCGGCTACGCGAGCGCCAGCCACCTCGCCAACCGCTTCCGCGCCGCGCTCGGCGTTACGCCGGGCGACTACCGGCGCTGGGCGACCGGCAGCGCGGGCGCGCGCTGATTCGGGACGGTCATGGCCGCAATCATAAAGGCTCGGCCAACTGCATGAGCTTGGCCGAGCCTTGTGGTCTGGAAAAGCCGTTCGCGCGGCGCGGCTCAGGCCGGCTGGCGCCGCGCGTTGAGGACCAACAGCGCCAGCACGCCGGCGACCAGGCCCCAGAACGCCGAGCCGACGCCGAACAGCGTGACGCCCGACGCGGTGACGAGGAAGGTGATCAGCGCCGGCTCGCGCTCGGCGTCGTCGCGCAGCGCCGCCGCCAGGCCGTTGCCGATGGTGCCCAGCAGCGCCAGCCCGGCGATCGCCAGCACCAGCTCCTTCGGAAAGGCGGCGAACAGCGCGCTGACCGTCGCGCCGAAGGCGCCGACCGCCAGGTAGAACACGCCGGCGGCGACCGCGGCGACGTAGCGGCGCGCCGGGTCCTCGTGCGCCTCGCGGCCGAGCGAAATCGCCGCGGTGATCGCCGCGAGGTTCAGCGCGTAGGCGCCGAACGGCGCGAGCAGCAAGGTCGCCACGCCGGTCCAGCCGACCAAGGGCGAGACCGGCACCTGGTAGCCCGACGCGCGGATCACCGCGACGCCCGGCACGTTCTGCGAGCCCATGGTGACGATGAACAGCGGCAGCGCGACGCCGATCAGCGCGCCCGTCGAGAAGGTCGGCATCGTGAATACCGGCGCGGCCAGCGCGAAGCTCAGGCCCGCCAGGCGCAGCTGGTCGTGGAAGAAGGCGAACGCGACGCCGGCGGCGAGCGTCGCGACGATCGCGTAGCGCGGCTGTAGCCGCCGCGCGACCAGATAGACGCAGAACATCGCGAACACCAGGCCGAACTGCGTCTTCATCGCGGCGTAGACGTCCAGGCCGAAGCGCAGCAGCACGCCGGCCAGCATGCCCGACGCGAGCGAGACCGGGATGCGGCGGATCGCGCGCTCGAACCAGCCGGTGAAGCCGAACAGCGTGATCAGCGCGGCCGAGACGAGGAAGGCGCCGACCGCGTCGCTCATCGCGACGCCGGACGCGCTGGTGATCAGCATCGCCGCGCCGGGCGTCGACCACGCGGTGACCACCGGCACCCGGTAGCGCAGCGACAGGCCGATGCAGGTCAACCCCATGCCGAGGCCGAGCGCGAGCATCCACGACGCGGTCTCGGCCGGCGTCGCGCCGAGCGTGCCGGCGGCCTGGACCACGATGACGGCGGAGCTGGTGAAGCTGACCAGCACGGTGACGAAGCCGGCGACGACGGCCGACGCGGACAGGTCCTTGAGCAAGCGCATGGGGGAGGGGGAGAGAAAAATCAGCCCGACAGCATAGCATCGGCCGGTCGTGCCGCGGGGTGGTGTTCACGGTAGGTGATTGGCCGGCGCGAAGCGATCGCGGGGAGGGCGGCCGGGTCTCGGCTCCGGCCGCGTTGGCGCTCAAAACACGCCCGGGTAGTGGCCGCCGTCGATCAGGATGTTCTGGCCGGTGAGGTAGCCGGCGTGCGCGCTGCACAGGAAGGCGCACAGCGCGCCGAATTCCTCGGGGCGGCCGAAGCGCTGCGCCGGGATGCCGGCGGCGATCCGGGCGCGCGCCTCGTCGACCGACAGGCCCTGCGCCGTCGCGCGGCCGGCCATCAGCGACGCGAGCCGGTCGGTGTCGAACATGCCCGGCAGGAGGTTGTTGATCGTCACGTTGTGGCCGACCGTCTTGCGCGCCAAGCCGGCGACGAAGCCGGTCAGCCCGGAGCGCGCGCCGTTCGATAACCCCAACTCGGCGATCGGCGCCTTCACCGCCGAGCTGGTGATGTTGACGATGCGGCCGAAGCCGCGCGCCATCATGCCGTCGACGGTCGCGCGGATCAGCTCGATCGGCGTCAGCATGTTGGCGTCGATCGCGCGCAGCCAGTCTTCGCGCGCCCAGTCGCGGAAGTCGCCCGACGGTGGGCCGCCGGCGTTGTTGACCAGGATGTCCGGCGCCGGCGCGGCCGCCAGCGCGGCGATGCGCCCGTCGGGCGTGGTGATGTCGCAGGCGACGGGCGTCACCGTCACACCGTGGCGCGCGCGGATCTCGTCGGCCGCCGCCAGCAGAGGCGCCTCGGTGCGTGCAACCAGCGTCAGGTGCACGCCGGCCTCGGCCAACGCCTCGGCGCAGCCGCGCCCCAGTCCCTTGCTCGCGCCGCAGACCAGCGCGTGTTTGCCGGCGATGCCCAGATCCATGTCGACTCCTTCTTCGGTGGAGCGGCGCGCCGCCCGTCGTTGTGCCCGCCGTCCAACATGCCGCGCGCACCGGGTGCGCGTCAAGCCGGACACGCCCGGCGGGCTCCTGTGCGGCGTGTGCTAGAACGGAACAGATTCCATCGTTTGCCGCTGCAACGGGAGGCTGCCGTGCTCGAACTGATAGACGCGCGACCCGACGGGCGCCGCGAGATCATGGTCCACGCGGAGCACAACAAGGTGCCGGTGCATTTTCATATCGCCGCCGACGCGGTCGACGACTTCCTTGGCATCGAGTCGACCGGAATCGAAAACGCGGTCGCCGGGCTGAAACGCCACTGGGAGCGTTTCGTGCCGCGCGTCGAAGGGTTCGTCGCCCGGCACGGCGGGCACGACTTCCTGCTGACGAGCGAAATGCTCAACCCCTAGCTGCGCTATCGCGGTGCGGGCCCGTTCCCGTTCCGAAGGGCAGCTTGGGCAGCCACCACAGATAGCCCACCATGCCGAACAGTTCGACCAGAGACTGGAACACGACCACCACCACGGTCGCCTCCCAGCCGGCCGGCAGCGCCAGCGCGAACGGCAACACGACGAAAGAGTTGCGGGTGCCGAAGCTGAAGGCGAGCGTTCTGCCAGCATCCGGTCGCAGACGCAGCCAGCGGCTGAGGGCGAGCGCCAGCAAGCAGGCCATCAGCAGAAAACCGACAAACAGCGGCAGCACGGTCAACAGCAGCGCGCCGGCGCCCCTGACCGCGCCGACCTGCGTCGCCGCGATCAGGAACACCACCAGCGTCAGCAGCGGGACCGGGCACCAGCCGAGGCGTTCGCGCCAGACCGATCGCGCCGCCTGCGCCTCGACCCAGCGCTCGGTCAGCGCGGCGGCGGCCAGCGGCAGGCCGACTAGGGACAGCGCGGCAGGCAGCATTTCCTCGGGGTTGAGCGCCGCGCCGAAGTCCGCGCTCGGCAGCATCAGCCATAAATAAACCGGTAGCAGCAGCAACTGCAGCAAGAGGTTCAGCGGCGTCACCGCGATGGCCCGTGCGCCGTCGCCCCGGCCAAGCTGGGTAAAGGTGATGAACCAGTCGGTGCAGGGCACCATCAGGACCAGCAGTACGCCAAGGCGCAAGGCCGGTTCGTCGGGCAAGGTCGGCAGCGCCAGCCACACCGCCAGCGGGATCAGCACGAAGTTGCCGACGAGGACGGCCAGTACGAAACGCCGGTCGCCGAAGGCGTCGCGAACGTGCAGCAGCGGCACCTGGACAAAGGTCGTGTAAAGCAGCGTCGCCAGGGACGGCCACAATAGCGCCTCCAGGGCCGGCGCAATGTGCGGCCGCAGGCTGCCCAGCGCCAGGCCGCCGGAGATGGCGGCAAGGTAGAGCCAGACCTGATGGCGTTCGAGCGTCAGGCGATTCATCGGCGGCCGACCCGGAAGATCGCCAGCGTCCCGGCCAGCATGAGGGCGGCGGCCAGCGCAAAGGCGAGCGTCGGCGAGGCCGCCGTCCAGAGCACGCCGACGGTGGCGCTGGAGAGGAACTTGGCCGAGCCGTTGACGGTACCCATAGCCCCAATGCCGAACGTCATCGTTTCGGCGGGAACCAGCTGGGCGGTGACGGTCGCCTCCAGCGCTTCTTGCACGGCGACGTAGAGGCCGGCGCAAAAGAATACGACAGCCAGCCACGCGACGCTGTCGACGCCCGCCCAGAAGGCCAGTGCCGTCAGGGTGGCCGTTGTGGCGCCCAGCGCGTAACCGGCCACCAGCACCGGCAGG
The DNA here is from genome assembly GCF_004345725.1 of Crenobacter luteus. Taxonomy (GTDB): domain Bacteria; phylum Pseudomonadota; class Gammaproteobacteria; order Burkholderiales; family Chromobacteriaceae; genus Crenobacter; species Crenobacter luteus. Next base: position 79,573 of record NZ_SLXG01000009.1, on the reverse strand, counting down.
TGGCCGACGTGGTCGGCCAGCCAGCCGACCGGCCACGAGGCGGCAACCTGGACCACATTGCGCCCCACATAGAGTAGCCCCGCAACCTGTGCCGCCTGTACCGCTCCCAGCGTCGGGGTCAGCAGCGTGGTTGCCGCCAGGATCAGCAGCGCGTGCGAGAAGTCGCCGACCCCGAACAGGCCGATCGCCCCGAGGTAGCGCTTGAAACGGCCGGGCAGGGCGCGCAGTGAGCCCAGAAGCTTCAGCTTGGGGTTGGCCGAGCGGCGGGGGTCCTCGACCAGAACAAGAAAAGCCAGCACGGCCAGCACGCCGGGGACGAGCGACAGCCACAACACGAAGCGGAACGGCCCGGCCGCATCGTCCCAGTGCCAGCTCTGCGCGCTACCAAGCAAAGCTACCCCGAGCAGCGGGCCGAAAACCGCCCCCACCGTATCGGCCGCGCGGTGAAAACCGAATGCCCGCCCGCGCGTTGCCGGGCTGACCGCCTGGATGACGATGGCGTCACGCAGCGGTCCGCGCAAGCCTTTGCCGAACCAGGACACCATGCGTCCGAGCAAGATCAACGGCCAGCCCGTCGCCAGCGCGATCAATGCCTGCCCGAGAGGGGTCAGCCCGTAGCCGGCCAGGACCAGCAACTTGCGGTGTCCGAGTTTGTCGGCAATATAACCCGATAGCATTTTGGTGAAGCTCGCCACCGCATCGGCGACACCCTCGATCAGGCCGAGCGCCGCCGCCGGGATGCCCAATACGGCCAGAAAGCCGGGCAGGATGACGGTAGTCGTTTCGTAGCAGAAATCTCCCAAGGCGCTGGTTACGCCGGCGCCGGCAACCGTCCGGTTCAGCCAGCTTCGCGAGGACGGTAGAGTTTTTTCGTCGGGCATAAACAATCCAACTGGCAAGTCAGAACGGGGATTGAGCGTACGTGCTGAAACAGCTCCAGGCAACAAAAAACCCGCAAAGCCAGAAGCCTTGCGGGTTTTGATCTCTCATGACACGTCATGAAAGCCGGATTTGGTGGAGGCGGCGGGAATCGAACCCGCGTCCGGAAATCCTCTACGGTGAGTTCTACATACTTAGCCGTGTCGTTTGGATTTGACCTGCTACTCCGCCGACGGGCAGGCTGAGCATAGGCGAGTCGCCTTGAGTTTCGCCCTGGGTCAAGCGACCCGACACAGAGCTAGCTGATGTAAAGTGACACTGCAGTGGTTTGACCCACCCGGCCCATCAGCGAACCGTTGCAGTGTCTGGCGCAATTAAGCGGCCAGAGCGTAAGTTTCGTCGTTTGCGACTATATAAATTCAGCGTTTTACGGGGTGACTGAAATCCCGGTATGCCCTCATCCGCTTCGCAACCCCCGTCGAAACCAGGTCGCCCCCAGATGTGGTATCGCGATTATATCGACAATCGCGCCGCGCGGATAGTTCCTCGGCACGGTCGCTTGCTTCAGCCGCCGGCCACCGACACCAGGATGTCGCTCTGGGCGTTCGCCAGCACGTGCCGGGTGACGCTGCCCAGCAGCATGTCCTCGAGCATGCTTTCGCCGTGCTTGCCCATCGCGATCAGGTCGCAGTCCTGCTCCTGCTCCTGTTCGAGGATGCGCAGCCAGGCGTCGCCGTGCAGCACGGTCGGCGTCGCCTCGCCCGGGGCCAGTCCCGCCGCGTCGGCCAACCGTGCCATTTTCTGTAGCGCGTCCTGCCGCGCGGCGGTGCGGTAATGGCCGATCGCGCCGTCGTCGACGCCGGCCAGGCGCAGCTTGCCCTCGAAGGGTACGTCGAAGGCGTGCAGCAGTACGATGTGGGCGGCCGGGGCGACGGCGCGCGCCAGTCGCAGCGCCGGCAGCGACGAGGCGGAAAAGTCCACCGGCACCAGCACGCGGCGGTAGGCGTCGTGCGGAGGCTGTTTGACGACCAGCATCGGGTGGCGGATCTTGCGCACCATCCTTTCGGCGGTGGAGCCGAGCAGAAGGTGGCGCATGAAGCTCGCGCCGCGCGCGCCCAGCACGACGAGGTCGGTGCCGGTCTTGCGCGCCGCTTCGTGGATTTCTTGCGGAATGGCGCCGTTGGCGATGCGCACGCCGGCGGCGACGCCGTACCGGACATGCAGTTCCTCGGCCAGGAGGAGGACGTCGTGACGGAGCGCGTCGAGCACCCGATCCTCGACGCCGCCGGGCAGCTCGCCGACCAGGCGGCGTAGCTTGTCCAGCGGTGCGGTGCTGGCGATGTGCAGGAGCTCGAGCGTGGCGCCGCGCTCGCGGGCCAGCAGCGCGGCGCGCTGGGCGGCGTGGCGGGCGGGGGCCGACAGGTCGGTGGCGGCCAGCAGGTGGCGGATAGCGGTCATCGTCTCTCTCCCTTGTCGTCGAGTTCGCGGGCCAGTTCGTCCGCCGCGCGCCCGGCAGCGTCGGCGTAGGGGTCGATCACCTTGTCGACGCCGGCGCGGCGCATCGTCTGGCCGTGCGCCTCGTCGCGCGCGACGCCGGCGACGCGCCCGCGAAAGCCGGCCTCGTGCAGCGCGTGCGACAGCGCGCGGGTGTCCCACTGCGGCAGGGTGCTGACCGCCCAGCGCAGTTCGCCGATCGGCAGCGACTCGAGAAAGCCCGGGTCTTCCGCGTCGCCGAAGTGCGCCGGCAGGCCGCGGCGGCGCAGCCGGCGCACGGTTTCGGGGTCGAAGTCCACGCCGAGTGCGCCTACGTTCCTCTCGTGCAGCCGTTCGAGCAGGCTGCCGCCGTAGCGGCCGAGGCCGAACACGACGACGTCGACCGGTTCAGCGTTTCGATGCCGTTTTTCCATCGCAAGTTCTCGGTGCGGGTGGCGCCGTTCGAAAATGCCCAGCCATGGCGACAGTTTTTCGTACAGCGGCTGCGAGTACAAGATCATATAGGTCGACGCGGCGATGGTGCCCAGCCCGACCAGGGTGGTCAGCCCCAGCGCCCCGACGCCGACGTGGCCGAGCGAGATGCCCATCGCGACGAAGACGATGGAGAATTCGCTGATCTGCGCCACGGTCAGCCCGGCCAGGAAGCCGGTGCGCTTGCGGTAGCCCATATAGCCCATGATGGCCATCACGATCAGCGGGTTGCCGAGCAGCACGAACAGCGACAGCACGGCGGCCGGCAGCAGTTCGCCGCCGAGCGTCGCGAAGTCGAGCCGGGAGCCCAGGTCGATGAAGAAGAACAGCAGCAGGAAGTCGCGCAGCCCGACCAGGCGCGCGTTGATCGCGTCGCGGTAGCGGGTCGAGGCCAGCGAGAAGCCGGCGAGGAAGGCGCCGGCCTCCTGGCTGAAGCCGGCCGCCTCGCCCAGCGCGGCCAGGCCCGTCCCCCAGGCGACGGCGAAGATCAGCAGCAATTCCTGCGAGCGCGCCATCAGGTGGACGAGGCCGGGCAGGATGAAGCGCATCAGCAGGTAGAGCAGCAGGGCGGCGGCGCCGACCCGCCAGGCCAGCGACAGCGCGACGGCGGACGCCGGCGCTCCGTCGCCACCGCGCAGCGCGCTCATCGCCATCATCGCCAGCACCACCGCCAGGTCCTGCACGATCAGGAAACCGACGGCGATGCGGCCGTGCAGGCTGTCGAGCTCGCGCTTGTCGGACAGCAGCTTGACGATGATGATGGTGCTGGAAAACGTCAGCGCGACGGCGATGTAGAGCGCCTCCAGCGCGCCCTTGCCCAACAGCAGCGTCAGCACGAAGCCGAAGGCGATGGTGAAGCCCAGTTGGCCGAGGCCGGTGGCCAGCGCCACCGGGCCGATATGCCGCACATGCTGCAGGTCGAGCTTGAGGCCGACGACGAACAGCAGCACCGCGACGCCCATGCGGGCCAGAAGATCGACCTGGTCCTGCGCGGCGACCAGGCCGAGCCCGGCCGGCCCGGCGAGGATGCCGATCGCGATGTAGGCGATCAGCACCGGCTGGCGCAAACGCACCGCGACGGCGCCGGCAGCCGCGGCGACGATCAGGAGCAGGGAGAGTTCGGCGAACGCGCCGTGCGGCATCGATGACGCCTCCTTCGGGTGACGCCGCCGGGGAGGGCGTCATGCTCCAGTTAAGACGGACGGCTCGCGCCGGGTCAACCGCGCCGGCCTAGACTGAAGCGTCGTCCGGCGGCGACGGCTTGTGCGGTGGCGGGGACGGCGGCACAATGCGCGCCCCGGCCTGCTGGCCACACGGCGCCGTCCCGCCACGAGCGGTCAGGCGGCCCGCGAAAACCCCACGAGGCGATTCATGACGCAAGCTGCACCTTCCGCCGTCGCCAAACCGGCGCGCGACGGCTTCACATCGAGTTTCGGCGTGCTCGCCGCCACCCTCGGCTCGGCGGTCGGGCTCGGCAATATCTGGAAATTCCCCTACCTGACCGGCGCCAACGGCGGCGCGGGTTTCCTGCTGGTTTATCTGGTCGCGACGCTGCTGGTCGCGCTGCCGGTGATGATCTCCGAGATCATGCTTGGCCGGCGCGCCAAGGCCGACGCGGTGACGACGCTGGTGCGGCTCGCGCCTCGCCGTCAGCCGTGGTGGCTGATCGGCGCCTTCGGCGTGCTGGCGGCCTTCCTGATCCTCGCTTTCTACTCCGAGGTCGCCGCCTGGGTGTTCGCCTACATCTTCAAGGCGGCCGCCGGCGACATCCTGACCACCGACCCGGCGCAGGCGTCGCAGTCCTTCGCGAGCCTGGTGTCCGACCCGGTCGCCTCGCTCGCCTGGCAGTGGGTGGTGCTGCTCCTGATCGGTGGCATCATCCTGATGGGCGTATCCAAGGGCATCGAGGCGGTCACCAAGAAGCTGATGCCGCTGCTGTTCGTGCTCTTGATCGTGATCGGCGTCAGGAGCCTCACTTTGCCGGGCGCGTCGGCCGGGCTCGAATTCCTGTTCGCGCCGGATTTCTCGCGCATCACGCCGGCGGTGGTGCTGACCGCGATGGGGCTGGCCTTCTTCAAGCTGTCGATCGGCATGGGCACGATGATGACCTACGGCAGCTACTTCCGCGCCGACGAGAACGTGCCGGCGACCGCCTTGCGCGTGATGAGCGCCGACCTGTTCGTGTCGATGCTCGCCGGCGTCGCGATCTTCCCGGCGGTGTTCGCCTTCGGCTTCAAGCCCGAGGCCGGGCCGTCGCTGCTGTTCATCACCATCCCGGCGGTGTTCGCCAACATGCCGTTCGGCCAACTGTTCCTGGTGCTGTTCTTCGTGCTGGCGGCGATCGCCGCCACCGGCGCGATGCTGTCCATCCTCGAGGTGCCGGTGTCGGTGATGAGCGAGCGGCTCGGCGTCAGCCGCAAGAAGGCGGTGGTGGTGAACCTTGCGCTGTTGGCCGCGATCGGCTCGGTCTGCGCGCTGTCGAACAGCCTGACCGCGCACTGGACGCTGTTCGGCCTGAACGCCTTCGACCTGTTCGACTACGTGTCGTCGAACATCCTGATGCCGGTCGGCGGCATTGGCCTGACGGTGTTCGTCGCCTGGGTGTGGGGCCGGCCGCGCTTCGAGGAGGCGCTGTCCAACGGCGGCCGCCTCGCCAACAGGGGCGTGCTCGACGTGCTGTTCTTCGTCACCCGCTGGGTGACGCCGCTGTTGATCCTCGCGGTGATGCTCAAGGGCCTCGGCGCCTTCTGAGCGCCGCCACGCCCGGCAAACCGGCCCGCGCGGCCGGTTTTTTCGTTTCCGGCCCGGCGCGCGGCTGGCCGCGGCGGCGCGCGCCTGCTACACTCGGCCCCTTTTCTTCGCGCCAAGTCCTTGTGATGACTGATCTTTTTTCCAGCCTGCCGCTGCCGGCAGCGCAACTGGCCAACCTCGAACGCCTCGGCTACGCGACGATGACGCCGATCCAGGCCGCCAGCCTGCCGGCGCTGCTGGCCGGCCGCGACCTGATCGCGCGCGCGCAGACCGGCAGCGGCAAGACCGCCGCCTTCGGCCTCGGCCTGCTGGCGCGCTTGAACCCGCGCTACTTCGGCACGCAGGCGCTGGTGTTGTGCCCGACGCGCGAGCTGGCCGACCAGGTCGCCAAGGAGATCCGCCGCCTGGCGCGCTTCGCCGACAACATCAAGGTGCTGACGCTGTGCGGCGGCAGCCCGATCGCGCCGCAGCGCATCTCGCTCGAGCACGGCGCGCAGGTGGTGGTCGGCACGCCCGGCCGCGTGCTCGACCATGTCGAGCGAGGCACGCTCAAGCTCGACTCGCTCAAGACGCTGGTGCTCGACGAGGCCGACCGCATGGTCGACATGGGCTTCTACGACGAAATGGCGCGCATCGCCGACGCCTGCCCGCGCGCGCGCCAGACGCTGCTGTTCTCGGCCACCTACCCGGATGCGATCCGGCAGCAGAGCGCGCGCTTCCTCGCCGATCCGCTCGAAGTGTCGGTCGAGGCGCAGCACGGCGACGAGCGCATCGCGCAGACCTTCTACGAGGTCGAGCCCGAGGCGCGCGCCGCCGCGGTCGCGCGGCTGCTGCGCCACCACCGCCCCGAGTCGGCGATCGCCTTTTGCAACACCAAGGCGCGCTGCCGCGAGCTGGTCGACGCGCTGAGCGGCGAGGGCATCGCCGCGCTGGCCTTGTCGGGCGAACTCGAGCAGCGCGAGCGCGACGAGGTGCTGGTGCGCTTCGCCAACAAGAGCTGCACGCTGTTGGTCGCCACCGACGTCGCCGCGCGCGGGCTCGACATCGCCGGGCTCGACCTGGTGATCAACGTCGACCTGACGCCCGACCCCGAGGTGCACGTGCACCGCATCGGCCGCACCGGCCGCGCCGGCGAGTCGGGCCGCGCGGTCAGCCTCGCGACGCCGCTCGACGGCCGCCGCGTCGCGCAGATCGAGGACTACCAGGGCCGCCCGGCGCGCTGGGCGCAACTGGCCGAGCTGCCGCCGGCCGACCCGGCGCCGCTGACGCCGGCGATGGTCACCGTGCAGATCCTCGGCGGCCGCAAGGACAAGGTGCGCCCCGGCGACATCCTCGGCGCGCTGACCGGCGAGGCGGGCCTGCCGGGCAGCGCGGTCGGCAAGATCGCGCTGTTCGACCACGTCAGCTACGTCGCCGTCGAGCGCGGCTTGGCGAAAAAGGCGCTCAAGCGCCTGGCCGAGGGCGGCATCAAGGGCCGGACCGCCAAGGCGCGGCTGATCGGTGCCTGAGCCGCCGGCACAACGCGGCCAGCGTTGACGCGGTGCTGCCTGTCCGGTCGCTACGCCGACACTGGCGCCGCCTCGCCCGTCCGGTTTCCTGTCCGCCCGATTTCAACCGACGCTCGGCCAACGTTGGCCGAGCCTTCGCGGGAGCAAGACCATGATGAGCTTCATCGCCGCGCGCATCGACCGTCACGAAATCATCCTGGTCAACGCGCGCCTCGACGGTTACCCGGCCAATTTCCGGCTCGAGCCGGCGGCCGTCGACGCCTTCTTCGCCACGTCGACCGGCAACGCCGACGCGGCGCTGGCGCTCGTAGAGGCGCAGTGGCCGCGCATCGCGCCGGCGCTGGAAAAGCTGGTGCGCCGCTACGGCAACGACTTTCTGGCGACCGTCGCGCTCGTGACGCCGTGAGCCGTCGTCCGGCAACGAAAAAGCCCGGCCAACCCTCAAAGGTTGGCCGAGCTTTTTTACGGGGCGCGCCGGTTCAGGCGCCGCCAGCCGCGTCGCGCTGGCCGCGCTTGATCTGGTCGAGGTCGGACAGCACCTGCCAGGTCAGGTGGTCGATGCGCTTGTGCAGCTCGTCGATCGACGCGTCGGCCCTCAGGTTGACCTCGAAGTCGCGGATCATCGTCATCCGGTCGCGCGCCGCCTGGCGGTTCTGCGACATCATGATGATCGGCGCCTGGATCGCCGCCAGCATCGACAGCATCAGGTTCAGGAAGATGTAGGGGTAGGGGTCGAAGGCCCTGGCGCCGAGCAGTTCGGAGTTGATCAGCGCCCAGCCGGACAGGAAGGCGGCGAACAGGCCGATGAAGGTCCACGAGCCGCCGAACTCGGCGACGCGGTCGGCCAGCCGCTCTCCCAGCGTCACGCCTTCCTCGGGCAGTACGGCGTCGCTGCGCGTCGCCTGCAGCCGGCGCGAGATGCGCATCAGCGCGTGCCGCTCGCGCTCGCCCAGCCCGCCGATGCCGGTGTGCAGGAGGTGTTCGGCCAGGTAGCGGATGTGTTTGTCGTCTTGCTTCATGGCGGCCTCCCGGTCATCGCGTTGCAGAAAACGCGCCGACCTTACGGACTCCGCGCTGACGCAGCAAGTGCGCGGCGGTGACAATTGGTAAGCGTCAGCGCGGCAGCTCGTACGGCCCGCCCCGGTCGAGCGCGCGGCGGTAGGCCGGCCGGTCGTGGATGCGCGCGAGGAAGGCCTTCAGGTGGCGGTGGCGCTCGGCCAGCGCGCCGCGCGTCAGCGCCGCCTCGAGCGGAAAGCTCATCTGGATGTCGGCGGCGCTGAAGGCGTCGCCGGCGAACCACGCACGCTCGGACAGCTCGGCCTCGAGGTAGTCGAGGTGCAGCCGCAGTTGCGGAGCGAGGTAGCCCTTTTGCACGCCGGCCGCGATCAGCCGCGCGACCGGCCGCAACAGCATCGGCATCGGCGGGCGGGCGAGGCGGGCGAACACCAGGCTCATCACGAGCGGCGGCATCAGCGAACCCTCGGCGTAGTGCAGCCAGTAGCGGTAGCGCAGCCGGCCGTCCTCGTCCTGCGGCTGCAGGCGGCCGTTGCCGTAGCGCTCGACGAGGTAGTCGACGATGGCGCCCGACTCGGCGACGACCCGCCCGTCGTCGACGATCACCGGCGACTTGCCGAGCGGGTGGACCGCCTTCAGCGCCGGCGGCGCCAGCAGCGTTTTCGCGTCGCGCTGGTAGTGGCGGACCTCGTAGGGCAGGCCCAGCTCCTCGAGCAGCCACAGCACGCGCTGCGAGCGGGAATGGTTCAGGTGGTGGACGGTGATCATCGCGGGGCCTTGCGCAGGGTCAGGATGCGGTCATGATAAACGCGTGGCGCCGCACGGCAAGGTTGGCCGAGCTAGTCTTAGGAGGGCGCGAGCCGTTCGCTGCGCCGCATCCGCCGGAGGCCCTTCATGCAATTTAACGACCGTGAACACGCCGCGCGCATGCTCGCCGCGCGCCTCGTTCCCGCCTACGGCACCAGCTGCCCGCTGGTGCTGGCGATTCCGCGCGGTGCCGTGCCGATGGCGCGCATCCTCGCCGACGCGCTCGGCGGCGACTGCGACGTGGTGCTGGTGCGCAAGCTCGGCGCGCCCTTGCAGCCCGAGCTGGCGATCGGCGCCGTCGACGAGGCCGGCCGCGTCTTCGTCAACGACTTCGCGCGCCAGACCGGTGCCGACGACGCCTACCTGGCCGAGCAGACCAAACGCGAGCTGGCGCGGATCCGCGAGCGGCGGCGGCGCTACACCGGCGGCCGGCGCCCCGACGTCGCCGGCCGCACGGTGATCGTCGTCGACGACGGGCTGGCGACCGGCGCGACGATGATCGCGGCCTTGTCGGCGCTGCGCCCGCAGCGGCCGGCGCGGCTGGTGTGCGCGGTGCCGGTCGCGCCGCCGGACACGCTGGCGACGGTATCGCGCTACGCCGACGAGGTGGTCTGCCTCGAAGCGCCGCCCGCCTTCCAGGCGGTCGGGCAGTTCTACCGCGATTTCCCGCAGGTCGACGACGACGAGGTCGTCGCCATCCTCAATCCGCCGTCGCCCGGGGCGCGCTGAAGCCGCCCCGTGCCCAAGCTTGGCCGAACCCGTCGGTTTGCTTGCCGGCGGCGCCGACGAAAAAGCCCGGACTTCGTCCGGGCCTGCGCGTCGCGCGCCGCCGTCAGCGCATCAGCGACGGAGCGTCTTCGCCGTCGTCGACCTCCATTTGCCGGTAGGCGTCCGCCGTCACCACGCCGAAAGCCAGGTGCGCGATCAGCATCGGCCAGCCGCGCAGCTCGGCAAACCACGGGTAGAGGGCGGTCATGCCGTAGAAGTTGACGAGGTAGACCGCCAGCCCGAACACCGCGCCGACCAGCGAGGCCATGCCCCAGCTGGAGTCGAAGTGGAACGGCGCCATGACGAGGCCGAGCAGCAAGCCCAGCGCGACCGCGAGCGCGAAGTGCACCGCCAGCGCGGCGAGCGCGACGCCGAAGTCGAACGCGGCCGGCGCGGCGAGCGCCCCCGGCCCCATCACGATCGCGGCGATGTGGTGCGTCGGCGACCACAGGCCGGCGCCCGTCAGCGACGCCATCAGCATGGCCAGCACGAGGAAGACCACGCCCCCGGCGAGGCCGGCCAGGGCGGCAGCCCGCCAGTCGGGCAGTCGGTGCGTCATCTGGTGCGAATGCATGTGAAGATCCATGGCCATCTCCCCGGTTTCGCGCGCCGCCGGATCGGCGCGCCCATGTGCCTGTTTCGACAGCGAAAAGCGGCGAAAGTGCGACGCGCCCGCTGCCTAGCCCCAGTCGTGCGGCCGCGTCGGCTCGACGGCGCCGTCGCCGACCACCGTCCTCCACTCGCGTACCCACCAGCGCGTGACCAGGCCGTGGCTCACGTAGGGGTCGGCCTGGGCGAAACGCTCGGCCACGCCGGGCGTCGGGCCGGAAAACAGCAGCACCGCGCCGTCGACCGGATCGCCCAGCGCGCCGGCCAGCAGCAGTTCGCCGCGCGCGTGCGCTTCCCAGGCCAGCGCCAGGTGGGCGTCGCGAAACTCGCCGCGGCGCAGCAGGTAGTTGCGGTCGAGCTCGTAAAACAGCAGATAGTGCATGGAATCTCTCCCGTGTAGGCCGCCGCACGGGCAGCGCATGGTCCGGCTTTAACCATAAGCCGGGCGTCCCGGGCGTGAAAGCGGCACAAGGCGCCCGCCGCCGCCGGCTAAGATGAAATGGCCGCACACCGTGCGCGGGATCGGAGGGGACGAAGATGGACGAGACGGGCAACAGCGACGCGATCCGCCGTTACCAGGCGGCGCTGGAACACATGGAAACGCTGCGCGAGCAACGCTACGGTGCCGCCTACGCGCTGGCCTCGCTGCTGCACGACGCGGTCGCGCGCGGGCCGGGCGATTCGCTGTGCGAGATGGACACCGCGCTGGCGATGGCGTTGTCGACCGAGCTGCACCGCCTCAACGGCGAACTGGCGTCGGCGGTCGACGCGCTGAACGCCGCGGCGAGCGCCGCCGGGCGGCCGCCGGTCTCCTTCGTCAAGCCGGGCGGCGAGACGCAGGATCCGGCCTGAGGCCGGCCGCGGCGATCTCCCGATCCCGGCCGCGCCGGGCAAGACGGCTCGGCCATCCCGCGTGTAACGCGGCGCGCTTACGCTGGCGTTTTTGCCGCCACGAAACGCCATGTCCGACGTCGACCTCTACTGCGAGCGCCTCGCCGCCGGCCTGTGGGCCGAGCCGGTCAACACGCTGAGCGACCTTGCCTTTCTCGCCGCCGCCGTCTGGCTGTGGCGACGCGCCGACGCCGCCGGCGCATGGCGCGCGCGCGGACGCGTGCTCGCCGGGCTGGCCGCGCTGATCGGCGCCGGCAGCTTCGTCTTCCACCTGACCGGCGCCGGCTGGGCCGAGTGGCTGGACGTGCTGCCCATCCTGCTGTTCCAGTTGACCTTCATCGCGGCTTACGCGCGCGGCGTCGCCGGCTGGCCGCGCGTCGCGGTCGCCGCCGCGCTACTGGTTTTCGTCGCCGCCGGCGTCGTCGCGTCGGGGTTCCCGGCGTGGTTGAACGGCTCGCTCGGCTACCTGCCGGCGCTGGCGGTGTTGGCGGCGATGTTCGCGGCCGAGCGCGACGCGGGCCGCGCCGGCGCGCGCGACCTGGGCGCCGCCGCCGCGCTGTTCGTCGTGTCGCTGGCGCTGCGCTCGGTCGACAACGCCTGGTGCGCCGCCTGGCCGTTGGGCACGCACTTCGCGTGGCACGGCCTGAACGCCGTCGTGCTCGCGCGCGCCGGCGCGGGCCTGCTCGCGAGCGGGCGGGCCGCGTCGGGGGGCGGTTCTATACTGGGGTACGGAAAGACTTAGCCCGCGCCGGGCGCGGGTGGAGGGCGAAATGGCGACGCTGCGACTGCCGCCGCCGGTGCGCGCCGAGCTGGAAACGGCCGCGCGCGCCGGCTATCCGCACGAGGTCTGCGGCCTGCTGATCGGCGCGCGCGACGGCGACGATTGCCGCGTCGACGCGATGCGCACGGCGCGCAATCTGAACCGCGAGCGCGCGCGCGACCGCTACGAGCTCGACCCGGCCGACTACCTGGCGGCCGAGACTGAGGCGCGTGCGGCCGGGCGCGAGATCGTCGGCGTCTGGCACACCCATCCCGACCATCCGGCTGCGCCGAGCGAGACCGACCGCGCCGCCGCGTGGGAGGGCTGGTCCTACCTGATCCTGTCGGTCGCGCGCGACGGCGTGCGCGAGCTCGCCTCGTGGCGGCTGGCCGGCTCGGCCTTCGAACGGGAGGAGATCGCGTCATGAGCGTGCGCATCCGCATTCCCACCCCCTTGCGCGGCTATACCGCCGGCGCCGCCGAGGTCGATCTCGAGGCCGCGACGGTGGCCGAGGCGATCGCGCAGCTGGCCGCGCGGCACGAAGGCATCGCCGAGCGCCTGCTCGACGAGGCGGGTCGGCCGCGCGCCTTCGTCAACCTCTACGTCGGCACGCACGACGTGCGCACGCTCGCCGGGCTGGCGACGCCGCTGGCCGACGGCGACGTGGTGTCGATCGTGCCGGCGGTCGCGGGAGGGACACGATGAAGGCGAAGGACAGGACGTTGGCCGAGCTGCGGGCGCGCATCGCCGAGGTCGGCCCGGCCGAGGCGCTGGCGCTGCAGGCCAGGGGCGCGGCGCTGGTCGACGTGCGCGAGGCCGACGAGATCGCGCAGGGCAGCCCGCCCGGCGCGCTCAGGCTCGGGCGCGGCTTTCTCGAACTACGGATCGAGGACGCGGTACCCGATTTCGATCAGGCGCTCGTCGTGATGTGCAACGGCGGCACGCGCTCCCTGTTCGCCGCCGACAGCCTCGCGCGCATGGGCTACACGACGCTCTACTCGATGGCCGGCGGCTTCGCGCGCTGGAAGGCCGAGGGCCTGCCCGTCGAGCGGCCGTCGGCACTCGGCGCGGCCGATCGCGAGCGCTACGCGCGCCACCTGGCGATACCCGAGGTCGGCGAGGCCGGGCAGGCGAGGCTCCTGGCGGCGCGCGTGCTGCTGGTCGGCGCCGGCGGGCTCGGCTGCCCGGCGGCCGTCTACCTGGCGGCGGCCGGTGTCGGCACGCTCGGCATCGTCGACCCCGACGTGGTCGAGCGCAGCAATCTGCAGCGGCAGATCCTGCACGCCGAGGCCAAGGTCGGTCTGCCCAAGGTGCGCTCGGCGCGCCAGGCGCTCGAGGCGCTGAACCCCACCGTCCGGGTCGACAGCTACGAGGAGCGGCTCAGCAGCGCCAACGTCGAGGCGATCTTCGCCGGCTACGACGTCGTCGTCGACGGCTCGGACAACTTCCCGACGCGCTACCTCGTCAACGACGCCTGCGTGAAGCTCGGCATCCCGAACGTGCACGGCTCGGTCTACCGCTTCGACGGGCAGGCGAGCGTGTTCTGGCCCGGCTATGCGAAGCGGCGCGGGCCGTGCTACCGCTGCCTGTATCCGGCGCCGCCGCCGCCGGAGTTCGCGCCCTCGTGCATGGAGGCCGGCGTGCTCGGCGTGCTGCCGGGGGTCATCGGCCTGATCGAGGCGGTCGAGACGATCAAGCTCCTGCTCGACATCGGCGACCCGCTGGTCGGCCGCCTGCTGTGCTACGACGCGCTCCGGGCCGAGTTCACCGAGCTTGCGCTCGCGCCCGACCCGCACTGCGCCTACTGCGCGCCCGGCCGCACCTTCCCCGGCTATGTCGACTACGAGCGCTTCTGCCATGCGGCTTGACGCGGCGACGCTGCCGGCGGCGGCGCGCGCGCTGATCGAGCGCATCGGCCGTACGCCGCTAGTCGAGCTGACGTTGGCCGAGCTGCCGGCCGGCAGCCGGCTGTTCGCCAAGCTCGAGAGCGTGAACCCCGGCGGCTCGATCAAGGACAGGCCGGTGGCGCGCATGCTGCTCGAGGCGTGGCAGGCCGGCACCTTCGCGCGCGGGCGGCGGCTGCTCGACTCGTCGTCGGGCAACGCCGGCATCTCGTACGCGATGCTCGGCGCCGCGCTCGGCGTCGGCGTCACCATCGTCGTGCCCGGCAACGCCAGCCGCGAGCGGCTCGAGCGGATGCGCGCACACGGTGCCGAGCTCGTCGTCACCGACCCGATCGAGGGCTACGACTTCGCGCTGCGCGAGGCGCGCCGGCTGGCGCGCGCCGACCCCGACCGCTACTGGCACTGCGACCAGTATTCGAACTGTCACAACTGGCTGGCGCACTACGACGGCACGGCCGGCGAGATCGTCGCGCAGTTGGCCGAGCGCGGACTCGGGCCGCCGGACGCGCTGGTGGCCGGCATCGGCACCGGCGGCACGCTGACCGGCGCCGGCCGGCGCCTGCGCGAACTCGACCCGGCGCTGCGCGTCGCCGCGGTGATTCCCGAGACCTTTCCCGGCATCGAGGGGCTCAAGCCCTACGGCGAACCCGGCGACATCGTGCCCGAGCTGCTCGACGAGGCCCTGATCGACGAAACCTGCCCGGTGAGCGCCGACGAGGCGGTCGCGATGTGCCGGCGGCTCGCCGCGCTGGGCCTGTTCGTCGGGCCGTCGTCGGGCGCCTTCGTGCACGCGGCGCTGCGCGTCGCCACGGCGCGCCGGCCGGCGCGCCTCGTCACCTTCCTCAACGACGGCGGCGAGCGCTACGTGTCGACCGGCATGTGGCGGCGCGACTGAGCCTCGTCCGCGTCAGGGGGCCGGGCGGCGCCTGCCCGCCCGCGCCTCGTCCCCGTCCGGCTCGAGCACCGAGCCCGACAGCGGGTCGAACCAGGCCAGATGGTCCTCGACGGCCTTGACGCCCGGCGTGTTCTCGGCGGCGACGCGCAGCGCCTCGCGCTCCCACTCTCCGGTGATCGAACCCTTGAGTGCGACGACGCCGTCGTGCACCTCGACGCTGATCAGCTTCACCGGCGCCCAGTCCGACTGCTCGAGCTCGGCCCACAGCCGGGTGCGGATCTCCTCGTCCGAGGCCGGCGTCGGCGCCTCGTCGGCGGGCGGGGCCAGCGTTTGCAGCAGGTCGGCGCGGCTGACGATGCCGACCAGCCGGCCGTTGTCGACCACCGGCACGCGTTTGACGCGCGCGCGCTTCATCGTGTCGACGATGGCCTCGAGCGGCGCCTCCGGCGTCACGACGATGACCTTGGCCGTCATCACGTCCTCGACCTTGTGGCTGTGCGTGTGCACGTACTCGGCCGCCAGCCGGCCGGGCGGCAGCAGCAGCTCGAGCCAGTGCGGGCGCTTCTTCACCGTGCCGGTTTCGACACGGCGCAGCAGGTCGCCTTCGGTCAGGATGCCGACCAGCGCGCCGGCCTCGTCGAGCACCGGCAGGCCGCTGATGCGCTGCTGCAGCATCAGCCTGACGGCGTCCTCGAGCGGCGTGTCGCGGGTGACGGTCAGTACCCGTCGCGTCATCACATCGGCGGCTTTCATGGTCGGGTGTCCTCTCGGAATGGGTCGGAAGGCAGGCCGCGCGGCGCGCGGAATCTGTAGCCAGTATAGCGGCGCGCGCCGGCCGGACCTTGGCCGCGGTCAAGGCCGCGGCCCGGCGTGCCGTCGTGCGCGTCGGGTGGTGCGGGTTTTTTGCCGGCGGAACGGGGTCGGAAACGCCGCAGGAAACGGCACGAATCGGACCGGTGCGGCGGGTGGCGAGCGGCTATCTTGAGGAGGGGCGTCGCGCGTTCGACGCGGCGCAGTGAAAGAGGAGGGCATCGCGATGCGCACCGGGCACAGCCACTATCGGCCGGGGCACGACGGTTATGTGTCGCCGTTCACCGAGTTCATGGACCACTTCCTCGAGGACCACCCGGAGGTGGTCGAGGACCAGCGGCGCGGCTGGTACCGTTTCTGGGACCACAAGGCCGACTTCGACGAGATGCTGAAGGAAAGGCAGGACAGCGTGCCGGTCAAGGGTTACGACTACTTCTGACCGTGACGCAGCAGGGCTCGGCCAACCTTGTGAACGGGTTGGCCGAGCCCTTCTTGCGGGTGGCGGGCGTGCCGCCTACCGGCCGCGCAGCGCGCGGTAGTCGCGCAGCACGGCGGCGGCGTGCCGTTCGGCGCCCGCAAGCGCCTCGGCCTGCGGCCAGCCGGCGTAGCCGGCCGGCGCCTCGAGCGCGCGCAGCGCGCGCAGGCCGGCGGTGCACAGCTCGACCGCGAGGTTGAAGTCGCCCGGGCTGAGCACGCGGCCGTTGCGGATCTTGCGGTAATGCAGCGCGCACACGCGCGCGTACTGCTGCGCCGTCTCGTGCGCGGCGAAGGCGCCACCCTTGTCCATCGTCGCGAACAGCTGCATCAGCGCCTGGCAGGCGGCCTCGGCGCGCGCGTAGCGCTGGGCCTCGGCCGACTTGGCGGCGGCGGGCGTGCCGGTCTGGGTCTTCTTCGGTCTGGCGGCCATGCGGCGGGGTCCTCGCGGGGCGGAATGGCAAAGGCGGCATTCTACCGCGCGCAGCAAAACGCCGCGCGGGCGGCGCGGCGTGCCGGGTGGGCGAGCGGGACCCTCAGTCGCGCTGGCTGAAGTGGCGGCGCTCGGCGTTCTTCATCAGCTGCATGAAGGCCTCGGTGCGCATGTGGATCAGCTTTTGGTGGTCGCCGGCCTCGAAGTAGACGTCGGGCTGGCGCAGCAGCGATTCCTCGATCACGGTGGCCATGCCGCCGTAGGCGGCGGTCAGCGGCGGGATCGCGCCGACTTCGCAGTCGCGGAACAGTTCGGACAGTTCCTCCTCGCGCGCGAAGCGCAGCTGGCGGCCGGTGTCGCGGTTGAGCTGGGCCAGTTGCACATGGCAGCTGGCCGGCAGCACCGCCGCGAGATAGCCCATATCGTCTTCGAGCAGCACCGTCTTGGCCAGCCGGTCGCCCGGGACGTGGGCGAGCTCGGCGGTCTGCATGCTGTACTGGCTGGTCGGATGCCAGACCACCTCGTAGGGCATGCCGGAGCGGTCCAGGTATTCGGACAGGGTGATTGCAATCGCCATGATGCACCTCCTCTTGCCGCCGCCCCGGCGGACCGGGGCGGCGCAGTGGCCGGCGCGCGTGCGGCCGGCGTCTTCAGGGGCGGAAGGGCGCGGGTCCGGCGGGCGATGCGCGCGGCGCGCCTTCCACCTCTTAGCATAGCCGCCGCGGGCGCCTTGCCGTAGGCGCAAAAGCGAACGGCCCGGGCGCGTGCGCCTGGGCCGTTCGGGAATGCTGGTGGAGGGAGAAGGATTCGAACCTTCGAAGGCAGAGCCGTCAGATTTACAGTCTGATCCCTTTGACCGCTCGGGAATCCCTCCAAAAGAGGAGGCGAATACTAACGGCGCGCGGCGGCCTCGTCAAGCGCGCCGCTTCGCCCGCCTTGGCCGAGGCCGTTCGACGGCCTTGCGCCCGGCGCATCGTCGAAGGGCAGTTCGCCCTGCAGCGGCGCGGGCGCCACGCTGGCGGCCGGCGCGAGGCCGGACACGCGCACGCCCAGCAGCCGCAGCCGCCGCTGCAGCGGCACGCGCCTGACGCATTCGGTCGCCGCGCGGCGGATCTCGGTCGCGTCGGCGGTCGGCGACGGCAGCGTCAGGTCGCGCGTCAGCGTCCTGAAGTCGTCGTAGCGCAGCTTGACGCCGACGGTGTGGCCGACGTAGCCCTTGCGCGCCAGGTCGTCGGCGACGCGCCGGCACAGGGCGGTGAAGGCGGCCGACAGCGCCGGGCGGTCGAGGCGCGGGTGCAGGTCGCGCTCGAAGGTGGTCTCGCGGCTCATCGACTTGGGCTCGGAATGCACCACCAGCGGCCGCTCGTCGATGCCCTGCGCGACCTCGGCCAACCACGCCGCGTAGCTGCGGCCGAAATGCGCCTGCAACACTTCCGGCGCGGTACGCGCCAGCTCGCCGACGGTATGGACGCCGAGCGCGGCCAGCTTCTCGCTCGCCTTGGGGCCGATGCCGTTCACCTTGCCGACCGGCAGCGGCCAGATGCGCAGCGGGATGTCGGCCTCGGTCAGCAGCGTCAGCCCGTCCGGCTTGTCCAGTTCCGAGCCTATCTTGGCCAGCAGCTTGTTCGGCGCGACGCAGATCGAGCAGGAGAGGCCGGTCGCCTCGCGCACCGCCCGCTTGATGCGCGCGGCGATGTCGGCCGACTCGTCCGGCAGGTCGCTCAGGTCGATGTAGATCTCGTCGATGCCGCGGTCCTGGATGCGCGGGGTGAAGGCGGCGACCGCCGCCTTGAACAGCCGCGAATAGTGCCGGTAGGCGTCGAAGTCGGCCGGCAGCAGGATGGCGTCGGGCGCCAGCTGCGCCGCCTTCATCATGCCCATCGCCGAGAACACGCCGAGCGCGCGCGCCTCGTAGGTCGAGGTCGTCACCACGCCGCGCCCGACATAGTCGCGCAGCCGCGCGAAGCGGAGCCGGCCGTCCGGCAGTTGTCGCGGCGCCGCGTCGCGGCCGCCGATCACCACCGGCAGGCCGCGCAGCTCCGGATAGCGCAACAGCTCGACCGACGCGTAGAAGGCGTCCATGTCGAGGTGGGCGATGCGGCGGGGGGCGGGGCGGGACATGTCGTCATTGTAGGGCCAAACGCACCGCGCGGGCCGGGCCGGGCGGCGCCGCCCGTCAGGCTTGTGCCGCGCCGGACGACCGCCATAATCAGAAAGCGGCCGGCCGTCGCCGCGCCGTTTCACGCAAGGAGTCGCCATGTCCGTATCCATGTACCAGGCTTCGATCCCGGGCTTGATCCGCTCGCTGGAAAGCCTGGCCGCCATTCTCGACAAGGCCGAGCGGTACGCGGCCGAGCGCGGCATCGAACCGGCGGCCTTGCTCGGCGCGCGGCTGGCGCCCGACATGTTCCCGCTGCTGCGGCAGGTGCAGATCGTCAGCGATACCGCCAAGGGCTGCGCGGCGCGGCTGGCCGGCATCGAGGTGCCCGGCTATCCGGACGACGAAACCGGTTTTGCCGAACTGAGGGAGAGGCTGGCGAGGACCGCCGCCTTCCTGCGCGGCGTGACGCCGGCGCAGCTGGACGGCAGCGAAACGCGCGAGGTGGTGCTGAAAATGCGCAGCGGCGAGCTGACCTTCACCGGGCTGGACTACCTGTTCCAGTTCGTGCTGCCGAACTTCTATTTCCACTTCACCACCGCCTACGACATCCTGCGCCACAACGGGCTGGCGATCGGCAAGCGCGACTACCTCGGCCAAGCCTGACGCCGCACCGCCGCCCGAACGAAACCCCGCCGGGGCCAGTCGCCCGGGCGGGGTTTTTGTCCTGCTGGCGCGGCGGCCGCTCAGCCTTGCGGCGGGGCGGGGTCCGGCTGGCCGGCGCGCGCACGGCGCGCCAGCCGGCTGCTGTCGATCACGCCGACGGCGCGGGCGCGCAACTGGCCGCAGCCGCCGTCGATGTCCTGTCCGGCCGAATCGCGCACCTTGGTCAGCACGCCGTGGCCGTGCAGGTAGCGTTTCATCGCGTCGATCGCTTCGCCTGCGGGGCGCTGGAAGCCGTCGCCCTCCACGCTGTTGTAGGGGATCAGGTTGAGCACCGCGTACTTGCCGCGCAGCAAGCGCACGAGCGCGTCCATCTCGTCGCGGCTGTCGTTGACGCCGGCCAGCAGCGTCCACTGGTACTGGATCGGGTAGTCCACGCTGCGCGCGTAGGCCTCGCCCAGCTCCACCAGCTCGGCCGGGGCGATGCGCGGCGCGCGCGGCAGCAGTTGGGCGCGCAGCTCGGCGCGGGTGGTGTGCAGCGACAGCGCCAGCGCCGGCTTGATGCGCTGCTGCGGCAGCCGCTCGAACACGCGCGGATCGCCCACGGTGGAAAACACCAGGTTCTTGTGGCCGATATTGCCGTCGCTGCCCAATAGGTCGATCGCGTCGAGCACGTTGTCGAGGTTGTGCGCCGGCTCGCCCATGCCCATGAACACCACCTTCTTCACCGGCCGGATGCGCCGCGCCAGCGCCACCTGCGCCACGATCTCGGCGCTGCCGAGCTGGCGCAGCAGGCCGCTCTTGCCGGTCATGCAGAAGGTGCAGCCGACCGCGCAGCCCACCTGGCTCGACACGCACAGCCCGCCGCGCGGCAACAGCACGCTCTCCACCATCTGGCCGTCGTTGAGCGCCACCAGCAGCCGCAACGAACCGTCCGCCGCCTCGTGCTGCGACTGAATGCGCGCGAGCTTGTCCACCCGCTCCGCGATCGGCGGCAAGCCGTTGCGCACCGACAGCGGGAAATAGTTTTCGCTCTTCTGGTAGCGGGTGCCGGCGTCCAGTGGCAGGCCCTTCAGCCAGGCGCGGTTGATGCGGCCGATGTGGCAGGGGAGCGCGCCGATGGCGGCGAGGGACTGGTGGAATTCTTGGAGGCGCATGGGGGTTTCTGATGCCGAGGCGGTGCAGGGCACGGGTTTTGCTCAAGGGGCGTAGGGTACCGCAAGCCGGGGCGCGGCGGGAGGGCTTGCGGGCGTGGCCAAACCTTCCGTGGCATGGCGTTTGCTGCCATAGTGGCGGGGCCGGCACTTCTCTTGCCGGCTACGACACGACAACAAGGGCCCAGCACCATGGCAAAAAACGATCTCGACCCCGAAACCCAGGCACTCATCGACTGGTGCAGCGAAGTGGAAGCGCTCTTCGTCGCCGCCGGCGCGACGTTGGCCGAGGCCCGCGCGCATATCGAGGAACAGGCCGAATGGTTCACCGACCAGTTTTACGAGGGCCTGTCGCCGGAAGAAGCGGCCAAGGCCGCGCTCAACGATTGATCCCCACTTGAGGCGCGGCGCGCTTGCCTAGTGCAGCGCCTTGCGGAGGATTCCCCGTCCGCAGGCGCCCCGAAGGCACGCAAGCCGTACCTCGACCCGTACCCCGCCCGCCGCACCATCCTTTCGCCACAGCGCTTTCACGCCTTCGATCCCGACCCGCACCGGCACGAAATCCCGTCGTATGCCGGCGGCTCTCCGTAACGCAGTCACCGATACCCCGTAGGCTTGTCGCGATGCCGCGCGCCCGATCCGCCGGCCGCGCGGTGGCGCAGGCCCGTGCCGTACCCCCAAGGGGCAAAAGCTTGGCCGAGCCCGGTTATGAGAGCACGCCGGCCGGGGCGGTTCAGGCGTCGCGCCAGTGCCGGTAGGTGGCCGCCTGCCCGTGGTATACGCCATCCTCGTCGATCAGGTTCCACACCGTCACATCCTCGATCCAGAACCGCCGTCCATCCCTGGCGATGCGCAGGCCGCGATAACCGGCGGCGAAACCGTCGCGCTGCACCGCTTCGAGCAGGCGCTGGCGCTCGTCGCGGTTCGGCGCCTCGGCCGACAGCCGCGACTCCAGCCGGGTGAACTCGTCCCAGTCGTAACCGAAACAGCGCTGCGCGGTGCGGTTGGCGTACACGAACACCGGGCTTTCCGCCGTGTCGTGCGCCAGCACGCAGAACGGCGCGTCCTCGTACAACCAGCGCATCGCCTCGGCCTCGGCCAACGTGGGGTCGAGCAGGGGTTTGCTGGTCAAGCGGTGGTGGCTGCCGATCAGCAGGCGGAAGAAATCGGGATCGGCGAATAGCGGCGGGGTCATAGGGCGTCGGGGGAAAGTGAAGAGGATGTTAAGAGCCGCTAACAAAACCTCAATCGAGCAACCGTAAGGTCTTGATCCGGCATGCACCGGCTCGCGGGGAAAGTAGGTTTTGTTAGCGGCTCTAAGCATGCCTCGACTGGCGAGTGCTACGCCATACCCATCGCAGAGCGCGCTAGCAGGGGCAAGGGTGCGCTTGTAGGAAGGCTCGGCCAATCTTCGAGGCAAAGAAAGGATGGCCGAGGGAGCGAGCAACAAGGCGGGATGCCGCTGTGTGGCTTCCCCCTGCCTGATTTGCAAATTCCGGGCTGCTGGCTGGGCTATTGCCCAAATTTTTTTAATTACGCTGTGGTAACAAATCTTGGGTGAGAGATGGTCTTGCTAAAGACGTGGTCAAAATAATTTCCGAGCCAATAGTATTTTTCTCGGACGTTGTCAGATGTGACTGTCTGGCTAAGCAGAGAGGCAACTTTACCTTCGACTTCTGTTACGTTCCTTTCTTTGAAGTAATCTATAAATTTTATGCCATCACTTTCTTCTAGAATGTAAATTTCGCTAGGTATTGTTTTGTCAGGGAAGACCAAGTCAAGTAGGTCGTCCGATAGGATTATTCTTGGAAATCGTGCCCTTGAGCTCTCAAGGTGGTAAGCCCCAATTAGCCCATCGCTGAACAGGAAAGTCCCATCAATAAAGTGCTTTCCATGCGCAACACCTCCCCGACACAAAAAACCAGCCAAAAACAAGCGATATTGATAATCAGCAATTTCCGTGACGAATGATCCGAACGAATTTTTTTCGTTGTTAAAAGGGGCTGATATAACAATGGAGTCAGAAAATTGTGTTATTTGATAGCCTTTTTCAGAGAAAACTTTGGCAGTCTCATCGTGAATTTGCTTTAATTTCTCCACGTATTTTCTCTTGCCGGGTGGTTGCTTGCAGTCGTGAAGCACCATTTCGGAGAAGCCGAGTAGGTCAATAAATGCCACAAAATTCAACTCTAACGCAACGGCCACGTCACTCTCCCAGCTGCGCAGAAATTGTATTCAGTAGACTCTCGTAGTTGCTGATCCGCTCGTGAGCCTGATCCCAAGTAACCCCTGTCCACGTTGTATCATCTGACGTTAATTCAAAAATTGGTTTTCCTGTTTCATGCATGATGGGCCCCAAGCCGCCAAAATCAGGGATTTGTGCAATTAAACATGTTTCTTTTTCTAGTCCGGAAGTTAAGTCTAGGTCAGGGGATGAATATTTCCTTAGTATTGGTAGTAAGTTGCTGTCAATCGCATCGGGGATTTGTTTTATCCAGTATTGGTAGCTTTTCTTTGGCACCCCTTTGTATGTTTTAAAGAATTGGGAGATGACGCCTAAAAATTTAGGTTTTCCAAGTCGAATGGGGAGTCCCATCGCTTTAAAGTCTTCATATATCTGTTCGTGCTCAAGCATCCATCTGTCTAGTATGGATGATAAGGTTTTAATCGCTTGAACATTAAATCTATCGGCGGCGACTGGAACGAAAAATGCATCGCATGCTAATACTAAGCTGCGAGTGAGAGCTCCTGAACTTGGGCCTACATCAATTAACACGCAGTCGATTTTGTTTTTCTCGGCAAAGCGCACAAGGAAGTCGCCCAAGGCAACGTAATTTCTTTTTTCGTGTGTTTTTGATGAGAAGCGCTGGATGTGTGACTCTGCGAGTTTATCCTCGATGGAGGATAGGTCGACGCTGCCCCGTATAAGTAATAGATTTTTATTTATTTCTATCGCTTGAGCGCGCTCTATATCCACGCTCGCCTCTTCGCCATCTAGGCGAGGAGATAGTATTTCAAGTAATGAATTGCCTGGAATTGCGATCGGCTTTGAGCTTGCCTCTTCTTCCTCATCAAGCTCATTTAATTTATTTGCTAATAGAAGTTCAGTAATGTTGCATTGAGGGTCGCCATCTACAACTAATGTTCGCTTATCATTTTTTGCTAAATAATGGGCAAGATTGAAGGTGGTTGTTGTCTTGGAGACGCCGCCTTTGTGATTGTATAGGCAGAAAATAATCATCTTGAAGTCAATTGCCTTATAGGTAAAGTAGATTAATTTTATTGGCTAGGGTTCTGGTTTGGGTGTGCTAGCTATGTAGATATTTTATGGTGGGTTTATGAAGATGTTTCCATTTTCAATCTGGTCCCGCCTTTCTGGCGGACTATATATGCCGTATTCCGATGGCAAATACAAAAGGCACACCATGGTGTGCCTTTTGCATATTTTATCTCGGAAAAAGATGTCAAATCAATCCCAGCTCAACGCCCCGCCGGTCTGGTACTCGGTCACGCGCGTCTCGAAGAAGTTCTTCTCCTTCTTCAGGTCGATCATCTCGCTCATCCACGGGAACGGGTTGGTCACGCCCGGGAACAGCGGGTCGAGGCCGATCTGCTGCATGCGGCGGTTGGCGATGAAGCGCAGGTATTCCTTGAACATGTTGGCGTTCAGGCCCAGCACGCCGCGCGGCATGGTGTCTTCGGCGTAGGCGTATTCGAGTTCGACCGCGTGCTTGAACAGGTTGGTGATCTCGGCCTTGAATTCCTCGGTCCACAGGCCCGGGTTTTCCAGCTTCACGGTGTTGATCAGGTCGATGCCGAAGTTACAGTGCATCGACTCGTCGCGCATGATGTACTGGTATTGCTCGGCGGCGCCGGTCATCTTGTTCTGGCGGCCGAGCGCGAGGATCTGCACGAAGCCGACGTAGAAGAACAGGCCTTCCATGATGCAGGCGAACACGATCAGCGACTTGAGCAGTTTCTGATCGGCTTCCGGGGTGCCGGTCGTAAAGTGGGGGTCGGTCAGCACGTCGATGAACGGGATCAGGAATTCGTCCTTGTCGCGGATCGACTTGATCTCGTGGTAGGCGTTGAACACTTCGCCTTCGTCGAGGCCGAGCGACTCGACGATGTACTGGTAGGCGTGGGTGTGGATCGCCTCGTCGAAGGCCTGGCGCAGCAGGAACTGGCGGCATTCCGGCGCGGTGATCTGGCGGTAGGTGCCGAGCACGATGTTGTTGGCGGCGAGCGAGTCGGCGGTGACGAAGAAGCCGAGGTTGCGCTTGACGAGGCGCATTTCGTCTTCGGTCAGCTGGCCGGTCTTCCACTGCTCGATGTCGCGCTGCATGTTCACTTCTTGCGGCATCCAGTGGTTGGCGCACTGCGCCAGGTACTTTTCCCACGCCCACTTGTACTTGAACGGCACCAGCTGGTTGACGTCGGTCTGGCCGTTGATGATGCGCTTGTCGGTGACGTTGACGCGGCCGGTGCCGTGCTCGTTCAGGCCGTTGCGCATTTGCGGGGCCGGAGCGGGGGTGGTGATGTCGCTGTCGAAGTCGAGCATGGGTTTTCCTTATCTGTTTCCGTTGTTTCGTGTGGGCCGCGCTCAGCAGCCGCCGCCGTCGGCGAGCGGGCTGACGCGGACCCGATTCAGATCGTCGGCGCCGACCTTCCAGACGCGCGCCATGTGGCCGAAATCGCGCGCCTGGCTGTTTTTCAGGATCAGCTCGGGCCGGTACGAGATGTCGACGCGGATCTCGCCGAGGTAGACCGTTTCGCCGGCGGCGACGCAGAAGTCGCGGCCTATCGGCAGCCGCACGCTGCGCGCCGAGCTGCCGCCGAACGGGAAGCCGCCGTCCGGGTCGTCTACGGTGGAGCCGAACGCCTCGACGAAGCGGTAGCGCCCCGGCGGCAAGGTCAGCAGTTCGAGCCGGCCTTCGACCGGGCTCGTGCCTTCGGGGCCGAACACGGTGTCGGTGTTGAGGCTCGTGTAGACGCTGCCCTGGACGCCGTTCGCTCCCCGGTAGGTGACCTGGGCGCGGGTGGCGTCGGGCTCGAAGGCCAGCGCGGTCAGCGAGACGACGGCGTAGCCTTGGCCGGCCGGCGGGTCGAGCCGCCCGTCGAGCTTGCTCGCCATGCTGGCGCAGCCGGTCAGGAAGGGCAGGGCAAGCAGGGTCGTTCGCAGCCACATGGCGGGCTCCTTCGCTGGTGTCTTGCATACCGTGCGCCGAGACGGAAGCGGGCTGGGGTCAGCCCGCTTGGGTATCGGGGCAAGGGCTCGGCCAACCTTGATTAGAGCGGCAAGGTTGGCCGAGGTTTTGCGCTGTGTTACGCCGGCCTTACTGGCAAGCCTCGCAGTCGGGGTTGTCGATCGAGCAGAACTTCGCGTCGGTCGCCGGGGTGGTGTCCACCGGCGCGGCGCCGGTCACGCCGCCGGCCACCGGCACCGCGTTCAGCTCGCCACCGCGGCCGGTCGATTTCTCGGCGTTGGACGCGGCCAGCGTGCGCAGGTAGTAGGTGGTCTTCAGGCCCTTGACCCAGGCGTGTTTGTACAGCTCGTCGAGCTTCTTGCCCGAGGCGCCTGCCATGTACAGGTTCAGCGACTGCGCCTGGTCGATCCACTTCTGGCGGCGCGACGCGGCCTCGACCAGCCACTTCGGGTCGATCTCGAACGCGGTGGCGTAGATGTCGCGCAGGTCCTGCGGCGCGCGGTCGATGCGGCCGAGGCTGCCGTCGAAGTATTTCAGGTCGGCGACCATCACCTCGTCCCACAGGCCGCGCGCCTTGAGGTCGCGCACCAGGTATTCGTTGGTGACGGTGAACTCGCCCGACAGGTTGGACTTGACGAACAGGTTCTGGTAGGTCGGCTCGATGCTCGCGGACACGCCGATGATGTTGGCGATGGTCGCGGTCGGCGCGATCGCGAGGCAGTTGCTGTTGCGCATGCCGTGTTCCTTCACGCGCTCGCGCAGCGCGTTCCAGTCCATGCGCTCGGTGCGGTCGACGTCGAGGTAGCCGCCGCGCTCGGCCGCCAGCAGGTTGTTGCTGTCGTGCGGCAGGATGCCGCGGTCCCACAGCGAGCCCTTGTACGACGGATAGCGGCCGCGTTCCTCGGCCAGCTCGGTCGACGCCCAGTACGCCCAGTAGGCGACGGTTTCCATCGACGAATCGGCGAACTCGACGGCTTCTTGCGACGCGTACGGGATGCGCTTCATGTGCAGGCAGTCCTGGAAGCCCATGATGCCCATGCCGACCGGGCGGTGCTTCAGGTTCGAATTACGCGCCTTCTTGACCGGGTAGAAGTTGATGTCGATCACGTTGTCGAGCATGCGCATCGCGATCTTCACGGTGCGGCGGATCTTCTCGCCGTCGAGCTGGCCGTCGGCGGTCATGTGGTTGACGAGGTTGACCGAGCCGAGGTTGCACACGGCGATCTCGTCTTCGTTGGTGTTCAGCGTGATCTCGGTGCAGAGGTTCGAGCTGTGCACCACGCCCATGTGCTGCTGCGGGCTGCGGATGTTGCACGGGTCCTTGAAGGTGATCCACGGGTGGCCGGTTTCGAACAGCATGGTCAGCATCTTGCGCCACAGCGAAAGCGCCGGGACCTTCTTGAACACCTTCAGCTCGCCGCGCTCGCCCTTGGCCTCGTAGGCGGTGTAGGCCTTCTCGAACGCCTTGCCGACCAGGTCGTGCAGGTCCGGGCATTCGGACGGCGAGAACAGGCTCCATTCGCCGCCTTCGATCACGCGCTTCATGAACAGGTCGGGAATCCAGTTCGCGGTGTTCATGTCGTGCGTGCGGCGGCGGTCGTCGCCGGTGTTCTTCCTCAGTTCGAGGAATTCCTCGATGTCGGCGTGCCAGGTTTCCAGGTAGGCGCACACCGCGCCCTTGCGCTTGCCGCCCTGGTTCACGGCGACGGCGGTGTCGTTGACCACCTTCAGGAAGGGCACGACGCCCTGCGATTTGCCGTTGGTGCCCTTGATGTGGCTGCCCATCGCGCGCACCGGGGTCCAGTCGTTGCCGAGGCCGCCGGCGAACTTCGACAGGAGCGCGTTTTCCTTGATGCCTTCGTAGATGCCGTCGAGGTCGTCGGCGATCGTCGTCAGGTAGCACGACGACAGCTGGCTGCGACGGGTGCCGGAGTTGAACAGCGTCGGGGTCGAGCTCATGAAGTCGAAGCTCGACAGCACGTTGTAGAACTCGATCGCGCGTTCTTCGCGGTTGACCTCGTTGAGCGCCAGGCCCATCGCGACGCGCATGTAGAAGGCCTGCGGCATCTCGATGCGGGTGCCGTCGATGTGCAGGAAGTAGCGGTCGAACAGGGTCTGCAGGCCAAGGTAGCCGAACTGCAGGTCGCGGCTGGCGTCGAGCGCGGCGCCGAGCTTCTTCAGGTCGTACTCGGCGAGGCGTTCGTCGAGCAGCTCGGCCTTGATGCCCTTTTTGATGTAGTCCGGGAAGTAAACCGGGTATTGCGCCGCCATCTCTTCCTGGCTGATCGCCTCGCCGAGGATCTCGAGGCGGATGTTTTCCAGCAGCAGGCGGGCGGTGACGTAGTTGTACGCCGGGTCCTTCTCGATCAGCGCGCGCGCGGCGAGGATCGACGACTTGTTGACCTCTTCTTCGGACACGCCGTCGTACAGGTTCTTCAGCGTTTCGGTCAGGATCGCGTCCGGGTCGGTCTCGGCCAGGCCTTCGCAGGCGGACACGATGGTCGCGCGCAGGCGGGCGATGTCGAGCACGCGGCGCGTGCCGTTCTTCTTCACCACGTTGATGGTGATCTGCGTCAGCGCCTCGCCGCGCGCGGCGCGTTCCTGCGCGCGCTGTTCGCGGTACAGCACGTAGGCGCGGGCGACGTCGTGTTCGCCGGCGCGCATCAGCGACAGCTCGACCTGGTCCTGGATGTCTTCGATGTGGATCGCGCCGCCCTCGGGCTTGCGGCGCATCAGCGCGGACACCACCGCCTCGGTCAGCGAGGCGACCTTGTCGCGGATGCTGGCCGAGCTGGCGCCTTGCGCGCCGACCACGGCGAGGAAGGCCTTGGTGACGGCGATCGAGATCTTGACCGGCTCGAACGACACCACGGCACCGTTGCGGCGGATGGTCTTGTACTGGCTGAAGTCGGCCTGCGGCGCGGCTTCGCGGCCCAGTTCGGCGGCGGTGTGCCCTTCGGAAGTGGTCAATTGCATGGTCTCGTGCCTCGTCGGGTAAAGAAGATTCGTGCTCGCGCCACCCGTTCCGGGCGGCGGGCCGTCCGCGCGGACGGCCTGTGGAAAACTGTGTGCACAAGCTGTGGGTCTCGTGTTGATAAACACAAGATATATGGCTTGATGCGTTTTTAGACCCAAATTCTAGTGGTCGGAGGGGGGCGCAACAAGTCTTGACAGTCCGCCAAAATGGGCCGGATTGCGCCAATTCCAGGCGGGGCAAGGCTTTGCGCCCGATTGAATTTTTTGTGATGTCCGCGGGGGTGTTCGCCACAGCCACGGGCCGGGCCCGGCCCGGCAAGGGCCCCGGTCGGCGGCCGGGTGTGGCGGCGCTTCGGCGCATGCGCGTCACTGTGGCGGGCGCGCCACCGCAGCACGGCGGCATCGCCGCTGCCGTGCCGCACGAAAAAGCCGCCCGGAGGGCGGCTTTGCGCAGGCCGCGGCCCCGTGTCTAGGGCTTGAGCCAGACGCAGCTGGCCATGCGGCCGGTGACCTTGTCGCGCCGGTAGGAGAAGAAGCGGTCGCGCTCGATCGCGGTGCAGGCGTCGCCGCCGGCGATCCGGGTGACGCCGAGCGCAGCCAGCCGCAGCCGCGCCAGCGCGTAGATGTCGGCGAGGTACTTGCCGTCGTCGATCGGCGTGAAGGCGGCGTCGGCCGCCGCGTCGTGCGCGACGAAGGCTTCGCGCACTTCGGGGCCGACCTCGAAGGCGTCCGGACCGATCGCCGGGCCGAGGTAGGCGACGAGCTTGTCGCCCGGCACGCCCATCGCGGCGACGGTGGCCTCGATCACGCCGCCCGCCAGCCCGCGCCAGCCGGCGTGCGCCGCGCCGACAACGGTGCCGTCGACGTCGGCCAGCAGCACCGGCAGGCAGTCGGCGGTCATGATCGCGCAGACGACGCCGGGCGTGCGGCTGACGCTCGCGTCGGCGTCCGGCACGGCTCGGCCAACCTTGTCGGCCGCGACGACCGTCACGCCGTGCACCTGGTTCAGCCACACCGGTTCGGACGGCAGCAGGGCGGCGAGACGGCGGCGGTTCTCGGCGACCGCGGCTGCCTCGTCGCCGACATGTTGGCCGAGGTTGAGGCTGTCGTAGGGCGCGGCGCTGACGCCGCCCGAGCGCGTGCTGACAAAGGCGCCGACGCCGGCCGGCGCGTCCCAGACCGGCGCGAAGCCGAGCGCGCCGTCGTCGGCCGGCGGCGTGCCGTCAGCGGACGTAATGAACTTCGACATCGTAATCATCGTCGTCCCACTCCTCGTCGTCGTCCTGCTCGGTCCACACCGGGCGCTCGGTGCTGTGCCCGCCGGCCATGCCGGCGTCGTCGCGCAGGATGGCCAGCAGGTGCTTCATGTCGGCTGGCAGCCGGGAGGTCCAGCTCATCGTTTCGCCGGTGGCCGGGTGGACCAGCGACAGCGAGAAGGCATGCAGCGCCTGGCGACCCAGCCCCTTGACGGCGGCGATCACGTTCTCGCCGGCCGGGTGGCGCGGGTTGCCGTACAGCGGGTCGCCGGCCAGCGGGTGGCCGGCCTTCTTCATGTGCACGCGGATCTGGTGCGTGCGGCCGGTTTCGAGCCTGCACTCGATGTAGCTGTGGTTGGCGTACTTCTCGAGCACGCGCACATGGGTGACGGCCGGCTTGCCGCCGAAGTTGACCACCGCCATGCGCAGCCGGTTGTGCGGATCGCGGCCGATCGGCGCGTTGATCACGCCGTCGAAGGGCACCACGCCGTCGGCGATCGCGCGGTAGATGCGCGACACGGTGCGCGCCTGCAACTGGCGCACCAGGTCGGTCTGCGTGAGCAGCGACTTGGCGACCACCATCAGGCCGCTGGTTTCCTTGTCGAGCCGGTGGACGATGCCGGCGCGCGGCACGGCGGCGAGCGCCGGGCAGTAGTGCAGGAGGCCGTTTAGCAGCGTGCCCGACCAGTTGCCGGCCGCCGGGTGAACGACGAGGCCGGCCGGCTTGTCGATGACCAGCAGATGCTCGTCCTCGTAGACGATGGCCAGCGCCATCGGCTCGGGCGCGAACGCCATTTCCTCCGGGCTGTGCGGAATCTCGAGCTCGAGTTTTTCGCCGCCGAGCAGCTTGGTCTTGGGCGCGGTCTGGACCGCGCCGTCGATTTTCACCAGCCCGTCTTTCACCCATTGCGCGAGCCGGCTGCGGGAGTATTCGGGCAGCAGGGCGGCGAGGACGGCGTCGAGACGGTTGCCGGCGAGGTTTAGCGGGACGGCCGACTGGCGCGTCTCGGATGTTTCGTTTTCCGACAGATCGTTATAATCTTCGGAATCTGCGTAAGGATCGCTCATGAAGAAAATTGTTGCTGCAACGTTGCTGGCGTTGGGTTTGGCCGCTTGCGCGACCACGGAACCCAAGGATGAAACACGGGGCTGGACGGTCGAGAAGCTCTACAGCGAGGCCCGTGACGAACTCAATAGCGGTAATTATACGCGCGCCATCAAGCTCTACGAAACGCTCGAGGCGCGTTTTCCGTACGGCCGCTACGCGCAGCAGGCCCAGATGGACCTGGCCTACACCCATTACAAGGACGGCGAGCCCGAGCAGGCGATCGCCGCGGCCGACCGCTTCATCAAGCTGCATCCGGCGCACGCCAACCTCGACTACATCTACTACCTGAAGGGGCTGGTCTATTACAACGACGACAGCTCGGTGCTGGCCAAGTGGGCCGGCCAGGATCTGTCCGAGCGCGACCCCAAGGCGACCCGCGAGGCCTTCCTGGCGTTCCGCGAGCTGGTGTCGCGCTTCCCGGACAGCCAGTACGCGCCGGACGCGCGCGACAAGATGCTCAAGCTGGTCAACGCGCTGGGCGGACACGAGATGCACGTCGCGCGTTATTACATGAAGCGCGGCGCCTACCTGGCCGCCGCCAACCGCGCGCAGTCGGTCGTCAAGGAGTACGCCAACACGCCGTTCGTCGAGGAGGCGCTGGCGCTGATGGTGTCCGCCTACGACAAGCTGGGCATGAAGCCGCTGGGCGACGACGCGCGCCGCGTGCTGGCGCTCAACTACCCGAACAGCGCCTATCTGCAAAAGGCGTGGTCGGTCGAGGAAATGCCGTGGTGGAAGTTCTGGAAGTAAGAACGTCGTAAGACGAAAGCCGACGGGGCCGCGCGAGCGGCCCCGTTGTTTTTGCGCCGCCGTCAGCGCGGGCGGGCTTCGATGGCGACGATGCGCCCCGTATTGTCGTGGTGGACGACGACGATGGCGGCGTCGCGGCCGGCCGCGACCTGGTCCGGGTCGGCGCCGAGATCGCGCGCGTAGTCGGTCGGCGACGGTTCCCGCTCATGGGGGCGCGGTTCGGCCGGCGGGCGACGCTGGCTCAGCCGGGCCCACAGCCCGAGCGCGCCGGCGGTCGCCAGCAGCGTCAGCAGGTGGCCGGACAGCGTGTGCGGCAGACGGTAGGCGGCCGGCTGAGCCACAAGGTACAGCAGGCCGCGCAGGCCGCCCAGCCGGGCGAGCAGGCCGAGTGCCGGCAGCCACAGCGAGAGCCACAGTCCCCACAGCAGCGCGGTGAGGCCGCGTGACAGCAGGCGCTGCGGCCGGGTCAGGTGGTGGCGGGCGTCGATGATCAGGCTTGAAGTTTCCATGGCGTCGGATTCGGGGTCGGTCGGTTTCAGGCGCGGATGCCGCGGTCGGGGCTGATCCAGCGCGCGCGCTGGCCGCGCCGGCGCAGCAGCGCCTTCGGGAGGGCGGCGACGGTGGTCGCGGTGTTGATGATCCAGAACACCAACGGGTACCAGATCATCCAGTAGTAATTGCGGCCCAGCCCGCGGTCGTAGCGGCTGTCCAGCCATTTGGACAGCGCGAACTGCGCCAGACAGGTGGCGCCGAGCAGCAGGCCGTTCGAGGCCGGCAGCAGCGGCGAGTCGAGCGCCGGCAGCAGGCCGGCCGGGGCTAACGCGTCGAGCAGCCACAGCAGCGTCAGCAGCAGCATCGCGTAGGACCAGGCGACGCTGAGGCTGTACTCGACGTAGAGCGGCCACAGGCTGGCGAGCCGGGGTTGGCCGAGCACGTCGGCGTTCTTCAGGAGCACCTGCGCGCCGCCCTGCGCCCAGCGCAACCGCTGCTTCCACAGACCCTTGAGCGTTTCGGGCATCAGGATCCACACCAGCGCGTTCGGCTCGAAGGCGATGTCCCAGCCGCGCCGCTGCAGCTTCCACGAGATGTCGATGTCCTCGGTCATCATGTCGCTGCTCCAGTAACCGACGTCGCGCAGCGCGCGCTTGCGAAAGGCGGTGATGACGCCCGACACGGTGAACAGCCGGCCGTAGCTCATCTGCGCGCGCTTGATCATGCCGACGATGGACGAGAACTCGCCGACCTGTACGCGCCCGAGCAGCGTCGAGCGGTTGCGGATGCGCGGGTTGCCGGTCACCGCGCCCATCCTCGGCTTGTCGACGAAGTGGCGCACCAGCCAGTGCGCGGCGCGCGCATCGAGCAGCGCGTCGCCGTCGATGCACAGCAGGATGTCGTACCGCGCGAGCAGACTGCCGCTGGTCAGCGCCACCGCCTTGCCCTGGTTCTGGGCCAGATGCACGACTTTCAGTCGTGGCTGTTGCGCGGCGAGGCGGTCGAGTACCGCGCCGGTGTTGTCGCGACTGCCGTCGTTGATCGCGATCACCTCGAACTCGGGGTAGTCGAGCGCGAGCGCCTGCAACACGGTCTCCTCGGCGTTGTCGCCCTCGTTGTAGCAGGGGATCAGCACGCTGACGGGCGGGCTGTCCGGCCGCCGCACCGGCTGGCGGAACGGCGGGTCGAAGCGTTCGCGCCGCCAGTAGTAGAGGGCCGCGCCGAGCATCCACAGGTAAGACATCAGCAGCGGGTAGTAAAAGACGTAGCCGAGCAGGAAGCCCCACAGCGACGAAAGGGTCGGATTCATCGGTCGGCGGCCTTACGGTTGCAACTGCCCGGTGGGGCTCATGGTCGCGAAGGCGTCGCGTAGCGTCGCCGGGTCCGGGTGGCCCTTGAACGGGTCGTCCGGGTAGTAGCCGACGTGGCGGGCGCCGCGCCGGTAGAGCGTGCGGATGGTCTCGGCCAACTCCGCGTTCGGCACCGCCCGGCCATGGCGCCAGTCGGTTGCCTGCAGTTCGAACACCGTCTTGTCGAGCGCGCCGGGGTGCTCGGCGACGCGCTCGAAGAGGTCCTGCATGAAGCGCGCCGGGTCTTCGGCATTTTCCATATACGGCATCGCCATGATCGCGGTGTAGTCGTAGTTCGCCAGCGAGTTGTCGAGCGACTGTGCGTACCAGGTTTCCGCGCGCGGGTTCAGCACGACCTGCGCGTACAGGTTGCGCGCGGTCTTGAGCGCCGGGTGGGAGATGCGCACCACGTCGGCCAACTCGCGTGCGAAGGCGTCGAGCGCGTTGATCTTGAGGATGGTCCAGCGGCCGAGCAGGTCGTCGTCGCCGCGCAGCGCCTCGATGTCGTCGGGCAGGCCCCAGCGACGGTAGGTGGCCAGCGCGGCCGGGCTGGCGTCCTCGTAGTCGGACAGCGTCACGTCGTCGTGGAACAGCAGGCCTTCGAACGGCGCGGCGCGACCCAGGTCGTCGAAAATCTCGCGGATGACGCGGCGCGCGCGCGGCGAGAACGGCGACAGGCGCGGATAGCCCATCGCGACGTGGCCGGTGGCCGCGTGCGGGCGCGTGACGACGACGTCGCGGGCGGCCGGATGGGCTTTGGGCAGCTCGAACGCCAGCATCGGCATCCATGCGTAGACCGCCTTGACCGGCGTGCGCTTCTTGATCTGCCAGGCGACGCGGTTGAACAGGTCGGCGCGGACCGGCAGGTGGCGGTTCGGGAAGTAGGCCGCGTCGGCCGCGCCGTTGCCGTCCGGGTCGGAAAAGGCCTGCAGGTAGACGGTGTTCACGCCCATCGCGGTGATGCGGTCGAGCAGCAGGCCGATATTGCGCTCGGTCTGCGCCGGGTCCGGGTCGTACAGATAGTCGAGGTCGACGTGCATGATCTTGCCGGGGCGTTCGCTGACGGGCGTGTCGCGCTCGCGCAGCGCCAGCTCGCGGGCCAGGTCGGGCAGCGTGGTCGAGCTCTCCATCAGCAGGCGGCGCAGCTTCCACAATGGCGTGGTGCGGTCGTTGGGGCCGTCGTCGAGCGTCAGGCCGACCGGCATGCCCTGGCGGTCAGCCGCCTCGGCGACGTCGCGGCTGTAGCTGCCGTACGGCCAGACCATCACGCGCGGGCTGCGGCCGGTCATCTTGCGCAGCAGCGCGTTGTTGCGCGCGAGGTCGGCCTCGACGCGTCGCAGCTGCTCGCGCGGCGTCTCGTAACGGCCGGCCCGGTAGCGGCGGGTCGTCGCCGCCGGCTGGCTGTTGCCCTGCGGGTTGGCCGAGACCCCCTCGTGCAGCGCGTAGCTATGGCTGGCGAATTCGACCAACCCTTCGGCCTGCATCTGGCGGATCTGCGCCCAGGACAGGAAGGCGCTGCGCGGCGCCATCTCGTCGCCGTAGCGAACCTGCCCGCCGGACGGTTCCAGCCAACTGCCCACCAGCGAAACCACGGCCGGCGCTCCGAACATCTTCAGCACCGGGTAGGCCTGGGTGTAAAAGTTCTCGTAGCCGTCGTCGAAGGTGATCAACACGGCTTTATCCGGCAGCGGCTTGCCGCCGGCGCGGTCGGCCAGCAATTCGTCGATGCCGACGAAGCGGTAGCCGTTGTTTTTCAGCCAGTCGAGCTGGCGCACGAAGTTGGTCGGCGAGACCGCGTAGGCGGGTATACGGGCGTCGGCCGGGTTGGCGATCTCGTGGTAGTTCAGGATGTGGAGCCGCTGGGCGTTGGCGGCTTGCAGGGTTGTCAGGGCCAGCAGGCCCAGAATGAGGGTCAGTATGCGTCGCATGTCGAGATGACCGGGGTCGGGTTGCGGGTGGCTGTTTGGCCGGGGTGGCGGGGGTGGTTGGGCGCCACGCCGGCGTCAGCAGTCCGCGCGGATTCTAGCAAGCCGGCGCGGCGCGCATGGTGGGGGACGGTATCCGATTGTTACCGGGGGCGAAGGCGAACGGGGAAGGGCGGCTGGCTGCGTCGTTGCGGCGACAAAATGCCCCGCCCGGTCGGGCGGGGCGGGCTCAGCGTCGGACAATCCTGACGACGTGGCCGCGGTCGGAATGGTGGACGACAACCGTCTGCGTCTGCTGTGCGGCGAGCAGGTCGGACGCGGAGAGCCGGTAGTCGGCAGCCAGCTCGTCGGGCGTCGCATCGGCGACCCGGCGCCGTTTCTCGCGATTGTGGAACCGCCGGTAGTTGAGGCGGGCCCACAGGATCAGCAGCCCGCTTGTCGCCCCGATCACGATGGCGTAGACGAGCATCAGGCTGAACAGCTTGTCGACGCCTTCGCGCACCAGCATCTCCTCGTAGAAGAGCTTGACGCCCGCCAGCCACGCCAGGACGCTCAGTACGGGCAGGCAGAGATAGGCCCACAGCAGCCAGAGCAGCGCGGTGAGGGAGCGTGCCGCGAAGCGTTTGGTTGCTCCGATCCGGTGCTCGGCGTTGATGATGGTGTCTTTCATGCTTTGACCCCCCTGTCGGGACTCGTCCAGCGTGCGCGCAGGCCACGGCTGTGCGTGATGGCTTGCGGCAGCGCGACGACGGTGGTGACGATGTGAATCATCCAGAACACCAGCGGATACCAGATCATCCAGAAGAAGTTGCGTCCGGTGCCGAAATCGTAGCGCCGATCCAGCCACTTGCTGAGCATGAACTGGAACAGGCAGGTCATCCCGAGCACCAGACCATGCCAGCCTGGAAGCAGCGGGGACGACATCTGCATCCACCCGAACTGCGGCAGCAGCAGACCGAGAGCCCAGACCACGACAAGCAGCGCCATCACGTAGGCCCAGATCGCGCTGAACAGATACTCGGCGTAGATCGGCCACATGCGGCGCTTCTGCCAGCTTCCGATGGCGCCCGCGTTGCGCAGGAGGACCTGCAGACCGCCCTTGGCCCAGCGCAGCCGCTGTTTCCAGAGGCCTTTGAGCGTCTCGGGCATCAGGATCCAGGCTTGGGCGTGGGGCTCGAAACGGACGTCCCAGTGCGCGAGCTGGAGCTTCCAGCTCATGTCGATATCCTCGGTCAGGACGTCGTCGCTCCAGTAGCCGGCCTGTCGCACCGCCGTCTTGCGAAAGCCGGCGATCACGCCGGAGAGGGTGAACAGGCGCCCGTAGGTGCGTTGCGCGCGCTTGATGATGCCGATGATCGACGAGAACTCGCCGACCTGGACCTTGCCGAGCAAGGTGGAGCGGTTGCGGATGCGCGGGTTGCCGGTGACCGCGCCGACCCGGGGGCTGCCGATGAGCTGCCTTACCAGCCATTTCGGGGCGTGCGGCTCGAGCAGGGCGTCGCCGTCGATGCAGACGAGGTGCTCGTGCTTCGCGAGCAGACAGCCGGTGTTCAGCGCGACCGCCTTGCCCTGGTTTTCCGCCAGATGGACGACGCGCAGTCTGGGGTCTCGTTGCGCCGCCTCGTCGAGCAGCCGGGCGGTGGCGTCGGTGCTGCCGTCGTTGATCGCGACGACTTCGAATTCCGGATAGTCGACGGCGAGGGCGTAGCGCAGGGTGTCGGCGAGGTTGTCTTCCTCGTTGAAGCACGGGATCAGGATGCTGATCGGCGGGTAGTCCAGCTCCGGCGGTTCATCCAGCGGCGGTTCTTTCCGCTCGTAGTGGAAGTAATAGTGCAGGGCGCCGACCATCCACAGATAGGCCATGAACAGCGGGTAGTAGAAGGCATAGCCGAGCAGGGCGACCCAGACCCAGTGCAGGAAATCTACGGGGAGCGGAAACATGGTCTATCCCTCCATTCATCGTTCGGGCTGGCTGCGCAGCGAGAAGGCCCGTTTCAGCGTTGCCAGGTGCGGCTGCCTGTCGATGCCTTCGTCGTGGGTGTAGGCGATGTGATGCGCGCCCAGGGTGTGCAGCGTGGTGATGGCGCGAGCCAGGCTGCGGCTGTCTAGCGCCCGCAGGCCGGAAGCGTCGCGGCTGGGCAGTCCGAACACGATCTTCCGGGACGGTTGCGGCGTGCTGGCCGATGCGACGGCGAATGCCTGCCGCAGCCAGGTTTCGTCGGCCGGTGTGCCGCTGGCCGGGGCCAGTTCGACGTAGTCGACGCGCGGCAGCGCCTTGGCCATGGCGTCGGAGAGGCGGGAGGCTTCACCATCGTTTCCCAGCCGGCCGGCGTAGACGGTGATCACCGATTTGAACTCGGGCTGGTAGGTGCGCGCGGTACTGAACTGTTCCGAGGCGAGTTCGAGCAGGGCGTTGGCGCCGGGCTCGGCCAAGGCGGGTTTGCCGGGGTCGTCGCGCAGCAGCAGGCCGGTGAAGCGCGCCGAGGCGCCGAGGTCTTCGACCAGTTCGCGGGCCACACGCCGCTCGCGTGCGCCGGGTGCTGCCGCGACCATGGTGCGGTCTGCGAGTCCGAACGATTGCAGGGGGAGGCTGGCGTAGACCTGGACCATCGCGCGGGTCCTCAGTTGCCAGGCGGCCCGGTTGAACAGGTCCGCCCGCATCGGTACGTGTCGGTTCGGGAAGTACACCGTGTCGGGCTGGCCGTCGCCGTCGGCATCGCCGTCCGCCTGCAGGTAGACGACGGTCGCGCCCATCTCCAGCACCCGGTCGAGGAGTTGGCCGAGCTTGTGTTCCTGCGCGGCCGGGTCGGGGTCGTATATCTGGTCGAGAGAAACGTGCATCGCGCGGGTGAAGGCGGGCGGAAGGCCGTCCTGCTCGTGTTCGCGCACCCGGATTTCGTTGGCGAAGTCGGTCAGCGTCATATTGGCGTCGACGAGTACGCGGCGCAGCTCGGCCAGCGGCGTCGAGCGTTCGTTGACGCCGTCGTTCAGGGTCAGCGTGATCGGCATGCCGTTGCGGCGAGCGATCTCGAGCAGCGGTTGCGAATAGCTGCCGTACGGCCAGACCATGATGCGCGGTTTCTTGCCGGTGAGCTTTTCGATGGTGGCGTTGTTGCGCGCCAGGTCGGTCGCGACGCGGCGTTGCTGGTCGGCGAGCGATTCGTAGCGTGTCCCCTCGAAGCGCAGCGCCGTGGCGGCCGGTTGCACGTTGCCCTGCGGGTTGGCCAGGATGCCGCGGTGCAGGTCGTGGCTGTGGTTGGCGAATTCGATCAGCCCGCTGGCCTGCATTTCGCGGATTTCCTCCGGCATCAGGAAATCCTCGCGGACCAGACGGGTACCCGGGATCTCGGCTCCCTTGGCTTCTTCGAGCCAGCCGCCGACGAGGGCGACCACGGCGGGTGCCTTGTAGAGTTTGAGGATGGGGAAGACATGCTTGTAGAGGCTGCGGTAGCCATCGTCGAAAGTCAGCAGGACCGCTTTCTCGGGCAGGGGGCGGCGCCCTTCGCGCTCGGCGAGCACGTCGTTCATGCCGACGAAGGTGTAGCCGTGCGCGCGCAGCCACTCCAGGTGGTCGACGAGGCTGCGGGTGTCGACGGCGAAGGGGTCGCTGGGCGGTTGATTGTGGACCACCTCGTGGTAGCACAGCGCGATCAGCTTCGAGGCCGCTTGTGCCGGGACGAAGGGGGCGATCCCCAGAGCGGCGATCAGGCAAAGTTTCCAGAGGCGGATTTTCATGATCAGAAGCGCCAGTCGAGGTTGAGATAGAGGCGGTTGCTCACATCGCTATCGCCGTCGTAGGGGTGGACGCTGTGGGCGAAGCCGTAACGTAGTCCGGCCCGCGGCGTCCAGCGCCATTCGTGCTCGTAGAAGACTGCCGAGGCGAGTTTGCTGCCGTAGCCCTCCTGCCAGTAATTGGCTGCGTACAGGCCAAGCCGGTGCCGGAGGCTGGTGTCGTAGCGGCGCCAGAGCAGCCAGTCCGGCAGCACGGTCACGCCGACTTCGCTGTCCTTGCCCGGGTTGAAGTAGTTGGTGCCGACGACGTTGCGGTTCTTGCTGGCGCCGGCCGAGAGAATGGTGTCCAGCGTATAGGTGGGTTGTGCGATCCAGCGCTCGGTCCACGAGGTGCGCAGGCGTTGCCGCAGGTTGCCGTCGCTGAGGTCGAGGCCGGACAGGGCCGCGTCGAAGCGGCGCTGGTCGTCGACGCGGTAGCTGAATTCAGCCGCCAGCCGTTTGCCGTCGACGTTGTCGCGGCGTGCGCGCATCGGGACCTCGTCGCTGTCGTGCTCGTAGCGCAGGCCGAGGCTGAACCTGTCGTCGAAGGTGCGGGTCAGCGCGAGCAGGCCGCCGGTGTCGTTGCGGCCGTCGAGGCTGCCGGTGAGCGCCGCCTCGGCCTGCCAGCGCGGATCGCGGTATTCGGCGCCGAAGCCCAGGGTGTCCCGGCTGAGCCGGCCATCGCCGACGTAGTCGGCGCGCGCGTTGTACGAGCGGGCGAAGATGCGCCATTGCGACGCGATCAGCGCGCTGTAGAGGCGGGTCTCGACGGCCCAGCCGCTGTCCAGCCCTTCGCCTTGCCCGCCCGACAGCTCGTGTTCGGCGTCGACGACCAGCTGCGGGCGGTTGCTCCACCGCCAGCGTTCGGACAGGCGCTGGGTTGCGCGGCTTTCCGGCGCCAGCGCGACGACGTCGGCAATCAGCGCCGGTGCATCAGAATAACGGTGGGTGTCCAGATAGGCGACGGCAAGGCCGCGCTTGGCTTCTACCGCGCGTGGCTCGTCGACCAGCCGGCGGGCGAAGATGCCTTCCGCCGTGCGCGGGTGACCGCGCAGCAGTTCCAGTTCGCCGTCGTTCTGCCGCAGTTCGCCGTTGAACGGCGCGTCGTCGAGCAGGGTGTCCAGCTTGGCCCGTGCGACGTGGGTTCGGCCAACGTAGGCGTCCAGCATCGCGTCCAGCAGCATGACCTGCTGGTAGTCGGGGTTGTAGCGGTTCTGGCCGCTGGCGGCGTCGTGGCGGATGCGCTGCACGTCTTGCTTGAGCCGTTCGACCTCGTCGCGCGCCTCCTTGGGTTGTTCGGCCTCGAGATGGGCGTAGACGAGGACGATACGCCAGTCGATGGGGGCGCGCTGGCGCGGCATGTCGGCCATCGCGAGCTTGGACAGGCGGATCGCCTCTTGCGGATTTTCCTCGGCCAGATACGCGCTGGCCGCGGCGGCCAGCGCGTAGGCGGGCAAGGCATCGTTCTCGTGTTGCCGGTAAAGGGCGACCGTATCGCGATAACGGGCGCGCTGCTCCAGCATGACGAGCCGGTCCGCGATCGCGGTTTTCATGTAGGTCGCGTCTTCGGGGTGGAGGCTCCGGGTGATGCCCTCGTTGAGCGCCAGCGCGGCATCGGTCTGCCGGAAGCGGCTCTCGCCGACTTCCAGCCGGGTCTCGCTGCGTCCCCAGCGGGTGGCGGTTGCCGCCTTGTCGAGGGAGAGCTGCTTGTAGAGCTCGGGTGCTTCGACACGCCGGCTTTTCAGGTAGGCGTAGGCCTGGTGCGGGGCGCCCATGCGCACCAGCAAGGTGGTGTAGGCGCGGGCGAGCTCGGGGTCGTCCGGGTGTCGTTCGAGCAGGGTTTCGAGCTGGCCGAGCGCGGCCGTGTGCTCCTCGGAGAAGGTCAGCAGGTAGGCTCTGGCGCGGTCCAGGGTCAGCCGGTCGGCCGGGGTACGCGCCGGCGTCGCGTCGAGTAGGGCCAGGCCGGCGCCGGCCTGGCCCGCTTCGGCCAAGGTCATCGCCAGGCCGGCCTGGGCGGTGGCGGTCGGCCGTCTGGCCAGCGACGCTCTGTACAGCGCTTCGGCTTGCGCAAGCCTGTTTCGATCGCGCTGGTAGCGCGCCAGTGTGTTCAGCGCGTCTTGGCCGAGGGAGGCGGGCGGGTAGCGGTGCTCGAGAAGGGCGATGGCCTCTTCGCCGCGCTGGTCCCAAACGAGCAGGGTCAGGTAGTCGTCGAGCAGTGGCTGCTGCAGCGTGCCCGCCTGGTGGAGCGGCTCGAGCATGGCGAGCGCGGCGGACGGGGCGCCGTCGCGTGCCGCGCGGATCGCCTGTTCGTAGCCGGGTTGTTTCCACAGCGGTGCGGCGAACGTCGGCAGCGACAGACAAACCAGGCTGGCTGCGACCCCCTTCACGATGAACTTCGGCATGGCGCGCCTCTTGACAATTGGTTTTTTGGGCGATCTCTCTTTAGTCAAGATAGTTCAGTAATGACAGAGTAGTTAGCCAGAAATGGTTTTTCGATTGATTCGGAAGTCGTTGTGGGTATTTAAATCAAGCCGTTATGGGGGCGGGCATGAAAAAGCCCGCGAAGCGCGGGCTGTGGGGAGGGTAGGGGGAGCGTCTAGATCGCCGCTTCGTTGGTCTCGCCGGTGCGGATGCGCACGACTTGCTCGACCGGGGTGACGAAGATCTTGCCGTCGCCGATCTTGCCGGTGCGGGCGGCGTTGATGATGACCTCGATCGCGCGCTCGACCAGGTCGTCGGGGATCACGACCTCGATCTTGACCTTGGGCAGGAAGTCGACCACGTACTCGGCGCCGCGATACAGTTCGGTGTGGCCCTTCTGGCGGCCGAAGCCCTTGACCTCGGTGACGGTCAGGCCGTTGATGCCGATGTCGGAAATCGCCTCGCGCACTTCGTCGAGCTTGAAAGGCTTGATGATCGCTTCGACCTTTTTCATGTCGCTTCTCCTTGTCCTGTGGGTTTCGGTTCGATTGTGGGCAGTCGTGCGGCAGGGCGGCAAACCCGCGCCGTCCAAGGGTTTTACCGCCTGATGCGAAGGCAGGGGATGGCGTATTATTACGTGCTTTCCTGGTCCTTGTCGCGGGTGTCGAATGTCCGTCATTCTCACGTTGCGGGGCGGGGTCGCCCTGTCTCGTTTCCGTCTGGAAAAACTCCTTGCCGCGGCCCAAGCCGCGCGTCTTCCCGAGTTGTCCCTCTCTGCCGAATTCTGGCACTTCGTCGAAAGCGAAAAACCGCTCTCTCCCGAACATTCCGAACGCCTGTCGGCCTTGCTCGATAGCGGCGACGCGCGTCTGTCCGAAGCCGATGCATCGGGCGAACTGTTTCTCGTCACGCCGCGCCCCGGCACCGTGTCGCCGTGGGCGTCCAAGGCGACCGACATCGTCCGTCACTGCGGCCTGGGTGAGGTGCGGCGCATCGAGCGCGGTACCGCGTTCTGGGTCAAGGCCGCCGCGCCGCTGTCGGCCGACGAGCGCGCGCGCCTGGCCGCGCTGCTGCACGACCGCATGACCGAGTCGGTGTTCGACTCGCTCGACGCGGCGGAGCGGCTCTTCGTGCACGTCGAGCCGACCAGCTTCGCCACCGTGCCGGTGCTGGCCGAGGGCCGCGCCGCGCTCGAGCGCGCCAACGCCTCGCTCGGCCTTGCATTGTCCGACGACGAGATCGACTATCTGGTCGAGAACTTCGTCAAGCTCGAGCGCGACCCGAGCGACGTCGAACTGATGATGTTCGCGCAGGCGAACTCCGAGCACTGCCGCCACAAGATCTTCAACGCCGAATTCGTCATCGACGGCGAAAAACAGGCCAAGTCGCTGTTCCGCATGATCCGCGACACGCACGATGCGCACCCGGAAGGGACCCGCGTCGCGTACAAGGACAACGCGTCGGTGATCGAGGGCGCGACCGTCGAGCGCTTCTACCCGCAGCCGGGTAGCCACGCCTACGCCTACCACCGCGAGCCGACCCACATCCTGATGAAGGTCGAGACGCACAACCATCCGACCGCGATCTCCCCGTTCCCGGGCGCTGCGACCGGCGCCGGCGGCGAGATCCGCGACGAGGGCGCCACCGGCCGCGGTTCGCGCCCGAAGGCGGGTCTGACCGGCTTCACCGTGTCGAACCTGAACCTGCCGGACATGCCCGAGCCGTGGGAAAACTACCGCGACACCGGCGCGGGCTACGGCAAGCCGGGGCGCATCGCGTCGGCGCTCGACATCATGATCGAAGGGCCGATCGGCGGCGCGGCGTTCAACAACGAATTCGGCCGCCCGAACCTCGCCGGCTACTTCCGCACCTTCGAGGAGGAGTTCGGCGGCGAGATGCGCGGCTACCACAAGCCGAT
Source organism: Crenobacter luteus (assembly GCF_004345725.1). Lineage (GTDB taxonomy): Bacteria > Pseudomonadota > Gammaproteobacteria > Burkholderiales > Chromobacteriaceae > Crenobacter > Crenobacter luteus. The sequence continues at coordinate 36,017 of NZ_SLXG01000009.1, read as the reverse complement.
CATGATCGCCGGCGGCCTCGGCAACATCCAGGAACGCCAGATCCACAAGGCCGGCATTCCGCCGGGCGCGCTGCTGATCCAGCTGGGCGGCCCCGGCATGCTGATCGGTCTCGGCGGCGGCGCGGCCTCCAGCATGGGTACCGGCGACAACAGCGAGGCGCTCGACTTCGACTCGGTGCAGCGCGGCAACCCGGAAATCGAGCGTCGCGCGCAGGAGGTCATCGACCGCTGCTGGCAGATGGGCGAAGCCAACCCGATCCTGTCGATCCACGACGTCGGCGCCGGCGGCCTGTCCAACGCCTTCCCCGAGCTGGTCAACGACGCCGGCCGCGGTGCGATCTTCGAGCTGCGCGAGGTGCAACTCGAGGAAAAGGGCATGAGCCCGATGCAGATCTGGAGCAACGAGGCGCAGGAGCGCTACGTGCTCGCGATCCTGCCCGAATCGCTCGAGCTGTTCACCCGCTTGGCCGAGCGCGAGCGCTGTCCGTTCGCCGTGGTCGGCACCGCGACCGACAACGGCTGGCTCGAGGTGCGCGACGAGGCGTTCGGCAACAACCCGGTCGACCTGCCGCTCGACGTGCTGCTCGGCAAGCCGCCGAAGATGGTGCGTGACGTCAAGACCGCCGAGACCCCGGTGGCGCCGTTCGACGCCTCCGACCTGGACCTCAAGGACTCGGTCTACCGCACGCTGCGTCTGCCGGCGGTGGCGAGCAAGTCCTTCCTGATCACCATCGGCGACCGTACCGTCGGCGGCATGACCGCGCGCGACCAGATGGTCGGCCCGTGGCAGGTGCCGGTGGCCGACGTCGCGGTGACGACGATGGGCTTCGACACCGACCTGGGCGAGGCGATGGCGATGGGCGAGCGCACGCCATCCGCGCTGATCGACGCGCCGGCCTCCGGCCGCATGGCGTTGGCCGAGGCGATTACCAACCTGTCGGCCGCGCACTACGGCACGCTGTCCAAGGTCAAGCTGTCGGCCAACTGGATGGCCGCCGCCGGCCACCCGGGCGAGGACGTCAAGCTGTACCGTACCGTCGCGGCGGTGTCCGAGCTGTCGCAGGCGCTCAAGGTCAGCATCCCGGTCGGCAAGGATTCGCTGTCGATGAAGACCAGCTGGCAGGACGGCGAGACCGCCAAGTCGGTGACCGCGCCGCTGTCGCTGATCGTCACCGCCTTCGCCGCGGTGACCGACGTCAAGAAAACCGTCACCCCCGACCTCAAACCGGTCGACGGCAGCGAGCTGGTGTTCGTCGACCTGGCCGGCGGCCGCCAGCGCCTCGGCGCCTCGGCGCTCGGCCAGGTGCACAAGCGCATCGCCGGCGCCGCGCCGGACCTCGACGACGCGGGCGCCTTCGCCCGTGCGATCGAGCTGGTGCAGGGCCTGATCGCGGAAGGCCGCGTGCTGGCCTACCATGATCGCGGCGACGGCGGCCTGATCGCCACCGTGGCCGAGATGGTATTCGCCGGTCGTCAGGGCGTGACCGTGACGCTCGACTCGTTGATCGAGCGCGCGACGCAGACCGACGCGCCGGCCGGCCTGTCCGCCGACGCCGCCCGCCGCGACGCGGTGGCCCGCGCGCTGTTCAACGAGGAGCTGGGTCTGGTGCTGCAGGTCAGCTCGGCCAACCTGGTCGAGCTGGAAGCGCGCTTCGCCGCCGCCGGCCTCGCCGCCGCGGTGCACCGCCTCGGCCAACTCGCGGCCGGCGAGAGGCTGACCGTGACCGTCGCCGGCCAGACCGTGCTGTCGGAGTCGCGCGCCGAATTGGAGGCTGCCTGGAGCCAGGTCAGCCACCGCATCCAGAAGCTGCGCGACAACCCGGCCTGCGCCGACGCGGAGTTCGCCGGCATCGCCGCCGAGCGCCGCGGCCTGTTCGCCGAACTGACGTTCGACGTCAACGACAATCCGGCCGCGCCCTTCGTCGCGACCGGCGCGCGTCCGAAAATCGCGATCCTGCGCGAGCAGGGCGTCAACGGCCAGATCGAAATGGCCGCCGCCTTCGACCGCGCCGGCTTCGCCGCCGTCGACGTGCACATGAGCGACGTGATCGCCGGCCGCGTGAATCTGGCCGACTTCAAGGGCCTGGCAGCCTGCGGCGGCTTCAGCTACGGCGACGTGCTGGGCGCCGGCGAGGGCTGGGCCAAGAGCATCCTGTTCAACGCGGCCGCGCGCGACGCGTTCGAGGCTTTCTTCGGCCGCGACGATACCTTCGCGCTGGGCGTGTGCAACGGCTGCCAGATGATGTCGAACCTGGCCTCCATCATCCCGGGTGCCGAGCACTGGCCGCGTTTCCGCCGCAACCTGTCCGAGCAGTTCGAGGCGCGCTTCGCGATGGTCGAGGTGAGCGACAGCCCGTCGATCTTCCTCGCCGACATGGCGGGTAGCCGCCTGCCGGTGGTGGTCAGCCACGGCGAAGGCCGCGCGGTGTTCGCGCCGGGTCACCAGGACGCGGTCCGCGTCGCGCTGCGCTATATCGACGACGCCGGCCGGCCGGCCGCGGCCTATCCGGCCAACCCGAACGGCTCGCCCGACGGCATCACCGGCGTGACCACGGCCGACGGCCGCTTCACGATCATGATGCCGCACCCGGAGCGCGTGTTCCGCACCGTGCAGAACAGCTGGCATCCGGCGAACTGGGGCGAGAACGGCGCCTGGTTCCGCATGTTCGCCAGCGCGCGCCGCTGGGTCGGTTGATCCGCCGTGTGCCTGCAAGGCCGCCCTTCGGGGCGGCTTTTTCGTGTCCGGCGGCTCGGCCAACGTTCGCAGCGCGCGAACAGTCGCTAAAATGCCGCCATGATATTTACGGGGTTCGTTCTGATGAAACGCTGGCTTGTCGCGGGCGGCTTGGCGCTGTCGCTGTCGCTCGCCCACGCGGCGCCATCCCCCGAGGTCACGCCGCGCATCGGCGTCGTGCTCGGCGGCGGCGGCGCGCGCGGCTTCGCCCACCTGGGGGTGCTTCGGGAGCTCGAGCGGCTGCGCATCCCGGTCGCCTGCATCGCCGGCACCAGCGCCGGCTCGTTGATCGGCGGCATGTACGCCAGCGGCGTGTCGCTCGACGAGATGGCGCGTGCCTTCCGCGCCGCCGACTGGGAGCAGATGCTGTCCGGAAGCCCGCGCCGCGCTTCGGTACCCTACGACCGCAAGCGCGACGACTACAAGAACTACTTCAACCTGACGCTCGGTCTGCGCGACGGCGCGATCCGCGTGCCGCGCAGCGCGATCAACTCGCAGGAGATCGACCTTTTCATCCGGCGCCTGGTGCGCGACCGCAGCGCGCCGGATTTCGATACGCTGCCCATTCCGTTCCGCGCCGTCGCGACCGATCTGGAAACCGGCGACGCGGTGGTGTTCGACAAGGGCGACCTCGCGACCGCGATGCGCTCCAGCATGGCGGTGCCCGGCGTGTTCGACCTGGTCGAAACCGGCGGGCGGCTGCTGGTCGACGGCGGTCTGGCGCGCAACCTGCCGATCCGCGAGGTCAAGGGGCGCTGCGCCGACCGGGTGATCGTCGTCGACGTCAGCTCGCCGACGCTGAAAAAGGACGAGATCAACTCGCTGTTCGACATCGTCGCGCAGACGACCAACCTGATGGTGTCGCGCAATATGCGCGAGGAGCTCGCGCGCCTCGAGCCCGGCGACATCGTGATCCGGCCCGAGCTCGACGGCTACAGCGCGGCCGACTTCGCCAAGAACGCCGAAATCGCCGAGCGCGGCCGGCTGGCGGTTGCGCCGCTGGCGGCGCAGTTGGCCGAGCTGTCGGTGCCCGAAGCCGCCTGGCGCGCGTGGCAGGCGCGGCTGACACCGGTCGAGCCCAAACCGATCGACGCGGTGCGGGTGGCGCCGACCCGCTTCGTCAACGCCGCGGTGATCGAGCGCCAGCTAAACGACGAGGCGGGCCGACCGCAGGCGCTGGAAACGCTGCAGGGCAAGCTCGAGACGGTATTCGCCGGCGGCGACTTCGACCGGCTCGGCTACCAGCTCGGCGAGGAGGACGGTCGCCGCGTGCTGACGGTGACGCCGACCGAGCGCACCGTCGGCCCCAACTATCTGCGTTTCGGCCTTGATCTCAAGAGCAGCACGCCAGGCGACGCCGACTTCACCTTTCTCGCCGCTCACGAGCGGGTCTGGGTGAATCGCGCGGGCGGCGTGTGGCGCAACGACGTGCAGCTGGGCGACGACAAGCTGTTCCGCACCAGCTTCCGTCAGCCGCTCGAGGCCGGCAGCCCGTGGTTCGGCTACGCATCCTACCAGCTCAGGAAGGAGCGCTTCCCGGTTTTCCTCGGCGGCCACGTACGCCTTGCCGACTTGCAGATCGATACCAACCGCCTCGAGTTCGGCGGTGGTGCGGGCCTGGGCGAGTTCGGCGAATTCCGCGTCGGCGCTTACCAGCAGCGCCTGTCCGCCGGCGTCCGGGTCGGCGACCCGGCGACCTTCGAGGCGCTGACGGCCGAGCCGACGCGGTCGCTCGGTCTGTCGGCCAGTCTGGTCGCCGACCAGTTCGACAATCCGCGCTGGCCGCGGCGCGGTTACTACGTCAGCGGCGCCTACGATTACGAAATCGACCGCGATTCGCGGCGCAGGACGCAGTTGCTCAACGGTATGGCCGACGGGGTCTACACGCTGGGCGACAACAGCTTCCGGCTGACCGCCAAGTACAAGGACAACCTCGGCGGCGAACTGGTGAGCAGCGTGCCGCCGACGCTGGGCGGCTTCCTGAACCTGTCCGGCTACCAGCAGGACGAGCTCTTGGGCGAGCGCGCCGCGCTGGCGCGGCTGATGCTGTACCGCCGCGTCGCCACGCTGCCGTCGGCGCTGGGCAGCGGCCTGTACGTCGGCGCCTCGCTCGAGGCCGGCAAGGTGTGGGGCTGGTTCGGTGGGCCGGTCGAAGGCGGCGACACGCGCTGGATCACCGGCGGTTCGCTGTTTGTCGGTGCCGACACGCTGCTCGGCCCCTTCTTCGTCGGCGTCGGCAACGCCAAGGGGGGGCAATTGACCAGCTACCTCTTCCTCGGCGTCGACTACTGAGCCGGCGCGAGGTGCCGCCAAACACAACGCCCACCGTTTCCGGTGGGCGTTGTGTTTTAAGCGGGCCGTTTCGGGCTTAGCCGAAGAAGCGCTTAAGCGCGGCGCCCGGCTCGGTTTCGCGCATGAAGGCTTCGCCGACGAGGAAGGTGTGCACCGCGTGATCGCGCATCAGCGCGACGTCCTCGGGCTTGAGGATGCCGCTTTCGGTGACGACGATGCGGTCGTCGCCGATCTGCGGCAGCAGGTCGAGCGTGGTCTGCAGGCTGACGTCGAAGGTGCGCAGGTTGCGGTTGTTGACGCCGACGAGCGGCGTTTGCAGCTGCAGCGCGGCGTCGAGTTCCTCGGCGTTATGCACCTCGACCAGCACGGCCAGGCCCAGCTCGCGCGCGAGCGCCTCGAAGTCCTGCATCTGCGCGAGCGGCAGCGCCGCGGCGATCAACAGGATGGCGTCGGCGCCCATCGCGCGCGCCTCGTAGACCTGGTAGGCGTCGACCATGAAGTCCTTGCGCAGCGCCGGCAGCGCGCAGGCGGCGCGCGCGGCCTGCAGGTAGTCGGGCGAGCCCTGGAAGTAGGGCGCGTCGGTCAGCACCGACAGGCAGGCGGCGCCGCCCGCCTCGTAGCTGGCGGCGATCGCTGCCGGGTCGAAGTCGGCGCGGATCACGCCCTTGGACGGGCTGGCCTTCTTCACTTCGGCGATCACCGCCGCGGCGCCGGCGGCGTGTTTGGCGCGGATCGCGCCGACGAAGTCGCGCGCGTCGCGGCGCGCTTCGGCTTCGGCGCGCACGGCGGCCAGCGGGGTCTTGAGCTTGGCCGAGGCCACTTCCTCACGCTTGGTGGCGAGGATCTTGTTCAGGATGTCGGACATGGTTCTGTGGCGGATCTATGGGCCGGCGCGCGGCCGGCGGGTCTTCGAAAAAGGCGAGCAGCCGCTCGGGCAGCCAGTTCAGCCGCCCCGGAAAGCGCCCGGTCACGAAACCGACGTGGCCGCCCTCGGCCGGCAGCTCGAGCGTGACGGCGTCGCTGACCTCGTGCGGGCGCGGCAGCGCGTCCGGCGGCAGGAAAGGGTCGTTGACCGCGTTCAGGAGCAGCGTCGGGCGCGCGATGTGGCGCAGCAGCGGTTTGCTGCTGGCGCGCGCCCAGTAGTCGCGCACGTCGCGGTAGCCGTGCAGGGGCGCGGTGACGAGGTCGTCGAACTCGCCGAAGGTGCGCGCGCGGCGCACGCCGTCGCCGTCGAACAGGTCGGGGTGGCGGATCAGCTGCGCCATCGCCTTGGGCTTGAGCGTGCCGAGGAACATACGGGTGTAGACGTGGCGGCCGAAGCCGGCGTCGAGCCGCGTGCTGGCGGCGGCGAGGTCTAGCGGCACCGACACCGCGGCGCAGGCGGCCGGCAGCGCCGCGGCGCCGGCCTCGCCGAGATATTTGAGCAGCATGTTGCCGCCCAGCGACACGCCGGCGGCGAACAGGGGTTGGCCGAGGTCGGCGAATTTTTCCAGCAGCCACGCGACTTCGGCCGAGTCGCCGGCGTGGTAGGCGCGCGGCAGGGTGTTGCTGACGCCGCCGCAGCCGCGAAAGTGCGGCACCGCGCCGCGCCAGCCGCGCTCGGCCAAGGTGGCCATCAGCGCGCGCGCGTAGTGGCTGTCGCTGCTGCCTTCGAGGCCGTGGAACAGCACCACCAGCGGCGCGCTACGCGGGCCGTCGACGAAGTCGACCGCGATCTGGCCGCCGTCGGGCGTCGGCCACAGCTCGCGCCGGTAGGGCGGGCGCGGCAGCGTGATGCCGACGGCGGGCCAGATGGTCTGGGCGTGGCCGCCCCTGAGCCAGCGCGGCGCGCGGTAGTGGCTCATGCCTTGGGCTTTTGCGCCGACTTCGGACGGAAGGCCTTGACCACCGCCTCGTCGGTTTCGATGTAGGGGCCGCCGATCAGGTCGATGCAGTAGGGCACCGCGGCGAAGATGCCGGACACCGCGACCTGGCCGTTCTCGTCCTTGAGGCCCTCGAGCGTCTCGCGGATCGCCTTCGGTTGGCCGGGCAGGTTGAGGATCAGCGACGACTTGCGGATCACGCCGACCTGGCGCGACAGGATCGCGGTCGGCACGAACTTGAGGCTGACCTGGCGCATCTGTTCGCCGAAACCCGGCATTTCGCGGTCGGCGACCGCCAGCGTCGCCTCGGGGGTGACGTCGCGCGGCGCCGGGCCGGTGCCGCCGGTGGTCAGCACCAGATGGCAGCCCTCGTCGTCGACCAGCGCCTTGAGCGTCGCCTCGATCACGGCCTGCTCGTCCGGGATCAGGCGGGTGACGGTCTCGAACGGCGAGGTCAGCGCGCGCGCGAACCATTCTTCGAGCGCCGGAATGCCCTGATCCTGGTAGACGCCCTGGCTGGCGCGGTCGGAGATCGAAACCAGACCGATTTTCAGCGTCATGCTTCTTCGTCCTCGTCTTTCTGGCGGGTCGGCAGACCCGGTTCGGGAATCACGTCCTTCATCGCCTGGAACAGCGCGCGGTAGGACTTGGGCGGCTTGTTGTCCTGCTTTTCGCGGCGCGCGTTGCGGATCAGCGTGCGCAGCTGCTGCGCGTCGGCGCCCGGGAAGTCGGCGATGAAGGTCGACAGCATCGCGTCGTCGCTCATCAGGCGGTCGCGCCAGCGCTCCAGAAGGTGCAGCCAAGCGTTGTGTTCGTTCGATTCGCCCTTGACGATCGACAGTTGCTTCTCGATCGGCTCGGGGTCGACGTCGCGCATCAGCTTGCCGATGTACTGTTTCTGGCGCTTGATCGCGCCGTGGGCGGTGAAACGCTTGCAGTCGCGGATCGCCTGGAACAGGTCCTCGGGCAGGTCGAATTTCTTGAGCGTGTCGATCGACAGCTTGACCAGTTCTTCGCCCAGGTCCTGGCGCGCTTCGACGTCGCGCTTCTTCTGGCTCTTGCTGACCCATTCGTCCTGATCGTGCGGCTTGGTATCGCTCATCGTTGTTGCATCTCACAAAGATTCAAGGCTGGTATGATACAAGAAGCGTAGCCCCTCGGGCTTGTCGACGGCGACTCGAAAGCGAACATGGCAGACTCCTCCTTCAGTTTTTCCCAGACCCAATTGCAATCCCTCGCGCAGGACGCGCTCGACCTGGCGAAGAAGGCCGGTGCGAGCGCCTGCGAGGTCGACGTTTCCGAAGGGCGCGGCCAGACGGTCACCGTGCGGCTGTCCGAGGTCGAGACCATCGAGTACAACCAGGACAAGGGCGTCGGCGTCACCGTCTACTTCGGTCAGCGCAAGGGCCACGCCAGCACGTCGGATTTTTCGCCGACGGCGCTGGCCGACACGGTCGCGGCGGCGGTCAACATCGCCCGCTTCACCGCCGAGGACGATTGCGCCGGTCTCGCCGAGGCTTCGTCGATGGCGACCGAGTTTCCCGATCTCGACCTCTACCACCCGTGGGGTGTGTCGGTCGAGGAGGCGATCGAGCTGGCGCGCGAGGCCGAGCGCGCCGCGCTGGCGGTGGACAAGCGGATCGCCAACTCCGAGGGCGGCACCGTGTCGACGCAGACCAGCCAGTTCGTCTACGCCAACAGCCATGGTTTTCTCGCCGGCTTTCCGACGTCGCGTCACAGCCTGTCGGTCGCCGCGGTCGCCGAGGCCGGCGGCGCGATGCAGCGCGACTACTGGTACAGCGTCGCGCGCCACGTCGACGACCTCGACAGCGCGCTGGCGGTCGGCCGCAAGGCCGGCGAGCGCGCGGTTGCGCGCCTGAACGCGCGCCGGGTGAAAACCGGCCGCTACCCGGTGCTGTTCGAGGCGCCGGTCGCCGCGTCGCTGATCGGCCACTTCGTGTCGGCCGCCAGCGGCGGCAGCCTGTACCGTCGTTCGAGCTTCCTGCTCGACGCGCTCGGCCAACCGGTGTTCTCCGATCGCGTCACCATCGACGAGGACCCTTTCCTGCTGCGCGGCCTCGGCAGCAGCGCGTTCGACAACGAGGGCGTGGCGACCAACGCGCGCCGTCTGGTCGACGCCGGCGTGCTGGAAGGGTATTTCCTGTCGAGCTATTCGGCGCGCAAGCTCGGCGCCGCCACCACCGGCAACGCCGGCGGCCCGCATAACCTGATCGTGCACAGCACCGGCGAATCGTTCGACGAGCTGTTGGCCGAGCTCGGCACCGGCCTGCTGGTCACCGAGCTGATGGGGCAGGGCATCAACCTCGTCACCGGCGATTATTCGCGCGGCGCGTCCGGCTTCTGGGTCGAGAACGGCCAGATCGTCTACCCGGTCGAGGAGATCACCATCGCCGGCAACCTGCGCGACATGTACCGGCAGATCGTCGCCGTCGGCGACGATGCCCTCAACCGCGGCGCCAAGCTGGTCGGCTCGATCCTGGTCGAGTCGATGACGGTGGCCGGCGAGGCCTGATGACGCCGGCGGACTGGCAGCGCGCCGCCACCGAGCTGGCCGCGCGCGATGCGCGGCTGGCGGCCCTGATCGAACGCTTTCCCTCCTCGCGACTCGTCACCCGCGGCGAGCCGTTCCAGACGCTGCTGCGAGCCATCGTCGGCCAGCAGATCTCGATGCGTGCCGCCGACGCGATCTGGTCGCGTCTTAGCGTCGCCTTCGATCCGCGCGACCCCGCCGCGTGGGCCGCTGCCGAGGTCGAGACGCTGCGCGCCTGCGGCCTGTCGCAGCGCAAGGCCGAGTACGTACGCGACCTGGCGAGCCATGCCCTGGCCGGCGGGGTCGACCCGGTCGCGCTCGCAGCGCTCGACGACGAGGGCGTGGTCCGGGTGCTGACCGGCGTACGCGGCCTCGGGCGCTGGAGCGCCGAGATGTTCCTGATCTTCAACCTGGCGCGGCCCGATGTGTGGCCGGTCGGCGACGTCGGCCTGCAAAAGGCGCTGTGCGTGCACGGCTGGCTCGCGCCCGGCGACAAGCCGCGCCGCGCCGAACTGGTCGCGCTCGGGGAGCCGTTCCGGCCGTGGCGCACCGTCGCGACCTGGTATTTGTGGCGCAGTCTCGATCCGGTCGAAACCGTCTATTGACCGGTCGCGACTCGACCGGGCTGCCGCGTCGGCCATCAATCTGGCATGATCGGGCTATGAATCCAACAACCATGTCACAGTAATGACGTCGTGGGCAGGAGAGGGCGTATGGCAGCCAATACCGCGTTGATCCTGGCCGGGGGCGGCGCGCGCGCGGCCTACCAGGCGGGGGCGCTGATGGCGATCGCGCGCATGCATCCCAGGGGGGCGCCCAGCCCGTTCGACATCCTGTGCGGCACGTCGGCCGGCGCGATCAACGCCGCCGCGCTGGCGTCGGGCGCGCACAATTTCCGTCGTGCCAGCGTCTACCTGGCCAATGTGTGGCGCGAGTTGCACGTCGAGGATGTCTACCGTAGCGAGTTGCCTTACTTCGTCAAGGCCTTCCTGCGGCTGGGGGCGTCCATCGTCACCGGCGGCCGGCTGGTCGCCAGCCCGCACAGCCTGCTCGACAACGCGCCCTTGCGCGGCCTGCTCGAACGGGTGATGGACTTCGACGCGGCCGAGGCGGCGATCGAGGCGGGCAGGCTGCGCGCGCTGGCGCTGACGGCGTCCTGCTACAGCTCGGGCATGTCGGTCACCTTCTTCGACGGAGGCGAGGGTGTCGAGGGCTGGCAGCGGACCTTGCGCGTCGGCACGCGCACGCGCCTGACGGTCGACCACCTGATGGCGTCGGCGTCTATCCCGGTGCTGTTCCCGTCGGTGCGGGTCGGCGATCTGTACTTCTGCGACGGTGCGATCCGGCAGATGGCACCGCTGTCGCCGGCCCTGCATCTGGGGGCCAGCAAGTTGTTCGTGATCAGCCTGGTCGGGCGCGCTCAGTCGCTCGGCGCCGAGCGCCCGGGCGGTGCGGAATACCCGACCTTGGCCCAGGTGTTCGGCCACTTGCTCAACAGCATCTTCCTCGACGGCATGGCGACGGACATGGAGCGGCTGATCCGTATCAACCATACCGTGTCGCTATTGAGCGAGGAGGCGAAACTCGAGCACAAGACCGCGCTCAAACGCGTGGAGGTCTTCACCTTGTCGCCGAGCCGCTCGCTCGAGGAGATCGCCTTCCGGCACGCCGAGTCCTTTCCGCGCGTGCTGCGCTTTTTCATGCGCGGCGCGGGGGCGATGCGGCAGCGCGGCGCGACGCTGGCGAGCTATCTGTTGTTCGAGCCGGCCTATTGCAAGGAACTGGTCGATCTGGGCTATCGCGACGCGATGGACCAAAAGCAGGCGATTCTCGCCTTTCTGAACGGCGAGACAGCCCGCGAGGGTTTTTGAAGGGGGAAACATGACGAAGACGATAGGCGTGCGCGCGGTTTTCGCGCTGCTGACGCTCTCTTGCGCGGCGGCGCTTGCGTTCGCGCTCTACTTGCAGCATGCGGTTGGCCTCGAGCCTTGCCCGCTGTGTATCTTCCAGCGGGTCGGCGTGATGGCGCTCGGCGTCTTCAGCCTGCTGGGCTGGCTGTTTGCCGGCAGCCTGCGCGCCGCGCGGCCGTGGGCGGCGCTGTCCGCCTTGTCGGCGCTCGGCGGCGGCGCGGTGGCGGCCTGGCACGTGCGCCTGCAGCACCTGCCGGCCGACCAGGTGCCGTCCTGCGGACCCGGGCTCGACTACATGATCGAGACCATGCCGTTCACGGCGATGCTGGCCAAGGTGTTCAAGGGTAGCGGCGAATGCGCCGTGGTCGACTGGACCTTCGCCGGTCTGTCCTTGCCCGAGCTGACCGGCCTCTTTTTCGCCGGTGCGCTGGCGCTGGCGGCATGGAATCTGTTCCGGCGAGCCTGAGGGGGAGGGAGGCTTCATGCCTCCCGATTTTTGGCGGGGGAAAAAGCGAAAAGCCTGGTCGAAGACCAGGCTTTGCGTTTGGTGGGTGATACTGGACTCGAACCAGTGACCTCTGCCGTGTGAAGGCAGCGCTCTACCAACTGAGACTAATCACCCGAATTGTTGGCGGAGTGGACGGGACTCGAACCCGCGACCCCCGGCGTGACAGGCCGGTATTCTAACCAACTGAACTACCACTCCAGTACCGCTACAAGCTTTGGTGGGTGATACTGGACTCGAACCAGTGACCTCTGCCGTGTGAAGGCAGCGCTCTACCAACTGAGACTAATCACCCGAATTGTTGGCGGAGCGGACGGGACTCGAACCCGCGACCCCCGGCGTGACAGGCCGGTATTCTAACCAACTGAACTACCGCTCCAGGTGTTGGCGGAGTGGACGGGACTCGAACCCGCGACCCCCGGCGTGACAGGCCGGTATTCTAACCAACTGAACTACCACTCCGCTAACGGTAAAACTTGCTTGCCGGGCGCTGAATCGAGCGCCCGCCAAGGAATGCTGCATTGTGCGAGGTTGGCGGAGTGGACGGGACTCGAACCCGCGACCCCCGGCGTGACAGGCCGGTATTCTAACCAACTGAACTACCACTCCGCTGGTGGGTGATGACGGAGTCGAACCGCCGACATTCTGCTTGTAAGGCAGACGCTCTACCAACTGAGCTAATCACCCGAAACCTTCGTCTTTTCTCGCTGTTTCGCTGTTGCGTCTTGCGAGGAGGCGAATTAAATCACAGGCGACTGGGCTGCGCAAGCGTTTTAGTGAAATTTTTTGAAATGCCCATTTTTTGAGCAATAAATAAAGCGATCGCCCGCGGTCTCGTCGTCATTCATGGCGAAACGGGCGCGGTTTTCACTCTATAGATGCGGGCAATGGCGATTGCATTTTGTCGGACATGCGCGTGACGCCGTCGCAGACCCTCATGTATGATTTCGCGATTCCCTTATCGGACGACCAGAAGCATGAAGCCGACCTTTCTCGATTTTGAGCAGCCGATTGCCGAGCTCGAGAACAAAATTGAAGAGCTGCGATTTGTCCAGGACGACTCGGTGCTGGACATCTCGGAAGAGATCTCGCGCCTGCAGAAGAAGAGCCAGGAGCTGACGCGCGCCGTGTACGCGAAGCTGTCGCCGTGGCAGATCTCGCAGGTGGCCCGCCATCCGCAGCGCCCTTACACGCTCGACTACCTGGCTGGCCTGTTCACCGACTTCCACGAACTGCACGGCGACCGTGCCTTCGCCGACGACCCCGCGATCGTCGGCGGTCTGGCGCGTCTGAACGGCCAGGCGGTGATGGTGATCGGCCACCAGAAGGGCCGCGACACCAAGGAAAAGATCTACCGCAATTTCGGCATGCCGCGCCCCGAGGGCTACCGCAAGGCGCTGCGCCTGATGAAGTTGGCCGAGCGCTTCGGCCTGCCCATCCTGACCTTCGTCGACACGCCGGGCGCCTACCCGGGCATCGGCGCCGAGGAGCGCGGCCAGTCCGAGGCGATCGGCCGCAACCTGTTCGAGATGCCCAAGCTCAAGGTGCCGGTGATCTGCACCGTGATCGGCGAGGGCGGCTCGGGCGGTGCGCTGGCGATCGCAGTCGGCGACTACGTGAACATGCTGCAATATTCGACCTACTCGGTGATCTCGCCGGAGGGTTGCGCGTCCATCTTGTGGAAGACCGCCGAGCGCGCCAACGAGGCCGCCGAGGCGCTGGGCATCACCGCCAGCCGCCTCAAGACCCTCGGCCTGGTCGACAAGGTGGTCGACGAACCGCTCGGCGGCGCGCACCGCGACCACGGTCAGATGATGAACAATCTGAAGCGCGTGCTGCAGGAGCAACTGAAGGAGCTGCGCGGCAAGCCGATCGAGACGCTGCTGGATGCCCGCTTCAAACGCCTGATGAGCTATGGCCGCTTCAAGGAAGACGCCGCCTGACCTCGTCGAGTGCCTGACCCAGACCTGGCCGGACCGCGTGTCCGGCCATTCTGTTTTGGCGCTCGGCCTGTCGGGCGGGCTCGACTCGGTCGTGCTGCTGCATCTGATGCGCCGCTGGCGAGACGCCGGCGGGCCGGCCTTTTCGGCGCTGCACGTGCACCACGGCCTGAGCGCGTACGCCGACGACTGGGCGGACTTCTGCGCCGCGCTGTGCGCCGACTGGGACGTGCCGTTCGCCGTCGCGCGCGTCGAGGTTGGCCGAGCCGGCGGCGAGAGTCTGGAGGCCGCCGCGCGGCAGGCGCGCTACCGGGCCTACGCGGCGGGTTCGGCCGACGTGATCGCGCTGGCCCACCATCTGGACGACCAGGCCGAAACGGTGCTGCTGCAACTGTTGCGCGGCGGCGGCCCGCACGCGCTGGCGGCGATGCCGGTCTGGCGGCGCGAGGGGGGGCTGGCGCTGTGGCGGCCGTTGCTCGGCGTCGCGCGCGGCCAGTTGCGCGCCTACGCCGAGGCGCACCGGCTGGGCTGGGTCGACGACGACAGCAACGCCGACCCGCGCTGGCGACGCAACTGGCTGCGCCTCGTCTGGCTGCCCGAACTTGCGCGCTCGCAGCCGGACTACCGCCAGGCCTTGGCACGGGCGGCGTCGAACATGGCCGACGCGGCGGCGATGCTCGACGAGTTGGCCGAGCAGGATACGGCGGCCTGCGTGCGCGACGGCCGGGTCGAGCTGGCGGCGCTGGCCGCGCTGTCGGCGCCGCGGCAGCGCCAGCTGCTGTTGCGCTGGGCGCAGGCGCAGGGCCTCGGCGAATCGTCGCCCGCCGCGCTGGAGGAATTCCGCGCCCAACTGTGGTCGGCGGCGCCGGACCGCAACCCGGGCTGGCGTCTGTCGCGCGGGCAGGCGCAGCGCTATCGCGGCGAGGTGTGGCCGCTGCCGCTCAGGATGGCGGTCGCGCCGGACGCCGAGACGGTCTGCTTCGCGCCGGGCGCCGAACTCGTCCTGCCGGCCTGGTGCGGGGCGCTGTCGTGGCAGCGGCGGCCGGGTGGCCTGCCTCTGCTCGAAGGACAGCCGTTGCTGCTGTGCCGCCGCCGTGGCGGCGAACGGCTGCGGCAGGCCGTCGGCGCCAAGCCGGTCAAGACCTTGTTGCAGGAGGCCGGCGTACCGCCGGCCTGGCGCGAGAGCTGGCCGCTGATCCACGACGCGGCCGGGCGCCTGCTGGCGCTGCCGTCGGTGGCGGTGGACTCGGAATCTGCGAGGGCGGAGGAAGGCTGGTGGCCGGTATGGCGGCTGCGCACCGGGGCGGTCGAGGAGAAATAAAAAAAGCGCCGGGCTTGCCGGCGCTTTTTTCGTGGTGGAGCAGGGTCAGTCGCGTTCGCCGCCGAAGGCCATCAACAGTTGCAGCAGCGAGCTGAACAGGTTGTAGATGCTGATGTACAGGGTCAGCGTGGCCGACACGTAGTTGGTCTCGCCGCCGTCGACCACGGCCTTGACCTGCCACAAGATCATCAGCGAGCTGAACAGCGCGAAGCCGGCGCACAGCGTCAGGTGCAGGGCGGGCAGTTGCAGGAAGAGGTTCGCGATCACCGCCACCATCAGCACGATGGCGCCGACGGTCAGGAACTTGCTCATGCCGCTCAGGTCGCGCTTGGTGGTGGTGGCGATGCCGGCCATCACGAAGAACACCGCGGCGGTGGAGCCGCCGGCGAGCATCACCAGCTCGGCGCCGTTCGACAGCTTGAGAGCCACCTGCAGCAGCGGGCCGAGCAGCACGCCCATCACCAGCGTCAGGAGCAGCATCAGCGCGACGCCGAGGCCGCTGTCCTTGTTTTTCTCGATGGCGAAGAACAGGCCGTAAATGACCGCCAGCATCAGCAGGCTGGACACGATCGGGCTGCCGGCCATGAAGGCGAAGTTCATGTTGGTGCCGACGACGGCGCCGATGACGGTCGGTACCAGCGAGAGGGCCAGTAGCGCGTAGGTGTTGCGCAGAACCTTCTGGCTGGACCCGGCGGCGACGGTGGTCGTCTGGTAGGCCGTGTTGAGGTTCGGTTGCATAGTTGCAGTCTCCATCGACTAGGGGTTGCAAATTGTGTGTATTGACAGGGGTTGTCAGCGATTAGTTTCTTAAAGACCTGCGCCAAAAGCAAGCGACCTTGCCGCGAAACCGTCGCTTCATGTATGCTTGCGGCCTTGCCGGTCGCATGACAGTATCGGCGGCGCGTTCGCGCATTTCACCCGATGCGAGGGTGGCGGAATTGGTAGACGCACTGGATTTAGGTTCCAGCGCCGCAAGGCGTGAGAGTTCGAGTCTCTTCCCTCGCACCACGGATGTAATTCAATACCAATAAAATCTCTGCAAATCCGCTTCCGACCACGTCGGCGCGGCAGCCGGCGCATTCCGTAGGCCAACGTCGTCGACCGTGTCGCCGCCACGGCCTCGCCCCAGCCTGGTCGCCGCCATGGCGACGACGCCGGCCCCGTCCGTCAGCCGCCTGTTCGTGCGCGGCGTCCGCCCTCCCTTGCCGCCGCTGCCGGCCGGGATCGCCCGCCGCGATCGCTTGCTCGTCCGCGCTGCGCGTTCGGGCGGACGAGCCGCACAAGGCGGTGGCGGCGTGCGCCTTGCTGCCTGAACAAGCGTATGCGGCAGCGCCCGCGAGTGGGCGCCGGATCGAACGGCAGGGTTAGAGCCGTACCGGCATGAGCACGGTCGCTCAAACGGCTCGGCCAACCTTGGCGGTTGGCCGAGCCGTTTATTTGCCGTCGGGCTTGGGTCGGGATTTGGGCTTGCGCGCCGCCGGCTTGCGTTTGGGCTTGGCCGGTGCGGCTTCGGGCGCCGTGCCGGCGCCCGCCTCGGCGGCCTCGACGGCGGGGGGCGGCGCCGGTACGAACACTTCGCCGGCCATCAGCGGGCGCGCGGTGCGCGTCATCACCACCTCGGCGACGCGCCAGCCGCGGCCGTGGCGCTTGACGATGGCTTCGAGCGTCTGCGTGCCGCTGGCGTGGCTGAACGGCAGCGGTTTGCCGCGCCACGGTTGGCCGAGCATGTCGCTGACCACGGTGTCCTTCATCGCGGCGGCGGTCGCCAGCGCGATCGCGCCGGTGCCGGTGTAGGCGTGGTGCAGCTTGCCCATCGACACGATGCGCGCGTTCAGTTCGGTGCCCTCGACGCGCGCCGGACTGATGAAGCTGATCTTCGGCACCGCCGGGCGTTCGAAGGTCGCCTCGGCGACGGTCTTGGCCAGCCCCATCTTGACGGCGGCCTGCGCGCGCAGCGACTCGAGCTCGTCGAGACGCGCAAGGTCGAGTTCGGCGGCGGTCTCGAAGCCGCTCAGTTCGAGGTCGGCGGCGCGCACAAACACGGTCGGGTTGCCGGCGTCGATCAGCGTCGCCTCGACCTTGCGGCCGTCGGGCAGCTTCAGCGTGTCCTTGGGCGAGCCCGACGGGAACAGCTTGCCGGCGACGCCGCCGGCCGGGTCGAGAAAGCGCAGCGTGATCGGCGCGGCCGGGAAGGCGACGCCGTCGACGCGAAAGTCGCCGGTCAGCACCGGTTCGCCGTCCTTGACCGCGAGTTCGGCGACGATCTTCTTGGCGGTGTTGGCCTGCCAGATGCGGATCTCGGCGGCGCCGTCGGGCTTGCTGGCGAGTTTTTCCATCAGCGCGAACAGCGGCACGGCGGCGGTCAGGTTGCCGCAGCTGCCGGTCCAGTCGATCAGCGGCTCGCCGATCGCGACGTGGCCGAACAGGTAGTCGACGTCGCAGTCGGGCTGGCTCGACGGGCCGATGATGGCGACCTTGCTGGTGCTGGAGATGCCGGTGCCCAGGCCGTCGATCTGGCGGCCGTAGGGGTCGGGGCTGCCGATGGCGCGCATCAGGAGTTGCTGGACCAGCGCCGGGTCGTCGGGCAGGGCGTCGGCGCGAAAGAACAGGCCTTTGCTCGTGCCGCCGCGCATCAGGCTGGCTTTGAGACGGTAATAGTCGGTCATGAACGGGCCGGAAGGGGATGGGCGTTTTTGTAGTCGGTGAGCGCCGCGACACGCGCCGCGTCAACCGCCTTGGGGATGTCCTGGGGCGCGGCGCAGCCGCGCGCGATCGCACCGGCGTCGACGGCACGCGCGACGGCGAGCGCCGCGGCGAGCCAGTCGGCCTGCGGGTAGTCGCAGGCTTCGAAGCCGAGCCGGCCGCGCGCGTCGGCCAGGCAGGCGTCGAGCAGCATCGCGAAGCGTTCCGGGCGGCGCAGCGCGTCGCAGTCGCGGAACAGCTTCAGGAGCGTGTCGGGGCGCAATTCGCCGGCGCGGTGCACCAGCGTGTGGTATTGCGCGGTGATCAGCGCGAGGTCGCGGCAGTCGGCCGGCGCGCGCAGGCGCTCGCACAGCGCGAGGATAGGTGCCTTGCCGCGCGCTTCGTGGCCGATGTGGCGCGGCAGCACGTCGGGCGGCGTCAGCGCCTTGCCCAGGTCGTGCAGGAGCGCGGCGAAACGCACCGGCAGCGGCGCCTTGGCCGCCGCGGCGTAGTCGACCACGCGCATCACGTGGTCGCCGGTATCGATCTCGGGGTGGTAGTCGGCGCGCTGCGGCACGCCGAACAGCGCGTCGACTTCGGGCAGCACGCGCGCGAGCGCGCCGGCCTCGCGCAGCACGAGGAACATGCGCGACGGCGTGTCCTCCATCAGCCCCTTGGCGACTTCCTGCCAGACGCGTTCGGGCACCAGCGCGTCGACCTCGCCCGAGTCGACCATCTGGCGCATCAGCGCCATCGTCTCGGGCGCGACGGCAAAGCCGTAGCGCGCGGCGAAGCGCGCGACGCGCAGGATGCGCACCGGGTCCTCGGCGAAGGCGGGGCTGACGTGGCGCAGCACGCCGGCGGCGAGGTCGGCGCGGCCGCCGAAGGGGTCGGTGACGTTGCCGTGCTCATCCTCGGCCATCGCGTTGATGGTCAGGTCGCGGCGCGCGAGGTCGTCCTCGAGCGTCACGTCGGGCGCGGCGTGGAAGGTGAAGCCGTGGTAGCCGCGGCCGACCTTGCGCTCGGTGCGCGCCAGCGCGTACTCCTCGTGCGTTTCGGGGTGCAGGAAGACCGGAAAGTCGCGGCCGACCGGCCGGAAACCGGCCGCCAGCATCGATTCCGCGCTTTCGCCGACCACGACCCAGTCGCGGTCGGCGACGGGGCGCCCCAGCAGGCGGTCGCGCACCGCGCCGCCGACCACGTAGACCTGCATCAGCGGCCGGCCCCGGCGCGGTAGCGCGACAGCGTGGCGTTGAACTCGGCCTGGCTCAGGTAGCCGGGCGCGACGGTCTCGAGCGCGGCCGGCGCGAAGCCGAGCGCCTCGCTCGGGAAGGGCTGGCTGCTGACGTTGTCGATGGCGAGCGAGCGCACGTTGTCGCGGCTGATCAACGTCGGGCCCGGCAGCGCCTCCATCAGCGCCGCCTGCAGCATCGCGACGCCGGACGGCAGGCCGACCACGTGGCGGGGGTGGCCGGCGAGGACGTTGGCGTATTCGGCCAGCTCGCGCAGCGTGTAGGTCTTGGGTCCGGTCAGCTCGTAGCGTTGGCCGATGGTCGCGTCGCGCTCGAAGCAGGCGACCACCGCGCGTGCGACGTCGTCGGCCCAGACCGGTGCGAAGCGGGTGTCGGCGCCGGCCAGCGGCAGCAAGGGCAGCGCCCGGCCCAGGCAGGCGAACATGTTCAGGAAGCGGTCGCCGCGGCCGAACACGACCGACGGGCGCAGGATGGTCCAGTCCAGGCCGCTTTCCATCACCACCTTCTCGCCGCGGCCCTTGCTCTGCTGGTAGAGGCTGGGGCCCTTCTCGTCGGCGCCCAGCGCGCTGATGTGCACCAGGCGGCGGATGCCGTTGGCCTTCATCGCGTCGACGATCTTCCTGACCAGTTCGACGTGCGCGGCCTCGAAGCGGCGCGCGTCGCCGTGCAGGATGCCGACCATGCTGACCACCGCGTCGTGGCCGGCCAGGAGGCGGCCGAGCGCGGCGGCGTCGTTGACGTCGACCTCCTCGAGCTGCGTCTTGGGCAGCAGGATCAGTTCGGGTTTGTGGCGTTCGCGGCGGCGGCTCGGGATGGTCAGTTCGACGTCCTGTTCGACCAGGCGTTCGGCGATGTAGGTGCCGAGGAATCCGCTGCCGCCGACGAGGGCGATGCGCTGGAATTTCATGTCAACTCTCTTCTTGTCTTGAAAAATCAACGGGCGGCGATGGTGCCCAGGCGGGCCTTCAGCGACAGGTTGGCGTGACCGAAGCCGCTGGCGTAATAGGCGGCGTTGGCCATCACCTTCTGCACGTAGTCGCGCGTTTCGTTGAAGGGGATGGTCTCGGCGTACACCGCGCCTTCGAGCGGCACGCCGGCTTGCCAGGCGCGGGCGCGGCCCGGGCCGGCATTATACGCCGCGGTCGCGAGTACGGGTTGGCCGAGGGTGTCGAGCACGTGGCGCAGATACCAGGTGCCGAGCTGGATGTTGGTGTCGATGTCGTCCACCGAGAAGCTCGACAGGCCGACCTTGCCGGCGACCCAGCGCGCGGTGGCCGGCATCAGCTGCATCAGGCCGGAGGCGCCGACGTGCGAGCGCGCGACGTGGACGAAGCGGCTTTCCTGGCGGATCAGGCCGTAGATCCACGCCTCGTCGACGCCGAGCTGGCGCGCGTAGCGCTGCGTGACGTCGCGGTAGGGCGACAGGTAGCGCAGGCCGAAGTCGTGGTTGTCTCGGGTGCGCTCGGCGCTGAAGATCGCCATGTCGTAGAAGCCGGCGCGGCGCGCCAGCTCGGCCGCCGCCAGCAGCTCGGCGTCGCTGCGGCCGCGCATCGCCCAGCGCCATTCGCGGCGCGCGTCCTCGCGGATCTCGGCGACGCCGCGCGAGCTGGAGATGTCGAATAGTCGCAGCGCACGGCGGATGGCCGCCTCGTTCGACAGCCGGTCGATCTCGGCCTGCCCCGGCCGCGCGCCGTTCGTCGGCGCGTCGAGCACGTTGCCGAGTTCCTCGAGCGCGAGCAGCGAGTAGTACTGGTTGCCCTGGCTGGCGCGGACCAGCAGCGGGTTGGCCTCGCCGATCCGGCCCTGCGCCTTGAGCGCGCGCGCGCGCCAGTACTGCCAGCCGGGCTTGTTCTCCAGCTCGTCCGGCATCGCGCGCACGATGCGTTCCACACGCTGCCAGTCGCCCTGGCGCAGCGCGGCGCGCGCCCACCATTCCCACTGCTCGGTGGTCAACTGGCGGCGGTCGGCGCGCTCGAACCATTGCAGCGCGACCGCCGTGTTGAGCCGCTTGGCCGAGGCGAGCGCGAGCTGGCCCCAGACGAAGCCGGCGCGCGCGCTGCCGAGCGCGTCCTCGACGCCGGCCAGCTCGACCGCCGCGGCGTCGACGTTCTGTCGCGCCTTTTGCAACAGCCGGCCGACCGTCGCCTCGCGGCCGGCGTCGCTGTCGAGGTTGGCCGAGCCGGCGACCGGCAGGTTGGTCGCCAGCGCCAGCTCGCGCGCGGCGGTGGCGAAGTTGCCGGCCAAGAGCAGCCGGTGGCGCTGCAGCAGCCAGTCGCGGTCGACGAGCTGGCGGTTGCCGGCGGCGTAGATCAGCCGGTTGCAGCCCTCGGGCAGGCTGCGGCTTTGCAGGAAACGGTCGAAGTTGCCGGGCGTGCGGCCCTGGCGCAGCAGCATCAGCTCGCCCAGGCAGGTGCTTTCCTCGTCGCGGCCGGCCTCGGGCAGGCGCGACCATTCGTCGGCGAAACGCTCCCAGTCGCCGCGCTTGCCGAGGCGCTTGAGCCATTCGTTGCGGACGCGCTCGCTCAGCGCGCTGGCCGGCTCGACGGACAAAAAGCGCGCGACGGTCGCGTCGTCGTCGCGTTCGAGCGCGCGCCAGGCTTGCCAGTAGCGCGGGTAGACCGCGAGGGCGTCGTCGCGCATCGCCTGCGCGTAGGCGGCGAGCGCCGCGTCGTCCTTGCGGCGGAAGGCGTCGCGCGCGGCGACCAGGTCGTCGGCCGGCGCGGCCTCGGCGGCGACGCCCAGGCCCAGCAGCACGGCGGCCAGCAGGGGGCGGAAAAACAGCTTTGTCATTGTCATGTTGCCTTATTTGCGCCAGAAGGCCGGGGTGAACAGGATCAACAGGGTGAATATCTCGAGGCGGCCCAGCAACATCGCGAGGCTGCACACCCAGGTTTGGAAATCTGTCAGCGACTGATAGTTCGCCGCCGGACCCACCTGGCCGAGCCCGGGGCCGGCGTTGTTGATGCAGGCGACGATGGCCGAGAAGGCGGTCAGGAAGTCGAGGCCGCTGGCCAGGAGCACGAAGGTCAGCAGCACGACGCTCATGAAGTAGACGAAGATGAAGCCGAGCACCGAGAACACCAGCGTGTCCGGCACGCGCTGGCCGTTGGCCCGGAGCGGAATCACCGCGTTCGGGTGCAAGAGCTGCTGCATCTCGCGCTGGCTCTGGCGCGCCAGCGTCAGCGTGCGGAACATCTTGATGCCGCTGCCGGTCGAGCCGGAGCTGGCGGTGACGCACGACAGGAACAGGATCCACAGCGGCGCGAAGATCGGCCACTGGCCGTAGTCGACCGTCACGAAACCGCTGTCGGTGGCGATCGACACGAGGTTGAAGCTGACGTGCCGCAGCGCGGTCGGGAAGTCGTACACGCCCTCGATCGCCAGGTAGAAGCTCAGCATCAGGACGCTCGCGGTCAGCAGCAGCAGGATGGCCTTGGCTTCGGAGTCGCGCAAGTAGGCGCGCACCGAGCGCTGCTGCCAGGCGACGAAGTGGGTCGCGTAGTTCAGCGCCGCCAGCACCATGAAGCCGGTCATCACCATCTCGATCGCCGGCGAGTCGAAGTGGCCGACGCTGGCGTCGTGCGTGGACGCGCCACCGAGCGCGATGGTGGTGAAGGCGTGGCAGACGGCGTCGAACCATTCCATGCCGGCGATCTTGAGCGCGACCGCGCAGGCGACCGTCATGCCGCAGTAGACGTACCACAGGCTCTTGGCGGTGCTGTCGATGCGCGGCGCCAGCTTGTTGTCCTTGATCGGCCCGGGCATCTCGGCCTTGTAGAGCCGCATGCCGCCGATGCCGAGCATCGGCAGGATGGCGACCGCCAGCACGATGATGCCCATGCCGCCCAGCCAGCTCGAGAAGTGGCGCCAGAAGTTGAGGCTCCGGGGCAGCGTGTCCAGCCCGGTCATCACCGTCGCGCCGGTGGTCGACAGGCCCGACATCGCCTCGAAGAAGGCGTCGGTATAGCTCATCGCCGGGAAGTGGTACTGGAACGGCAGCGCGGCGATGCAGGTGAAGCCGAGCCAGACCAGCGCAACCAGCAAGAAGCCGTCGCGGGTGCGCAGTTCGCGCTGGTAGCGGAAGCTGATCGCCCACAGCGCCGCGCCCAGGGCGAGGCCGGTCAGCGCCGCCTGCAGGAAGTGCCGCGCGCTACCGTCGTCGTACCACAGCGACACCAGCGCCGGTACGGCCAGCAGCAAGGAAAACAGCATCGCCAAGCGGGCGAACACGTTGACGACCGGCAGCAGCTTGTTCGCGGTGACGTGGCGCGCGGTGTCGGGCCGCGGGGCGGTCGGGGAGAGGGTCCTGGGGAACATCCTGCGATTCTAGAAAAAGCCGAAGCTGGGTTGGATGAGTTTTTCGACCTCGCGGATCAGGCGCTTCTTGGCGACGAAGATGATCAGGTGGTCGCCGTCCTCGACGACGAGGTCGTGGTGTGCCATCTGCACCGTCTCGCCGCGCACGATGGCGCTGATGTGGCAGCCGGCCGGCATCGCGATCTGTTCGAGCCGGCGCCCGACGACCTTGGACGTCTTGCGGTCGCCGTGCACGACGATTTCCATCGCCTCGGCCGCGCCGCGCCGCAGCGAATGGACCTCGACCACGTCGCCGTGGCGGATGTAGGCGAGGATCTCGCTGATCGTCGTCAGGTGCGGCGAGACGACCACGTCGATGCGGTCGCCCTCGAGCAGGTCGACGTAGCTGCCGCGGTTGACCAGCGCGACGACGCGCTTGGCGCCGAGCTTCTTGGCCAGCAGACAGGACATGATGTTGTCTTCGTCGTCGTTGGTCAGCGCGCAGAACATGTCCATCTCGTCGACGTTCTCGTCCTCGAGCAGCTCCTCGTTGGTCGCCTCGCCTTGCAGCACCAGCGCGCCGGAAACCTGCTCGGCCAACCACTGGCAGCGCTCGGGCCGGCTCTCGATGATCTTGACCGCAAAGCGCGCCTCGAGCGCGCGCGCGAGCCGGTGGCCGATGTTGCCGCCGCCGGCGATCATCACCCGCCTGACCGGCTGCTCGCTCTTGCGCATCTCGCGCAGCACCAGCGCGACGTGCCGGCGCGGCGCGAGGAAGAACACCTCGTCGGCGTCGAGCACCACCGTGTCGCCGTCGGGGATCACCAGTTGCTCCTTGCGGTAGATCGCGCAGACGCGGCAATCGACGTCGCCCGGCAGGTCGTCGCGGATGTGCTTGAGCGCCTTGCCGACCAGCTGGCCGCCTTCGACGGCGCGCACCACCACCAGTTGCACGCGGCCGTCGGCGAAGTCGAGCACCCGCAGCGCGCCGGGGTAGTCGAACAGCTGCGACAGCTGGTGGGTGACCAGCTGCTCGGGGCAGATGCTCTGGTCGACGCCGAAGCGCGCCAGCGCGTCGTCGTCGCCGCCGAATTCGACGTAGTCGCTCGAACGCACGCGCGCGATGCAGGTCGGCACGTTGAACAGGTCGGACGCGAACTTGCTGGCGACCAGATTGGTTTCGTCGTTGCGCGTCAGCGCCAGCATCAGGTCGGTGTCCTCGGCGCCGGCGCGTTGCAGCACCGACGGATGCGCGGCGTTGCCGGCCACGGTGCGGATGTCGAGCCGGTCCTGCAGTTGCTTCAAGAGCTTGGCGTCGAGGTCGACGACGGTGATGTCGTTGTTCTCGGAGACCAGGTTTTCGGCCACCGTCGAGCCGACCTGACCGGCGCCGAGAATCAGGATCTTCATAGGGTGTTGTCATGCGCTGGGTGTGGTCCGCCATTCTAAAGCGCCACGCCGCATGCCGACAGACTTGATGTCCGTGTGTTGAAAAATCCTATTAAATCGATTTTGACAATAAATTAGACGAATTTGTCCTTGGCTATCAGAATCTCCGCATCGATTGAGATGTTTCTCGATCACCCATCCCAACCGACTGCAAGGAGAGCATCATGACCCAACTGCAAAGCCGTGAAGGCCAACGCGTCCCCAACGTCGTTTTTCCGGTCCGCGAAGGCAACGACTGGAAGCAACTGAGTACCGACGAGCTGTTCGCCGGCAAAACCGTGGTGGTGTTTTCCCTGCCGGGCGCCTTCACGCCGACCTGCTCGTCGACCCACCTGCCGCGCTACAACGAGCTGGCGCCGGCCTTCTTCGAGAACGGCGTCGACAGCATCCTGTGCGTGTCGGTCAACGACAGCTTCGTGATGAACGAATGGGCCAAGGACCAGGAAGCGCAGAACATCGTGATGGTGCCGGACGGCAACGGCGCGTTCACCGAGGGCATGGGCATGCTGGTCGACAAGGCCGACCTCGGCTTCGGCCGCCGCAGCTGGCGCTACTCGATGCTGGTCAGGGACGGCGTAGTCGAGAAGATGTTTATCGAGCCGCAGAAGGACGGCGACCCGTTCGAAGTGTCCGACGCCGACACCATGCTGGCCTACATCAACGAGCACGCCAAAAAGCCGGACCAGATCGTCGTGTTCAGCAAGGTCGGCTGCCCGCACTGCGCGCGCGCCAAGGCCGTGCTCGAGGGTCGGGGTCTGGACTATATCGAGCTGCCGCTCGACAACAAGGTCCGCGGCAAGGTGCTCGGCGCCGTGTCCGGCAGGATGACCGCGCCGCAGGTCTTCATCAACGGCGCGCTGATCGGCTCGGCCGACGACGTCGAGAGCTACTTCCAGCGCTAAGTGCCCGAACCCGGCGGCCCTGACCCGCCGGGCCCTTGCCGGGCCGGCTCGCCGGCCCGTTTTTTTTCGACCGCCGCCAGACGCGGGCGCCCCCCGCGAGGACGCCGCCGTCTGCCCGCGGCCCACCAGACAGGAGTCAAGCATGCGCAAGTTGAACGTGGATGTAGCCGTCATCGGCGCCGGCACCGCCGGCCTCGCCGCCTACCGCGCCGTCAAGGCGCACGGCCAATCGGCCGTCATCATCGAGGGCGGCGCCTACGGCACCACCTGCGCGCGCGTCGGCTGCATGCCGTCCAAGCTGTTGATCGCCGCCGCCGATGCCGCGTTTGATGCCCGCCACACCGCGCCGTTCGGCGTGTACGTCGACGGCGAGGTGCGCGTCGACGGCGTCGCGGTGATGGCGCGCGTGCGTCGCGAGCGCGACCGTTTCGTCGGCTTCGTCGTCAACGGCGTCGACGCGATCCCGGCCGACGACAAACTGGTCGGCCACGCGCGCTTCATCGACAACACCGTGCTCGAGGTCGGCGGCCACAGCGAGGTGCACGCGCGCCGCGTGGTCATCGCTACCGGCTCGAGCCCGAAGGTCCCGGCGCCGTTCCGCGCGCTCGGCGACCGGCTGATCGTCAACGACGACGTGTTCGCCTGGCACGATCTGCCAAAGCGCGTCGCGGTGTTCGGCCCGGGCGTGATCGGGCTGGAGCTCGGCCAGGCGCTGTCGCGGCTCGGCGTGCGGGTGCGCCTGTTCGGCAAGGGCGGCGCGGTCGGCCCGCTGACCGACCCGGCGGTGCGCGCCGCCGCCGCGGCGACCTTCGGCGCCGAGCTCGACTTCGACGCCGACGCGCGCGTGCTGGAAATGAAAAAAGACGGCGACGAGGCGGTGCTGCGCTACGTCGACCATGACGGGCGCGAGATCACCGAGCGCTTCGACTACGTGCTCGCCGCCACCGGCCGCGAGCCCAACGTCCACCACCTGGGGCTGGAGAACACCACGCTGGCACTCGACGCGAACGGCGTGCCGCTGTTCGACAAGGCGACCTTGCAGTGCGGCGCGAGCCCGGTGTTCATCGCCGGAGACGCGAACAACGTTCTGCCGCTGTTGCACGAGGCGGCCGACGAGGGCCGGACCGCCGGCGACAACGCCGCGCGCTACCCGGACGTGCGCCCCGGCCACCGTCGCGCGACGATCGCCGTGGTGTTCTCCGACCCGCAGATTGCGATGGTCGGCCAGCGCCATGTCGATCTCGCGCCGGGCAGCTTCGTCACCGGCGCGGTCAGCTTCGAGGACCAGGGCCGCAGCCGCGTGATGCTGAAGAACAAGGGCCTGATGCACGTCTACGCCGACAAGGCCACCGGCCGCTTCCTCGGCGCCGAATGGCTGGGGCCGCGCGCCGAGAACATCGCGCACACGCTGGCGTGGGCGGTGCAGATGGGGCTGACGGTCGACGAGATGCTGGCCATGCCGTTCTACCACCCGGTGGTCGAGGAGGGTGTGCGCACCGCGCTGCGCGACGCGGCGGCGAAGCTGGCCGGCTGACGCCCGACCTGAAAAAGGCTCGGCCAACCTTTGAGGGTTGGCCGAGCCTTTTTGCGTGCCGCGCGGCTTCAGCCGCGCCAGCCGCGGCGGCGCCACCAGCTGGCGCTCGCCTCGCGCAGGGTCGGCGAACCCGCCGTCAGATGCCACAGCGCGGCCACGTTGGCCAGCGCGACGGCGAGGAACAGGATGGCGATATTGTCGAACAGCGCCAAGAGCACCGCGCTGGCGACCGCCGAGCCGACCATGTAGCAGCCGTTCAGGATGTTGTTGGCGGCGATCGCCTGCGAGCGGAAGTGCTCCGGCGCCGCCGTCTGCAGCCAGGTGTAGAGCGGCACGGTGAAGAAGCCGCCGAAGAAGCCCAACAGCGCGATGTCGGCCAGCGCTCGCCAGTGGCGCGGCTGGGCGAGGAAGTCGGCCAGCCCCACGAGCGCGTGGCCGTTGCGCGCGAACGCCGACAGCGCGAGGTCGGCGCCGAACACCGTCATGCCGGCGCCGCCGACCAGCACCAGGCCGAGCTCGAGCTTGCCGCGCGACAGCTTGGCGCAGGCGATCGAGCCGGCGCCGATGCCGACCGAGAACAGCGCGAGGCCCAGCGTGTAGACGGTCGCGTCGCCGCCCAGGTGCAGCCGCGTGAAGGTCGGCAACTGCGTGGTGTAGACCGCGCCGAGCAGCCAGAACCACGAGATGCCGAGCATCGCCGAGCGTACCTCGCGCTGCGCCCACGCCGCCTTCATCAGCCCGACCGAGTCGCGCCAGACGTTGAATGACAGCGCGAGGCCCGGGTTGGTCGCCGGCGCCGGCGGTATCGCGCGGCTGGCGAGGTAGCCGAGCGCGGCGGTCGCGAAGGTCGCGCCGGCCATCAGCCACGGGCCGCCGTCGACCATCAGGCTGCCGCCGATCTGGCCGAGCAGGATCGCGAGGAAGGTGCCCATCTCGATCAGGCCGTTGCCGCCGACCAGCTCGTGCGCGGGCAGGTGCTGCGGCAGCACCGAGTACTTGAGCGGGCCGAAGAAGGTCGAATGCACGCCCATCAGGAACAGCGACGACAAGAGCAGCGGCGCCGAATGCAGGAAGAAGCCGGCGCCGGCCAGCACCATGATGGCGATCTCGACCAGCTTGACCGCCCGCGCCAGCCCCGCCTTGTCGACGCGCTCCGACAGCTTGCCGGCGGTGGCCGAGAACAGGAAGAACGGCAGGATGAAGACGCCGGCGGCGAGGTTGACCAGTTGCTCGGGCGGCAGGCCGCCGACGGCGAGGCCGTGGTAGCTGATCAGCACCACGATCGCGGTCTTGAGCAGGTTGTCGTTGAAGGCGCCGAGGAACTGCGTCGAAAAGAGCGGGAAAAAGCGGCGCTGGCCGAAGAAGCCGAAGCTGGTGTTGGCGTTCATGCAGGGTCCGGTGGGTGGGGTTGGCCGAGGCGCGCACCCGGTGCGCTTCAGTCGGTTTTCTGGGTGGCGTCGCGGTCCGCTTCGTCGGCGGCGTTCAGGTCGCCGGTGTGCTTCTCGTCGTCCATCAGGATACGGTGGCCGGGGCCCTCGAGGTCGTCGAACTGGCCCGAGCGCGTCGCCCACCAGAACAGGGCGCCGATCACGAAGACGAGCACGATGCTCATCGGGATCAACAGGTACAGGCTTTCCATCAGGGTATCCGGGGTCGGTTAAGCGCCGGTGACGGCGGTCTTGGCGTCGCAGGCGGGCGAGGGGGCGTCGGCCGGCGCGCGCCGGCGCACCAGGCGCAACGCGTTGCCGACCACCAGCAAGGAGCTCATCGCCATGCCGAGGCTGGCGAGCCACGGCGTCACGAAACCGGCCATCGCCAGCGGCAGCGCGACGAGGTTGTAGCCGGCGGCCCAGACGAGGTTCTGGCGGATCACCGCCAGCGTCTTCTTCGCCAGCGACAGCGCCGCCGGCAGCGCCGCGAGCGCGTCGTTGAGCAGCACCATGTCGCCCGAGGCGCGCGCGACGTCGGTGCCGCCGCCCATCGCCAGCGACACGTCGGCGCGCGCCAGCACCGGCGCGTCGTTGACGCCGTCGCCGACCATCAGCACGCGCCGGCCTTGCGCCTGCAGCGCACCGACGTAGGCGAGCTTGTCCTCGGGCGTGGCGCGCGCGCGGTGGCGGTCGACGCCGAGCGCGGTGGCCAGCGCGGCGACCGCGCCGTCGGCGTCGCCGCTCAACAGGTGCACCGTCTTGCCGTCGCGTTGCAGCGCGGCGACCAGCGCGGCGGCGTCCTCGCGCGGCGCGTCGGCCAGCGCGAACAGCGCCTGCCAGCCGGCGTCGCCGCCCAGCGCGATCACCGTCGCGCCGTGCTGCCAGTTCGCAAAACCGGCCGGCAGCGCGCCGGCCAGCCCGGCGACGAAGTCGACGCGGCCGAGCCGCCAGCGCGCGCCGGCGATCACGCCCTCGACGCCCTGGCCGGGCAGGTTGACGAGCTCGGCCAACGTTGGCCGGGGCGCGTCGCACGGCGCGGCCAAGAGAGCGCGCGCGATCGGGTGTTCGGAGCCGGCCTCGAGCGCCTGCGCGACCGCCAGCTGCGCGTCGGCGTCGCCGGCGAAGGCGTGGCGGGCGACGAGGCGCGGCGCGCCGTGGGTCAGCGTGCCGGTCTTGTCGAACACTACGGTATCGACGCGCGCGAGCGTCTCGATCGCGTGGCCGCGCGTGGTCAGCACGCCGAGCGTCGCGAGGTGGCCGGTGGCGGCGGTCAGCGCCGCCGGCGTCGCCAGCGACAGCGCGCACGGGCAGGACACCACCAGCACGGCGACGGTCACCCACAGCGCGCGCTCGGCGTCGGTCGGCAGCCAGACGAGGTAGGTCGCCACCGCGGCGACCAGCAGCGCGGCGACGAACCACGCGGCGAAGCGGTCGGCCAGCTGCGCGAGGCGCGGCTTGTCGGCCAGCGCCTTGTCGAGCAGCCGCACGATGGACGACAGCCGCGTGTCGGCGCCGGTC
This sequence comes from Crenobacter luteus, assembly GCF_004345725.1. Taxonomy (GTDB): domain Bacteria; phylum Pseudomonadota; class Gammaproteobacteria; order Burkholderiales; family Chromobacteriaceae; genus Crenobacter; species Crenobacter luteus. The sequence continues at coordinate 5,838 of NZ_SLXG01000009.1, read as the reverse complement.
TGCGTGACCTCGACGTACAAGGGGCTGGCGGTGTTGACGCTGCCGGCGATCACCGTGTCGCGCGCGCGCTTGTCGATCGGCCGGCTCTCGCCGGTCAGCAGCGACTCGTCGAGTGCGCTCGCACCGTCGAGCACCACGCCGTCGGCCGGCACGGTCTCGCCCGGCTTGACCAGCAGCACGTCGCCGACGGCGAGCTCGGCGACCGGCGCCTCGTGCGCGTCGCGCGCGGCGGGCCAGCCGGGCACGCGGTGCGCGAAGGCCGGCAGCAGCTTGACGAGGCTGTCGGTCGCCTCGCCGGCGCGGCGCCGCGCGATGCCCTCCAGGTAGCGGCCGCCGAGCAGCAGGAAGACGAACATCGACACCGAATCGAAGTAGATGCCGTGGTCGATATGGTTGAACAGCGCCCAGCTGCTGGCGGCGAAGGCGACCACGACGCCGATCGCGACCGGCACGTCCATGCCGAGCCGTCGGGCCTTCAGGTCGCGCCAACTGCCCTTGTAGAACGGCAGCGCCGAATAAAGCACCACCGGCAGCGTCAGCGCGAAGCTCGCCCAGTGCAGCAGCCACAGGAATTCCGGGTCGATCTCGCCGGCCGGCGCCATGTAGACCGGCACCGCGTACATCATCACCTGCATCATCGACAGGCCGGCGACCCACAGCCGGTTCAGCGCGCCCTTGCGCTCCTTCTGCGCCAGCGCCTCGGAACGGGCGGCGTCGTAGGGGTGGGCGCGGTAGCCGATCGCGGCGACCGCCTCGAGGATGGCCGACAGTTTCACGCGCGCGTCGTCCCAGCGCACGCGCGCGCGGTGGGTGCTGTAGTTGATGTCGACCGAGACGACGCCGGGCAGGCGCTTGAGCTGCCGCTCGTTCAGCCACACGCAGGCGGCGCAGGTGATGCCCTCGAGGATCAGCGCGGCCTCGCGCAGCGAGCCGTCCTCGACCCTGACGAAGCTCTTTTGCAGCGCCTCGTTGTCGTACAGGCGGATCTGCTCGACGAGCTCCGGCGGCAGCGGCTCGGCGCGGCGCGCCTCCTCGGTGCGGTGCGCGTAGTAGTCGGCGAGGCCCGCGTCGACGATGGTCTGCGCGACCGCCTGGCAGCCGGCGCAGCAGGCGCGTTCGGTGCGTTCGCGGTAGCGGATGGGGAAGTCGGCGTGCGCGGGAACCGGCAGGCCGCAGTGGAAACAGGGGTCGCTCATGGCGTGGTATTGTAATCCAAACCCCCGCGCCGCGTGCCGGCGCGGGGGCTGTCCTTGTTTCAGCTCAAATCGAACGGAGTCGCCATGCTTGCCATCGTCCAGCGCGCCCCGGGCGGGGTCGACACCCTTGCCGTCGGCGAAGTCCCGCTGCCCGAACCCGGGCCGGGCCAGCTGCGCGTCAGGGTGCGCGCCGCCGGCGTCAACCGCGCCGACCTCGTGCAGCGCGAAGGGCGCTACCCGCCGCCGCCGGGCGTGACCGCCATCCTCGGCCTCGAGGTCGCCGGCGAGGTCGACGCCGCGCCGGCGGGCAGCCGCTTCGCCGTCGGCGACGCGGTGTTCGGTCTCGTCGCCGGCGGCGGCTATGCCGAATACGCGCTGCTCGACGAGGCGCTGGCGGTCGAAAAGCCCGCCGCGCTCGACTGGGCGACGGCGGCGAGCCTGCCCGAGGCGTGGATGACCGCGTGGCTGAACCTCGTCGAAGTCGGCCGCCTCAAGGCCGGCGAAACGCTGCTGGTGCACGCCGGCGCCAGCGGCGTCGGCGCGGCGGCGATCCAGCTGGCGAATCTGCTCGGCGCGCACGCGCTGGCCAGCGCCGGCTCGCCGGCCAAGCTCGCCTTCTGCCGCCAGATGGGCGCGCGCGACGCGTTCGACTACCGCGCGCTGCCGTCTTTCGCCGCCTGGGTCAGGGAGCGCGGCGGCGCCGACGTGGTGCTCGACCCGGTTGGTGCCAGCCACCTCGCCGACAATGTCGCCGCGCTCAGGCCGGACGGGCGGCTGGTGCTGATCGGCGTGATGGGCGGCGCCAGGGGCGAGCTCAACCTCGGTCAGGTGCTGGTCAAGCGCCTGTCGCTGATCGGCTCGACGCTGCGCAGCCAGCCGCTCGAGGTCAAGGCGGACTTGGCCGAGGCGCTGCGCACGCGGGTGTTGCCGGCCTTGCTCGACGGCCGCCTCAGGCCGACGCTGGACGCCGTGTTTGCTATCGCCGACGTGAGGGCGGCGCACGAGTACATGGCGGCGAACAGGAACCTGGGCAAGGTCGTGCTGAGCGGCTTCGACCCGACCTAGAAAACGGTTCGGCGCCGTGGGTCAGGCCGGCAAAAGGCCGCGGACGGTCGCCGGTGTCTTGACCGCGTTCAACGTGGCGGCTCAGTCGCCCGACTGCGCCTCGAGCGCCGCCAGTCGGGCTTTGAGCGCGGCGACCTCGGCCTCGAGCGCGGCGACGCGGCCGGCGAGTCCGGTGTCGCCATCTGTGCCCGCGAGCGGTGCGGTTGCAGCCGGCTCCCCGCACAGACAATGCATCCAGCGCGCCTCGCGTTCGCCGGGCTGGCGCTCGAGCTTGGCGACCAGCGGCGGGTATTTGTCGGCCAGCGCGTTCAGCGCGGTCTCGACTTCGTCGACGCCGCTGAACGGGTAGACGCGACCGGCGCGACTCTTGATCTCCGCCGAGGTCTGCGCGCCGCGCAACAACAGCAGCGCCAGGGCCGCCAGGCCCGCGCCCTCCAGCCGCCATTCCCAGCCGAGCCGATGCTCGTACTTGGCCACCCGGCTGCCCGCCGGCAGCCGTTCGGCGACCAGCCGGGCGGCGATCAGCGCGTCGAGCGCGGCGCTGACGCGGCTTTCGGTCAGCGTCATCACCGGTTCTCGGCTGGTCAGCTGGTTGCAGGCGCCAAGCAGCGCGTTCAGCGTCAAAGGATAGGCGTCCGGCGTCAGCGCCTGCTTCTCGATGAGCGCGCCGAGCACGCGTACCTCGACCGGGTCAAACTGGTATCGATCGTCCATCGCCTTGCCTTTCTTCGTGGTCCTGATGATTGCGCCGATGATCGCACCGAGCGCCGCTGATGGCCAACGTGACCGCTTCCGGACGCGTGTTTTCACCCGACGATTCCAGCTCCGGTGCGCGCGCGGGCCTGGGGCGGAGTCGGGCAGTCAGGCACGGCTGCCCCAGCCGTGTAGGCTATAAAAACCATTAGTAAAATTTATTTGTTCGATCGGCAGCCGGACACCAAACTGGATCGAGCAGTGTGGGTGTAAACAGCCAGAGGATAAAACCATGTCAAACGAAGCAAAATGCCCGTTTTCGGGCGGCGCCGGCATGCACACATTGGCAGGCGCTCCCTCGAATGCAGACTGGTGGCCGAATCAGCTCAACCTGAAAATCCTGCACCAGCATTCCCAGCTGTCCAACCCGATGGGCGAGGCGTTCGACTACGCCAAGGAATTCAAGACTCTCGATCTGGACGCCGTGATCAAGGACCTGCACGCGCTGATGACGGATTCGCAAGACTGGTGGCCTGCCGACTACGGCCACTACGGACCGCTGTTCATCCGCATGGCCTGGCATGCAGCGGGTACCTACCGCGTCGGCGACGGGCGCGGCGGCGCGGGCACAGGTAACCAGCGTTTCGCGCCGCTCAACAGCTGGCCCGACAACGGCAACCTCGACAAGGCGCGCCGGCTGCTGTGGCCGATCAAGCAGAAGTATGGCCGCAAGCTGTCCTGGGCCGACCTGATGATCCTTGCCGGCAACGTCGCGTTGGAGTCGATGGGTTTCAAGACCTTCGGTTTTGGCGGTGGCCGCCCGGACATCTGGGAGCCGGAGGAGGACATCTACTGGGGGCCCGAGGCCGAGTGGCTCGGCGACAAGCGTTACACCGGCGACCGTGAGCTCGAAAACCCCCTTGCCGCGGTGCAGATGGGCCTGATCTACGTGAATCCGGAAGGCCCGAACGGCAATCCTGACCCGCTCGCCTCGGCGCGCGACATCCGCGAAACCTTCGCCCGCATGGCGATGAACGACGAGGAAACCGTCGCCCTGACCGCCGGCGGCCATACCTTCGGCAAGGCGCACGGTGCCGGCGATCCGGCCAACGTCGGTCCCGAGCCCGAGGGCGCCGACATCGAGGAACAGGGGCTGGGCTGGAAGAACAGCCTGGGCAGCGGCAAGGGCGAGTACACGATCACCAGCGGCATCGAGGGCGCCTGGACACCCACGCCGACCCAGTGGGACAACAGTTACTTCGAGACGCTGTTCGGCTACGAGTGGGAACTGACCAAGAGCCCGGCCGGTGCTCACCAGTGGAAGCCCAAGGACCCCGCCGCGGCGAGCGCCGTGCCCGACGCACACAATCCGGCCAAGCGCCACGCCCCGATGATGACCACGGCCGACATGGCGATGCGTATGGACCCGGTTTACGAGAAGATCTCGCGCCACTTCATGGCCAACCCGGATGCGTTCGCCGATGCCTTCGCCCGCGCCTGGTTCAAGCTGACGCACCGCGACATGGGGCCACGCGCCCGCTATCTGGGCAAGCTCGTGCCGAAGGAGGAACTGATCTGGCAGGATCCGATCCCCGCCGTGGACCACGCGCTGGTCGACGGGCAGGACATCGCCGCGCTGAAGGCCAAGATCCTTGCGTCCGGCCTGTCCATTTCTCAGCTGGTGTCGACGGCCTGGGCATCGGCGTCGACCTTCCGCGGCAGCGACATGCGCGGCGGCGCCAACGGCGCGCGCATCCGCCTTGCCCCGCAGAAGGACTGGGAAGTCAACCAGCCGGCCGAGCTGGCGAAGACGCTGGCGACGCTGGAAGCCATCCAGAAGGACTTCAACGCCTCGGCTGCCGGCGGCAAGAAGGTCTCGCTCGCCGACCTGATCGTGTTGGGTGGCTGCGCTGCCGTCGAAGCCGCCGCGAAGAAGGCCGGCCACGACGTGACCGTGCCATTCGTGCCGGGCCGCATGGACGCCTCGCAGGCGCAGACCGATGTGGTGTCGTTCTCCGTGCTGGAGCCGAAGGCCGACGGTTTCCGCAACTACGCCCGCAAGGGCTTGGAAGGCGCGGCGGCGGAACTGCTGATCGACAAGGCGCAGTTGCTGACCCTGACCGCGCCCGAGATGACGGTGCTGATCGGCGGTCTGCGCGTGCTAAATGCCAACTTCGATCAGTCCCGGCACGGGGTGTTCACCCAGCGGCCGGAAGTTTTGAGCAACGACTTTTTCGTGAACCTGCTCGACATGGGGACGAAGTGGCAGCGCTCCGCCGGCGACGAGAACGTGCTCGAAGGACGCGACCGGGCGACGGGCGACCTCAAGTGGACGGGGACCGTCGTCGATCTCGTCTTCGGGTCGAATTCCCAGTTGCGGGCCTTGGCCGAAGTCTATGCGTGTAGCGACGCGCAAGCGAAGTTCGTCAACGACTTCGTGGCAGCCTGGAGCAAGGTGATGAATCTCGATCGCTTCGACCTGGCGTGACAGGGGCTCGGCGGGCAAGGGGCTTGCCCTGAACGGCCCCGGGCTGGCTCCTGGTGTGGTTCGGAGTCAGACTCGGGGCCGGTTCGCGTCTGCCGTGCGCCGTCTCGTCGCGGCCGGCTCTGGGGCGAGCCGGGCGGGTGAGTGCGCGGCTCCCTCCGTCAGCGGTCTTGCCGCCAAGGCGCCGTCTGCCCAAGGCCGGTGGGGAGCCCCTGCAAGATTTTTGGTTCTTCACGGAATAATGGGAACGTGAGGTAAAAGCCGGATGTGAGAACGGCGGTGCAAGGTAAGCTGTTTGTGCGACCTGACCTGCCCCCAGGATTAGGGCCAAGACCTACTTGGTAAAGTCGGTTAAAAATTTCTGCTCCTGCTCCGCTTGTTCCCTCATGCGGAAGCCTG
>NZ_SLXG01000008.1 GCF_004345725.1 Crenobacter luteus | reverse complement strand
GATCAACAACCGGATCAAGGTGATGAAGCGCATGGCCTATGGCTACCGGGACAGCGAGTACTTCTTCCTGAAGATCAGGGCCGCTTTCCCCGGGAATCCGTGAAGAACCTTTTTTTACGGACGGCGGCTCAGGCCAAAAGCGGCAGCGCCTCGGCGAGCATCTCGCCTTCCTCGTCGGTCGGGATCACCAGGATGTCGGCGCTGCTGTCGGGCGAGGCGATCTCGGCGTCGTGCTCGTGGTTGGCCGAGGCGTCGAGCGCGAGGCCGAGCCAGCCGAGCCGCGCGACGATGTTCGCGCGCACCTCGGCCGAGTGTTCGCCGATGCCGGCGGTAAACACCAGCGCGTCGAGCCCGCCGATCGCGGTCGACAGCGACGCGACCTCGCGCGCGGCGCGGCTGCAAAACAGCTCGACGGCCTCGTGCGCCTCGGGCGCGTCGCTCTCGAGCAGCACGCGCATGTCCGACGACAGCCCGGACACGCCCAAGAGGCCGCTCTTCTTGTACAGCTCGTCGCGCACCGCCTTGATGTCCATGCCGTGCGTCTCCTGCCAGTACAGCAGCACCTCCGGGTCGATCAGGCCGGCGCGCGTGCCCATCATCAGGCCGTCGAGCGCCGAGAAGCCCATCGTCGAGGCGACGCTCTGCCCGGCGACCATGCCGCAGGCGCTGGCGCCGCTGCCGAGGTGGCAGACGACGACGCGCGCGTCGGCCAGGCCGTACTCGGGCAGCCGGCGCGCGATCGCCGCGTACGACAGGCCGTGGAAGCCGTAGCGGCGCACGCCCTCGTCGTACCAGTGGCGTGCGATCGCGAAGCGCTGGTTGAGCGCCGGCGCCTTGGCGTGAAAGGCGGTGTCGAAGCAGGCGATCTGCGGCAGCGTCGGGCGTGCCTCGGCCAACTGCTCGACGACGGCGAGGCTGGTCGGCTGGTGCAAGGGCGCCAGCGCCGACAGCGCGGCGAGCTGCTCGCGCACCGCCGCCGTCAGCGCCACCGGCGCGGCGAAGTCGCGCCCGCCGTGCACGACGCGGTGGATCGCGGCGGCGACGACGAGGCCGGCGTCGGCCAGCGTGGCGAGCAGCAGCGGTAACGCGCGCTCGCGGCCGGTGTCGGCGAGCCGGCGCGTTTCACGCCGGCCGTCGGCGAAGTCGAGCGCGAGGCTGGCGTCGCCGGCGCCGAAGTGGTCGATCAGGCCGCGCAGCAGCAGCCGGTGGTCGTCGGCGTGGTAGGCGCGGAACTTCAGCGTCGACGAGCCGGCGTTGAGCGTCAGGTGCACGGGCGTCATAGCGGGCCTCCATGGCGGCGACGGTGGGCAACGAGGCTGGCGACCGCGGTCGACGCGAGCCGGCCGGCCGCGTCGTCGGCGCGGCTGGTCAGCACGATGGGCACGCGCGCGCCCATCACGACGCCGGCCGAGGCGGCGGCGGCTAGGTAGGTCAGCTGCTTGGCGAGCATATTGCCCGACTCGAGGTCGGGGACGACCAGCACGTCGGGCCGGCCGGCGACCGGCGAGACGATGCCCTTGCTGGCGGCCGCTTCGGCCGAGATCGCGTTGTCGAAGGCGAGCGGGCCGTCGAGCACGCCGCCGCTGATCTGGCCGCGGTCGGCCATCTTGCACAGCGCGGCCGCGTCTATCGTCGAGCGCAGCTTGGGGTTGACCGTCTCGACCGCCGACAGGATGGCGACGCGCGGCGTGGCGATGCCGAGCGCACGCGTCAGGTCGATCGCGTTCTGTACGATGTCGCGCTTGGCGGCGAGGTCGGGCTCGATGTTGATCGCCGCATCGGTGATGAACAGGTAGCGCGGGTAGCTCTCGACCTTCATCACGAACACGTGGCTGACGCGGCGGTCGGTCCTGAGGCCGGCGCTGCGCTCGAGCACCGCTTCCATGAATTCGTCGGTGTGCAGGCTGCCCTTCATCAGCAGTTCGGCGTGGCCTTCGCGCACCAGCCGCACCGCGCGCTCGGCGGCGGCGTGGCTGTGCGGGGTGTCGATCAGTTCGAAATCGGCCAGCTCGCGTTCCAGCTCGGCCGCCAGCCGCGCCAGCTTGTCGCGCGGGCCGACCAGGATCGGGCGGGCCAGCCCCTCGTCGGCGGCCTCGAAGGCGCCCAGGAGCGCTTCGCGGCTGGCCGGGTGGGCGACCGCCATCGGCAGCGGTCCGGCGTCGCGTGCGGCGGCGATGATGTCGGTGAAGGCGTGTTCGTCGCGGGTCATGGTACTGCGCCTTTGTCTTGGGGCCGCCCGCGCGGGGCGGCGTCGGTTGCAAGGAGGGCGCGTCAGCCCATGATGTGGAAGCCGGCGTCGACGTACAGCGTGTCGCCGGTCAGCGCGCGCGCGGCGTCGGACACGAGGAAGGCGCAGGTCGCGCCGACCTCGTCGATGTCGACCAGCCGGTTCTGCGGCGCGCGCTCGATCGCGGCGTCGATCAGCGCGTCGAAGTGCGCGATGCCGGAGGCGGCGCGCGTTTTCAGCGGTCCCGGCGACACCGCGTGCACGCGGATGCCCTGGCCGCCCAGTTCGTGCGCCAGATAGCGCACCGTGCTCTCGAGCGCCGCCTTGACCGGCCCCATGATGTTGTAGTTCTCGACCACCTTCTCGGCGCCGTAGTAGCTCATCGCGACGAGGGTGCCGCCGTCCTTCATCAAGGGCTCGGCCAACCTCGCCATCTCGATCAGCGAGTAGCACGACACGCGCATCGCCTGCTGGAAGCCTTCCAGGCTGCAGTCGACCACGCGGCCGTGCAGGTCCTCGAGCGGGCAGTAGGCGATCGAGTGGACGACGAAGTCGAGCCGGCCCCACTGTTCGCGGATCGCGGCGAACACGGCGTCGAGTTCGCCGGGCTTTTCGACGTCCAGCGGCAGGACGAGGCCGGCGCCGAGTTCGTCCGCCAGCGGCCGCACGAAGGGTTCGGCCTTGGCGTTGAGGTAGGTGACGGCGAGTTCGGCGCCCTGCGCCTTGAGGACGCGCGCGCAGCCGTAGGCGATGCTGTGGCGGTTGGCGATGCCGACGATCAGGCCTTTCTTGCCCGAAAGCGACGTGAGGGGATGCGTCATGCTGGCCTCCTGGTCCGGCGCGGCGGCCGGGTGCGTGAACGAAGAGGCGGACGGGTGGGCGCCCGCTGCTGCAGTGCAATATAGCTTGACAGTGGCATGTTACGGCGAGAAGGCCGTGCGGCGCCAGTGTCGCGTGTCGCGTCGCGACAACGGCCGCCGCCCTTTTTCCCCGGCGCGTCAGTCGGATATAATCGCGCGTTTGGGTCGGCCTGCATTGGCGCGCGCCGTCCCAAGCGCCGGGCCGTCGCATCCGCCGCGGCCGGCATCCACGCAGGAGACGTCACCATGCCGATCTACGAATACCACTGCAACGCCTGCGGTGTGCGCAAGGAGCACCTGCAGAAGATGAGCGACGCCGCCATCGCCGCCTGCCCGGCCTGCGGCAGCGCCGACTACCACAAGCAAGTGTCGGCCGCCGGCTTCCAGCTCAAGGGCTCGGGCTGGTACGCGACCGACTTCAAGGGCGGCGGCGGCGCCAAATCCGGCGGCGACGCCGGGCACAGCTGTTCGGCCTCGTGCAGTCATTCCTGATGAAACAGGTCAAGATGAACCTCAAGGGTTACCTGGTCACCGGTCTGCTGATCTGGCTGCCGGTAGCGGTCACGCTGTGGGTGCTGAACCTGATCGTCGGCACCCTCGACCTGACGCTGAACCTGCTGCCGGACGCGCTGCGTCCCGAGCGGCTGTTCGGTTTCGCGATCCCGGGCTTGGGCGTGCTGCTGGCGGTCGCCATCCTGCTCGGCACCGGCATGCTGGCGGCCAACGTGCTCGGCCAACGCCTGATCGACTTCTGGCACGCGCTGTTGTCGCGCACGCCGGTGGTCAAGTCGATCTACAACAGCGTCAAGCAGATCAGCGACACGCTGCTGTCCGACAACGGCCAGGCTTTCAAGACGCCCATCCTGGTGCAGTTCCCGCAGCAGGGGACCTGGACGGTCGCCTTCCAGACCGGCCCGCTGCCCGAGATGGTGAGCGACGAGCTCGGCGACGACTATATCGGCGTTTACGTGCCGACCATCCCGAACCCGACCTCGGGCTACTTCGTCATGGTGCCGCGTGCGCAAACCCGGCCGCTCAATATGAGCGTCGACGAGGCGCTGAAGTACGCGATTTCGATGGGCATGGTGGCCCCGGCCCGCAAAGCGGGCTAAGCTGTCGCCAAGTCCGTCCAACCATTCAGAACCGAAACCAATCAAGCACATCATGCGAACCGATTACAGCGGACTCATCGACAAGAAATACCTCGGCCAGACCGTGACCGTGAAGGGCTGGGTGCACCGCCGCCGCGACCATGGCGGCGTGATCTTCATCGACCTGCGCGACCGCGAGGGTCTGGTGCAGGTGGTGTTCGACCCGGACGTGCCGGCAGCCTTCGCCACCGCCGACGCCTGCCGCGGCGAATACGTCGTGTCGATCACCGGCCTCGTGCGCGAGCGCCCGGCCGGCACCGCCAACGCGAACCTGATCTCGGGCGAGATCGAGATCCTCGGCAAAGAGATCGAGATCCTCAACGCCGCCGCCACCCCGCCGTTCCAGATCGACGACGAGAACCTGTCGGAGAACGTGCGCCTCTTGAACCGCGTGATCGACCTGCGTCGCCCGGCGATGCAGAAGAACCTGCGCCTGCGCTACCGCGTCGCGATGGGCGTGCGCCAGTACCTCGACAAGCAGGGCTTCATCGACGTCGAAACGCCGATGCTGACCCGCTCGACGCCGGAAGGCGCGCGCGACTACCTGGTGCCGTCCCGCGTGCACCCGGGCGAATTCTTCGCGCTGCCGCAGTCGCCGCAGCTCTTTAAGCAGCTGCTGATGGTGGCCGGCTTCGACCGCTACTACCAGATCACCAAGTGCTTCCGCGACGAAGACCTGCGCGCCGACCGCCAGCCGGAATTCACCCAGATCGACTTGGAAACCTCGTTCCTGAACGAGGACGAGATCATGGACATCACCGAGGGCATGGCGCGCGAGATCTTCCGCGACGTGATGGGCGTCGAGCTCGGCGACTTCCCGCGCATGGCCTACGCCGACGCGATGTTCTACTACGGCTCGGACAAGCCGGATCTGCGCGTCAGCCTCAAGTTCACCGAACTGACCGATCTGATGAAGACCGAGGAGTTCAAGGTGTTCCGCGGCGCCGCCGACCTGCCGAACGGCCGCGTCGTCGCGCTGCGCGTGCCGGGCGGCGCTTCGCTGTCGCGCAAGGAGATCGACGAGTACACCCAGTTCGTCGGCATCTACGGCGCCAAGGGCTTGGCTTACATCAAGGTCAACGACAAGAGCAAGATCAGCAACGACGAGAGCAGCGGCCTGCAGTCGCCGATCGTGAAATTCCTGTCGGTTGCCGCGCTGACCGAAATCATCGCGCGCACCGGCGCCGAGGACGGCGACATCATCTTCTTCGGCGCCGACAAGGCCAAGGTCGTCAACGAGGCGATCGGCGCGCTGCGCATCAAGATCGGTCACGAGAAGGGCGAGGCCGGCGGCTACTTCGTCAAGGAATGGCGTCCGCTGTGGGTGGTCGACTTCCCGATGTTCGAATACGACGAGGAGGCCGACCGCTGGACCGCCTGCCACCATCCGTTCACCAGCCCGAAACCGGGTCACGAGGACCTGATGGAAACCGATCCGGGCGCCTGCCTCGCGCGCGCCTACGACATGGTGCTGAACGGTTGGGAAATCGGCGGCGGTTCGGTGCGTATCCACCGCGCCGACGTGCAGGAGAAGGTGTTCGCCGCGCTGAAGATCAGCCCGGAAGAGCAGCAGAACAAGTTCGGCTTCCTGCTCGACAACCTCAAGTTCGGCGCGCCGCCGCACGGCGGCCTCGCGTTCGGTCTCGACCGTCTGGTGACGCTGATGTGCGGCGCCGAGTCGATCCGCGACGTGATCGCCTTCCCGAAGACGCAGCGCGCGCAGTGCCTGCTGACCCACGCGCCGAACGCGGTCGACGAGAAGCAGCTGCGCGAACTGAACCTGCGCCTGCGCCAGAAGGCCGAAACCGCCGCGCAGTAAGGCCAGGGTTGGCCGAGCGCCGGCGAAACGCGAAACGGGCGGAGCATTCCGCCCGTTTTTTCATGGCCGCTGCGCGGTGGCCCTGGCCTTGAAATGCCGCTCGCTATCCCCATCTGCCCCCTTCATCTGGCATGACGGATAGCCGGATTCAATTGGGGCGATATGGATTTCCAATTGGTCGTCCGCCGCCGTGCTGATTTATAACCACCCCGTTTTCTGTTGGCCGGTTTTCCGGCCGCTTCTTTACCCGCTTCTTCAAGGAGACCTCCATGGCCGTACTCGTTGGCAAGCAAGCTCCGTTCTTCGGCTGCGCCGAAAAAACCTTCGCCGCCGTGAAGGGCAACGGCGAAATCGTCGAGAACTTCAACTTCAAGCAGGAGACCGAAGGCAAGTACGCCGTGGTGTTCTTCTACCCGCTCGACTTCACCTTCGTGTGCCCGTCCGAACTGATCGCTTTCGACAACCGTCTGGAAGAGTTCAAGAAGCGCAACGTCGAAGTGATCGGCGTGTCGATCGACAGCCACTTCACCCACGCCGCGTGGCGCAACACCGCCGTCGAAAAAGGCGGCATCGGCCAGGTCGGCTACACCCTGGTCGCCGACATCCAGCACGAGCTGTGCAAGGCCTACGACGTCGAAGCCGACGGCGGCGTCGCCTTCCGCGGCTCCTTCCTGATCGACAAGTCGGGCGTGGTGCAGCATCAGGTCGTCAACAACCTGCCGCTGGGCCGCAACATCGACGAAATGATCCGCATGGTCGACGCGCTGCAGTTCTTCGAAGAGAACGGCGAAGTGTGCCCGGCCGGCTGGAACAAGGGTAAAAAAGGCATGAAGGCCGACGCCGCCGGCGTCGCCGCCTACCTGGCCGAGAACGCCGCCCAGCTGTAATCCGCTTCCTTCGGGAACGCCAAAACCCCGCGACGCGTCGCGGGGTTTTTTCATCGCTTCGGCCAACGTTGGCCGAGCCGGAGACGCGTCAGCTTTTGGCCAGCAGCGGCCGCAGCACGCGCAGCACGTTGTCGCGCATCCGCGGCTGCGCGGCGGCGTTCGGGTGGATGCCGTCGTTCTGGAAGCGCGTGCGGTCCGCGGCGAAGCCGTCGAACAGGAAGGGCACCAGCGGCACGCGCTCGCGCTCGGCCAGGGTCTTGAAGCTGGCCTGGAACTTGGCGGTGTATTGCGGGCCATAGTTGGGGGGCAGCGCCATGCCGACCAGCACCGGGCGGGCGCCGGCGCGGCGCGAGAGTTCGATCATCTTCGCCAGGTTGTCCTGCATCGCGACGATCGGCAGGCCCCTGAGGCCGTCGTTGGCGCCCAGTTCGATCACCACCACGTCCGGCTGGTGCGTCGCCAGCGCCTGCGGCAACCGCGACAGGCCGCCGGCGGTGGTCTCGCCCGACAGGCTGGCATTGACGACGCGGTGCTTCGTCCCCAATTCTGTCTGCATCAGCGCGACCCAGCCCTGTTCGGGCGCGAGCCCGTAGGCGGCCGACAGGCTGTCGCCGAACACCATCACGGTGGCCGCGCCCGCGGGCGCGAACGTCGCCAGCCCGACGACCAGATACAGCCAGCGAAAAGAAAAGCGCATGCTCCATCCCCTCGAAGAAACGTCCATTCTGTCGGCGTGCGAACTCGCCAAGCAAGTCCACCTGAACGGCGAGGCGCTGACGATCCTGAAAAGTGCCAGTTTGACGCTGACGGACGGAGAAAGTGTCGCCATCGTCGGCGCCTCCGGCAGCGGCAAGTCGACGCTGTTGTCGCTCTTGGCCGGCCTCGACCGCCCGTCCGGCGGCGAGGTGTGGCTGCTCGGCGAGCCGCTGTCGACGCTGTCCGAAGACGCGCGCGCCAGGCTCAGGCGCGACCGGGTCGGCTTCGTGTTCCAGAACTTCCAGCTGATGCCGCAGCTGACCGCGCTCGAGAACGTGATGCTGCCCTTGGAATTGTCCGGCCATCCGAAACCGGAGGCGGCGGCGCGCGCGATGCTCGAGCGCGTCGGCCTCGGCCAACGGCTGCGCCACTATCCCAAGCACCTGTCCGGCGGCGAGCAGCAGCGCGTCGCGCTGGCGCGCGCCTTCGTGATCCGTCCCCGGCTGCTGTTCGCCGACGAGCCGACCGGCAACCTCGACGCGGCGACCGGCCGCCAGATCATCGACCTCCTGTTCCAGCTCAACGCCGAGGAGGGTACCGCCTTGGTGCTGGTGACGCACGACACCGAGCTGGCCGGCCGCTGCGACGCGATCTACCGCCTCGTCGACGGCCGCCTGGTGGGGGCGCGCCCATGAGCGCCTGGCACCGCCTGATGTGGTCGCTGCGCATGGCGCGGCGCGAGCTGGTCGCCGGCGAGCTGACGGTGCTGGCGCTGGCGCTGTTCGTCGCGGTGACGGCGATGACGAGCGTCGCCTTCTTCTCCGACCGTATCGAGCGCGCGCTGACGCGCCAGGCGACCCAGCTTCTGGCCGCCGACCTGGTGCTGAACGCCGACGCGCCGTGGCCGGAAGCCTTTCGCGCCGGCGCCGTCGCGCGCGGGCTCGAGTTGGCCGAGTCGGCCAGCTTCCCGTCGATGGTGATGGCCGGCGACGCGGCGACGCTGGCGACGCTGAAGGCGGTGTCCGAACGCTACCCGCTGCGCGGCGCGCTGACGGTCCAGGCCGGCGGCGCGGAAAAAAGCGCCGGCGCGCCGGCGCCCGGTACGGCCTGGCTCGACGCGCGGCTGATGGCCAAGCTCGGCGTGAAGCAGGGCGACGCCGTCGAAGTCGGCCAGCGGCGGCTGACCGTCGCCGGCCAGATCGTGCGCGAGCCGGACGCGACGCTCGACCTGTACAGCTTCGTGCCGCGGCTGCTGCTGAACCACGCCGACCTTGCGTCGACCGGCCTGGTGCAGGAGGGCAGCCGCATCCGCTGGCGGCTGATGGTCGCCGGCGAGGCGGCGGCGGTCGCCGACTACCGTCGCGAGGCCAGCGCGCGCTTGCCGCGCGGCGCGCGCGTCGAGAACGTCGAGGAGGCGCGGCCCGAGGTGCGCACCGCGCTCGAGCGCGCGCGGCGCTTCCTCGGCCTGACCGCGATGCTGACGGTGGCGCTGTCCGCCGCCGCGGTCGCGCTGGCGGTGCGCCGCTACCTCGCGCGCCACTGGCAGTCGGTCGCGGTGCTGCGCTGCCTCGGGCTGACCTCGCGCGAGGTCGGCGCGCTGTTCACCGGCCTGTTCGCGCTGCTCGCGCTCGCCGCCGGCGCGCTCGGCACGGTCGCCGGCTTCGGCGCGCAGGCGCTGCTGCTTACCCTTGCGGCCGGCTGGCTCGGCGCCGACGCGCTGCCGGCGCCGGGGCCGTTGCCGTGGGCGATGGGGCCGCTGTCGGCGCTGCTGCTCTTGGGCGGGCTGGCGCTGCCGCCCTTGTCGACGGTGCGGCGCATCCCGGCGGTCGCGGTGCTGCGCGTCGAGCTGCCGGCGCGGCGCGTCGGGTGGCTGACGCCGCTGGCGGCGGTGTTCGTGCTGCTGACGCTGACCGCCTACCTGGTCGGCGAGACGGTCGCCGCGCTGTGGATACTCGCGGCGCTGGCGGGCTTCCTCGCCGCGGTCGGCCTGGTCGCGCTGGCGGCGGTGCTGCTGCTGCGCCGCCTGCCGCTGGCCGGCCGCGTCGGCTGGCGCTACGGCGTCGCCAACCTCGCGCGCCGGCCGGCGCTGGCGATGATCCAGGTGGTCGCGCTGTCGGTCGGGCTGATGGCGCTGCTGACGCTGACGGTGGTGCGCGCCGACCTGATCGGCGCCTGGCGCGCCAGCGTGCCGGCCGACGCGCCGAACAAGTTCGTCATCAACATCCAGCCCGAGCAGCGCGACACGGTCGCCGACCTGTTCGCGCTCGACGGGCGGCGCGCGCCGGAACTGGCGCCGATGGTGCGCGCGCGCCTGGTCGCGATCAACGGCCGGCCGGTGCGCCCGGCCGCCTACCGCGACGAGCGCGCCAGAAGGTTGGCCGAGCGCGAGTTCAACCTGTCGTGGCGCGATTCGCTGCCCGAAGGCAACCGCGTCACCGCCGGACGCTTCTGGGCCGGGCAGGGCGCCAAGCCGCAGTTCTCGGTCGAGGAGGGGTTGGCCGGGACGCTCGGCATCCGCATGGGCGACACGCTGTCGTTCGACATCGCCGGCAGCGTCTACAAGGCGCGCGTGACCAGCCTCAGGGAGGTGCCGTGGGACAGCTTCCGCGTCAACTTCTTCGTGCTGGCGCCGCCGGACTGGTTCTCGCGCCAGCCGGCTAGCTACATCACCAGCTTCCGGCTGCCGGCCGACGAGGAGGCCTTCGCCAGCCGCATGGTCGAGCGGCTGCCGAACCTGACGGTGATCGACGTCGGCGTCATCCTCGACGAGGTGCGCGGCGTGGTCGAGCGGCTGGCGCAGGCGGTCGAGGCGATGTTCGTGCTCGCGCTGGCCGCCGGCGTGCTGGTGCTGTGGGCGGCGCTGACGGCCACGCGCGACGAGCGGCTGTTCGACGTCGCGCTGTTGCGCGCGCTCGGCGCCTCGCGCCGCCAGCTCAAGAGCGTGCTGCTGGCCGAGCTCGCCTGCCTCGGCGGGCTGGCCGGCCTGCTGGCCGGCCTTGGCGCGATGGCGCTCGGCAGCGTCGCGGCGCTGCAGTTGTTCAAGCTGCCGTTCTTCGCGAACCCGTGGCTGCCGCTGCTGGGGCTGGCGCTCGGGACGGTCGTCGTCGCGCTGGCCGGCTGGCCGCTGTTGAGAAAAGTGGCGCGCACCGCGCCGATGACGGTGCTGAGGAGGGAATGATGGACGCGATGGTTCTGGCGGCGCTGGCGAAGTGGCCGAACGTGCCGGCCTGCTACGGCTGGCTGGCGCTCGACGCGCGCGGCATCTGGCGCATGGCCGGAGAGCGGTTGACGCATCCGGCGCTGGCCGCCTTCTTCGCGCGCAACTACGCGGTCGGCGCCGACGGCGCCTACGTGCAGAACGGCCCGCAGCGCGCCTACGTGACGCTGGAGGATACGCCCTACGTCGCGCGCGTCGAGCCGGACGGGCGCGTCGTGCGGTTGCCCGACGGGCTCGTCGCCGCGCCCGCCGCGGCCTGGCTCAGCGACGACGGCGTGTTCTATCTCGAGCTGGCCGGGTATCCGGCGCGCGTGCACGACCACGACGCGGCGCTGCTGGCCGGGCGCCTCGTCGCGGACGGCGGCGCGCCGCTGCCCGACGAGGCGTGGGACGACTGGCCGGCGACGAGGCCGGTCGCCGCCCTCGCGCTCGGTGGCGAGCCGCTGCCGCTCGGCTACGCCGGGGCCGACGCGCTCGCCGCGCGCTTCGGCGTCGTGCGCGAGCCGCGGCCGGCGTCCGCCGGTTGACGGCCTCGCCGCCAGCGCCGCGCCGGCAAGTGCTATCATCGCGGGATTCGTTCCGGTCGCCATTTCATGCAGAAATTCATCTTCCGTTCGCTCGTCGCCTTGCTGGCCGCCGCCGTGCTGTGGCTGGCCTGGGTGGTCGCCGTGCCGGTCACCCTGCCGTCGACGCCGTACAGCGTCGCCGTCGCCCCCAGCCGCACGCTGAGCCAGGTTGCGCGCTCGCTCGAGGCCGAGGGCGTGATCCGCAACCGCTGGGTGATGATCGCGCTGTCGCGCATCTCCGGTGCCGACCGCAAGGTCAAGCCCGGCTTGTACGAATTTTCGGCGCCGGTCGCGATGTGGGAGGTGCTCAGAAGGTTGGCCGAGGGCAGCCCCGACCAGGGCAGCCTGACGGTGATCGAGGGCTGGACCTTCGCGCAGTTTCGCCAGGCCGTCGCGCGCGAGCCCGACTTCACCCACGACACGGCGCGGCTGAGCGACGCCGAGCTGCTCGCCGCGCTCGGCGCGCCCGAGACGTCGGCCGAGGGCCTGTTCTTCCCGAGCACCTACTTCTTCGTGCCCGGCAGCAGCGAGCTCGAGCTGTACCGGCGCGCCTACCGGACGATGCAGCAGCATCTGTCGCGCGCCTGGGAGGGCCGTGCGGTCGACCTGCCGTACGCCAACCCCTACGAGCTGCTGATCGCCGCCAGCCTGATCGAAAAGGAAACCTCGCGCGAGGAGGACAGGCCGATGGTGTCGGCGGTGTTCGCCAACCGGCTGAAGATCGGCATGCGGCTGCAGACCGACCCGTCGGTGATCTACGGCATGGGCGTACGCTTCGACGGCAACATCCGCAAGGGCGACCTCAAGCGCGATACGCCGTACAACACCTATACGCGCGGCGGCCTGCCGCCGACGCCGATCGCGCTGCCGGGCCGCGCCGCGCTCGAGGCCGCCGCGCGGCCGGCCGAGACGCGCGCGCTCTACTTCGTCGCGCGCGGCGACGGCAGCACGCATTTTTCCGAATCGCTGGGTGAGCACAACGCGGCGGTGCGCCAGTTCATCCTGAAGAAAGGGCAGTAATGGCCGGACGCTTCATCACGCTCGAAGGCCTGGACGGCGCCGGCAAGAGCACCCAGCTGGACGCGGTGCGCGACTGGCTGGCCGAGCGCGGCGTCGACGCGCTGTTCACGCGAGAGCCGGGCGGCACGCCGCTCGGCGAACGGCTGCGCGAGCTGTTGCTGTCGCCCGACACCGAGGTCGGCCTCGACGCCGAGACGCTGTTGATGTTCGCCGCGCGCCAGGAGCACCTGGACCGGGTGATCCGCCCGGCGCTGGCCGCCGGCCGCTGGGTGGTGTGCGACCGTTTCACCGACGCGACCTTCGCCTACCAGGGCGGCGGGCGCGGCGTGCCGTTCGAGCGCATCGCCGTGCTCGAACAATGGGTGCAGCGCGGCCTGTCGCCCGACCTGACCCTGCTGTTCGACCTGTCGACCGAGCTCGCCGCCGCGCGTATGGCCGTCAGCCGCGCGCTCGACCGCTTCGAGCGCGAGGCGCGCGACTTCCACGAGCGCGTGCGCGGCGCCTACCTCGCGCGCGCGGCCGCCGAGCCGGCGCGCTTCGCGGTGTTCGATGCCAGCCAGCCGCCCGAGGCGGTGCGCGCCGCCGTGCAGGCGAGGTTGGCCGAGCTCGTCGGAGCCGACCGCTGATGCGCTACCCGTGGCAGGACGCCGACTGGCGACGCATCCGCGGCGAATTCTCCCGGCTGCCGAACGCCTGGCTGTTCGCCGGCCCGGCCGGCATCGGCAAGCGCGCTTTCGCCGAGACGCTCGCGCAGGCGCTGCTGTGCGAGGCGCCGCGCGACGACGCGACCGCCTGCGGCGAGTGCGAGGCCTGCCGCTGGTTCGCCGCCGGCCACCATCCGGACTACCGCGCGCTCAGTCCCGACGACGGCGACGACGGCGGCAAGGGCGCGCGCCGTCTCGCGCAGATCAAGATCGAGGCGGTGCGCGAGCTGATCGAGTTCGCCCACCTGAGCGCGCACCGCGCCGGCCGTCGCGTGGTGCTGGTCGAGCCGGCCGAGGCGATGAACCCGGCCGCCGCCAACGCGCTGTTGAAAATCCTCGAGGAGCCGCCCGAGGGCGTGCTGTTCCTCTTGGTCAGCCACCAGCGCGAGCGCCTGCTGCCGACCATCAAGAGCCGCTGCCGGCCCTTCGTGCTGACGGCGCCGGACCGCGAGGCGGCGCTGGCCTATCTGGCGCGCGAGGGCGTCGAGAACGCCGAGGCCGAGCTTGCCCACCACGGCGGCGTGCCGCTGTTCGAGCACGACGCGGCGCGCCGTGAGGCGCGCGACCGCTTTCTCGCCGCGCTGGAGCGGCCGACGCTGGCCGGCCTGCTCGCCTTGGCCGAGGCCGCCGACAAGGACAAGCTGCCGCTCGGCGTGGCGCTCGACTGGCTGATGAAATGGCTCGGCGACCTGGCCGGTTTGAGGCTGGCGAACGCCGTCCGTTATCATCCCGACCGACGCGCCGCGCTCGAGGCGCTGGCCGGCCGCGCCGACCCGGTCGCGCTGATGCGCTGCTACGACGCGCTCGTCGCGCTGGCGCCGTTTGCCGAACACACCTTGAACGTCCGCCTGCAACTGGAGGCGGCGTTCGCCGATTACCTGAACTGCTTGGCCGCGCCGTCGCGCGCGGCGCGCTAGGGAGCCGTCCGATGGAGAGTCCGCTACCCCGCCCCGACGAGGGCGACGCCGCCGTCCACCCCCGCCCGGGCGTGATGTCGCTGCACATCAAGGAGCGCAGCGCGCTGTACGCCGCCTACATGCCGTTCCTGAAGAACGGTGGCGTGTTCGTGCCGACCAACCGCGACCACGCGCTCGGCGACGAGGTCTTTCTGTTGCTGACGCTGATGGACCGCGCCGACAGGGTCGCGGTACAGGGCCGCGTGGTATGGATCACGCCGGCCGGCGCCAACAACAGCCGCACGCAGGGCGTCGGTATCGAGTTTTCCGACGGCGAGGCCGGCGCGCACGCGCGCAAGGTCATCGAGGAGCTGCTCGCCGGCGTGCTCAAGTCGAGCCGTCCCACCCATACGATGTAAGGAAGGGGCCTGGCCCCGCAACGTAACGATGTTCGTCGATTCGCACTGCCACCTGAATTTCCCCGACCTCGCCGCGCGGCTGCCCGAGGTGTTCGCCAAGATGGACGAGAACGCCGTCAGCCACGCGCTGGTGATCGGCGTCAGCGTGCCGGCCTTTCCCGAGGTGCTCGCGTTGGCCGAGGCGCACGAGCGGCTGTACGCGACCGTCGGCGTGCACCCGGACGATGCGGACGCGGCGGAGTTTTCCGAGGCCGAGCTCGTCGCGCACGCCGCCCACCCGAAGGTGGTCGGCATCGGCGAGACCGGGCTCGACTACCACTGGTGCAAGGGCGACCTGACCTGGCAGCACGAGCGCTTTCGCACCCATATCCGCGCCAGCCGCGCCACCGGGCTGCCGCTGGTGATCCACACGCGCGAATCGGCCGCCGACACGCTGGCGATCATGCGCGAGGCCGGCGCCGAGGCGGGCGTGATGCACTGCTTCACCGAAAACCGCGAGGTGGCGCGCGCCGCGCTCGACCTGGGCTTCTACATCTCGTTCTCGGGTATCGTCACCTTCAAGAGCGCGCAGGAGTTGAAGGAGGTCGCCAAGATGGTGCCGCTCGACCGGATGCTGATCGAGACCGATTCGCCGTATCTGGCGCCGGTGCCGTTCCGCGGCAAGACCAACGAGCCCGGCTTCGTCAAGCATGTCGCGGAACATATCGCCGCGCTGCGCGGTCTGCCGCTGGAGGCGGTCGCCGAGGCGACCTGCCGCAACTTCTTCGACCTGTTCGCCAAGATCCCGCGGCCGGCGGGCGTCTAGGCCCACACACGATGAGCACCGTCGAATTCACCATTCTCGGCAGCGGTTCGAGCGCCGGCTCTCCGGCGATCGGCTGCGATTGCCCGACCTGCACGTCGAGCGATGCGCGCAACCGCCGCACCCGCTGCAGCGCCTACGTGCGCGCCGGCGACGCGCACTTTCTGATCGACACCGGGCCAGACCTGCGGCCGCAGGCGCTGCGCGAGGGCTTCACCCGCGTCGACGCGGTGCTCTACACCCATCCGCACGCCGACCACCTGAACGGCATCGACGACCTCAGGGCGTTCTGCTACGTCAGGCAGGGGCCGATCGCGCTGTTCGGCAACGACTTCACGATGGACAACATCGAGAGCCGCTTCGACTACGCGCTGTCGCCGCCGTCGCCGACCTGGGACAAACCGGTGCTGCTCACCCACAGGGTCGACGGCCCGTTCTCGTTCATGGGCGTCGCCGTGCACCCGATCCCGCTCGCGCACGGCGGCTGGCCGTGCCTGGGCTGGCGCATCGGCAACGTCGCGTGGCTGACCGACGTGTCCGACATTCCGCCCGCCAGCGTCGACTTGCTGGCCGGCGTCGACACGCTGTTCCTCGACTGCCTGCGCGAGCGGCCGTACAAATCGCACCTGTCGGTCGAGGAGAGCTTCATGTGGGCGGCGCGGATCGGCGCGCGCCGCACGGTGCTGATCCACATGACGCACGGGCTCGAATACCACGCGCTGAGCGCGCGCTGCCCGGCCGGCGTCGAGGTCGGCTACGACGGACTGAAGGTGCTGGGCAGCCTATAGCCTCGGCCAACGTTGGCCGAGCATGAGAAAAGGGACGCGAGAGCGTCCCTTTTTGTTGCGCCGGCCGGTTCAGAAATAGGTCAGCCCCATCGCGCCCTTCACCTCGGCCAAGGTTTGCGCGGCGGTGTCGCGCGCGCGACGCGTGCCGGCCTTGAGCAGGTCCCACACCGCCTGCGGCTCGCGCGCGTACTCGGCGCGGCGCGCGCGGATCGGCGCGAGCGTTTCCTGCAGGCGTTCCTCCAGCTGTTTTTTCACCACGCTGTCGGCGAGTCCGCCCCGCCGGTAGCGCGCCTTCAGCTCGGCCAACGCGTTCGCGTCCGGCTCGAACGCGTCCAGGTAGGTGAACACCACGTTGCCCTCGACGCGGCCCGGGTCCTCGACGCGCAGGTGCTGCGGGTCGGTGTACATCTTCTTCACCGCGTCGCGGATGTCGTCGGGCGACGCCGACAGCGGGATCGCGTTGCCGAGCGACTTGCTCATCTTGGCCTGCCCGTCGACGCCGGGCAGGCGGCCGACGCGAGGCACCTCGGCGCGGCATTCGACCAGCACCGGCGCGTCGACGCTGGCGTTGAAGCGGCGCACGATCTCGTTGGTCTGTTCGATCATCGGGATCTGGTCGGCGCCGACCGGCACCACGGTCGCCTTGAACGCGGTGATGTCGGCCGCCTGCGCCGCCGGGTAGGTCAGGAAGCCGACCGGGATGTTGCGCTCGAAGCCGCGCAGCTTGATCTCTTCCTTGATGGTCGGGTTGCGTTCGAGGCGCGCGACGGTGACGAGGTTGAGGTAGTAGGACGCGAGCTCGGACAGCTCGGGCACCAGGCTCTGGATGAAGACGGTGCTCTTGGCCGGGTCGATGCCGACCGCCAGGTAGTCGAGCGCGACCTCGAGCACGTTGGCGCGCACCTTCAGGTAGTCGCCCATATTGTCGGTCAGCGCCTGCTGGTCGGCGAGCAAGAGGTACTGCGTGCAGACGTCCTGCAGCACGACGCGGTTCGCCAGCGAGCCGACGTAGTGGCCCAGGTGCAGCGGGCCGGTGGTGCGGTCGCCGGTGAGGATGACGTCGTCGGGCGTGACGCGGGGCAGGGTGGGGGACATGCGATCTCCTTGTCGGGGGGAGGGCCGCAAGGAAGCGAAAGAAAAAACCCGGCGCCGCCTTGCGGCGGCCTCCGGGTTATCTATCGACGCGCGAACACCGGTGCCGCCTAGAAGAGGCGCCACCACCAGAAGAAGGCGAGTGCGGTGCGTCGGGTATCCATGGAGTCCAGTGTCGCCCGCGCGGGGGCGGGCGGTCAAGTCCGCGTCAGAAGCGGCGCGTCAGGTGCGCCTGGTGGACGATGGTGGTCGCGATCTCCTCGATCGACTTGTGCGTCGCGTTCAGGAACGGTACGCCGTGCTGACGGAACAGCGACTCGGCCTCGTTGACCTCGTAGCGGCAATTGTCGACGCTGGCGTACTTCGAGTCGGGGCGGCGTTCGGAGCGGATGCTGTGCAGGCGCATCGGTTCTATCGTCAGACCGAACAGCTTGTTGCGGTGACGCAGCAGCATCGCCGGCAGGCCGTCGTGGTCCAGGTCGTCCGGCGTCAGCGGGTAGTTGGCCGCCTTGATGCCGTACTGCAGCGCAAGATACAGGCAGGTCGGCGTCTTGCCCGAGCGCGACACGCCGACCAGGATCACGTCGGCTTCCTCGAGGCCCTTCATCTTGATGCCGTCGTCGTGGCTGAGCGAGTAGTTGACCGCTTCGATCCGGTGGTCGTACTTCTCCTCGTTGACCACGCCGTGCGCCTTGCCGACCGACAGCTCGGCCTTGTGGTGCAGTTCGTGCTCGATCTGGCCGATGAAGGTCTCGAAGAAGTCGATGCACAGCGCGTCCTCGATTTTCACCGCCTCGCGGACCTCAGGGTTGACGATACTGGAGAAAATCAGCGGCCGGTGCTGGTCGTTGGCGGCGCGTTCGCGGATGTGTGCGGCAACACCGCGCGCCTTCTCGACGGTGTCGACGAAGGGGATGGTTTCGCGCTTGAAGTCGAGCGCCTCGAACTGGGTCAGCAGCGTCTGCCCCAGCGACTCGGCGGTGATGCCGGTGCGGTCAGAGACGAAGAAAGCGGAGCGGCGGTGTGGCATGACGGTTTCCTGTGCGGTGCAGCAATGCGGCGTGGGGCGAAGCTGCGAATGATAGCCGGCTTGTCCTGAACAGTTTCGATGTCGAGGGAAATCCCTTAATTGTGCGTCGCAAAAATGGGCTGCCCGCGGTGAAAGGCATCCGCTACAATCCGGCCAAACGGGCGTAATCGCAGCGATAAATATTCCTTACATGTCGTTGTGATAGCAAGTGCCGGTCTGCCCGGCAACGTCCCTGAATCCTTACCCTCAACAGGAAATGATGCGATGGCAGAGAACTATGTAATCTGGTTCGAAGAGCTGAGAATGGACGACGTGGAAAAGGTCGGCGGCAAGAACGCCTCGCTCGGCGAGATGATCAGCCAGCTGGCCGGCACCGGCGTCCGCGTGCCGGGCGGTTTTGCCACCACCGCCGAGGCCTACCGCGACTTCCTCGCCCACGAAGGCCTCGCCGAGCGCATCAAGGACAAGCTGTCCACCCTCGACATCGAGGATGTGACCCGGCTTGCCCAAGTGGGTAAGGAGATCCGCCAGTGGATCGTCGACACCCCGTTCCCGGCCAAGCTGGAAGCTGAAATCGCCGCCGCCTGGGCCAAGATGACCGCCGACGCCGGCAGCGACGAGATCTCGGTCGCCGTGCGTTCCTCCGCCACCGCCGAAGACCTGCCGGACGCCTCCTTCGCCGGCCAGCAGGAAACCTTCCTGAACATCAAGGGCCTCGACAACGTCAAGGACGCGATGAAGCACGTGTTCGCGTCGCTGTACAACGACCGCGCGATCTCCTATCGCGTGCACAAGGGCTTCGAGCACTCCGAAGTCGCGCTGTCGGCCGGCGTGCAGCGCATGGTGCGTTCCGACTCCGGCGCCGCCGGCGTGATGTTCACCATCGATACCGAATCGGGCTTCCAGGACGTGGTGTTCATCACCGCCTCCTACGGCCTGGGCGAGACCGTGGTGCAAGGCGCGGTCAACCCCGACGAATTCTACGTGCACAAGCCGACCCTGAAGGCCGGCCGCCCGGCGGTGCTGCGCAAGAATCTCGGCTCCAAGCTGATCAAGATGGAGTTCACCGACGCCGCTCAGGCCGGCCGTTCGGTCAAGACCGTCGACGTCGAGCCGGCGCTGCGCAAGCAGTTCTCGATCACCGACGCCGAGGTCGAGGAACTGGCCCGTTACGCGCTGATCATCGAGCAGCACTACGGCCGTCCGATGGACATCGAGTGGGGCCGCGACGGCGTCGACGGCAAGCTGTACATCCTGCAGGCGCGTCCGGAAACGGTGAAGTCGCAGGAAGGCCGCGTCGAGACGCTGCGCCGCTACCGCATCAACAACAAGGGCGCCGTGCTGGCGACCGGCCGCGCGATCGGCCAGAAGGTTGGCCAGGGCCCGGTGCGCCTGATCAAAGACGCGTCCGAGATGGATAGCGTCAAGCCGGGCGACGTGCTCGTCACCGACATGACCGATCCGGACTGGGAACCGGTGATGAAGCGCGCCTCGGCGATCGTCACCAACCGTGGCGGCCGCACCTGTCACGCCGCGATCATCGCGCGCGAACTGGGCATCCCGGCCGTGGTCGGCTGCGGCGACGCGACCGAACTCTTGTCCGAAGGCATGGAAGTGACCGTGTCGTGCGCCGAAGGCGATACCGGCAACATCTACGAAGGTCTGCTGGACGTCGAGGTGATCGACCTCGCGCTCGACAAGATGCCCGCCTCGCCGGTCAAGATCATGATGAACGTCGGCAACCCGGAGCTGGCGTTCGACTTCTGCCAGCTGCCGAACGAGGGCGTGGGCCTGGCGCGCATGGAGTTCGTGATCAACCGCCAGATCGGTATCCACCCGAA
Organism: Crenobacter luteus; assembly: GCF_004345725.1. Taxonomy (GTDB): domain Bacteria; phylum Pseudomonadota; class Gammaproteobacteria; order Burkholderiales; family Chromobacteriaceae; genus Crenobacter; species Crenobacter luteus. The sequence continues at coordinate 98,665 of NZ_SLXG01000008.1, read as the reverse complement.
GGCGCTGCTCGAATTCGACAAGCTGCCGGCCGACCTGAAGGCGACCATCACCGACCGCATCGCCGGCTACGCGAGCCCGGTCGACTTCTACGTCGACAAGATCGCCGAAGGCGTGGCGACCCTGGCCGCCGCGTTCTACCCGAAAAAGGTCATCGTGCGCATGTCCGACTTCAAGTCGAACGAGTACGCCAACCTGATCGGCGGCCAGTTGTACGAGCCGCACGAAGAAAACCCGATGATCGGTTTCCGCGGCGCCGCTCGCTACGTGGCCGAGTCGTTCCGCGACTGCTTCGAGCTCGAGTGCCGCGCGATCCGCCGCGTGCGCGACGTGATGGGCCTGAGCAACGTCGAGGTGATGATCCCGTTCGTGCGCACCCTGGCCGAAGCCGAGAAGGTCGTCGAGATCCTCAAGGAAAACGGCCTTGAGCGCGGCAAGAACGGCCTGCGCCTGATCATGATGTGCGAGCTGCCGACCAACGCGGTGCTGGCCGACAAGTTCCTGCAGTACTTCGACGGCTTCTCGATCGGCTCGAACGACATGACCCAGCTGACGCTCGGCGTCGACCGCGACTCCGGCGGCCCGATCGCCGCGACCTTCGACGAGCGCAACGAGGCCGTCCAGGCGATGCTGTCGATGGCGATCAAGGCCTGCCGCGCGCAAGGCAAGTACGTCGGCATCTGCGGCCAGGGCCCGTCCGACCATCCGGACTTCGCCAAGTGGCTGGTCGAGGAGGGTATCGAGACCATCTCGCTGAACCCGGACACCGTGGTCGAGACCTGGCTGTACCTGGCCAAGGAACTGAACAAGTAAGGTCCGCCCTGGTTGGCTCGGCCAACGATGAACAAACCGCCCGTGAAAACGGGCGGTTTTTTTTGCGCGCTCGCCGTTCAGGCGGCCATCGTCGGGTAGTCGGTATAGCCCTCGGCGCCGGTGGTGTAGAAGAACTCCGGGCGCGGCGCGTTGAGTTCGGCGCCGGCGGCGAAGCGTTCGGCCAGGTCCGGGTTGGCGATGTACGGGCGGCCGAAGGCGGCGGCGTCGATCAGGCCGGCGGCAATCAGCGTCTCGGCCTTCTCGGCGGTGTAGCCGCCGGCGGCGACGATCACGCCCGGGTAGCGCGCGCGCAGACCCTGGCGGAAGGCGTCGGTGTAGGCCGGGCCGCCGGCCCAGTCGGGCTCGGACACGTGCAGGAAGGCGAGCTTGCGGCGGGCGAGCTGTTCGACGAGGTAGAAGGCGTCGTCCTCGGCGCCGACTTCGGACAGGCCGTTGAACACGCCGATCGGCGAGATGCGGATGCCGACGTGGTCGGCGTCCCATTCGCCGACCACCGCGTCGACCACCTCGAGCGCCAGGCGCGCGCGGTTCTCGATGTCGCCGCCGTACTGGTCGGTGCGCCGGTTGCTGTCGCTGGCGAGGAACTGGTGCAGGAGATAGCCGTGCGCGGCGTGGATCTCGACGTAGTCGAAGCCGGCGCGGCGCGCGTTGTCGGTGGCGCGGCGGTAGTCTTCGATCAGGTCGGCCAGCTCGGCGGTCTCGAGCGCGCGCGGCGTCGAGGCCGGCACGCGCACCGGGCTGCCGTCGTCGGCGCGCAGCGTCGCGTTGGTGTTGGCGGCGATGGCCGACGGGGCGACCGGCGCCTCGCCGTCCGGCTGCAGGCTGGTATGCGAGACGCGGCCGACGTGCCACAGCTGCAGCGCGATGCGCCCGCCCTTCGCGTGCACCGCGTCGGTGATCGTCTGCCAGGCGCGCACCTGCTCCTCGCTATAGATGCCGGGCGCGCCGGCGTAGCCCTTGCCCTGCGGCGAGATCTGCGTCGCCTCGGCGATGATCAGGCCGGCGCCGGCGCGCTGGGCGTAGTACTCGGCCATCAAGGGTACCGGCACGTCGCCAGGTTCGCGGCTCCTGAGGCGGGTCAGCGGCGCCATCAGTACGCGGTTGGGCAGGGTGGTCGCGCCGACGGTGAGCGGGGTGAAGAGTTTGTCCAGTTGCATGGTCGTCCTTTCGGGAGGAGGGGCGGTTACTTGTCGAAGCCGAAGCCCTGGCGGCGGGCTGTCGGCGCGGTGTCCGGGAAATAGACGCGCTGGTAGTACTGCGCGGTGTTGGCCGACCAGACGAGCCCGTCGGGGCGGCCGATGCGCCGCCAGTGCTCGGCCAACGCGCGGTCGTAGTCGGCGATGTGTGCGGGCAGCGCTGCCGCGTCGTAGCGCTCGCGGTGCACGAAGCTTTCGCGCGGCAGGCGCGGCTTGATCGCGCCGTCGTCGCGGATGTGGCCCATCGCCACGCCGACGAGAGGAAAGGTCAGCTCGGGCAGGCCCAAGAGTTCGACCATCGCCTGCGGGTCGCGGCGGATGCCGCCGATCGGTACCACGCCTAGGCCGGCCGAGCGCGCGGCGGTCATCAGGTTGCCCAGCGCGATGCCGGCGTCGACGGCGGCGACGGCGAAGCCCTCGACGCTGTCGTGGATCACCTGCTCGTGGCCGGCCTTCTCGACGCCGAGGCGGGTCTTGTGGAAGTCGGCGACCACGGTGACGAACACCGGCGCCTGGGCGATCCACGGCTGGCCGCCGGCGATCTGGGCGATTTTCTGGCGGCGCCCGGCGTCCTCGACCACCACCAGCGACACCTGCTGGCCGTTGATCGAGGTCGGGCCCTTCCAGGCCGCGTCGAGGATGGCGTCGAGCAGCGCCGGGGCTATCGGCTGGTCGAGGTAGCTGCGCACGCTGCGGTGCCGGTGCATCAGGTCGAGGGTCGGGTTCATGCCGGGGTCTCCGTTGAATCAAACATCAAATAGACCAGTCGTCTACTTTGACGGTCAAAAAAACCTGCCGCGATCCGGCAGGCGTGGGTTTGCGCTGCAAGGGCGGTCAGCGCGCGGCGGATTCGCCGGCCAGCCGCGCGCGGGTGTCGTCGCGCATCGCATAGAGCGCGTCGGGGCAGCGCTCGACCTTGGCGCGCAGCGCGGCGCCGAGCCAGGCCGAGTACAGCGCGTCGGCGAACTGGCGCGGCGTGGTCGGACAACAGACCGAGCCGTCGGCGACGCCCTGCTCGACCACCGCGGCGATGCGGCCGACGATGCGCGCCATGCCGCTACTCAGCGTCGCGCGCATCGGCTCGGACAGGTCGCACACCTCGCCGGCGAGTTTCACCACCAGGCAGCCGCCGTGCTCGGGCGTGCACGCGCTGGCGACCCAGCCGTCGAAATAGGCGAGCAGGCGTTCGCGCGCCGAGGCGCCGGGTGTGCTCAGCCGCTCGTCCATCGAGGCGTCGTAACGGTCGAAGTAGCGGGCCAGCAGCGCGACGCCGTAGTCCTCCTTCGACTTGAAGTAGTGGTAGAACGAACCCTTGGGCACGTTCGCCGCGGACAACAGCTCGGTCAGCCCGGCGGCGGTGAAGCCGCGGCTTTTGACGAGCGCTTCGCCGGTGGCGAGGATGTGCTCGCGGGTGTCGTGAAAGAGATTCGGTCTGGCCATGACCGGATTCTAATAGACCGATCGTCTAGTTTCAAGCCGGCACGCCGCCGCGGGCGCGGGTCAGGGTTGGCCGAGCGGTCCCGCAGCCACCGCGCTAGCCGTTCCGGCTGCGGCGCAGGTCGCCGACCATGTCCTCGGGTCGCACCCAGGCGTCGAACTCGTCGCCTGTGAGGTGGCCGCTGGCGATCGCCGCGGAGCGCAAGGTCGTGCCCTCGCGGTGCGCCTTCTTGGCGATCTCGGCGGCCTTGTCGTAGCCGATGTGCGGGTTCAGCGCGGTGACCAGCATCAGCGACTTGTCCAGCAGTTCGGCGATGCGGTCGCGGCGCGCCTCGATGCCGACCGCGCAGTGCTCGTTGAAGCTCGTCATGCCGTCGGCCAGCAGCCGCACGCTTTGCAGCACGTTGTGGATGATCAGTGGCTTGAACACGTTCAGCTCGAAGTTGCCGCTGGCACCGCCGATATTCACCGCGACGTCGTTGCCGAACACCTGCGCGCACGCCATCGTCAGCGCCTCGCTCTGCGTCGGGTTGATCTTGCCGGGCATGATCGAACTGCCCGGCTCGTTTTCGGGCAGGGACAATTCGCCGATGCCGCAGCGCGGGCCGCTGGCGAGCCAGCGCACGTCGTTGGCGATCTTGAACAGCGCGGCGGCCAGCGTCTTCAAGACGCCGTGCGCGTGCACCAGCGCGTCGTGCGCCGCGAGCGCCTCGAACTTGTTCGGCGCCGATACGAAGGGCTGGCCGGTGTCGTGCGCGAGCAGCGCGGCGACGCGCGCACCGAATTCCGGGTGGGCGTTCAGGCCGGTGCCGACCGCGGTGCCGCCGAGCGCGAGCTCCGCCAGGTGCGGCAGCGCGGCTTCGAGGTGCCGGTAGCTCTGCTCGAGCTGGGCGACGTAGCCGGAGAATTCCTGACCGAGCGTCAAAGGTGTCGCGTCCTGCAGGTGGGTGCGGCCGATCTTGACGATGTCGGTGAAGTCGTCGGCCTTGGCCGCCAGCGTCGCGGCCAGCGCGTCGAGCGCCGGCAGCAGCGCGCCGGTCAGCGCGCTGACGGCGGCGACGTGCATCGCGGTCGGGAACACGTCGTTCGACGACTGACCGCGGTTGACGTCGTCGTTCGGGTGCACGAGGCGCGCCTCGCCGCGCGGCCCGCCGAGCAGTTCGCTGGCGCGGTTGGCGAGCACCTCGTTCATGTTCATGTTGGTCTGCGTGCCCGAGCCGGTCTGCCACACCGCGAGCGGGAACTCGTCCGGATGCCGGCCTTCGATCACCTCGTCGGCGGCGGCGGCGATCGCCTCGGCCTTGTCGACCGGCAGTTGGCCGAGCTCGGCGTTGACGAGCGCGGCGGCGCGCTTGACGCGCGCGAGCGCGACGATCAGCTCGGCCGGCATCTTTTCGGTCGAGATGCGGAAGTTCTCCAGCGAGCGCTGCGTCTGCGCGCCCCACAGGCGGTCGGCGGGCACCGCGATGTCGCCGAAGCTGTCGCGTTCGATGCGGGTGTTCATCTGCCACTCCTCTTCACGCTCGGCCGGCGCCGCGAAAGGCGGCCGGACCTAGGGTTTTTCCTCATGCCCACGCCGCTTGTGCAGAGCAACAAGGTCAAAAAACAGGCAATCGCGGTGGTACAATTTTCGGCGCCGCGGGGGCGTTGCGCCCTATCCAAACAACCTGAATGCGAGACCCAGGCATGACCATCATCCGTCAGGAAGACTTCATCCAGAGCATCGCCGATGCCTTCCAGTACATCAGCTGCTACCACCCTAAAGATTACATCGACGCGCTGTACAAGGCTTACCAGCACGAGGAAAGCCCGGCGGCCAAGGACGCCATGGCGCAGATCCTGATCAACAGCCGCATGTGCGCCGAAGGCCGTCGCCCGATCTGCCAGGATACCGGCATCGCCGTGGTCTTCCTCAAGGTGGGGATGAAGGTGCAGTGGGACGCGCAGCTTTCCGTGCAGGAGATGGTCAACGAGGGCGTGCGCCGCGCCTACAACCATCCGGACAACAAGCTCAGGGCCTCGGTGCTGCTCGACCCGGCCGGTCTGCGCAAGAATTCCAAGGACAACACCCCGGCCGTCGTGCACTTCGAGATCGTCGAAGGCGACGGCGTCGAGGTGATCTGCGCCGCTAAGGGCGGCGGCTCGGAAAACAAGTCCAAGCTCGTGATGCTGAACCCGTCCGACTCCATCGTCGACTGGGTGATCAAGACCGTGCCGACCATGGGCGCCGGCTGGTGTCCGCCGGGCATCCTCGGCATCGGCATCGGCGGCACGCCGGAAAAGGCGATGCTGCTGGCCAAGGAATCGCTGATGGACCACGTCGACATCCACGAGCTGAAGGCCAAGGCCGACAGCGGCGCGGAACTGACCAAGGTCGAAGCGCTGCGCCTGGAGATCTTCGAGAAGGTCAACGCGCTGGGCATCGGCGCGCAGGGCCTCGGCGGCCTGACCACGGTTCTGGACGTGAAGATCCTCGACTACCCGACCCACGCCGCCTCGCTGCCGGTCGCGATGATCCCGAACTGCGCCGCCACCCGCCACATCCACTTCCACCTGGACGGCAGCGGCCCGGCCCACCTCGAGGCGCCGAGCCTGGAAGACTGGCCGGACATCACCTACGACGCCTCCAACGGCCGCCGCGTCGACCTCGACACCATCACCCCGGAAGAAGTGGCGAGCTGGCAGCCCGGCGACGTGCTGCTCCTGAACGGCAAGATCCTCACCGGCCGCGACGCCGCGCACAAGCGCATGGTCGACATGCTGAACAAGGGCGAGAAGCTGCCGGTCGACTTCACCAACCGCTTCATCTACTACGTCGGCCCGGTCGATCCGGTGCGTGACGAAGTGGTCGGCCCGGCCGGCCCGACCACCGCGACCCGCATGGACAAGTTCACCCGCCAGATGCTCGAGCAGACCGGCCTTCTGGGCATGATCGGCAAGGCCGAGCGCGGCCCGGCGGCGATCGACGCGATCCGCGACAACAAGGCGGTGTACCTGATGGCGGTCGGCGGCTCGGCTTACCTGGTGTCCAAGGCGATCAAGGCGGCCCGCGTGGTCGGCTTCGAGGACCTCGGCATGGAGGCGATCTACGAGTTCGAGGTCAAGGACATGCCGGTGACCGTCGCGGTCGACGCCTGTGGCACCTCGGTACACAACACCGGCCCGGCCGAATGGCGCGTCAAGATCGGCAAGATCCCGGTCGCGACCGCGTAATCGCCCCCGAACAGGCTCGGCCAACGTTGGCCGAGCCGCTAACGGGAACCGGCGCCGTGCGCCGGTTTTTTCATGGCCGCGATAAGCGGCCGCGGTTTGCCGCGCGCGCCTTTTGCGGCGCACAATAGACGGCTCGCAAACGACAGCAAGGGAAGGAGGCGCCGCGTGCAGTGGCTGAAAAAACTCGGGCTGGACGGCTTCATGCTGGCGCTGATCGGCGCGGTGGCGCTGTCGGCCGTCTGGCCGGAACTGGGGCGCAGCGGCGGCCTGGTGAAGATCGAATATTTCACCGGCTACGGCGTCGCCGTGGTGTTCCTGCTCTACGGTCTGACGCTGTCGCCGCAAAAGCTCAGGGAAGGGCTGTTCAACTGGCGCCTGCATGCGACGGTGCAGCTGTCGACCTTCCTGTTGTTCCCGCTGCTGGGCCTCGCGCTGGTGTCCGCGCTCGGCGGCGTGCTGGTGCCGGCCTTGGCGCTCGGCTTCTTTTTCCTCGCCGCGCTGCCGTCGACGGTGTCCTCGTCGGTGGCGATGACGTCGATCGCCAAGGGCAACGTGCCTGGCGCGATCTTCAACGCCAGCCTGTCCAGCCTGATCGGCGTGTTCCTGACGCCGCTGTGGGTCAACGCCTACCTGAAGGCCAGCGGCGTCGCCTTCGACCTGTGGCCGGTGATCCTCAAGGTGGTGATGCTGGTGCTGCTGCCGATCGCGCTCGGCCAACTGTTGCGCCCGCTGCTGATCAAGTGGCTGACGCGCCACGCCGCGCTGACGCGGCTGCTCGACCGTGCGACCATCCTCGCCATCGTGCTCAACTCTTTCTCCGACTCGGTCGCCGAGGGCGTGTGGGCCGAGCACGGGGCTTCGACCATCGCGCTGATCGCCGGCCTGTCGGTCGGCCTGTTCGTGCTGGTGTACGTCTTGATGCAGTGGGCGTGCCGCCGGCTCGGCTTCGACCGCGGCGACACCATCGCCTGCACCTTTTGCGGCTCGAAGAAGTCGCTCGCCGCCGGCGTGCCGATGGCCAAGGTCATGTTCGGCGCCAACCCGGCGCTCGGCCTGATCATCGCGCCGATCATGCTCTACCACTTCCTGCAGCTGGTGATGGTCAGCTACCTGGCGCGCCGTCTCGGCGAGCAGGGCGGCGCGCCTTGAGCGCTGGCCACGCCGGCAAAAAGCCCCGCGGTCGCGGGGCTTGCTTCATCGGCACGGCAGAGGCTCGGCGCGCCGTTTGACGGCGCGCGGGCACGCTCGGCCAAGGCGGCGAGAGGCAAGCTCTCAGCGCTCGTCGCGCAGCGCCTCGAGGTCGGACAGCAGCACGTTGAGCGCCTCGGTCGACATCTTCAGCTCGATCAGCGACATCGCCAGCGACGCGATCATCAGCGCGAGGCTGAGCCCGAAGGTCAGTTGCGCGACGTGCTGCCAGCCGAGGTAGAGCTGGAGCATCGCGACCACGGTGAAAAACAGGCTGCCGATGCCGAGCGCCTGCATCCACTTGATCAGGCTGATGCGCCGCCTGAGGTTGCCGATCTGCAGCACGATCTTCTGGTCGGGCGTCTTCTGGTAGTCCTCGAACAGGTTGCGGATGATGCCGGCCAGCGCGAGGTAGCGGTTGGTGTAGGCCAGCAGCAGGAGCGAGATCGCCGGGAACAGCAGGCCCGGCGTGTTCATCGACAGTTCGAGCGGCGCCATCAGCCGTTCTCCTCGATCACCACGTCGGTGCCGTTCGGCGTGCGTTCGTACAGGTCGATCACGTCCTCGCTCTTCATGCGCACGCAGCCGAGCGAGGTCGGCGTGCCGTAGGCGACGTGCTGCCCGGCGCCATGGATGTAGATGAAGCGCTCGTAGCTGTCGACGTCGCCACCCTGGTTCTTGCCCGGCTCCATGCCGCACAGCCACAGGATGCGCGTCAGGATCCAGTCCTTGTTCGGATATTGCTCGTGCAGCGCACGCGTGTACTTCCACGGCGTGACCTCGCGGCGGAAGATGATGGTGTCGGCTTCGACGCCGTCGCCAATGCGTTCGCACACGCGGTGCCAGCCGCGCGGCGTCTGGTAGCTGTTCTTCAGTTCGCCGACGCCGTTCTTCGCCGTCGAGACTTCGTAGTGCCTGACCGGCAAGCCCCAGCCGTCGAAATAGGTCAGCCGCTGGCTTTTCACGTCGACGCGGATCCACGGCCGGCCGTAGCTGTACGGGTTGGGCGTGGTGGGGGTCAGCGGGCCGTCGGTGTTGGCCGACAACACGAAAGCCGCCGTCCCGGCAGGTTCGGGCGGGAGCGGCGGCGGCGCGGTCTGCGCCGCCGCCGCGAGGGCCGCGAAGCCGAGGCCGGCGGCGGCGAGCCGGCTAGCGCAGCGGGTGTTCATGTTCCACGATCTCCACCGCCGTGCCGGCTGGCACGGCGTCGAACAGTTCCACAATGTCAGTATTGCGCATCCTGATGCAGCCGTGCGAGCCGGGTTGGCCGAGCTCGACCGCGTCGGGCGTGCCGTGGATGTAGATGTAGCGCGCGAAGGTGTCGACCTGACCGAGCCGGTTGCGGCCCGGCTCCGTGCCGCACAGCCACAGGATGCGCGTCAGGATCCAGTCGCGCGCGGGCTGCGCCGCGTAGGCGGCGGCATCGCACACTTCGCCGGTCGGGCGACGGCCGACGAACACCGCGCCCAGCGGCGCGTGATCGCCTATCCTGGCGCGCACGTAGTGGCGGCCGCGCGGCGTCTGGTAGCTGTTCTTGCGTTCGCCGGCGCCGTTCTTCGCCGTCGACACCGGGTAGCTTTTCGCGACGCGGCCGGCGTCGTCGACGAGGTCGAGCCGCTGGGCGTCGAGGTAGATCATCAGTTTCATGTGGTCTTGTCTTCCTCGCGGCGGCGGCGGAAAAAATCGGATAGCTGGTGCGCGCAGGCGGCCTCGTCGGCGCCGGCGAACACCGCCGTGTGCGGGTTCAGCGCCTTGACGGCGAACAGGTCGAGCTGGCTGCCGGCGGCGCCGGTCTTGGCGTCGGCGGCGCCGTAGATCACGCGGTCTAGCCGCGCGTGCAGGATGGCGCCGGCGCACATCGGGCAGGGTTCGAGCGTCACGTAGAGGTCGCAGCCGGACAGCCGGTAATTGCCGAGCGCGGCGGCTGCGGCCCGGAGCGCCTGCATCTCGGCGTGCGCCGACGGGTCGGACAGGCCGATCGGCCGGTTGTAGCCGCGCCCGACGATTTCGCCGCGCTGGACGACGACGGCGCCGACCGGCACCTCGCCCTCGCCGGCGGCGCGGTCGGCGAGCGCGCGCGCCTCGGCCATGAAGCGCGCCGTTTCTGCGCTCGGCGGCGGCAGCCGCACCGGCGGATGCCCGGCCAACATCAGCTTCAGCCGCGCGCGGTCGGCATCGGAGAGCTGGCGCCAGTGCACGCCGCGCGCAGCGGCCTCGAGCGCGAACAGCAGTCGCTCGGTCGCGGTCAGCCCGGCCGCCTTCAGGAGCAGGAAGGCGCGTACCGCGCCGCAGGCGGCGAGCGCGTCGCGGCCGGCGATGCCCAGTTCGGCCAGGCGGGCTATCGCCTTCGGCGGCAGCGGAGGGGAGGTGAGCGCATCCATAAGCCCCGATTATACCGGGGCGGACGCGGGACGATGCGGGCGAGAGGGAATCAGGCGCGCGACCACAGGCGGCGCAGCGTGCCGACGAGCAGCGCGCCCTTGGCGGCGGTCTTGAGCAGCGCGCGCGCGCGACCGCGCGGCATCAGCAGGGCGGCCAGACCGATCAGCGTCTTGAAGCGCGACGCGCCGCGCCACAATTCGGCGCCGCCGCCGGCGACGGCGAGCGGGCCGCGCCACTGCTGCATCTCGAGGCCGAGCTTGATCCGCAGCGCCTCGCCCTTCATCAGCAGCAGTTCCTTGCGCAGGCGACGGTCGGCGTGGTTCATGGCGTTTCGCGGCCGGACAGCGTCTGCCAGTCGCGGCGCACCTCGTTCAGCGTGCTCGAGAAGGGCTGCGGCGCGAGCGCGAGACGGCGCTTTAGCCACCACAGCAGCAACAGGCCGACCAGCAGGAACACGGCGGTCAGCCCGCCGAGCACGGTGGCGCGCAGCTCGCCGGGGGTGACGGTCATCACGAACAGCAGCAAGGCGATCAGGCCGACCAGCAGCGCGACCATCGCGGCCACCCCGGTGACGAGGTGGCCGATCAGGCGCTCCTGCTGTTCCTGCGCTTCGATGCCGAGCAGCTCGGCCCGGGTCAGCGCCAGCGAGACGAGGCCGTTCAGGATCGAGCGCAGGCTGCCGGGGCGGGGTGCGCTCATCGTTTAGCGGCGGGAGACCAACAGACCGAGCAGGAAAGCGCCGGCGGCGGCGACGCCGATCGATTTCCACGGGTTTTCGTGCACGTACTGGTCGGTGGCGCGGGCGGCGGCGCGGGCCTTCTCGACGGCGGCGTGCTCGGCCTCGACCAGGCGTGCCTTGGCAAGCTTGAGGTTGGCGGCGACCTTGGCCTTCAGTTCCTGGGTCTTCTCGCCGCCTTCGTCGCCGGCGGCGGCCAGCAATTCCTCGGTGCTGTTGAGCACGCTGCGCACGTCGGCCAGCAGTCTTTCCTTGTCGGCTTGCAGGGTTTGCTCGGACATCTTGATCTCCTTCGGTTCGATTCGACTTCGGGGGCGAGGTTGGCCGGGGCCGTCCGCGCGATGAAATGGAGCGTGGTTTACGCTAACAGAGGCTTCACGCCAACGTCAAACTGTATGGCATGGCTTTCATCGCCGATGACGCTTGCGCGCGCTGCGCTCGCCCTACCATGTTTAGCACGCCGGCGATGGGCCGCCATGCCGGGGCCACGGTTCGGCCGGCATGAAAAAAGCGCAGCCGGCGGGCTGCGCTTGTTCAGGGTTGGCCGAGCCGGCTCATTCCCACTCGATGGTCGCCGGCGGCTTGCCGCTCACGTCGTAGACGACGCGGTTGATGCCGCGCACCTCGTTGATGATGCGGTTGGACGCGCGGCCCAGCAGGCTGTACGGCAGTTCGGCCCAGTGCGCGGTCATGAAGTCGCTGGTGACCACCGCGCGCAGCGCGACGACGTAGTCGTAGGTGCGGCCGTCGCCCATCACGCCGACCGACTTCACCGGCAGGAAGACGGCGAAGGCCTGGCTGGTCAGCTCGTACCAGCTCTTGCCGGTCTTCTCGTCGACGGTGTTGCGCAGCTCTTCGATGAAGATCGCGTCGGCACGGCGCAACAGGTCGGCGTATTCCATCTTCACTTCGCCGAGGATGCGCACGCCCAGGCCCGGGCCCGGGAACGGGTGGCGGTAGACCATGTCGTGCGGCAGGCCGAGCGCGACGCCGAGCTGGCGCACTTCGTCCTTGAACAGGTCGCGCAGCGGCTCGAGCAGCTTGAGGTTCATGTCCTCGGGCAGGCCGCCGACGTTGTGGTGGCTCTTGATCGCGTGCGCCTTGCCGGTCTTGGCGCCGGCCGACTCGATCACGTCCGGGTAGATGGTGCCCTGCGCCAGCCACTTGGCGTTGGTCAGCTTGGCCGATTCGCGCTGGAACACCTCGACGAACTCGGCGCCGATGATCTTGCGCTTCTTCTCCGGGTCGGTCTCGCCGGCGAGCTTGCCCATGAACTGCGCGGAGGCGTCGACCTGGATCACCTTCACGCCGAGGTTCTGCGCGAACATTTCCATCACCATCTTGCCTTCGTTCAGGCGAAGAAGGCCGTGGTCGACGAACACGCAGGTCAGCTGGTCGCCGATCGCGCGGTGGATCAGCGCGGCCGCCACCGAGGAGTCGACGCCGCCGGACAGGCCGAGGATGACTTCCTCGTCGCCGACCTGCTCGCGGATCTTCTGCACCGCTTCCTCGATGTAGTTCGGCATCGTCCACGACGGCTTGGCGCCGGCGACGTGCAGCACGAAGCGGTGCAGCATCTCGGTGCCGCGCTTGGTGTGGGTCACTTCCGGGTGGAACTGCACGGCGTAGAAGCCGCGGTCCTCGTCGGCCATCGCGGCGATCGGGCAGGACGGCGTCTCGGCGATCACCTTGAAGCCGGCCGGCATCTCGGTGACCTTGTCGCCGTGGCTCATCCACACGTCGAGGAAGCCGTTGCCGGCGTCGTCGACGCGGTCCTGCAGGCCCTCGAGGATCTTGGAGTGGTGGCGCGCCTGGATCTCGGCGTAGCCGAATTCGCGCGTCTCGCCGGCCTCGACCTTGCCGCCGAGCGTCTGCGCCATGAACTGCATGCCGTAGCAGATGCCCAGTACCGGCACGCCGAGCTCGAACACCGCCGGGTCGGCCTGGTAGTCGGACTCGTACACCGAGTTCGGGCCGCCGGACAGGATGACCGCTTTCGGCTGGAACGCGCGGATCTCGTCGATCGGCATGTCGAACGGGTGCAGTTCGCAGTAGACGTGGGCTTCGCGCACGCGGCGGGCGATCAACTGGGTCACCTGCGAGCCGAAGTCGAGAATCAGGATTTTGTCCATGTCTTTACCTTTGGAGACGGCCATGTCGGCCGGCTATTGCGAATCGTGGGGTTGGCCGAGCCGGCGGCGTCGGCCGCGCGACGGGATGCGGGAACTCTGCGCCAGCAGCATCAGCACGCCGGCGAGCACCATGCCGAGCGAGAACACATGGCTGAAGCGCAGGCCGTAGCGGTCGTTGAGGTAGACCGCCGCGCCGGCGTAGATCAGCAGCGGCGCGCTGACGATGGAGCCTTTGTTCAGCCCGTCGAGCACGAACAGGCCGACGCCGGCGCCGGCCAGGAGGAGCGCCAGCACGGTCGCGGTGTCGGGCAACAGCGCGGTGCTCTTGAGGAACCACAGCGAGCCGAGGGTGATCAGGACGATGGGCCAGGAAAGGTTCTTCATCGCGGCTCATCTGCCCTTGTCGCGTACGAAGCGTTGCGCTTCGCGATCCAGTTCGCGCGCCTTGGCGCTGTCGCGCTTGTCGTGCTGCTTCTTGCCCTTGGCCAGGCCGACGTCGGCCTTGATGCGGCCTTTGGCGTAGTGCAGGTTCAGCGCGACCAGCGTGTAGCCGGCGCGTTCGACCTTGCCGATCAGCTTGTTGATCTCGGACTGGTTCAGTAGCAGCTTGCGTGGCCGGGTCGGGTCGGGCTTGACGTGGGTGGAGGCCGATTGCAGCGCGGTGATGTGGCAGCCGACCAGCCAGAAGGCGCCGTTTTTCCAGTGGATATAACTTTCCTTGAGCTGGACGCGCCCCGCGCGGATCGCCTTGACCTCCCAGCCTTCCAGCACCAGGCCGGCTTCGTAACGCTCTTCGATGAAATAGTCGTGAAAAGCTTTGCGGTTGTCGGTGATGCTCATGGAGTCGGGTCGCGGTTCCGAGAAGAATCCGCAATTGTAGCAAATTCGCGCCGCCCGCCAAAGTTGCGAGCAAATTCAGGCGTTTGCCCGGGCGCGCGGGGGCGCAGCCTTGTGCCGTCGCGCCCCGTTCGGTTATGTTAGCGACTTTGTCCGCAGCCCCCATCATGCCTCTCGTCGAGAAAAACGTTCTGGTGGCGCATACGCCCGAGCAGATGTTCCGGCTCGTCGACGACGTCGAGCACTATTCGCGCTTTCTGCCGTGGTGCGGCAAGGCCGAGGTGCATTCGCGCGACGACGCCGTGCTCGTCGCCAGCCTGCACATCGACTACCTCAAGGTGCGCCAGCACTTCACCACCCGCAACCTCAACGAGGCGCCGCACACGATCACGATGGAGCTGGTCGACGGCCCCTTCCGTCACCTAGAGGGGCGCTGGCACTTCCACGCGCTCGGCGACGTCGGCTGCAAGGTCGAGTTCGCGCTGCGCTACGAGTTCTCCAGCAAGCTGCTGGAGACGCTGATCGGCCCGGTGTTCGGCCATATCTCGGGCACGCTGGTCGACGCCTTCATCCGCGAGGCCGACAGGATCTACGGCGATGACTGAGCGCATCGAGGTCGAGGTCGCCTACGCGCGGCCGGACAAGCAGGCGATCGTCAAGCTGACGGTGGCGGCCGGCACCAGCGCCGAGGCGGCGGTGCGCGCCTCGCGCATCGTCGAGACCTTTCCCGAGATCGACCTCGCAAACCTCAGCCTCGGCGTGTTCGGCAAGGCGGTGCGCGGCGACGCCCCGTTGCGCGCCGGCGATCGCGTCGAGATCTACCGGCCGCTGCTGGCCGACCCGAAGGAGGTGCGCCGTCGCCGCGCCGCGGAAGGCCGCGCGATGAAGAAGGGCGGCGGTCCGGCCGGCGTCTGAGCGGCTCGGGTGCGCAAAAAAGCCAGGCCGGGCATCTGCCCGGCCTGGCTTTTTTGCTGCGCCGGACGGCTAGTGCGCGGCGGCGAGCGGGTTGCTGATGTCCTCGGCCGAACAGACGCGGTTCTTGCCGGCCAGCTTGGCCTGGTACATCGCCTGGTCGGCGCGCTCGATCACGTCGCTGTCGTTCTCGCCCAGGTGCCACTTGGCGACGCCGGCGCTGAAGGTGATCACCAGCCTGTCGTTGTTGGCGAGGAAGAAGGTGCGCGTCAGTTCGCGCTGCAGCCGCTGCAGCATCTGCAACGCGTCGTCGACCGGCGTGTCGGGCAGCAGGATCACGAACTCCTCGCCGCCGTAGCGTGCGACGATGTCGGTCGGGCGCGCGTTGTGGCGGATCACGTCGACCAGATACTTGAGCGCGTCGTCGCCGGCGAGGTGGCCGTAGCGGTCGTTCAGCTGCTTGAAGTTGTCGACGTCGATCAGCGCGAGGCAGAGCGGCTGACCGGTGCGTTCGGCACGGCTGATCTCGCGCTCGAAGTGCTCGATCAGGCCGCGGCGGTTGTAGGCGCCGGTCAGTTGGTCCTCGCGTACCTTGGCGCTGGTCGTCTCGAGCGCGACCTCGAGCTCGCGGATGCGCGCCTCGGCCGCGCTGACCTGCTCGCGCGCCGAGACCAGCTCGTCGCGCGACTGGCCGAGGTTCAGCTGCATCGCCGCGGTGTCCTCGAGCAACGCGCCGATGATGCCGCCCAGTTCGTCGACGTTGCGGGTGTGCTTGAGCTTTTCGCTGTGCCGGCCGATGCGCGTCTGGAAGTCGTCGGTGTTGTCGCTCATCTGCGCCAGCCGTGCGAGGAAGCGGTCGAGCAGCGCGCGCAGCGAGCTGGTCGCCTCGTCGAGCGAGGTCTTGAGCGTGCCCTGCTTGCGGATGACCTCCTTGAGCGAGGTTTCGAGCAGGTAGATCTGCTGCATCGACAGCGGCTCCTGCGCGAGCACCGCCTGCAGCGTGTCGATCTGGCCGACGAGGAAGCTGTCCGAGCGGTTCAGCTCGGCGATGTTGTCGAGCATCAGCTTGAGCAGGCTGGAGAGGCCGTGGACCAGCCGCTCTTCCTGCACCGCGTTGAGCTCCATCTTGATCATGAAGGCGCGCAGCCGCGGTACGAAGCGGTCGAGCGCACTCTCGTCGGCGACGCCGGCCAGCTCGTCGGCGAGCTCGGCCAACTGTTCGATCAGCTTGGGATGGGCGGTCAGCTGCGGTTCGATGCCCTGCTTGATGACGAAGGCGAGCGTCTTCTTCCATTGCCGCCAGCCGTGGCTCTCCACCGTGGCGGGGAGGTCGGCCGGGGCGTCGTCGGCCGGGGCGACGTCGATGCTGCCGCGCTGCGCCGGCGGCGCCGCCCAGTTGAGCACCAGGTTGTTCAGGGTGCGGTTCAGTTCGTCGGGCTGGTTGCCGAAATTGGTCAGCACGCGCTCGAGCGCGGCTTGCTTGTAGTGTTGCGGCAGGTCGCTCTGCCGCATGTCCCACTGGCGTACCAGCTCGTGGATCAGCGTCCCCCAGGGGCGCGCGAGCGCTTTGCCCTGCAGGCTTTGGCGCACGTAGTCGATCACCAGCTGCGGAACCTGTTCCCAGCGCGCGTCTTCCATCGCCTGCTTGAGGCGTGCTTGCAGCGGACGGGCGCCGGCTTGCGGGTTGGGCAGCGTCTCGAGCGCGTGCAGCAGCTGGCGGGCGAGCTTGTTTTCGCGCTCGACCGGTGTGCGCGCGATCTCGTGGTAGAGACGCTCGAAGTTTTCGGGGGTGGGCAGGAGCTTGCGCGAGGTCAGTTGCTTGAGCGTTTCTCGCGCGATGTCGATCGGGTTGTTGGTGGTCATCGCCCTGACTCGGTGGCCAAGCTTGCTTGCCTGTTTTTGGTGGTTGTTGTCGGTTGAAGCCGGTCCGGTCAAGCGGCGCCGGACGCGCCGGGCGGGCGGGTCAGCGGTGTGGGGTGTTGGCCGGGTCCAGTAACTGGAAAAATACCTCGCCTTGCCGGATCATGCCAAGTTCGTTGCGAGCGCGTTCTTCGATGGCGTCGGTGCCGACCTTGAGGTCGCGGACCTCGGCGGTCAGCGCCTGGTTGCGGGCGAGCAGCTGTTCGTTGCTCGCCCGCTGTGCCACGAGTTGCTTGTCGAGTTGCCAGACCCTGAGCCAGCTGCCCTTGCCGAACCATTGCGGCCATTGCAGGGACAGCAGCAGCGCTGCGAGGATCAGGGTCAGCCAGCGCATCGACTTACTTCAGGTGGTAGAAGGCCGAACGGCCCGGGTAGTAGGCGGCGTCGCCCAGCTCTTCCTCGATGCGGAGCAGCTGGTTGTACTTGGCCATGCGGTCGGAACGCGACAGCGAACCGGTCTTGATCTGCATGCAGTTGGTGGCGACGGCGAGGTCGGCGATGGTGCTGTCCTCGGTTTCGCCCGAGCGGTGGCTCATCACGCTGGTGTAGCCCGAACGCTTGGCCAGGTCGACCGCCTTCAGCGTTTCGGACAGCGTGCCGATCTGGTTGACCTTGACCAGCAGCGAGTTGGCCAGGCCCTGTTCGATGCCCTGCGCGAGGATCGCCGGGTTGGTGACGAACAGGTCGTCGCCGACGAGCTGGATGCGCTTGCCCAGACGCTCGGTCAGCACTTTCCAGCCGGCCCAGTCGTGTTCGCTCATGCCGTCCTCGATCGAGATGATCGGGTAGTTGTTGACCAGCGTCTCGAGGTAGTCGACGAACTGCTCGGAGGTCAGCGACAGGCCTTCGGCGGTCAGGTGGTACTTGCCGTCCTTGTAGAACTCGGACGAGGCGCAGTCGAGCGCCAGCATCACGTCGGAGCCGGCGACGTAGCCGGCGGCCTCGATCGCTTCGAGGATCAGCTTGATCGCGTCTTCGTGCGAGGCGAGGTTGGGGGCGAAGCCGCCCTCGTCGCCGACGGTGGTCGCGTAGCCCTTGGCGTCGCAGATCTTCTTCAGCGCGTGGAAGACCTCGGCGCCGCAGCGCAGCGCCTCGCGGAAGGTCTTGGCGCCGACCGGCATGATCATGAATTCCTGGATGTCCAGCGTGTTGTTGGCGTGCTCGCCGCCGTTGATGACGTTCATCATCGGCAGCGGCAGGCTCATCGGGCCGGCGCCGCCGAGGTAGCGGTACAGCGGCAGGCCGGCGTCTTCGGCGGCGGCGCGCGCGACGGCCATCGAGACGGCCAGCATCGCGTTGGCGCCGAGGCGGCTCTTGGTGTCGGTGCCGTCCAGCTCGATCAGGGTCTTGTCGATGAAGGCCTGGTCGGAGGCGTCCAGGCCGATGATCGCTTCGCAGATCTCGGTGTTGATGTTCTCGACGGCGCGGAGCACGCCCTTGCCGAGGTAACGGGCCTTGTCGCCGTCACGCAGTTCCAGCGCCTCTTTCTCGCCGGTGGAGGCGCCGGACGGCACCGCCGCGCGGCCCATCACGCCGGATTCCAGCAGCACGTCGGCTTCAACGGTGGGGTTGCCGCGCGAATCCAGGATTTCGCGGGCGACCACGTCGATGATCGAACTCATTCGTTTCCCCTTCCTTGATAAGGATTGACTCCCGCGTTTGTCGCCGCAGGGTTGGCCGAGCCCGGCCGGTCCGGACGACATAACGGGTCTTACAGAGCGCCCAGCTCGGGGAGCGGACGGGCTTTCACCAGCGCGTCGAGCTCCTTGAGCGTGGCGAGCAATGCTTTCATCTGGCCGAGCGGCCAGGCGTTCGGGCCGTCCGACAGCGCCTCGCGCGGATTCGGGTGGGTTTCCATGAACAGGCCGGCGATGCCGGCGGCGACCGCCGCGCGCGCCAGCACCGGCACGAATTCGCGCTGGCCGCCGGACGCGGTGCCCTGGCCGCCGGGCAGTTGCACCGAATGCGTCGCATCGTACACCACCGGGCAGCCGGTTTCGCGCATGATCGCGAGCGAACGCATGTCGGACACCAGGTTGTTGTAGCCGAACGACGCGCCGCGTTCGCAGGCCATGAAGCGGTCCGGCGACAGGCCGGCCTCGATCGCGGCGTCGCGCGCCTTGTCGATCACGTTCTTCATGTCGCCGGGAGCCATGAACTGACCCTTCTTGATGTTCACCGGCAGGCCGCTTTGCGCGACGGCGCGGATGAAGTCGGTCTGGCGCGCGAGGAAGGCCGGCGTCTGCAGCACGTCGACCACGGCGGCCACCTGCGGCACCTGCTCTTCGGTGTGCACGTCGGTCAGCACCGGCACGCCGATCTGGCGCTTCACTTCGGCGAGGATGCGCAGGCCTTCGTCGATGCCGAAGCCGCGGAAGGATTTGCCCGACGAGCGGTTGGCCTTGTCGAAGCTCGACTTGTAGATGAAGGGGATGCCCAGCTCGCCGGTGATCTCCTTCAGTTGGCCGGCGGTATCCAGCGCCATCTGCTCGCTCTCGATCACGCACGGGCCGGCGATCAGGAACAGCGGCTTGTCGATGCCGACGTCGAAACCGGTCAGTTGCATACAGCCTCCTTGTGCTTGCCAAAACGGGCGGATGAGTCCGCCCGTCGTCGTCTTACTTGGCCTGGTCGGCCTGGTAGGCCAGCGCCGCCTTCACGTAGGCGATGAACAGCGGGTGTCCGTCGCGCGGCGTGGAGGTGAATTCCGGGTGGAACTGGCAGGCGAAGAACCAGCGGTGGTTCGGCAGCTCGATCGTCTCTACCAGCTTCTCGTGACCGGCGGACACGCCGCTGATGGTCAGCCCGGCCGCCTCGAGGCGCGGCACGTAGTGGTTGTTGACCTCGTAGCGGTGGCGGTGGCGCTCGACGATGTGCTCGGCGCCGTAGATCCTGGCCGCCAGCGAGCCGGCCTTCAGGTCGCAACCCTGGCCGCCGAGGCGCATCGTGCCGCCGAGGTTGGAGTTCTCGTCGCGGGTTTCGATCTTGCCGTCGTGGTTGACCCACTCGTCGATCAGCGCGACCACCGGGTAGTCGGTGTCGAGGTCGAACTCGGTCGAGTTGGCGCCGGCCAGGCCGGCCACGTCGCGCGCGTATTCGATCAGCGCGATCTGCATGCCCAGGCAGATGCCGAGGTAGGGGATGTCGTGCTCGCGGGCGTACTTTACCGCGAGGATCTTGCCTTCCACGCCGCGTTTGCCGAAGCCGCCCGGCACCAGGATCGCGTCCATGCCCTTCAGGGCGGCGCAGCCGTCGCGTTCGACTTCTTCGGAGTCGACGTAGTGGATGTTGACGTTGGTGCGGGTGTGCACGCCGGCGTGCTTGAGCGCTTCGGACAGCGATTTGTACGATTCGGTCAGGTCGACGTACTTGCCGACCATCGCGATGTTGACCTCGTGGTCCGGATGCTCGATCGCGTCGATGATGCGGCTCCAGACCGACAGGTCGGCCGGCGGCAGCTCGAGCTGCAGTTGTTCGCAGATGATGTCGTCGATGCCCTGCGCGTGCAGCATCGCCGGCACCTTGTAGATGCTGTCGGCGTCGTAGCAGCCGATCACGGCGTTTTCCTCGACGTTACAGAAGAGGGCGATCTTGCGCTTCTCGTCTTCCGGCAGCTCGCGGTCCATGCGGCACAAGAGGATGTCCGGCTGGATGCCGATCTCGCGCAGTTCCTTGACCGAGTGCTGGGTCGGCTTGGTCTTGATCTCGCCGGCGGCGGCGATGTACGGCACGTAGGACAGGTGCACGTACAGCGTGTTCTTGCGGCCGTGGTTGGAGCGCATCTGGCGGATCGCTTCCAGGAACGGCAGCGACTCGATGTCGCCGACGGTGCCGCCGATTTCGACGATCGCGACGTCGGCGTCGCCGGCGCCTTCCTTCATCTTCAGCTTGATTTCGTCGGTGATGTGCGGGATCACCTGCACGGTGCCGCCGAGGTAGTCGCCGCGGCGTTCCTTGGTGATCACCGACTCGTAGACCTGGCCGGTGGTGAAGTTGTTGCTCTTCTTCATCTTGGCGTGGATGAAGCGCTCGTAGTGACCCAGGTCGAGGTCGGTTTCCGCGCCGTCTTCGGTCACGAACACCTCGCCGTGCTGGAACGGACTCATGGTGCCCGGATCGACGTTGATGTACGGATCGAGCTTCAGCATGGTGACCTTGAGCCCGCGCGACTCGAGAATGGCGGCGATGGACGCGGCGGCGATACCCTTACCCAGGGAGGAGACCACGCCGCCGGTAACGAAGATGTACTTGGTCATGGGAATGTAAACCTGATGGAATCCGGAATTTTAACTCGAAACCGGCTCGTTTTGCACGGCCTTGCGCCGCCTCGCCGGCAAGGATATGCATGGTGGGTGCGTACGCCGGCGAAGGCGGTGACGAGTGCATCCCCTTGTTTTGTCTGGCTCGAACGACTTGAAGCGCAGCGCGTTTTCATGATATAAAGCCGCTTTTACCGGTTTTGGGAGTACAACCATGGCGCGAGTTTGCAAAGTTACCGGCAAGCGTCCGGTGACCGGGAACAATGTGTCCCACGCCAACAACAAAACGAAACGTCGTTTCCTGCCGAACCTGCAATACCGCAAGTTCTGGGTGGAAAGCGAAAACCGCTGGGTGCGTCTGCGTGTGTCCACCGCCGCCCTGCGTACCATCGACAAAGTGGGTATCGAAGTCGTCCTGGCCGATCTGCGCGCCCGCGGCGAAATCTGATCCGGTTAATTAGGAAAGAGCGAGATCATGCGCGACAAGATCAAACTGGAATCGACCGCCGGTACCGGTCACTTCTACACCACCACCAAGAACAAGCGTACGATGCCGGAAAAGATGGAGATCAAGAAGTACGATCCCGTCGCCCGCAAGCACGTGATCTACAAGGAAACCAAGCTCAAGTAATCGAGCCGGTTTTCAGGTGGGCAAGACAGAAGAACCCTTCGCTGGTGCACGGCGAAGGGTTTTTGCTTATGTGCTCCCGCCCGCGTCGTTCGATGCAAAAAGCTCGGCCAACCCTTGCCAGGTTGGCCGAGCTTTTTCGTGTGGGGCGGGAGTCACGGCCGCGGGGCGAGTGCGGCGAGCGTGCGGCGCGTCAGCGTCAGGTCCTGCCAAGCCTTGGCCTTGTCCGGCAGGTTGCGCAGCAGGTAGGCGGGGTGGTAGCTGACGATCAGCGGAATGTCGCGGTAGCGGTGCACGCGGCCGCGCAGGCGGCCGATCGCGTCGGAGGTCTCGAGCAGGGTCTGTGCGGCGAAGCGGCCGAGCGCGAGGATCAGATCCGGCTGCACGTGCGCGATCTGCGCCCACAGGTAGTGCTGGCAGGCGGCGATCTCGTCGGGCGCCGGGTTGCGGTTGCCGGGCGGGCGGCACTTGAGCACGTTGGTGATGAAGACGTCGGCGTCGCTGTCGAGGCCGATCGCCGCGAGCATGTTCTCGAGCAACTGGCCGGCGCGGCCGACGAAGGGTTGGCCCTGTTCGTCCTCGTGCGCGCCCGGCGCCTCGCCGACGATCATCAGCCGCGCGCGCTCGGCGCCGCGGCCGAACACGGTCCGGATGCGGGTTTCGCACAGGCGGCAGCGTTCGCAGGTCGCGACGGCGCTCTTGAGCGCGTCCCAGTCGAGCGTGGCGATCTCGGGCGAGGCGATGGCGGCAGAGGGGGGCGGGGCGGTTTCGACCGTTTCGGCGGGTTGCGGCGCGCGGTTAGCGTCCGCGCGCGGGCTCGTGCTGCCTTGCAGCTTGGAGAGGAGCGCGTTGCGCAGCGGCGAGGGGGCCGGCGCGGCGGGCTGGCCGACGGCGCGCGCGCCGGCTTTCTCCTGGGGGGCGCCCGCTTGGGCTTGGTGCGCGAGCGTGTCCCCGTCATCGGGCAGTGCGACGCCGCGCGGCAGCCACAGCGGGCCCAGTCCCATCGCGTCGGCGAGTCGCGCGCGGCGCATCATAGCGCCAGCTCCATCAGCACCGCGTGTTCGCGCCCGTTGTCGGTCGGGTAGTAGTGCTTGCGCAGGCCGGTCTCGACGAAGCCGGTGCGCCGGTAGAGTGCGCGCGCCGGCGCGTTGCTTTCCCGTACCTCGAGCAGCAGGCGGCGGGCGCCGGCCGCGCGCGCGCCGGCGACCGTCGCGTCGAGCAGGCGGCGACCGTGGCCGCGCCCCTGCTGCGGCGCGGCGACGACGATGTTGAGCAGTTCGGCTTCGTCGATCACCAGCATCCAGACCGCGACGCCGGCCGCCTCGCCGTCGACGTCGAGCACGATCAGCTCGTGGCCGGCGGCGAAGGAGTCGCGGTACTGGCGCGCGCGCCAGCCGTGCGCGGTCGCGCCGGCTTCGAGCGCGGCCAGCGCGTCGGCCTCGGCGGCGAGGGCGGGGCGCAGCGTCATGCGCGGCGCGCCTGTTGTTCGCGCGCGGTCAGCGCGATCTTGTTGCGGACGTAGAGCAGCTCGGCCGACTCGGCCGCGTGCGGCGGGTAGCGGCCCGTGGCGGCGAGGTCGAGGTAGACGGCGGCGTGCGGCTTGAGTTCGGGGCGGGTCGCGATCAGGGTCTGGCCGAGCCGCGTGACGAGTGCATCCGGATAGGCGGCGAAGCCGCTGCCGAGGCCGGTCCAGCCCTCTCCGGGGCAGTCCACTTCCTCGGGCGCGCCGACGGCGATGTCGCCGACGCGTTGCCCCTGCTCGTAGCGGGCGCTGAAAACCTGGTTCATGCGCGCGTCGAGGCAGACCAACTGGCGCGCGCCGTCGTCCTGCGCGGCGACCGCATCGAGCGTCGGGACGCCGATCAGCGGCAGGCCGGCCGAGAACGCCAGCCCCTGCGCGATGCCGCAGGCGATCCTGAGGCCGGTGAAGGAGCCGGGGCCCTGGCCGTAGACGATGGCGTCCAGTTGGCCGAGGGTGGCGCCGGCCTCGGCGAGCAGGCGGCCGATTTCCGGAAGGGTGCGCTCGGCGTGCTGCTGGCCGACCGGCTGGTGAAAGACCAGCGCGGCGCCGCCCAGGGTGAGCGCGAGGGACAAGTGATCGGTCGAGGTATCGAGAGCCAGGAGTTTCATGCGGCGGTACAAGCCGGGGTGCAAACCCCGGATTATAGGCCGAGTTCTTCGACCCAGGCGAGGGCGGCAACGTGGGCGGCGTTGACGTCGTCGGCGCTCAGCTTGAGCAGCTGGCTGAGGCGTTCGACGTTGGGCAGCCCCTGGCGTTCGCAGCAGATGGCCAGTTCGAGGTAGGCGCCGAACAGGCCCTGGCGGTGTTCGAGCGCGGCGCGGATCGGGTCGGAGATGTGCAGGTGGATCAGCACGTCGCGCATCGGCATCGAGAACAGCGCGTCCAGCAGCGAGAACAGTCCGACGACGAACAGGTGGTCGCAGGTGTCCTGCGGCTGGCCGGAGGCCCGGCCCATCAGCTCCATGAAGCGGCCGCGCGTGACGGCGGTCTTCTGCGCCGCCGCCGGCGTGTTCTCGCTGCCCGAGGTGACGAGCAGCAGCGTCAGCCAGCGGTAGAGCTTCTGGTAGCCGAGCACCGTCACCGCGTGCGAGAACGAACTGATCGGGGTGTTGAGGCCGGCGGCCGCCGAGTTCACGTAGCGCAGCAGCTTGTACGACAGCGCGATGTCGCGCTTGAGCACCGCCTCGAGCCGGCCGACCGGCTCGTTCTGCCGGATCAGGTTCAGCAGTTCGAGGATGTTGGCGATGGTCGGGTGGATGACCTTGGCCGACAGCGTCTCCGGGCGGGCGAAGTAGAAGCCCTGGAAGGCGTCGAAGCCGATGTCGTGGGCGACGTGGAACTGGGCGTGGGTTTCGACCCGCTCGGCGATACGGGTCACCGGGTAGCTCTTCAGGCGGCCGGCGTCGCGCTGGAAGGCGGTCGCGTCCTGCTGGGCGTCGAGCTTTACGTAGCTGGCGTGCTCGATGAAGCCCTGCTGCGGACCGTCGAAGTGGAAGTCGTCCAGCGACAGCGAAAAGCCCAGCGCGCGCAGGTAACGCAGGCGCGAGATCAACTCGCTGCTGGGCTCGGCGCGCGCCGACAGTTCGAGCACTACGCGTCTGGCCGGCAGCAGTTCGACGAACTCGCTCATCAGCATGTGCTCGCCGACGTTGATGAAGGCGAGCTTGTTGCCGACCAGCCACTGGGTGCCCATATTGTTGAGCGTGTTCAACAATACCTGGGTGTCGGCCTCGAGCTCGGCGTGCCGGCCCATTTCCAGCGCCTCGCCGCTGGCCCTGAACAGCAGTTCGTAACCGATCAGCTGCTGGTTGCGGTCGAGGATGGGCTGGCGGCCGATGAAGGCGCGGGTCTGGATCATGCTGCGTATCTTGCCGGTCAGAGGGCGATCAGTTCGCTGAGGCGGTTGCCGACCGGCGATGCGCCTTCGGCGCTCAGCAGGTCTTCCATGTCGAGCACCAGTACCACCGAGCCGTCGCCGGACAGCGTCGCGCCGGCCACGCCCTTCGGGCGGATGTTCTGCAGCGGCTTGATCACCACGTCGTCGCGCCCGACGAAGGAGTCGATCGCGAGGATGAAGGAGCGCTCGGCCGACTGCATCAGCACGCCGAAGGCCGGCTTCTGCGTCGGCTCCCAGCCGAGCAGGCCGGCGAGCATGCGCACCGGCAGGATCTCGTCGCGCACGACGATGGTCGGTCGGCCCGACACTTCCTGGATGGCGCCGGATTCGATCGGGATGATCTCGCGCACCATCGCCAGCGGCACGGCGAACGGCTGGTTGCACGCACGCACCACCAATACCGGCAGGATCGCCAGCGTCAGCGGCAGCGAGATGCTGATGCGGGTGCCCTCGCCGGGGATCGAGTTGATGTCGATGCGGCCGTTGAGCTTCTGGATGTTGGTTCGCACCACGTCCATGCCGACGCCGCGCCCCGACACGCTGGAAATCTGGTCCTTGGTCGAGAAGCCGGGCAGGAAGATCAGTTGCAGGCACTGCTTCTCGTCGAGCGAGTTCGCGGTTTCGGCGTCGATCAGGCCTTTTTCGATCGCCTTGCGGCGCAGCGCGTCGGCGTTCATGCCGCGGCCGTCGTCGGTGATCTCGATCAGGATGTGGTCGCCGACCTGCTCGGCGGTCAACTGCACCAGCGCCTGCGGCTTTTTGCCGGCGGCGACGCGGTCGGCGGGCAGTTCGATGCCGTGGTCGACCGCGTTGCGCACCAGGTGGACCAGCGGGTCGTTCAGGTCCTCGATCATCGTCTTGTCGAGCTCGGTCTCCTCGCCGGAAATCACCAGCTCGACTTCCTTGCCGAGCTGGCGCGCCAGGTCGCGCGCCAGCCGCGGGTATTTCTGGAACAGGCGGCCGACCGGCTGCATGCGGGTCTTCATCACCGCGTTCTGCAGGTCGCCGACCAAGAGGTCGAGCTGGCCGATCGCCTCGTCGAGCGAGCGCAGCGTGTTCTGGTCGGTATTGCCCTGCAGGATCTCGGTGCGCAGCGTGGTCAGGCGGTTCTTGGTCAGACCGATCTCGCCGGACAGGTTGAGCACCATGTCGAGGCGCACCGTGTCGATGCGGATGGTGTTCTCCTGCTGGCCCGACGAGCCGCCACCGCCGCTCTTGGCGACCGGCTTGGCCGTCTTGGGGGGCTCGGCGACGGGCGCCGCGGCGGCCGGTGCGACCGGTGCGGCGAGCGCCGGTGCGCTCGTCGCGGGGGCGATCGCCGCGGGCTGGGCCGGAGCGGGGGCCTGCGGGGTGACGGCCTGATAGAGCGCGTTCCAGTCCGGTCCGGTGCCCGGAGCGGGGGCGGCTGGAGCAGAGGCTGCCGCCGGCGCGATGGCCTGACCGGCGAGCGCGGCGTCGAGCGCGGCGATCAGCGCCGGGTCGGCGTCGGTCGGCTGGCGGCCCTGCGAGAGCGCGCCGAACATCTCGCGCACGCTGCCGGTCGCGTCGAGGATCACGTCCATCAGGCCGGCGCTGATCTGCAGCTCGCCGTTGCGCAGCTTGTCGAACAGGTTCTCGGTGCGGTGGCACAGGTTGACCATCGCGTTGACGTTCAGGAAGCCCGCGCCGCCCTTGATGGTGTGAAAGCCCCGGAAAATGTCGTTCAGCAGCGCGAGATCGTCCGGGCGCTTTTCCAGTTCCATCAGTTTGTTGTCCACGTCGGACAACAGTTCGCTCGACTCCATCAGGAAGTCTTGCAACAGCTCGTCCATGCCGCCGAATTCGCTCATATCCGTTCCTTTGAACGCAGGACTGGTTGTGTCGTGAGGGTCGTGCTCAGAAGCCCAGGCTTTCCAGCAGTTCGTCGACCTGCTGCTGGTCGGTGACCACGTCGGTCCGGCCGTCGGGGTTGACCACCGGGCCGTTGAGCAGGTTGTTGCCGCCCAGTTCCGCCCGCTTGTCGGACGGCGAGTATTCGATCAGGAAGGTCAGCAGTTCGCCTTCCAGCGTCTTGATCATCGCGGTGACCTTCTTGATGACCTGGCCGGTCAGGTCCTGGAAGTCCTGCGCCATCACGATGTCGAGCAGTTGCGCGCTGGTGGCCTGCGTCTGCTGCGGCACGTAGCGCAGATAGGCGCGGGTGTCCTCGGCCAGCGCCTTGAACTCGTCGACCGAGAGCTCGCCGGCGTGCAGCCGGTCCCAGCGCTCGGCCAAGGTCTTGGTGCGGGTTTCGAGCTCGTCCTGCAGCGGTTTGGCGATATCGGTCGCGTTCAGCACGCGCTCGGCGGCGTTCTCGGTCAGCGTCGCGATGTAGGCGAGGCGGTCGCGCGCGTCGGGGATTGCCTCGGCGACGCGTTCGAGCGACTTGTCGTAGCCCAGCTCGCGCAGCGCGTCGTGCAGCTTGCGCGCCAGGTGGCCGATCTGCGAGTACATCGAGCTCTGCAGGTCTTCTGCGTCCGGCTGCGCGGCGTCGTGCGCCAGGCCGGGGGCGGCGTCCGCCGCCGTGGTGTCCGCCTGCAGGGCGATGCTGTCGAACAGCGCCTCGAGCTCGGGCGAATCTCCGCTATCCAGTACGTGGTCCGGCACGATCGCTTCTCCTCGGTACTTTGTCTGTCTGTTGGTCTGTCTTACTTGGCCATGGTCTGGAAGATCTTGGCGAGCTTCTGCTCCAGGGTCGCGGCGGTGAACGGCTTGACGATGTAGCCGCTGGCGCCGGCGGTCGCCGCCTCGATGATGTTCTCGCGCTTGGCCTCGGCGGTGATCATCAGGAAGGGCAGGTGCTTGATCTGCGCGTCGGCGCGCACCGCGCGCAACAGCTCGATCCCGGTCATGTTGGGCATGTTCCAGTCGGAGACGATGAAGTCGAAGTGCTGGGTCTTGAGCTTGTGCAGGGCGACCTGGCCGTCCTCGGCCTCGTCGACGTTGGTGAAGCCGAGCTCCTTGAGCAGGTTCCGCACGATGCGGCGCATCGTGGAGAAGTCGTCGACGACCAGGAAGCGAAGATTCTTGTCTGCCATTGCGGGGTGGTTCCTGTCTTTATCTAATGCTGCGAGAGGCGCCCATTGTAGCGATTAGCGCTGCAGGAAAGGAATCAGGCTTTCCGCCAGCACGACCGGGTCGAACTTGGCCACGTAGGCGTCGACGCCGACGCTGGAACCCATCGCGCGGTTGGCGTTGGACGACAGCGACGAATGCATCAGGACCGGGATGCCGGCAAAGCGCGGGTCGGACTTGATCAGCCGCGTCAGCACGTAGCCGTCCATCTCGGGCATCTCGGCGTCGACCAGGATCAGCTTCAGGTTGTCGTGCAGGCTTTCGCCCTCGGGCCAGTTGCGGCTGGCCAGGGTCTGCAGCCGCTCCCAGGCTTCGCGGCCGTTGGTGGCCTGATGGAACTTGATGCCGATCTTCTCGAGGACGTTGGTGATTTCCTTGCGCGCGACGACCGAATCGTCGACGAAGAAGGCGTAGTGGTCAGGGTCGACCTGGACGCTCGGCAGGTCGGGCACGCGCGTCTCGCCGACCACGGTGGCGAGGATCTGCTCGACGTCGAGGATGGAAACCAGCTTGCCGTCTTCGAGCTCGGTGATCGCGGTGATCAGGTTCTGAGCGGTGCCGCTGCTGCTCATCATGTTTTCCGGCGCGCGCACCTTGTCCCAGTCGACGCGGATGATGCGGTCGACCGAATCGACGAGGAAGGCCTGCGTGCTGCGGTTGAACTCGGTGACGATCATCGTTTCGAAGGTCTTGCCCGGCGCGTCGGCGCCGACGAAGCGCGCCAGCGAGATGACCGGGATGATGTTGCCGCGCAGCGACAGCACGCCCTCGACGCCGAACGGCATGTTCGGCGTCTTGGTGACCTTGGGCGTCTGCGACACCTCGCGCACCTTGAACACGTTGATGCCGAAGGTCTCGCGCGTGCCGAGCGAGAACAGCAGGATTTCCATCTTGTTGGAGCCGGCCAGCTTGGTGCGGGCGTCCACGCTGGCGAGCAGGGAGGCGTCGGTGACGGCCATGGTGCGGGTCCTCAGGCGTTGGGTCGGTGCGCTCAGATCGAGAGCATTTCGCGGATTTTCATCGACAGCTTGTGCGGTTCGAACTTGGACACGTAGGCGTCCACCCCGACCGACTCGCCCAGCTTCTGGTTCGACTGGCCCGACAGCGACGAATGCATCAGCACCGGGATGCCGGCAAAGCGCGGGTCGGACTTGATCATCTTGGTCAGCATGTAGCCGTCCATCTCGGGCATCTCGACGTCGGTCAGCACCAGGTGCAGCATGTCGCTCAGCTTGCGGCCGCTCATCTCGGCCTGCGTCGCGAGTCTTTGCAGCTCTTCCCAGGCGCGGTTGCCGTTGATCGCCGCCGCGGAACGGACGCCCATCGCGCTGAGGGTGCGCTCGATCTGCTTGCGCGCGACCACCGAGTCGTCGGCGTAGAACACCATGCGCTCTTCCTTGACCGGCTCGATGCTCATGAAGATATGCTCGTCGTCGATCAGCGTGGTCTCGGCCAGCACCTTCTCGACGTCCATCATCATCACCAGCGTGCCCTTGTCGAGCTCGGTGACCGCGGTCACCAGGCCGCCCATACGGCTGGTGATCATTTCCGGCGGCACGCGCATCGCCGACCAGTCCAGCCGCAGGATGGTGTCGACCGCCTCGACCAGAAAGCCCTGGGTGTGGCCGTTGTACTCGGTCACGATCATGATTTCCGGCTTGTTCTCGGTGACGAGGCCGGTGTACTTGGCCAGGTCGATCACCGGTACCAGCGAGCCGCGCAGGCTGACCATGCCCTCGACCGACGACGGCATTTCCGGCGCCGAGGTGATTTCCGGCGTGCGCATCACCTCGCGCACCTTGAAGACGTTGATGCCGAAGGTTTCCTTGCGCCCGGTGCGGTGATCCATGCCGAGGGAGAAAAGCAGGATCTCCAACTTGTTCGTGCCAGCCAGTTTGGTGCGGGCGTCGATTTTCTTGAGTAGCTCTGACACTGAAGCCTCCGCTGTTGAACGCGACGCACTGCTATGCAATACGCCTCAAACCGGTCTGCCCGGCGTGCCCCAATTGTACGGATTCCACGCCAAGGAAGGACTTCCTTCGGTCCGGTTTGTAATTATCATACCGATTAATAATTTTTTACAAATTACAACGCAATGAGCACACAACCCGACGACGCCGACGACCGCTCCCGACTCGAGGCGGCCTTCGAGCAGTTCAACGCGATTTCCGGCGAATTGATCACGGCCTACCGGCAGCTCGAGGTGCAGGTCGTGCAGCTCAACGCCCAGCTCGAGGAAAGCAACCGCCAGTTGCGACTGCAGCTAGAACGCAACGCCGCGCTGGCCGAGCGGCTCGGTCTGCTGCTCGCCGCGCTGCCGGCCGGCGTGGTCGAGGTGTCGCCGGAGGGAGAGATTACCCATCTGAACCCGGCGGCGGAAGTCTGGCTCGGCTCCGCGGTGCTCGGCCAACCCTGGCGCGAGGTCGCCGCGCACTTCCGGCCGACCGACGTCGACGAAATCTACACCTGCGACACGCTGGCGCGCCCGTGCCGGCTGACGCTGCAGACGCAGGAATTGCCGGCGCAGGGCGGCTCGATCGTGCTGATCCACGACATGACGCGCCAGTACGAACTGACGACCGAGCTGGGGCGGCAGCAGAAGCTCGCCGCGATGGGCGGCATGGCCGCCAGCCTCGCCCACCAGCTGCGCACGCCGCTGGCGACCGCGATGCTCTACACCGCCAACCTCAAGCGCGACGGGCTGACGCACGAGGAGCGCGAGCGTTTCGTCGACAAGTCATTGTCGCGGATGCGGGCGCTCGAGGGTTTGATCCAGAACATGCTCGGCTTCGTGCGCGGTCACGCCGTCGAGCGCGAGCGGCTGCCGGTGGCGGCGCTGTTCGACGAGGTCGTGCAGGTGATCGAGCCGCAATGCCGCGGCAAGGGGGTGGCGCTCGAGACGCGTTGTGCGGCGGCGCCCGGCGACGCGGTGCTCGGCGACCGCAAGGCGCTCGCGAGCGGCCTGCTCAACCTGCTCGAGAACGCGCTGTATTTCTGCCCGCCGGGCGGCCGGGTGCGCTTCGTGCTCGAACGCGACGGCGACGCGCTGTGCTGCACGATCGAGGACGACGGCCCGGGCATCGCGGCGGACGCGATCGAGCATATCTTCGAACCCTTCTTCACCACCCGCTCGGGCGGCACCGGCCTGGGGCTCGCCATCGTCAAAAGGTTGGCCGAGGAGCTGGGCGGCCGGGTGAGCTGCGCGAACCGGGACGAGGGCGGTGCCCGCTTCGCGCTTTGCCTGCCGGCCTGCCGCCCGGACTGAGCCGGGCGGTTTGCGTCGTCGCGACGCCGCCCGACGGTTGCGCGTTTTATCTTCGCGGCTTGCGACCGGTGTTATGTCATTTCGATTAATATGGCGTGACGGCGCCGCAAACGGCTTGCCGTGACGGCAAGCCGCCGCCTATACAAAATCAAATTCAAAATAATTAAAAAGGCTTGGCACGATATGACAAAGCGCGCATGGTTCTCGTCTTGCCGTCTTGTTCCCCTGACGCTGGCGCCGTTGGTGGCCGGGGCGGGGTGGGTCGGTCTGCCGGCCTGGGCCGTCGGCGCCGCCGGCGCCGCCGCCCTGCTGGTCGCCGCGCACCGGCGCCGCGCCGACGCGCCGCAGCAGGGCGCGACGACGACGGCGTCGGTCGCGTCGGTCGAGGCGGCGCCGTACCGCGACTTCGCCGCCGAACAGGCGTCGCTGGCCCACGGCGAGGTCGAGCGCGTCCGGGGGCTGATCGACGAGGCGATCGGCGGCCTCCTGGCGAGCTTCAACGGCCTGCACCAGGAAACGCTGCGGCAGCTCGAGCTGGCCGAGTCGCTGGCGCACGGCGGCGAGGGCGAGACGGCCGGTAGCCTGAGCTTCGAGGACTTCGTCGCCGAGGTGCAGCAGACGCTGGGCGGCTTCGTCGCCAGGACCGAGGAGAACAGCCAGCTCGCCGCGCAACTGGTCGGGCGCATGGAAACGGTCGGCCAAACGATCGCGTCGGCGATGCGCGTGCTCGACGACATCCAGGCGATCACCGCGCAAACCAATATGCTCGCGCTGAACGCGGCGATCGAGGCGGCGCGCGCCGGCGAGGCCGGCCGCGGCTTCGCCGTCGTCGCCGACGAGGTGCGCAAGCTCTCGTCGCGCACCGACGCCTTCAACCAGCAGATCCGCTCG
Organism: Crenobacter luteus; assembly: GCF_004345725.1. Classification (GTDB taxonomy): domain Bacteria; phylum Pseudomonadota; class Gammaproteobacteria; order Burkholderiales; family Chromobacteriaceae; genus Crenobacter; species Crenobacter luteus. Next base: position 66,325 of record NZ_SLXG01000008.1, on the reverse strand, counting down.
CTGGTCGGCGCGATCGAGACCGCGGTCGGCGAGGCGGGCGGCCTGCTGGACCAGTTGGCCTCGCAGGACCTGATCTTCACCCGTCAGGCGCGCGACCGTCTGGACGAGACGTCCGGCCATATCGTCGAATTGAATGCCCGCATCGGCGAGTCGGTGTCGACCTTGCACGGCGGCGTCGGCCAGCTGGCGCACCACATCGGCGACGCGGTCCGCGCGCTGCAGTTCCAGGACATGGTGAGCCAGTCGCTCGCCCACGTGGCGTCGCGGCTCGACGGCGTCGCGCAGGCGATGCGCGAGGAGGGGGCGTCCGCGGCCGGCCTGGCCGAGCGCCGCCGGCAACTGGAACACAATCCGGTCCGTCAGCACGCGATGGACAGCGGCAGCGTCGAGCTGTTTTGAACAGGGGGCAGGGAAATGGCCAAGAAGATTCTTACCGTCGACGATTCCGCGTCGATCCGCCAGATGGTGTCGTTCACGCTCAAGGGCGCCGGTTACGAAGTCATCGAGGCGCCGGACGGCAACGCCGGGCTCGCCCGTGCGCAGACCGGCCCGGTCGACCTGGTGCTGACCGACCAGAACATGCCGGGCATGGACGGACTGACGCTGATCAAGTCGCTACGCCGGCTGCCCGCCTACGGCGCCACGCCCATCCTGATGCTGACCACTGAGTCGAGCGACGAGATGAAGGCGCTCGGCCGCGCGGCCGGCGCGACCGGCTGGCTGGTCAAGCCCTTCGACCCGCAAAAGCTGGTCGACGTCGTCAAGCGGCTGGTCGGCTGAGCGCGCGCGATCGAGGGGGACGATCTTGATAGACATGTCGCAGTTCCACCAGGTGTTCTTCGACGAGGCCGAAGAGCACCTGGCCGCGATGGAGTCCTTGCTGCTGGCGGTCGACCTGGCCGCTCCCGACGCCGAGGATCTGAACGCGATCTTTCGCGCCGCGCATTCGATCAAGGGCGGCGCGGCCACCTTCGGCTTTGCCGACCTGGCCGACTTTACCCATGTGATGGAGAACCTGCTCGACCGCGTCCGCCGTGGCGAACTGGCGCTGACCGCCGCGATGGTCGACGTCTGCCTCGAGAGCAAGGACGCGCTCAAGACGCTGCTGACGGCGCACCGCGGCGGCCCCGAGGCCGAAGCGGCCTGGGTCGCCGACCTGCGTTCGCGGCTGAGCGCGCTCAGCCGCGGCGACGCGGTGGCGCCGGCCGCCGTCGAGGCCGACCCTTTCGTCGCGCACACCGCGCGGCCGCCGTCTTGCGACGAGCCGGGCGTCCTCCACACCCTGTATGTCGAAATCGACGCGACAGCCGCCGTCGACATGCCGGCCCTGCTGGACAAGCTTGGCCGGCTGGGCACGGTGTCGCTGGCCCGGGAAGGTTCGGCGGATGCGCCGTGGCTGCTGGTGTTCACGTCGGAGTTGGCCGAGACCGAGCTCGCCGAGACCCTCGCGTTCGCGGTCGCACCCGGCCTCTACCGGGTCCTGGACGGTCGAGTCGAGGAGGACGACGGCTTCGGCCTGTTCCTGTCCGCGCCGGCGGGCGAGCCCGCCGCGACCGTCGCAAGCGAGGACGAGGGTTTCGGCCTGTTCGCGCCCTTGCCCGCCCCGACCGCGCCGCCGGCGTCCGCCGGGTACGAGGAGGACGGCTTTGGCCTGTTCGCGCCGTTGCCGGCCGAGAGCAGCCCGCCCGACGCGGCCGCCGTGCCGGGGCCCGCGCCGTCGGCGGCGCCCGCGTCCGTCTCGCCGGGCGGCCGCGAACGCGCCGCGCCGGCCGCCGCCGTCGAAAACTCGCTGCGGGTCAGCACCGAGAAGGTCGACACCCTGCTCAACCTGGTCGGCGAGCTGGTGATTACCCAGTCGATGCTGCAGCAGTACGGCAGCGAGCTCGACCCGGTGCTGCACGAGCGCCTGCTCAACGGCATCGCCCAGCTCGAGCGCAATTCGCGCGAGCTGCAGGAGGCGGTGATGTCGATCCGCATGACGCCGGTCGCTTCGGTCTTCAACCGTTTCCCGCGCGTGGTGCGCGACTTGGCCGCCAAGCTCGACAAGGAGGTCGAGCTGAAGATGGTCGGCGAGCACACCGAGCTCGACAAGGGCTTCGTCGAGAAGCTGTCCGACCCGCTGACCCATCTGGTGCGCAACAGTCTCGACCACGGCATCGAGCCGCCCGAGGTGCGGCGCGCCAAGGGCAAGGCGCCGGTCGGCCGCTTGACGCTCAGGGCCTTCCACCAGGGCGGCAGCATCGTCATCGAGGTCAACGACGACGGCGCCGGGCTCGACCGCGAGCGCATCCTCGCCAAGGCGCGCGAGCGCGGCATGACGGTCAGCGACAGCATGAGCGACGCCGAGGTGTGGAGCCTGATCTTCGAGGCCGGCTTCTCGACCGCCGCCGAGGTGACCGACGTATCCGGGCGCGGCGTCGGCATGGACGTGGTCAGGAAGAACATTCACGCGATGGGCGGGCGCATCGAGATCGATTCGCTGCCCGACTACGGCACGACGATGCGCATCCGGCTGCCCTTGACGCTGGCGATTCTCGACGGCATGTCGGTGCGCGTCGGCCGCGACACCTTTGTGCTGCCGCTGGGCTTCGTGCTCGAGTCGCTGCAGCCGGCCGCGGCCGACGTGCGCAGCGTCGCCGGCCGCGGCCGCGTGGTCAACATGCGCGGCGACTACGTGCCCATCGTCACGCTGTCGGGCTTCTTCGGCGATATCGACGGCGCGATGAGCGAGCCCTCGGAGGGCATCCTGATCATCGTCGAGAGCGAGGGCATCCGTGCCGCCGTGCTGGTCGACGAGTTGGTCGGCCAGCAGCAGTTCGTCGTGAAGAATCTGGAAACCAATTACCGCAAGGTGGGCGGGCTGTCCGGCGCGACCATTCTCGGCGATGGCCAGGTGGCGCTGATCCTCGACGTGGCGGCGATCGTGCGCAGCGGCCTGCGCGAGGGCGCGCAAGCCGCGTCGCTTACGGCCTGACAAGAACCAGGGAGAAAACATGGCACTGACCGATACCCAGCAGCCGTCCGGCGCCGACGGCACGCGCGAGCTTTTGGTGTTCGCGCTCGGGCAGGAGGAGTACGGCATCGACATCCTCAAGGTGCAGGAGATCCGCGGCTACGACGCGGTCACCCGCATCGCCGGCGCGCCGGACTTCATCAAGGGCGTGATCAACCTGCGCGGCCATATCGTGCCCATCGTCGATCTGCGGCTGAAGTTCAAGCTCGGCGACGTCGGCTACAGCCCGTTCACCGTGGTGATCATCCTCAACATCTTCGACCGCACCGTCGGCGTGGTGGTCGACGGCGTCTCGGACGTGGTGAGGCTGGGCGACGACGCGATCCGTCCGGCGCCCGACCTGGGCGCGGCGGTCGACACCACCTACATCCTCGGCCTGGGCACGCTGGCCGAGCGGATGGTGATCGTGATCGACATCGAAAAACTGATGCGCAGCGACGACATGGCGCTGATCGACGCCGGCGTCGCGGCGTAGCGCTTCTTTACAAGGGGGGAGGGCTCCAAGATGGCAAACATGAAGGTCAAGCACCGCCTGATACTCGGCTTCGGCCTGGTGGGTGCGCTGATGGTGGCGGCGGTCCTCATCGCCATTTTCCAGATCCGCACGCTGCAGGACGGGCTCGAGGAGGTCGCGCAGCAGCGCATTCCGCGCGCGTCGTCGGCCAACAAGGTGATCGACGGCATCAACGAGACCGCGCGCTCGGTGCGCACCGCGCTGTTGACCGACGATGCGACGGTCGTCGCCGGCCAGCTGCAGCAGATCGACGCCGCCGAGCGCGGCATCGACGCGGCGATGCTGGCGCTCGGCGGCATCGCCGCCGACGCCAAGGGCACGGCGCTGCAGAGCCAGGTCGCCGACATCGGCAAGGACTTCCGCCGGCAGGTCGCCCAGTTCCGCCAGTATCTGGCGGCGGGCCAGCGGGACGCCGCGCGCGCCTTCCTGTTCCAGACCTTGCGCACCGCGCAGTCGGCCTATATGGACGCGACCAACGCCCTGATCGCCCACGAGGAGGCGCTCGCCAGGAGCAAGGCCGCCGACGAGGTGGCGAACGCCGCCGCCGGCATCCGCTTGTTGATCGGCCTGTTGATCGGCGCGGTGCTGGTCGCCGGCGTCGCGGCCTGGCTGATCGCGCGCAGCCTGCTGCGCGAGCTGGGCGGCGAGCCTGCCGATGCGGCCCGCCTGATGCGCGAGCTGGCCGAGGGCGAAGTGTCGACCGAGCTGAAGGTCCGCGACGGCGACAGCACCAGCCTGTTCGCGCACATGAACCAGGCGGCGCAGCGCGCCGTCGAGAACATCCGCGTGCGCAACGCGCTCGATGCGTCGGGCACCAACGTGATGATCGCCGACGAGCACGCCAACATCGTCTACGCCAACCAGGCGGTGCTGGCGATGTTGGCCGAGGCCGAGTCGGACATCCGCAAGGACTTGCCGCAATTCTCGGCGCGCCAGGTGGTCGGCAACAGCATCGACGTTTTCCACAAGAACCCCGGCCACCAGCGCCGGCTGCTCGACGGTTTGCGCCAGTTGCACCGCGCGACGATCAAGATCGGCGGTCGCACCTTCATGCTGACGCTGGTGCCGGTGTTCGGCCGCAGCGGCAAGGTGCTCGGCACCGTCGTCGAGTGGCAGGACCGCACCGCCGAGCTGCGCGTCGAGCGCGAGGTCGCCGAGATCGTACGCGCCGCCGCCACCGGCGACTTCGCCAAGCGCCTGCCGGCCGACGAGATGGAGGGCTTCTTCAAGCAGCTCGGCCAGGGCATCAACCAGCTGCTGGACGTGACCAGCCGCGGCCTCGACGACGTCGCGCGCGTGCTCGGCTGCCTCGCGCAGGGCGATCTGACGCGCACCATCACCAACGACTACGAGGGCATGTTCGGCCAACTCAAGCAGGACACCAACGCCACCGTCGAGCGGCTGCGCGACATCGTCGGCCACATCAAAGAGTCGACCGACGCGATCAACACCGCCGCGCGCGAGATCGCCTCGGGCAACGCCAACCTGTCGAGCCGCACCGAGCAGCAGGCCGCCAGCCTCGAGGAAACCGCGTCGAGCATGGAGGAGATCACCGGTACGGTGAAGCAGAACGCCGAGAACGCGAAGAAGGCCAACCAGCTGGCGATCGGCGCGTCCGACATCGCCAGCCGCGGCGGCGAGGTGGTCGGCGAGGTGGTGTCGACCATGAACGAGATCAACGAGAGCGCGAAAAAGATCGTCGACATCATCAGCGTGATCGACGGCATCGCCTTCCAGACCAACATCCTCGCGCTGAACGCGGCGGTCGAGGCGGCGCGCGCCGGCGAGCAGGGCCGCGGTTTCGCGGTGGTCGCCAGCGAGGTGCGCAACCTCGCGCAGCGCTCGGCGGCGGCGGCCAAGGAGATCAAGTCGCTGATCGGCGACTCGGTCGAGAAGGTCGAGTCGGGCACCCGGCTGGTCGACGACGCCGGCCGCACGATGGCCGAGATCGTCGGCTCGATCCGCCGCGTCACCGACATCATGAGCGAGATCTCGGCCGCGTCGGTCGAGCAGAGCGCCGGCATCGAGCAGGTCAACCTGACCGTCAGCCAGATGGACGAGAACACGCAGAAGAACGCCGCGCTGGTCGAGCAGGCCGCCGCCGCCGCCGCGTCGCTCGAGGAGCAGGCGCGCAACCTCGTCAACGCGGTCGAGATCTTCCGGCTCGACGAGGGACGGCGCGCGTCGGCGAGCACGGTCGCGGTCCGGCGCGTCGCCGAAGCCAAGTCCGCTCCGGACAGGGGCGCGGTACGCGCCGGCGTGCTGGGGCAGGGGCCGGCACGGCCGCAGGCGCCCCTGCCCGCGGTGCTCGGCGGCCTGAATGGCCACGGCCAGGTCGAGGGCGAATGGGAGGAGTTCTGACCGGGGGCGCGGCGTGATGGCGGGCGACGCCGCCGCGCTCGGGCGCGACCTCCGCTTCACGCAAGCGGATTTCCGTCGCGTGCGCGAACTGGCCTACCAGCACGCGGGCATCGTCCTCACCGAAGCGAAGAACCACATGGTGTACGCGCGGTTGGCCAAGCGGCTGCGTGCGCTGGCGCTGACGCGCTTCGACGACTACCTCGACCGCCTTGTCGCCGCGCCGCAGAGTCCGGAGTGGCAGTGCTTCGTCAACGCGCTGACCACCAACCTGACCGCCTTTTTCCGCGAGCCGCATCACTTCGAGATGTTGGCCGAGCATGCGCGCCGTGGCGCGCATGCCGACGCGTCCTACCGGGTATGGAGCGCGGCGACCTCGAGCGGCGAGGAGGCCTATTCGGCGGCGATGGTGCTGGCCGAGCTCGACCCGGCGGTGCGCGCCGAGGTCTGGGCGTCCGACATCGACACCCAGATGCTCGAGACGGCGGCGCGCGGCGTCTACCCGCTAGAACGCATCGACGCCCTGCCGCCCGCCAGGCGCCAGCGCTTTTTTCTCAAGGGCGTCGGCCGCCAGCAGGGGCTGGTCCGCGTCAAGCCCGAACTGGCGGCGCGGGTGCATTGCTTCCCGATCAATCTGGTGGCGGCCGACTGGCCGGCGCTCGGCCGCTTCGACGCGATCTTCTGCCGCAACGTGATGATCTACTTCGACAAGCCGACGCAGGCCGCCATCCTCGCGCGCCTGGCGGCGCATCTGGCGCCGGACGGCCTGCTGTTTCTCGGCCATTCGGAAAACATCCAGCATCTGACGCAGGCCTTCGTGCCGGTGGGGCGCACGACCTACCGCCTGGCCGCGCGGTCCGGAAATTGAGGGAGCCATGGTCCAATTGATTCGTGTCGTGGTGGTCGACGATTCGGCGCTGATCCGCAGCCTGCTGACCGCGATCATCGACGCGGCGCCCGACATGAAGGTCGTCGCGACCGCCGCCGACCCGCTGATCGCGCGCGAGCGTATCCGCGAGACCAACCCCGACGTGGTGACGCTCGACGTCGAGATGCCGCGCATGGACGGGCTCGAATTCCTGCGCCGGCTGATGCGGCTCAAACCGACGCCGGTGCTGATGATCTCGTCGCTGACGCAGAAGGGCTCGGACACCACCTTCCAGGCGCTCGAGCTGGGCGCGGTCGACTTCCTCGCCAAGCCGACGGTCGACATCGCGAACGCGATGCAGGCCTACGCCGACGAGATCCGCGACAAGATCCGCGCGGTGGCGGCCGCGAGGTTGGCCGAGCCACGCCGCTTCGCGCCACCGCGTCCGGCCGCGCCGACGGCGCAGCCCGGGGCGATCCGCCAGGACCGTCTGGTCTGCATCGGCGCGTCGACCGGCGGCACCGAGGCGCTCCGGGAGCTGCTCTGCGCGCTGCCGGCCGCGATGCCGCCCATCCTCGTCGTCCAGCACATGCCCGAGGGTTTCACCCACAGCTTCGCGCAGCGCCTCGACGGCGTCTGCGCGCTGTCGGTCAAGGAAGCCGAGGACGGCGAGCCCTTGCGGCCCGGTACGGTCTATATCGCGCCGGGCCATTCCCACCTGCGGGTACGGCGGCTGCCGTCCGGGCTGGCGGCGGCGCTCGACAAGGGCGAACCGGTCAACCGGCATCGCCCGTCGGTCGACGTGCTGTTCCGCTCCGCGTCCGAACTGCCGGCGGGCAGGGTGCTCGGCGTGATCCTGACCGGCATGGGGCGCGACGGCGCAGAAGGCATGCGCTGCCTGAAGGAGGCCGGCGCCTACAACATCGCGCAGGACGAGGCGACGTGCGTCGTCTACGGCATGCCGAAGGAGGCGGTGGCCGCCGGCGGCGTCGACGAGGTGCTGCCCTTGGCCTGGATCGCGCCGCGGCTGCTCGAGCGCCTGCGCGGCCCGTGCCGCGGGGAGGGATGATGGCGGGCGGTCACCACTACTACGAGCGCCACTTCCGGCGCCAGGCGATCAAGCTGCTGCCGGGCGAGTACCTCGCCGTGCGGCCGGGGGCGCTGCTGGTCACGGTGCTCGGCTCCTGCGTCGCGGTCTGCCTGCGCGACCCGGCTGCCGGCGTGTCGGGCATGAACCATTTCATGCTGCCGCGACGCCGGGAGACGGGCGCGGACGATGGGGTTTCGGCGCGTTTCGGCGTGCACGCGATGGAGCTCTTGATCAACGACATGCTGAAGCTGGGGGCGGAACGGTCGCGGCTGGAGGCCAAGGTGTTCGGCGCTGGGGCGGTGCTGGCCGGGATGGAGCGGCTGGCGGTGGGCGAGATGAACGCGCGTTTCGTGCGCGATTATCTCGCTTGCGAAGGCATCGCGCTCGCCGCCGAGGACCTGCTGGGCGACACGGCGCGCAAGGTGTATTTCTTCACCAGCAACGGCAAGGTGATGGTCAAGCGGCTCTTGCCCGAGCGGCTGTCGACCGTCTTTTCCGAGGAGGAGCGCTACCGGAACGCGCTCGACCAGGCCGGCGACGGCGGCGCGGTCGAGCTCTTCGTCGACTGAGCGGACTCAGCCGTTCTTGTCGAGGTACTGCAGCTTGTCCTTCACCTTCAGCCAGTCCTCGTGGTCGGGCAGCGGGTCCTTGCGGTGGACGATGACCGGCCAGGCGCGGGCGAGCTCGGCGTTCAGCGCGATGAAGGCCTGCTGCGCGTCGGGCACGTCCTCCTCGGCGAAGATCGCTTCGGCCGGGCATTCGGCGACGCACAGCGTGCAGTCGATGCACTCATCCGGGTCGATCACCAGGAAGTTCGGCCCCTCGTGGAAGCAGTCCACCGGGCAGACCTCGACGCAGTCGGTGTATTTGCACTTGATGCACGCTTCGGTTACAACGTAGGCCATCGTACTCGTTCCCCGTCGTGTGATTCGGAATCGTCGCCGCGCCAGCGTCCGGCGTTTCCGTCCGATCGCTTCCGCATGATCTTCAGTCTAGACAAGCTGCCTGCCGCCGCCCACGGCTACCGCGGCCGCTTCGCGCCCAGCCCGACCGGGCTCTTGCACGCCGGTTCGCTGACCACCGCGGTCGGCAGCTATCTCGAGGCACGCCGCCACGGCGGCGAATGGCGGCTGCGCATCGAGGACCTCGACCCGCCGCGCGAGATGGCCGGCGCCGCCGACGCCATCCTCGCGACGCTCGACGCCTTCGGCTTCGAGTGGGACGGCGAGGTCGAATACCAGAGCCGCCGCCACCATCACTATCGCGCCGCGCTCGACGCGCTGGTCGCCTCGGGCGACGCCTATCCGTGCGCGTGCACGCGCAAGCAGTTGGCCGAGCATGCGCGGCGCGGCGTCGACGGCTACGTCTATCCCGGCAGCTGCCGCCACGGCCTGCCCGTGGGCGCCGCCGCGCGCGCCTGGCGGCTGGCGGTGCCCGACGGCGAGGTCGTCTTCGCCGATGCCTTGCAGGGCGAGGTGAGGCAGGACGTCGCGCGCGAGGTCGGCGACTTCGTGCTCTTGCGCGCCGACGGCTTCTGGGCCTACCAGCTGGCCGTCGTCGTCGACGACGCCTTGCAGGGCATCACCCACGTGGTGCGCGGCGCCGACCTGCTGGTGTCGACGCCGCGCCAGATCGCGCTGCAGCGCGCGCTGTCCGTGCCGACGCCGGCCTACTGCCACCTGCCGCTCATGGTCAACGCCGCCGGCGAGAAGTTGTCGAAGCAGACGCTGGCGCCGGCGATCGATCCGGCCGCCGCGGCGGCCGAGCTACGGCTGGCGTTGTCGCGCCTCAATCATGCGCCACCCGCCGGGTGCGAAACGTTGGCCGAGCTGTGGACCTGGGCGCGCGCGCACTGGGATCTGGCGCGCGTCGGCGCCGGCCCGGTGAGCGTCGCCTGAACGCGCTAGGATTTACCCTCGAAAGCCGGGCTTGCGGGCTTTTCTGCCTTGCCAAGCCGCGCGGCGGCCGCCGATAATCGCGGCATCATGCAGGAGAGAGCAGCGGTCTTCCCCAGACTCCCGCTGCCGCCGAAGGCGCAAGCGCACCCGCAATCGCTCAGGCAAAAGGACTGCATGAGCGGGCCGGCACAACGGTCCGCCAACTCTGGAGAGCGGCGCTTCGAGCGCCCACCGAAGGGGCTAACGGACGACGCTCGCTCGAGCGGCGCGCCGGAAAATCTCAGGTGACGGGACAGAGGGGTGTGTTTTTCAGGTTTGGAACACCTCGAGGACACCCGATGACCGTCGCCATCCAAACGACTCCCCTCAACGCCACCCACCGCGAATTCTCCGCCAAGATGGTCGATTTCGCCGGCTGGGACATGCCCATCCACTACGGCTCGCAGCTCAAGGAGCACGAAGCGGTACGCACTGACGCCGGGATGTTCGACGTCTCGCACATGGTCGTGCTCGACATCGAAGGCGCCGACGCCGAATCGTGGCTGCGCCATCTGCTCGCCAACGACGTCGCCAAGCTGAAGGAGCCGAACAAGGCGCTCTATTCGGCCATGCTCAACGAGCAAGGCGGCGTCATCGACGACCTGATCACCTACCGCACCGCCTGGGGCTTCCGCATGGTGGTCAACGCCGCCACGCGCGACAAGGACCTCGCGTGGATGCAGCAACAGTCCGAAGGCCGCGACGTGCGGCTTACCGTGCGCGACGAGCTGGCGATGATCGCGGTGCAGGGCCCGAACGCGATCGCCAAGGCGCTCACCGTGCTGCCGGCCGACTGGGCCGACGGCGTCCGCTCGCTCAAGCCGTTTTCGGCGCTGCCGTTCGGCGACTGGTTCGTCGCGCGCACCGGCTACACTGGCGAAGACGGCCTCGAAATCATGCTGCCGGCCGAACAAGCGCCGGCATTCTGGAAAAGCCTGGCCGGGGCGGGCGTCGCGCCGTGCGGTCTGGGCGCGCGCGACACGTTGCGCCTCGAGGCCGGCATGAACCTGTACGGCCACGACATGGACGAGACCGTGTCGCCGCTCGTCGCCGGCATGGGCTGGACCGTCGCCTGGGCGCCCGAGGAGCGCGACTTTATCGGCCGCAAGGCGTTGGAAGCCGAGAAAGCCGCCGGCGTCGCGATGAAGCAGGTCGGCCTGGTGCTGGAAGGGCGCGGCGTGCTGCGCGAAGGCATGACGGTCGTGACCGAGGCGGGCGACGGCGTGACCACCAGCGGCACCTTCTCGCCGACGCTGAAATGCTCGATCGCGATCGCGCGCGTGCCGGCCACCACCGGCGACAGCGCCCGAGTCGACATCCGCGGCCAGCTCGTCGACGTGCGCGTGGTCAAACTGCCCTTCGTGCGCAACGGCAAACGCGTATTCGAATAAACTACCCCACGCTGGGCGACGACCGCACCCGCGTGGGACACCGACATTGAATCGACAGGAGAACAACTCATGAGCCAAATCCCGGCCGAACTCAAATACGTAGCCAGCCACGAATGGCTGCGCCTGGAAGCCGACGGCACCGTGACCGTGGGCATCACCGACCACGCCCAGGAACTGCTGGGCGACATCGTGTTCGTCGAGCTGCCGCAGGTCGGCAAGACCTACGCCGAAGGCGAGCAGGCCGGCGTCGTCGAGTCGGTCAAGGCCGCCTCCGACGTGTACGCACCGATCGCCGGCGAAGTGGTCGAGGTGAACGCCGCGCTCGAGGCGAGCCCGGAGCTGGCCAACAGCGACCCGTACGGCGAGGCCTGGTTCTTCAAGGTCAAGCCGGCCAACGCCGCCGAACTCGAAGGCCTGCTGTCCGCCGACGCCTACGCCCAGGAAATCGGCGCCTGATCCAGCCGTACCAGCCCTGCCTTGCGCAGGGCTTTTTGTCCCCGCAAGAAACGGTACAGAATCATGTCGCTCTCCGAACTGTATAACCGCAACGAATTCGTCGCCCGCCACATCGGCATCGACGAAGCCGATACCCGCGCGATGTTGGCCGAGCTCGGCGTCGCCTCGCTGGCCGACCTGGTCGAGCAGACCGTCCCGGCCGACATCCGCTTCGGCAAGAAGCTCGCGCTGCCGGACGCCGTGCCGGAAGCCGAGGCGCTGGCCGCGCTGAAGGCCGTCGCCAACAAGAACGTCGTCAACAAGTCCTTCATCGGCCTCGGCTACTACCCGACGCTGACCCCGGCCGTCATCCTGCGCAACGTGCTCGAGAACCCGGGCTGGTACACCGCCTACACGCCGTACCAGGCCGAGATCGCCCAGGGCCGTCTCGAGGCGCTGCTCAACTACCAGCAGATGGTGATCGACTTCACCGGCCTGGAGCTGGCGAACGCGTCGCTGCTCGACGAGGCGACCGCCGCCGCCGAGGGTATGGCGCTGGCGCGCCGCGCCTCGAAGGTGAAGGGCGACCGCTTCTTCGTCGACGCGCGCGTGCTGCCGCAGACGCTCGACGTGCTGAAAACCCGTGCCGAATACTTCGGCTTCGAGCTGGTGCTGGGCCACCCGGAAGAAGCCGGCAACGGCGACTACTTCGGCGCGCTGTTCCAGTACCCGGGCGAGAACGGCGAGGTGATCGACCTGACCCCGCACATCGCCGCCGTCAAGGCCAAGGGCGGCATCGCCGTCGTCGCCGCCGACCTGATGGCGCTGGCGCTGCTGAAGTCGCCGGGCGAGATGGGCGCCGACGTCGCGCTCGGCAACACGCAGCGCTTCGGCGTGCCGATGGGCTTTGGCGGCCCGCACGCCGCCTACTTCGCCTTCCGCGACGACATGAAGCGCGCCGCGCCGGGCCGCATCATCGGCGTGTCGGTCGACGCGAAAGGCAAGCCGGCGCTGCGCATGGCGCTGCAGACCCGCGAGCAGCACATCCGCCGCGAAAAGGCCAACTCGAACATCTGCACCTCGCAGGTGCTGCTGGCCAACATCGCCGGCTTCTACGCCGTCTACCACGGCCAGGCAGGCGTCAAGCGCATCGCCACCCGCATCCACCGCCTCGCCGCCGTGTTCGCGCACGCGGTGAAGGCCGCCGGCTTCAAGCTGGTGGCGGGCCGCTTCTTCGACACCGTGCAGGTCGAGCTGGGCGCCAAGGCCGACAAGGTCTACGCCGACGCGCTCGCCGCCGGTTACAACCTGCGTCGCGTCGACGGCAGCATCCTCGGCGTCGCCTTCCACGAGGCGGCGAGCCTCGATGACCTGTCGCGCCTGATCGAGCTGTTCACCGGCCGCGCCGTCGACGTCGCCGCGCTCGACGCCGAGACGCCCGACGCGATCCCCGACTCGCTGCGTCGCCAGACCGCCTATCTGACGCACCCGGTGTTCAACACGCACCACAGCGAGCACGAGATGCTGCGCTACCTGAAGAAGCTCGAGAACAAGGACCTCGCGCTCAACCACTCGATGATCTCGCTCGGCTCCTGCACGATGAAGCTGAACGCGACCGCCGAGATGATCCCGATCACCTGGCCGGAATTCGCCGAGATCCACCCGTTCGCGCCGCGCGACCAGGTGGCCGGCTATCTGGAAATGATCGACGGCCTGGCCGAGCAGCTGAAGGCGATCACCGGCTTCGACGCGATCTCGATGCAGCCGAACTCGGGCGCGCAGGGCGAGTACGCCGGTCTGTTGGCGATCCGCCGCTACCACGCCGCGCGCGGCGAAGGTCGCCGCGACGTGTGCCTGATCCCGCAATCGGCGCACGGTACCAACCCGGCCACCGCGCAGATGATGGGCATGAAGGTCGTGGTGGTGAAATGCGACGCCAGCGGCAACATCGACGTCGAGGACCTCAAGGCCAAGACCGAGGAGCACGCCGACGACCTGGCCGCGCTGATGCTGACCTACCCGTCGACGCACGGCGTGTTCGAGGAAGCGGTGCGCGAGATCTGCGAACTGGTGCACAGCCACGGCGGCCAGGTCTACATGGACGGCGCCAACCTGAACGCGCAGGTCGGCCTGACCCGTCCGGCCGACATCGGCGCCGACGTGTCGCACATGAACCTGCACAAGACCTTCTGCATCCCGCACGGCGGCGGCGGTCCGGGCATGGGCCCGATCGGCCTGAAGGCCCACCTGGCGCCGTTCATGGCCAACCACGTGGTGGCCGAGGTGCCGGGGGCGCAAGCCGGCCAGAGCGCGGTGTCGGCCGCGCCGTTCGGTTCGGCGTCGATCCTGCCGATCTCGTATATGTACATCGCGATGATGGGCGCCGACGGCATGCGCGAGGCGACCGAAGCCGCGCTCCTGAACGCCAACTACGTCGCCAAGAAGCTCGGCGAGCACTACCCGGTACTCTACACCGGCAAGAACGGTCGCGTCGCGCACGAGTGCATCATCGACCTGCGCCCCTTGAAGGCCGAGTCGGGCATCACCGAGGTCGACATCGCCAAGCGCCTGATGGACTACGGCTTCCACGCGCCGACGATGTCCTTCCCGGTCGCCGGCACGCTGATGATCGAGCCGACCGAGTCCGAATCGAAGGCCGAGCTCGACCGCTTCATCGCCGCGATGATCGCGATTCGCGAAGAAGTGAAGAAGGTGCAGGACGGCGTGTGGCCGGCGGACAACAACCCGCTGAAGAACGCGCCGCACAGCAAGGCCGACATCGGCGGCGAGTGGGACCGTCCGTACAGCCGCGACGAGGCCTTCTTCCCGCTCTCCTACGTGCTGGAGAACAAGTTCTGGCCGAGCGTGAACCGCATCGACGATGTGTACGGCGACCGCAACCTGGTCTGCAGCTGCCCGGGCATGGACGAGTACGTGTAAGCCTCGGCCAACCCCGGCAACACGACGGCGCCCTGCGGGGCGCCGTTTTCTTTGTCGCGGCGGCGCGCGGCGTGCGCGCGAAAAAACGGCCGGCGCCCGGTGTCGGGCGGCCGGCCCTGGCGATGATCGGCTTCAGGCGGGGCGGGCGCTCTTGGCCGCGCTGAGAGGCGTGTCGCCGCCGGGCGTGGCCGGGGCGGCGACGCCGTAGGTCGCGTAGGCGGCGAGGAGGGCGAGTAGCAGGGTACGCATCGGCATCGGGCACTCCTTCCTGAAGGGGCGGCGCGCGGCCGGTTGGAAAGCGCTAACGATTTTTTTATGCGTAAAGGTTAAGACAAAGTCAAACCGTCGCGTCACAGGCCTCAGGCCTCAGGCGTCAGGCCTCAGGCCTCAGGCCTCAGGCGTCGGCGGCGAAGCGGTAGCCGACGCCGGTCTCGGTCAGCAGGTGGCGCGGCTTGGCGGGATCGGCCTCGAGCTTGTGGCGCAGTTGCGCCATATAGATGCGCAGGTAGTGGTTCTGTTCGACGGCGCTCGGTCCCCACACTTCCTTCAAGAGGTGGCGGTGTGTCAGCACCTTGCCGGCGTGGCGGGCGAGCTCGGCCAACAGCCTGAATTCGAGCGGTGTCAGGTGCACCGCTTCGCCGGCGCGCGCGACGGTGTGCGCGGCCAGGTCTATCGTCAGCTCGCCGACCGCGATCACCGGGCTGGACGGCTGCGCGCTCGACAGCCGGTGGCGCAGCGCGACGCGGATGCGCGCCAACAGCTCGGCCACGCCGAAGGGCTTGGTCAGGTAGTCGTCGGCGCCGGCGTCGAGCGCGGCGACCTTGTCGGCCTCCTGGCTGCGCGCCGACAGCACGATCACCGGCACCGCGCTCCATTCGCGCAGGGCGCGGATCACCGTTTCGCCGTCGGCGTCGGGCAGGCCGAGGTCGAGCAGCACCAGTTGCGGCAGGTGGCGCGCCGCCTCGGCGAGGCCCTCGCGCGCGCTGCCCGCCTCGCGTACCGCGAAACCCTCGGCGGTCAGGCTGGCGCGCAGGAAGCGGCGGATTTGCGGTTCGTCCTCGACGACGAGGATGGGCGCGGCGGCGCTCATGGCTTGGCTTCTCCTTCTACGGTGGGCGGCGCGCCGGGGCTGGGCAGGAAGACGGCGAAGCGCGCGCCGCCCTCGGCGCGGCGGCTGGCCCTGATCGTACCGCCGTGCGCCTCGACGATCGCGCGGCAGATCGCCAGCCCGAGGCCGACGCCGCCGGCGTTGTCCTCGGGGCGGGCGCGCGCGAACTTTTCGAACAGACTGTCCGGGTCGGGCACGGCCAGGCCCGGGCCGCTGTCGTCGACGAACAGCGTCGCGCCGGCGGCGTCGACCTCGGCCGACAGCGTCAGCGCGCTGCCGGGCGGCGTGTATTTGACCGCGTTTTCCAGCAGGTTGACCAGCACCCGTTCGAGCAGCCGGCTGTCGGCGTACACCAGCGGCAGGCCGTCGGGTAGCCGGATCGCGAGCGGATGCCGGGCCAACCTCGGCCCCAGCGCGTGGACCGCCGCGCCGAACGCCTCCTCGATCGGCAGCCATTCGGGCGCCAGCGGCATCGCGCCGGCCTCGAGCCTGGCCATGTCGAGCACGCTGCCCACCAGCCGCGTCATGCGCAGCGCCTCGGCTTCGATGCCCTCGGCCAACTGGCGGCGCTGGTCCGCCGGCAACTCGCGCTCGGCCAGCGTCGAGGCGGCGCCGACGATGCCGGCCAGCGGGCTGCGCAGATCGTGTGAGATCGACGTCAGCAGCGAGTTGCGCAGCTTCTCGCCGTGCGCGGCGACGCGCACCGTCTCGTTGTCGCGCGCGAGCCGGACGCGCTCGAGCGCCAGCGCCAGCTGCGCGGCGAAGGCGTCGAGCAGGCGGCGCTCCTCGGGCAGCGTCAGGCTGTCCCCGCCCTTGGGGCGTACCGCGAGCACGCCGAGTGTGGCCTCGGCGCCCGACAGCGGCAGGTACAACGCGTCGGCGCCCGGCAGCGTCGCGGTGCCGAGGCCGGCGGCTTCGCCGCGTTCGAACACCCACTGCGCGACGCCGAGGTCGGCGCCGTGCAGCGAGCCGGCGACGCCGTCGCCGCCGGGGTGGGCGAGGCGGCCGTCACCGTCGGGCAGCAGCACCACCGCCTGCGCCTGCTGGTGTTCGTTGAGGCGGCGCACCGCGGCGCGGATCACGCCGTCCTCGTCGTCCTCGGCCAGCAGCGCGCGTACCAGCTCGTACATCAGCGCGGTGCGCCGCTCGCGGAAACCGGCCAGCCGCGCCTGGCGGCGCACGTCTGCGGTCAGCCGGCTGATCGTCAGCGCGACGCCGAGCATCACCGCGAAGGTGAACAGGTACTGGGTGTCGGATACCGCGAAGGTCAGGTGCGGCGGCACGAAGAAGAAGTCGAAGGCGGCGACGCTGGCCAGCGAGGCCAGCAGCGCCGCGCCGTGGCCGTAGCGGTAGGCGGCGATCACGACGACCAGCAGGTAGACCATGATCAGGTTGATCGGCTCGGTCAGCCCGCGCAGCGGCCACGCCAGCGCGGTCACCGCCACCGGCAGGCCAAGGCCCCAGGCGAGCGTGCCGCGCCGGCGCCGCCGCGTCGCGTCGCGGTGTTCGAGGCCAAGGTAGTCGCGGCTGGCGGCCAGCAGCGCCGACAGCGCGGCGTTCTCGCGCGCTGTCTTGGCGATCAGCGTCAGGTCGACGTCGTCGGCCAGCTGCGCGATGCGCTCGGCCAGCGGCGCGCGCCGCCACGGCCGGCGCCGCGCGCGCGCCTGGCCGAGCACCAGCCGCGCCGCGTTGCGGCTGCGCGCGAAGTTGACCAGCTCGGCGGCGACGTCCTGTCCGGCCAGCGTCGCCACCTGCGCGCCGAGGCTCTCGGCGAGCTTCATCGCGGCGCCGACGCCGGCGGCGTCGGCGCGGCCGCGCGGCGTCTCGACGTGTACCGCCCACCACTGGGCGCGCAGCGCCTCGGCCAACCTTTTGCCGGCGCGCACCAGCCGTTCGCCGTCGGCGTCGCCGACCGCCACCACCAGCCGCTCGGTTACCTGCCAGACGTCGCCGATCGCCGCGCGGCGCCGGTAGTCGTGCATCTCCTCGTCGACGCGCGCGGCGGTGCGCCGCAGCGCCAGTTCCCGCAGCGCGATCAGGTTGCCCTTGCGGAAGAAGTGGCTGGCGGCGCGCTCGGCCTGCTCGGCCAGGTAGACCTTGCCCTCGGCCAACCTCGTCAGCAATTCGTCGACCGGCAGGTCGATCAGCTCGACCTCGTCGGCCTCGGCGAACACCCAGTCGGGCAGCGTCTCCGACACGCGCACGCCGGTGATGCGGCCGACCACGTCGTTGAGGCTCTCGAGGTGCTGCACGTTCAGCGTGGTGTAGACGTCGATGCCGGCGTCCAGCAGTTCGTCGACGTCCTGCCAGCGCTTGAGGTGGCGGCTGCCCGGCGCGTTCGAGTGCGCCAGCTCGTCGACGAGGATCAGCTGCGGCTTGCGGGCCAGCGCCGCGTCGAGGTCGAACTCCTTCAGTTCGGTGCCGCGGTAGGGCACGCGCCGCACCGGCAGGCGCGGCAGCTGCGACGCCAGCCGCGCGGTCTCGCTCCTGCCGTGCGTCTCGACCAGGCCGACCAGCACGTCGACGCCGGCGTCGCGCTGCGCGCGGCCGGCCTCGAGCATCGCGCAGGTCTTGCCGACGCCGGCGGCAGCGCCGAAAAACACCTTCAGCCGGCCGCGGTGCGCGCGCGCGGCCTCCTGCTGGACCTGGGCCAGCAGCGCGTCGGGGTCGGGGCGGTCGGGCGTCATCGTGCCATTATGCCGCATCGGCGCGCGCCGCCCGCAGGGCCTTCACGCGCGCGTCGAGCGCCAGGTTGAGCCTGAGCACGTTGACGACCGGCTCGCCGAGAAAGCCGAGTGCGCGGCCCTCGACGTGCGCGGCGATCAGCGCCTCGACCTCGGCCGGAGGCAGGCCGCTGGCGCGCGCGACGCGCGATGCCTGCCAGCGCGCGGCTTCGGGCGAGATGTGCGGATCGAGGCCGCTGGCCGACGCGGTGACGAGTTCGACCGGCACCGGCGCGGTGTTGGCCGGGTCGAGCGCCTTGAGCGCGGCGACGCGTCCGGCGACGGCGGCCTGCAGCGCCGGGTTCAGCGGGCCCAGGTTGCTGCCGCCCGAACCCTGGCCGTTGTACGGCACGCCGCCGGTCGCCGACGGGCGGCCCCAGAAGTGCGCGGGGTCGGAGAAGGGCTGGCCGATCAGCGCCGAGCCTCGCGCGTGGCCGTTCTCGACGATCAGGCTGCCGTTGGCCTGGTTGGGGAGGAGCGCCTGCGCGAGGCCGGTGACGGCGAGCGGGTAGGCCAGGCCGGTGACGAGCGCGAGCGCGCCGAAGACCTTGGCGCAGGGCAGCAGGATGGCTTTTGCGGTTTGCTTCATGGTGGTTTCCTTGATCACGGTGCGGCGTTGCGGCTCAGGCCCAGCCGAGCGCGACGAGCGCGAGGTCGATCAGCTTGATGCCGGCGAAGGGCACGATCAGCCCGCCGACGCCGTAAACGAACAGGTTGCGGCGCAGCAGCTTCTCGGCGCTGTCCGGCCGGTAGCGCACGCCGCCGAGCGCCAGCGGGATCAGCGCGACGATCACCAGCGCGTTGAAGATCACCGCCGACAGGATGGCCGAGGCCGGCGTCGCCAGCGCCATCACGTTCAGCGCGCCGAGCTGCGGGTAGGTCGTGGCGAAGGCGGCCGGCAGGATCGCGAAGTATTTGGCGATGTCGTTGGCCAGCGAAAAGGTCGTCAGCGCGCCGCGCGTCATCAGCATCTCCTTGCCGATCGCGACGATCTCGATCAGCTTGGTCGGGCTCGAGTCGAGGTCGACCATGTTGCCGGCCTCCTTGGCCGCCTGCGTGCCGGTGTTCATCGCGACCGCGACGTCGGCCTGCGCCAGCGCCGGCGCGTCGTTGGTGCCGTCGCCGGTCATCGCGACCAGCCGGCCCTCGGCCTGGTGCGCGCGGATCAGCTTGAGCTTGGCCTCCGGCGTCGCCTCGGCGAGGAAGTCGTCGACGCCGGCCTCGGCGGCGATCGCGGCGGCGGTCAGCCGGTTGTCGCCGGTCACCATCACGGTGCGGATGCCCATGCGCCGCAGCTCGGCGAAGCGCTCCCTGATGCCGCCCTTGACGATGTCCTTCAACTCGACGACGCCGAGCACGCGCGCGCGGCCCGACGCGAGCTCGGACACCACCAGCGGCGTCGAGCCCTGCTTGGCGACCGCGTCGACCAGCGCGCCGACCTCGCCGGGGAAGGCGCCGCCGTGCTCGAGCACCTGCTGGCGGATCGCGTCGGCCGCGCCCTTGCGCAGCTGGCGGCCGTCGACGTCGACGCCGCTCATGCGCGTTTGCGCGGTGAACGGCACGAAGTGCGCGTGCATTTCCTCGAGCTGGCGCTCGCGCAGATTGAACCTTTCCTTGGCCAGCACGACGATGCTGCGTCCCTCCGGCGTCTCGTCGGCCAGCGACGCCAGCTGCGCGGCGTTCGCCAGCTCGGCGTCGGACACGCCGGGCGCCGGCAGGAAACGCGTCGCCTGGCGGTTGCCCAGCGTGATCGTGCCGGTCTTGTCCAGGAGCAGTACGTCGACGTCGCCGGCCGCCTCGATCGCGCGGCCCGAGGTGGCGATCACGTTGGCCGACATCAGCCGGCCCATGCCGGCGACGCCGATCGCCGACAGCAGCCCGCCGATGGTGGTCGGGATCAGGCACACCAAGAGCGCGACCAGCACCGTCAGCGAGGTCGGCGCGCCGCCGGCGGCGCGCGCCGCGTACAGCGAGAACGGGTACAGCGTCGCGCAGGCGAGCAGGAACACCAGCGTCATCGCGACCAGCAGCACGGTCAGCGCGATCTCGTTCGGCGTCTTCTGGCGACGCGCGCCCTCGACCATCGCGATCATGCGGTCGAGAAAGGCCTCGCCCGGGTTGGCGGTGACCTCGACGACGACCCAGTCGGACAGCACGCGCGTGCCGCCGGTCACCGACGAGAAGTCGCCGCCCGACTCGCGGATCACCGGCGCCGATTCGCCGGTGATCGCCGACTCGTCGACCGACGCGATGCCGTCGAGCACCGTGCCGTCGCCGGGCACGATGTCGCCGGCCTCGACCAGCACCACGTCGCCCTTCTGCAGTTCGGTCGACGTCGTCAGCGTGATGCCGGCGTCGCGGCGCGGCGCCGACAGCTTCTTGGCGACCACGCTCTTCTTGGCCGCCCTGAGCGACGCCGCCTGCGCGCGGCTGCGCCCCTCGGCCAGCGCCTCGGCGAAGTTCGCGAACAGCACGGTGAACCACAGCCACAGCGTCGTCGCGCCGATGAAGGACAGCGGCGCGTCGAGCGTGCCGGCCAGGCCGATGAAGAACAGCGCTGTGGTGAACAGGCTGCCGAGGAAGACGACGAACATCACCGGGTTCTTCGCCTGCTCGCGCGGGTCCAGCCTTGTCAGCGCGCCGAGCAGCGCCGGCTTGACGAAGCGGGCGTCGACGAGGCCGAACGCGCGCTTGTGGTGCGGCGGGATGCCGACGATGTCGGGGGTTTGCGGTTTTTCGGGTTTCATTGCTCTCTCCTCAACGGATGCCGAAGAGGCTCAGGTGTTCGACGACGGGGCCGAGCGCGAGCGCCGGCAGATAGGTCAGCGCGCCCAGCACCGCCACCGCGCCGACCAGCAGCACGACGAACAGCGGGGTGTGGGTGGCGAGGGTGCCGCTGGTGACCGGCACCGCGCGGCGGGCGGCGAGGCTGCCGGAGAGCGCCAGCACCGGCACGATGATCGCGAAGCGGCCGAACCACATCGCCAGGCCCAGCAGCGTGTTGTAGAACGGCGTGTTGGCCGACAGGCCGGCGAAGGCGCTGCCGTTGTTGTTCGCGGCCGACGAGAACGCGTACAGGATCTCGGAGAAGCCGTGCGCGCCGGGGTTGGCCAGGCCGGCCAGGCCGGCGTCGGACACGACGGCGATCGCAGAGCCCAAGAGCACGAGGAAGGGCGTCGCCAGCAGGGCGATCATCACCATGCGGATCTCGAAGCTGCCGATCTTCTTGCCGAGGTATTCGGGCGTGCGGCCTATCATCAGGCCGGCGACGAACACCGCGACGACGGCGAACAGCAGCATGCCGTAGAAGCCCGAGCCGACGCCGCCGAAGACGACTTCGCCGAGCTGCATCTGCAGCATGGTCACCATGCCGCCGATCGGCATCAGCGAGTCGTGCATCGCGTTGACCGCGCCGCACGAGGCGGCGGTGGTGATGGTCGCGAACAGGCTGCTCGCGGCGATGCCGAAGCGCGCCTCCTTGCCCTCCATATTGCCCAGGCCCGGGTCGACGCCGAGCGCGGTCAGGCTAGGGTTGGCCGAGCTCTCGGCCCAGTAGAGCGTCGCGAGCATGCCGACGAACAGCACCGTCATCGCGGCGAAGATCGCCACGCCCTGGCGCGCGTCGCCGACCATGCGGCCGAAGGCGAAGCACAGCGCGGCCGGGATCAGCAAGATCGCCAGCATCTCGATCAGGTTGCTGACCGCGTTGGGGTTCTCGTACGGGTGCGCCGAATTGGCGTTGAAGAAGCCGCCGCCGTTGGTGCCGAGCATCTTGATCGCCTCCTGGCTGGCGACCGGGCCTTGCGCGAGCGTCTGCTCGGCGACGGTCCTGTCGCGCGTGACGGCCCGGCCCGCGCCGTCCTTTTGCGGCGCGCCCGCCGCGTCGACGACGGCTTCCTTGACGACGAGCGGTTCGACCAGCGGCACGGTGACGCTCGCGGCCAGGTTCTGGATCACGCCCTGGCTGGCGAGCATCAGCGCGATCACGGTCGCCAGCGGCAAGAGAAGACCGAGCGTCGCGCGCGTGAGATCCACCCATACGTTGCCGATCGCCTGCGCCTCGCGCCTCGCGAAGCCGCGGATCAGCGCGATCGCGACGGCGATGCCGCTCGCCGCCGACAGGAAATTCTGCACCGTCAGGCCCAGCATCTGCGTCAGGTGGCTCATCGTCGTCTCGCCGGCGTAGCCCTGCCAGTTGGTATTGCTGACGAAGCTGATCGCGGTGTTGAACGCCGAGTCGGGCGGGATCGCGGAAAAGTCCTGCGGGTTCAAGGGCAGCACGCCCTGCAGGCGCTGCAGGGCGTAGAGGAACAGCACGCCGAGCGCGTTGAAGGCGACAAGGCCGAGCGCGTAGCGCGGCCACGGCATCTCGTCGCCGGGGCTCACGCCGAAGGCGCGCCAGACCGGCGCCTCGAGCCGCGCCTGCCAGCGGTACTCGCCTTCGAACAGCTTTTTCATGTAGGCGCCCAGCGGCCACGCGAGGAGCGTCAGCAGGCCGAGGTAGACGGCGCTTTGCAACAGCATGGTGTCTTTCATGTCAGAAGCGCTCCGGGTAGAGAAGGGCGTAGACGAGGTAGGCGAACAAGAGCGCGGCGAGCAGGCCGGCGGCGAGCGGCAGGGTCATGGGCGCCCTCCTTCGAGACGGCGGCACAGCAAGATCAGCCCGGCGATCGCGGCGAACGCGGCGAGGCTCAGCAACAGGTAGGTCAGGTCCATGGCAAGACTCCGGCTTTGAACACGCTGCGAGTCTAGGAAGGCGGCCGTCAAAACGGCGTCAAGAAAGGCGGGAGGCGCGTAAAGATCGCGTAAAGAGGGGGGGAGAGGTGGCGAGCCCGGAAGCGGGCGGTGGCGCGCGGGTGCAAAAAAGGTTGGCCGAGCCATTTCCTCGCGGCGCTTTGCTTGCCCCGCTCGGTCGGCTCGGCCAACCCTGGTGATGTGAAGCCGGCGCTTAGCGGCCGAGCGCGGCCAGCGCGTCGTTGTAGCGGTCGAGTGCTTCCTCGGTGCTGCTGATCGACACGTTCAGATCCTGCAGGCGGCCGTTGTTCAGGCGGTAGACCCAGCCGTGCACCGCCAGCTCCTGGCCGCGCTGCCAGGCGTCCTGCACCACGGTGGTCTGGCAGGCGTTGAGCACCTGTTCGATCACGTTCAGCTCGCACAGGCGGTCGAGGCGCTCGGCCGGGTCGAGCGCGGCGAGGCGTTCCTCGTGCTTGTGCTTGATGTCGTGGATGTGGCGCAGCCAGTTGTCGACCAGGCCGACGCGCTTGTTCTCCAGCGCCGCGGCGACGCCGCCGCAGCCGTAGTGGCCGGTGACGATCACGTGCTTGACGTTCAGCACGTCGACGCCGAACTGCAGCGTCGACAGGCAGTTCAGGTCGGAGTGTACGATCAGGTTGGCGACGTTGCGGTGCACGAACACCTCGCCGGGCAGCAGGTTGATCAGCTCGTTGGCCGGAACGCGGCTGTCGGAGCAGCCGATCCACAGGTACTCCGGCGCCTGCTGGCGCGACAGGTTGGCGAAGAATTCCGGATCGTTGCGGGTGATCCTTTCCGCCCACTGGCGGTTGTTTTCGAACAAATGCTTGAGTGCTTGGGCCATGATGGTTCTCCTGGTACGAGGGCCGACGGTCGGGGTTGCGGCGCCGCCGGCGAGGCGCCAGTTTACCGAATGCGGCGCGGGTTTGTCCGGTGCGTATCGGCCCGTCGGGGCTGTTTAACAATATGTCATGACTTCTTCACCGGCCGGTCATCGTGCGGGCACACAATCGGCGGCTTCCCGATTGTCCTCCCATGGAGTCTTGCCACGATGTTCGACGTCAACGACGACCACGCCGCCCCGTCCAATCCCGGCCACAACGACACCTTCCACGACGTGGTGGAGCGGGCGTTCAGCCGCCGCGCGCTGCTCAAGAGCGGCGCCGGCCTGTCGGCCGCGCTGTTTCTCGGCGGCCTGAGCGGCAGCCTGAGCGCCGCCGGTCTCGCCCGCTCCGCTCCGGCGCCGCTGCTCGGTTTCGCCGCGGTGGCGGCCTCGAGCGGCGACGAGGTCGTCGTGCCGCCCGGTTATACCGCGCGCGTGCTGTACCGCTGGGGCGATCCGCTGTTCGCGCATTCGCCGGCCTGGCGCGGCGACGCCGGCGAGAGCGGCGCGGAGCAGGCGCTGCAGGCTGGCGACAACCTCGACGGCATGCATTTTTTCCCGCTGACCGTCGGCGGTCGTCCCAGCAGCAGCGAAGGTCTGTTGGTCGTCAACCACGAGTATTGCAACTACGAATACCTGTTCGCCCCCGGCGGCGACGGCGACTATCTGGCGCCGTGGACCGCCGACAAGGTGACCAAGGCGCAGAACGCGCACGGCGTGTCGGTCGTGCACGTCAAGAAGCAAGGCGGCGTCTGGAAGGTGCAGCGCGGTTCGCGCTACAACCGCCGCCTGACCGGCAACAGCCCGATGACGCTGAGCGGC
Source organism: Crenobacter luteus (assembly GCF_004345725.1). GTDB lineage: Bacteria > Pseudomonadota > Gammaproteobacteria > Burkholderiales > Chromobacteriaceae > Crenobacter > Crenobacter luteus. Next base: position 41,491 of record NZ_SLXG01000008.1, on the reverse strand, counting down.
CCCGCCGCCGGCCACGCGCTGCTGAAAACGGCCGCCGACGCCAGCGGCACCGCGGCGCGCGGCACGCTGAACAACTGCGCGAACGGCGTCACCCCATGGGGCACCTACCTGAGCTGCGAGGAAAACTTCAACGCCTACTTCGCGACCGCGGCGACCGGCTGGAAGCCCGGACCGTCCGAGGCGCGCTACGGCCTCTCCGCCGCCGGCGCCGGCTACCGCTGGCACGAGCACGACGCGCGCTTCGACCTGGCCGCGACGCCGAACGAGCCCAACCGCTTCGGCTGGGTGGTCGAGATCGACCCCTTCGACCCGGCGTCGACGCCGAAAAAGCGCACCGCGCTCGGACGCTTCAAGCACGAGAACGCCTGCGTCGTCGTCGCGGCCGACGGGCGCGTCGTCGTCTACATGGGCGACGACGAGCGCTTCGAGTACATCTACAAATTCGTTTCCGACGGCGTTTACGACCCGAGGCGGCCGGCCGCCAACCGCGATTTGCTCGATCGCGGCCGTCTTTACGTCGCGCGCTTTGACGCCGGCGCCGCCGGCGGCGACTTCGCCGGCAGCGGCGAGTGGTTGCTGCTGGACAAGCACGCCAACGCGACGCTCGCCGCCGACGCGCGCTTCGCCGACCAGGCCGAGGTGCTGATCCGCGCGCGCCAGGCGGCCGACGCGGTCGGCGCGACCAGGATGGACCGCCCCGAATGGATCGCCCGGCATCCGGCCAGCGGCGAACTCTACTGCACGCTGACCAACAATTCGTCGCGCACCGCCGGCCAGGTCGACGACGCCAACCCGCGCGCGGCCAATCGCTGGGGACAGATCGTGCGCTGGCGCGAGGCCGGCGGCGACCACACCGCGACGCGCTTCGAGTGGGACCTGTTCGTGCTGGCCGGCAACCCGATCGCCTACCCGGACCGCGGCGATCCGCGCTCCGGCTCGGCCAACGTCACCGCCGACAACAGCTTCAACAGCCCGGACGGCCTCGCCTTCGACGCCGACGGCCGGCTGTGGATCCAGACCGACGGCAACTTCAGCAACGCCGGCCACTACGCCGGCCAGGGCAACAACCAGATGCTGTGCGCCGACCCGGCCAGCAAGGAGATCCGCCGCTTTCTCGTCGGCCCGTCCGGCTGCGAGATCACCGGCCTGTCGTTCACGCCCGATTCGACGACGATGTTCGTCAACATCCAGCACCCGGGCGAAGCCGGCGAGCATCCGCGCAAGCCGACCGGTCTGGCGGCGGGCCAGAGCATGGAAGACTACCTCGCGCGCCACCCGCTCGCGTTCAGTCGCTGGCCCGACGACGGCGCCGGCGGCCGGCCGCGCTCGGCGACCGTGGTGATCACCAAGGACGACGGCGGCAGGATAGGCAGCTGACGGCTGCCGTGGCCGGGCTGGCCCTTTGCGGCGCCAAAGCGGCGATAATGGCGCTTTTGGGGAGCGATCATGATCGGCTTGAACATCGTCGGCGCCGGCCGGCTCGGCCAGAGCGTCGCGTATCTGGCGGCCGGCTCGGGTCGCTACCGCATCGGCGGCGTGCTGTGCCGCAGCCTGGCCCGCGCCGAGGCGGCGGTCGCCTTCGTCGGCGCGGGCACGGCGTGCGCCGACTTCGCCGCGCTGCCCGACGCCGAACTGACGCTGATCGCGGTGCCCGACGCGCGCATCGCCGCGGTCGCCGCCGCGCTGGCCGCGCGCGACTGGCCGGCCGGCGCGCTGGTGTTTCACGCCAGCGGCGCCGGCGAGCTTGACTTGCTCGCGCCGCTGGCGGCGCGCGGCGTGGCGGTCGGCTGCCTGCATCCGGCCTTCTCGTTCGCCGAGCCGGCGCGCGCGGTCGCGACCTTCGCCGGCACGCCGTGCGCGCTAGACGGCGACGACGCGGCGGTCGCGCGGCTCGCCGAGCTGGCCTGCGCCATCGGTGGCGCGCCGTTCCGGCTCGCGCTCGGCGGCAAGGCCGCCTACCACGCGGCGCTGTCGGTCGCGTCCAACTACCTGGTCACGCTGACGTCGCTGGCCGGCCGGCTCGCGAAGGACGCCGGCGTCCCCGACGCGGCGGTGCCCGGCTTGCTCGGCCCCTTGATGCGGCAGACGCTCGAGAACGCGCTCGCGCTCGGCCCGGAGGCGGCGCTGACCGGCCCGATCGTGCGCGGCGACGTCGGCACCGTCGCGCGCCACCTCGCCGTCCTGACCGAGCCGGGCGATGCCGCCGCCTACCGCGCGCTCGGCCGGCTGACGGTGGCGCTCGCCGACGGGAAACTCGACGGCGCGGCGCGGGACGCGCTGCTGGCGCGGCTCGCGCGCTGATGCGGATGCCGCCTGCCGGCGGCGAAGCGCGAAAAAAAGCCGCGGGCGGGGGAGCGCACGCGGCTGGGAGGAAGAAGATCGTGGAAATAACACAACGTTTGCAAACGTCATGCGGCGCGCATTGTGCGCAATGTTTATGACTCTGGCAAGTCGGCGCTCAGCGCGCGGCGTGGATCACGAAGATCGCCGGGCGCTTGTGCAGGTCGGGGCGGCTCCTGGGCCAGTCGCCGACGCGGCGGCTGACGATGGTCTGCGTCGGCAGCGTCAGGTCGCAGGCGACCGCGAGGCGGGTCGCCGGCGACAGCGTCTCGATCAGGCAGGCCAAGAGCGCGTTGTTGCGGTAGGGCGTCTCGATGAACACCTGGCTGACGTCGCGCTCGCGCGATTCCTTTTCCAGCGCGCGGATCGCCTTGTCGCGCTCGGCGGCGTCCACCGGCAGGTAGCCGTGGAAGGCGAAGCGCTGGCCGTTGGCGCCGGACGCCATCAGCGCCAAGAGGATCGACGAAGGGCCGATCAGCGGCATTACCTCGTAGCCCTTCTCGTGCGCCAGCGCGACCAGCTGCGCGCCCGGGTCGGCCACCGCCGGGCAGCCGGCCTCCGACACCAGGCCGACGTCGTGGCCCTCGGCCAACGGTGCGAGCAGCGCGGCGACGTCGGCGGCCGGCGTGTGTTCGTTAAGCACAGCGAGCGACAGCTCGCGGATCGGCGTCGTCACGCCGAGCGCCTTCAAATGCTTGCGCGCGGTCTTCTCGGCCTCGACGACGAAGTGGCTCAGGTGGGCGACGCGCGCGCGCTCGGCCTCGGGCAGCCACGGCGTGTCGGCGTCGCCCAGCGGGGTCGGGATCAGGAACAGGGTCGGCATCTTTACAGGATCTCCACGCCTTCGTTGTGCAGCATCGTCACCAGCGCGAACAGCGGCAGGCCGATCAGCGCGTTCGGGTCGGTCGAGTCGATCCGCGCGATCAGCGCGCCGCCGAGTCCCTCGCTCTTGGCCGCGCCGGCGCAGTGCAGCGCGTCCGGCTCGCGCGCGAGGTAGGCGTCGATCTGCGCCGGCGTCAGCGGGCGCATCGTCACCCGGGTCACGTCGACCGCCTCCTGCAGACGGCCGCTCGCCGCGTTGTAGAGCGCCAGCGCGGTGTGAAACAGCACGGTCTGGCCGCTCATCGCGGCGAGCATCGCGCGCGCCTTCTCGAGCGTGCCGGGTTTGCCGAGCTGTTCGCCGTCGAGCAGCGCGACCTGGTCGGAGCCGATCAGGAGCGCATCCGGGTGGGTGTCGGCCAGCGACATCGCCTTGACGCGCGCGAGGCGCACCGCGGTGTCGAGCGCGGATTCGCCCGGCAGCGGCGTCTCGTCGCACACCGGGGCGACGGCTAAAAACGGCAGCGCGAGGCGCGACAACAGCTCGCGCCGAAAGCGCGACGTGGAGGCAAGAACGAGTGGCATGGGAGGCGGTTGATTCTTTTGACAAAAGCGCGCGGCGGATTATATCATCCACGGTTTATGTCTGAACCGATTTTGATCGATCCGCTCGCGTTCGCCCGCGAAGGCGGCGCGCTATCCGGCGACGTGGCCGTGGCCACGCTGGGTGAGCGCGCGCTCGAAGCCCTGGCCGATACCCGCGGCACGCTGCGCTACACGCTTGCCGGCAGCGTCGACAAGCTGCAGCGCCCCCGTCTTTCGATCCGCATCGAGGGCGAGGTGACGGTGCTGTGTCAGCGCTGTCTGGAGCCGATGGTCGAGGCCTTGGAGCTGGTCTCGCAGATCACCTTCTTCACCGACGAGCAGAAGCTCGAGGACGCGGTGGAGGCCGACGAGAACCTGGACGCCGTCATGGCGGAAGCGGAACTCGACGTGATGGCGCTGATCGAGGACGAAATCATCATGGGTCTGCCGGTGTCGCCCAAGCACGAGACGTGCGAACGGGACGTGCTGGGCTCCGTGAAGGTGGACAAGCCCAACCCGTTCGCGGTGTTGGCCACGCTCAAGAAGAACCAGACCCATTAACCGTTTGACCCAAATTTAGGAGTCCATCATGGCCGTTCAACAGAACAAAAAATCCCCGTCCAAGCGTGGCATGCACCGTGCGCACGACTTCCTGACCGCCCCGGCGCTGGCCAAGGAGCCGACCACCGGCGAAACCCACCTGCGTCACCACATCAGCCCGAACGGTTTCTACCGCGGCCGCAAAGTGGTGAAGGCCAAGGGCGAATAAGCCCGACCCTCCCGATCACCTGCCACCCCAATCGCAAATAACCAGGTAGGTAGATTCTCTACCGCATACGTTGATGAGCATCACCGTCGCGGTTGACGCCATGGGCGGTGACGTTGGCCTCAAGGTCACCGTCCCGGCGTCCATCCAATTCCTCTCCCAGCATTCCGACGTCAACCTGATTCTGGTGGGCGATGCCGTGGCTATCGAAGCCATGCTGAAGGCATCGAACGCCCCGCTCGAACGCATTCGCGTCCAGCACGCCGCCGAAGTGGTCGGCATGGACGAGGCGCCGCAGCTCGCGCTCAAGAACAAGAAGGATTCGTCGATGCGCGTGGCGATCAATCAGGTCAAGGACGGCGCGGCGCAGGCCGCGGTGTCGGCCGGCAACACCGGCGCCCTGATGGCGACCGCCCGCTTCGTGCTCAAGACCCTGCCCGGTATCGACCGCCCGGCGATCGCCAAGATGATGCCCAATATGAAGGGCACCAGCTGCGTGCTCGACCTGGGCGCGAACGTCGATTGCACGCCGGAGCAGCTGCTGCAGTTCGGCATCATGGGTGCCGAGCTGGTCGCCGCGCTCGGCCTGAAGGCCAATCCCAGCGTCGGGTTGCTGAACATCGGCTCGGAAGACATCAAGGGCAACCAGACGGCCAAGCTTGCCGGCGAACTGCTCAAGGATTCCGGGCTCAACTACTACGGCAACGTCGAGGGCAACGACATCTACAAGGGTACCGTCGACGTCGTCGTGACCGACGGTTTCACCGGCAACGTCGCGCTCAAGACCTCGGAGGGGCTGGCGCACATGATCGCCGCCTTCCTGCGCGAGGAGTTCACCCGCAGCTGGTGGACGCGCCTGTGCGCGCTGGCGGCGATGCCGGTGCTCAAGCGTTTCAAGGCGCGTACCGACTCCCGCCGCTACAACGGCGCCAGCTTGTTGGGTTTGCGTGGTATCGTGGTCAAGAGCCACGGCGGCACCGACGCGCTGGGCTTCCGCTTCGCGCTGGAGCAGGCCTACGAGGAGGCCCGCTCCGACGTGATTGGTCATATTGCCGACCGGGTCGCGCGCCATATCGATAATCTCAAGCGGCCCGACACGGTGGAGACACACTGAACCCGCCATGACCTATTCCCGCATCCTGGGCACCGGCAGCTACCTGCCGGACCACATCCTGAGCAACGCGGCGCTGGCCGAGCGCGTCGACACCAGCGACGACTGGATCGTCAGCCGCACCGGCATCCGCGAACGCCGCGTCGCCGACGCCGCCGACAAGACCAGCGATCTCGCGGTGCGCGCCGCCGAGAAGGCGCTGGCGAACGCCGGCGTCGACAAGAGCGCGGTCGACATGATCATCGTCGCGACGACTACGCCGGACATGGTGTTCCCGAGCACCGCCTGCATCGTGCAGGACAAGCTCGGCATCCCCGGTTGCGCCGCCTTCGACGTGCAGGCGGTGTGCGCCGGCTTCGTCTACGCGCTGGCGACCGCCAACGGCCACATCCAGAGCGGCCTCGCCAAGACGGTGCTGGTGATCGGCGCCGAGACGCTGACCCGCCTCCTCGACTGGGAGGATCGCCGCACCTGCGTGCTGTTCGGCGACGGCGCCGGCGCCGTGGTGCTGGGCGCGTCCGACGAACCGGGCGTGCTGCGCGCCAAGCTGGCCGCCGACGGCCGCTACCAGCACATCCTGAACACGCCGGCGCAGATCGCCGACGGCAAGGTCGCCGGCACGCCGTTTCTGCACATGGACGGCCCGGCGGTGTTCAAGTTTGCCGTCAAGGCGCTGGCCGACATCGCCGAGAAAACGTTGGCCGAGGCCGGCGTCGACAAGAGCGAGCTCGACTGGCTGGTGCCGCACCAGGCCAACGTGCGCATCATCGAGTCGACCGCCAAGCACCTCGGCCTGCCGATGGAGCGCGTCGTCGTCACGCTGCCCGAGCAGGGCAACACCTCGGCGGCGTCGATCCCGCTGGCGCTCGACGCCGCGGTGCAGGACGGCCGCATCCAGCGCGGTCAGACCGTGCTGCTCGAGGGTATCGGCGGCGGCATGAGCTGGGGCGCGGTGCTGCTGCGCTTCTGAGTCCCCTTCTTTTCTACCGCGCGCGCCGCCTCCTGTGGGCGGCGCGCGCGCGCCAAACCGCCCCCGATCAAGGAGACGATTGATGGCTTTTGCTTTCCTCTTTCCCGGCCAGGGCTCGCAGGGCCTGAAGATGATGGACGGCTTCGCCGACCTGCCCGTCGTCAAGGCGACCTTCGACGAAGCGTCCGCCGCGCTCGGCGAAGACCTGTGGGCGATGCTGCAGGCCGAGACGGCCGACGCGATCAACGCCACCGTCAACACCCAGCCCTTGATGCTGGCCGCCGGCGTCGCGACTTACCGCGCCTGGCTCGAAACCGGTGGCGCGCTGCCTGCCGCCGTCGCCGGCCACAGCCTCGGCGAATACAGCGCGCTGGTCGCCGCCGGCAGCCTCGCCTTCGCCGACGCGGTCAAGCTCGTCCGCCTCAGGGCTGAGGCGATGCAGTCGGCGGTGCCGGCGGGGCAGGGCGCGATGGCCGCCATCCTCAACCTGTCCGACGACGACATCCGCGCCGCGTGCGCCGAAGCCGCGCAGGGCGAAGTGGTCGAGCCGGTCAACTTCAATTCGCCCGGCCAGGTGGTGATCGCCGGCGCCAAGGCCGCCGTCGAACGCGCGATGGAAATCTGCAAGGCGCGTGGCGCCAAGCGCGCGCTGCCGCTGCCGGTGTCGGTGCCGTCGCACTGCGCGCTGATGAAGCCGGCCGCCGACAAGCTGGCCGCCGCGCTCGAATCGATCGAGATCAAGGCGCCTGCCATGACCGTGCTGCACAACGCCGACGTCGAGGGCTACGCCGACCCGGCGCAGATCCGCGACGCGCTGGTGCGCCAGCTCTACAGCCCGGTGCGCTGGACCGAAACCATCCAGACCCTCGCGGCGGCCGGCATCGTGCAGATGGCCGAATGCGGCCCGGGCAAGGTGCTGGCCGGTCTGGCCAAGCGTATCGACGGCAACGTCAAGTGCGTCGCGTTGACCGACGCCGCCGCACTCGAAGCCGCCCGCGCCGAACTGACGGCCTGATCGAATCCCAGGGCTTGGCCGAGGCTCGGCCAACCTTCTAGAGCAAACGGAGAACAAGCGGATGAGTCTGCAAGGAAAAGTGGCGCTGGTGACCGGCGCCAGCCGCGGCATCGGCGCCGCTATCGCCGACGCCCTCGCGGCCGACGGTGCGGTCGTGATCGGCACCGCGACCAGCGAGGCCGGCGCGGCGGCGATCAACGAGCGTCTGGCCGCCCGTGGCGGCGCCGGCCGCGTGCTCGACGTCGGCCAGGGCGGCGCGATCGAGGCGCTGGTCGAGGCGATCGAGAAGGAATTCGGCGCCGTCGCCGTGCTCGTCAACAACGCCGGCATCACGCGCGACACGCTGTTGATGCGCATGAAGGACGAGGACTGGGACGCGATCATGGACACCAACCTGAAGTCGGTGTTCAAGGCGTCCAAGGCCGTGCTGCGCGGCATGATGAAGGCGCGTTCGGGTCGCATCATCAATATCGCGTCGGTGGTCGGCGTGTCCGGTAACCCGGGCCAGTGCAACTACGCCGCCGCCAAGGCCGCCATCATCGGCTTCTCGAAGTCGATGGCGCGCGAGGTCGGCAGCCGCGGCATCACCGTCAACTGCGTCGCGCCGGGCTTCATCGACACCGATATGACCCGTGCGCTGCCCGAGGCGCAGCGCGAGGCGCTGGTCGGCCAGATCGCGCTCGGTCGCCTCGGCGACGCCAAGGACATCGCCGACGCGGTGGCCTTCCTCGCCTCCGACCGCGCGGCCTACATCACCGGCCAGACGCTGCACGTCAACGGCGGGATGCTGATGCCGTAAGGCTTTCCCGGCCGCCCGCGGGCGGCCGGTTGTGGTGTTCTGATCTTCTGGTAAGACAATCCGACGTGGCCAAGTAGGCTATCCGGGATTTTTTTTGTAGAATGGCGGGGTTTGAAATCCCGACAGATAAGGTAAAGGGTTCCTCATGGAAAACATCGAAGCGCGTGTCAAGAAAATCGTTGCCGAGCAGCTGGGCGTGAACGAAGCCGAAGTGAAGAACGAATCGTCGTTCGTCGACGACCTCGGCGCAGACTCCCTTGACACCGTCGAGCTGGTGATGGCCCTCGAAGAAGAATTCGAGTGCGAGATCCCGGACGAAGAAGCCGAGAAGATCACCTCCGTTCAGCAGGCGATCGACTACGTCTCCGCCCACCTGAACAAGTAATTCCTCAGGTATCCCAGGGCCTCTGCCGCCGTGCTCGCGCACGGGCAGGGGTCTTTTTGCAATCGGGATTCGAAACGGCCGTTTGAACGCCGGCGCGTTTCGCCCGCTGTCACAGCCGGTGCATGATGGTGTGCCATACTGTGACCCCGCTTTACAGATCACGGAGAAATCGCTGTGTCCAAACGCAGAGTCGTAGTGACCGGTCTCGGTCATGTGTCCCCGGTGGGTAACGACGTCGCCACCGGCTGGGCCAATCTGCTGGCCGGCCAGAGCGGCATCGGCAAGATCACCCGTTTCGACGCGAGCGATCTGGCCTGCCAGATCGCCGGCGAAGTGAAAGACTTCGACATCGGTCAGTACATCTCGGCCAAGGATGCGCGCCGCATGGACGTGTTCATCCATTACGGCATCGCCGCCGCCTTGCAGGCGATCGGCGACGCCGGCCTCGACGACGTCGCGAACCTCGACAAGACCCGCGTCGGCGTCAACATCGGCTCCGGCATCGGCGGCCTGCCGCTGATCGAGGAAACCGACGGCGACCTGCGCGCCGGCGGCCCGCGCAAGATCGGTCCGTTCTTCATCCCCGGCTCGCTGATCAACCTGATCGCCGGCCACGTGTCCATCCTCAAGGGCTACCAGGGCCCGACCTACGGCATCGTGTCGGCCTGCACCACCGGCGCGCACAGCATCGGCGACGCGGCGCGCATCATCCAGTACGGCGACGCCGACGTGATGGTGGCCGGCGGCGCCGAGGGCGCGATCTCGCGCCTCGGCATCGGCGGCTTCGCCGCGATGAAGGCGCTGTCGACCCGCAACGACGACCCGGCTACCTCGTCCCGCCCGTGGGACACCGGCCGCGACGGCTTCGTGATGGGCGAGGGCGCCGGCGTGCTGGTGCTCGAGGAATACGAACACGCGGTCAAGCGCGGCGCGCGCATCTACGCCGAGCTGGCCGGTTTCGGCATGAGCTCCGACGCGCACCACATCACCGCGCCGAACGCCGAGGGCCCGGCCCGCGGCGTGGCCAACGCGCTCAGGGACGCCGGCGTCAACGCCGACGAGGTCGACTACGTCAACGCGCACGGCACCTCGACGCCGCTGGGCGACGCCAACGAAACCAACGCGCTGAAGATCGCCTTCGGCGACCACGCCAAGAAGCTGGTGGTCAATTCGACCAAGTCGATGACCGGCCACCTGTTGGGCGGCGCCGGCGGCGTCGAGGCGGTGTACTCGATCCTGGCGCTCTATAACCAGGTGTCGCCGCCGACCATCAACCTGTTCGAGCAGGACATCGCCGGCGGTTGCGACCTCGACTACGTCGCCAACACCGCGCGCGAGATGCCGATCCGCGTCGCCATCTCGAACTCGTTCGGTTTCGGCGGCACCAACGGCACGCTGGTGTTCAAGCAGGTCAAATAAGCGGCGCGCCCGCGCGAGGGTTCTCCCCCGGCCGGGCCCCCGCATTGACACCCCGAACCGCTGCGTTACACTCGCAGCGGTTTTTTCTTGCCCGAGCGCCCCATGCACAGCCACCGTCTCGACCACGCGCCCGACCTCGTCGCGCTCGCCGCGCACGACCCCGCGCGCTTCCCCTTCCTGCTGCAATCGTCCGGCGACAAGGGCTGGGACATGCTGCTCGCGCTGCCGAGCGAGATGCGCCGCTACGCGGGCGACGAGGGGAGCGCCTTCGTCGCCGACCTCGCCGCGATCGGGTGCGAGCCGGTCGACAACCCGCACCGCCTGCCGTTCACCGGCGGCTGGTTCGTGTTCGCCGGCTACGACCTGTTGTCGAGCTTTGAGCCCTCGGTGCCGGCCGCGCTGCCGGACGACTTTCCGCTCGCGGTGCTCGCGCGCGTGCCGGCCGGCGTGCTGGTGAACCGCGCGGATGGCGAAGCGTGGGCGGTCGCCGAGACCGCCGCGCAGCTGGCCGAACTGGCCGCGAGCTTGGCCGAGGCGCCGGCCTTCGCGGCGCGCCCGGTCGAACTCGTGGCGATCGGCGAGGACGAGCCGACCGCCTTCACCGACGCGGTAGTCAAGATCAAGCGCTACATCCGCGACGGCGACGTGTTCCAGGTCAACGTGTCGCGTGGCTGGGAGGCTACCTTGGCCGAGCAGGTCGCGGCGCCCGACCTCTACGCCGCGCTGCGCCGCGCCAACCCGGCGCCGTTCTCGGCGTTGGCGCACTTCGGCGACTGCCAGATCGTCTCCTCGTCGCCCGAGCGGCTGGTGCGCGTGATCGACGGCTGGGTCGACACCCGGCCGATCGCCGGCACCCACCCGCGCTCGACCGACCCGGTCGAGGACGCCGCGTTGAAGCAAAGGCTGATCGACAGCGCCAAGGAGCGCGCCGAGCACGTGATGCTGATCGACCTCGAGCGCAACGACCTCGGCCGCATCGCGGTGCCGGGCACGGTCGAGGTCAACGAGTTGATGGCGGTCGAGAGCTACGCCTTCGTCCACCACATCGAATCGAACGTGCGCGCGAGGTTGGCCGAGGGCGTGAGCGCCGCGCAGATCCTGCGCGCGCTGTTCCCCGGCGGCACCATCACCGGCTGCCCGAAGGTGCGCTGCATGCAGATCATCCGCGAGCTGGAGACCGCGCCGCGCCGCGCCTACACCGGCAGCCTCGGCTACATCAACCGCGACGGCACGATGGACCTCAACATCCTGATCCGCACCTTCATGCAGGAAGGCAACCGGCTGCGTTTTCGCGCCGGCGCCGGCATCGTCGCCGACTCCGACCCCGAGCGCGAGCTGATGGAAACGCGTCACAAGGCGCGCGGCCTGTTGCGCGCGCTCGGCGTTGCGCAATGAGCAAGCGCGCGGCTCGGCCAAGCTTCGCATTCACGCACGGGGCACGACGATGGCGATGCTGATCGACGGCCGCGCGGCCGACACCGTCCCGGCGCTCGATAGGGGGCTGGCCTACGGCGACGGCGTCTACCGGACGGTTGAATTGCTGAACGGCGCGCCGCGGCTGTGGCGCTGGCAGTGGGCGCGGCTGGTCGCCGACTGCGCGCAGCTCAAGCTGCCGTGCCCCGACGAGGCGCTCTTGTTGGCCGAGCTCGCCGAGGCGGCGGCGGGGCTGGCGCGCGCGGTCGGCAAGATCACGCTGACGCGCGGGCTCGGCCAACGCGGCTACGCGATGCCGGCGGACTGCGCGCCGACGCGCATCGTCGCCGCCAGCGCCTGGGCCGGCTACCCGGCCGAGCGCTATACGGCCGGCGTGACGGTGCGCCGCTGCGAACTCACGCTGTCGCGCCAGCCTGCCTTGGCCGGCGCCAAACACCTGAACCGGCTCGAGAACGTGCTGGCGCGTTCCGAATGGTCCGAACCGGGCGTGCACGAGGGCCTGCTGTTCGACGCGGACGGCACGGTGGTCGAGGCGACGATGAGCAATCTGTTCGCGCTCAAGGACGGCACGCTTTATACGCCCGCGCTCGATCGCGCCGGCGTCGCCGGCGCCTTGCGCGCCTGGCTGATCGACACCGCGCCGGCGCTGGACCTCGCCGTCGTCGAGACAAGGTTGGCCGAGGCCGACTTGCTGGGCGCCGACGCGCTGCTGCTGACCAATTCGCTGATCGGCGTCTGGCCGGTGGCCGCCTACCGCCACGCCGGCGGCGAGGCGCGCTGGCGCGACTTCGAACTCGCCGCGCGGCTGAACGCGCGGATCGCGGCAAGCGGCTGATTTTACGGATTTTCTCCGCGGCTTTCGCGGGTTTTCCCCCGCTTCGTCCCACGCGCCGCCGCTGCTAGACTCCGCCCTTTTATGACTCAGGAGAGACGGGATGAACCTCGTACTCAAACTGGTTGTCGGCATGGCCGCCGGGTTGATCCTCGGCCTGGTGCTGCCGCTGGGCGCCGTCGAGGCGCTGATGACCTTCAAGATGCTGGTGGGGCAGTTCATCAGCTTTCTGATTCCGCTGATCATCGTGTTCTACATCATGGACGGCATCGCCTCGCTCGACGGGGCTCCGGGCCGCCTGCTCGGCCTGACGGTCGCGCTCGCCTACGGCTCGACCGTGCTCGCCGGCTGCGTCGCCTTCGCGGCGGGCAGCGCGCTGCTGCCGCAACTGCTCGATACCGCCGTGCAGGCCGCGAGCAAGCCGGCCGAGGTCGCGCCCTTGTTCCAGCTCGCCGTCAAGCCGCCGCTGGAGGTGATGACGGCGCTGGTGCTGGCCTTCGTGTTCGGGACCGGGATCGCGGTGACCGGGGCTGCCGAATTGAAAAAGGTGGTCGGGCAGGGCAAGGACATCGTCGAGCGCGTGCTCGCGCGCGTGCTGATCCCGCTGTTGCCGGCCTATATCGCCTGCGTGTTCGCCGAGATGGCGTACGACGGCAGCGCCTTTGCCACGCTCAAAACCTTCGGCGTCGTGCTCTTGCTCGCGGTCTGCCTGCACTGGGCGTGGCTGGCCGCGCTCTACCTGTTCACCGGGCTGGCCACCGGCCGCAACCCGCTCGCGCTGATCCGCGCGATGCTGCCGGCCTACTTCACCGCGCTGGGCACGATGTCGTCGGCGGCGACCATCCCGGTCGCACTCCGAAGCGCGCGCGCGCTGAAGGTGTCCGGCCCGGTCGCCGATTTCGCGATGCCTTTGTGCGCGACCATCCACCTGTCCGGTTCGACGATCACGCTGGTCAGTTGCGCGACCGCGGTGATGCTGATGGACCCGACGCTGGCCGACCCGGACTGGGCGACCATGCTGCCCTTCGTGCTGATGCTCGGCGTCACCATGGTCGCCGCGCCCGGCGCGCCCGGCGGCGCGGTGATGTCGGCGCTCGGCATCCTGGCCAGCATGCTGCACTTCCCCGAGGCCAGCCTCGCGCTGATGATCGCGCTCTACCTCGCGCAGGACAGCTTCGGCACCGCGTGCAACGTCACCGGCGACGGCGTGATCGCGCTGTGGCTGGACAAGCTCGGCGGCCGCGTGCCGCAACTGGCCGCCGACAAGGCGTGAGCCGTCGGGATGACCGCAAAAAAACGGGAGGCGTCGCCTCCCGTTTTTTTGTCGCCCGGACCATGCTCAGCCGGCCAGCAGCGCCTCGCCGCGCGCCTGGAAGCGCGCGTGCTCGTCGGCCGGCACGAAGCTGCCGCCGGTGGTCCACAGGATATGCGTCGCCTGGTCGAGCTTGGCGTCGAGATGCCGCGCGGCCAGCCAGGCGCGGCCGGCGGCGGAGTCGAGCAGCCGGCGCGGGCCGGAAAAGCCGGCGGCGGCAGACGGTTCGATGTCGAGCTTTTCCATTTTGTGCAGTCGGTACACGTCGCGGAACAGCTCCTCGTCGGGCACGGTGAACACGCCGGCCAATAGCGGCGCCATCAGCTCGGCGGCGAGCAGCGACGCCGCGCCGACCGCGAGGCCGTCGGCCTCGGTGACGTTGTCGAGCCCGATGTCGTAGACGCTGACCGGCTCGAGCCCGCCGCTGGCCAACTGCACCAGCATGCACGGCGAAGCGGTCGGCTCGGCGAAGAACACGTTGACCGCGTCGCCGAAGGCTTGCTTCAGGCCGAGCGCGATGCCGGCCGGCGCGCCGCCGACGCCGCACGGCAGGTAGACGAACAGCGGGTGCTCGGCGTCGACGGCGATATTCGCGTCGCGCAGCTGCGCGGCGAGCCGGCCGGCGGCGACCGCGTAGCCGGTCAGGAGCGGCAGCGAGTGCTCGTCGTCGACGAAGTAGGCGTAAGGGTCGGCGTCGGCCGCGGCGCGGCCGGCGGCGACCGCCTCGCCGTACTGGCCTTTGTGCTCGACCACGGTCACGCCGCGGCGTCTCAGTCTGTCCTTCTTCCACTGCTTGGCGTCGGCCGACATGTGCACCACCGCCTTGAAGCCGAGCGCGGCGGCCATGATGCCGATCGACAAGCCGAGGTTGCCGGTCGAGCCGACCGCGACGGTGTAGCGCGCGAAGCGTTCGCGCACGGCGGGCTCGGCCAACCTCGTCCTGTCGTCGTCCGGCGCGATCCAGCCCTGTTCGAGCGCCAGCGTCTCGGCGAATTCGAGCACCTCGTGGATGCCGCCGCGCGCCTTGATCGAGCCGGCGACCGGCAGCGCGTGGTCGGCCTTGATCAGCAGGTGACCTTGCGGGCACAGCGCCTCGGCCAAGGCGGACACCGGCAGCAGCGGCGACTCGATCAGGCCGGCGCTGGCGGCAAGTTCCGGAAACAGCCGCGCCAAGAGCGGCGCGCAACGTTCGAGGCGCTCGCGCGCGGCGGCGACGTCGGCCTCGCCGACCGGCAGCGCGGCGAGCGCGGCGGCGGCGGGTTCGAGGCGCGGGTTGAGCCACAGCGTCGGCGTCCTGGCGGCGAGCGTGGCGGCGAGGTCTTCGGGCAGGTACGGCATGGGGTGTCTCCGTTGCAGGGTCAGCGCCGGTCCGGCGCTCGTGGCGCGGCCAGCGGGGCGAACCATTCGAGGTGGGGGGCCAGCGCGAAGCCGTCGAGGTCGGCGTCGCGCCACAGCGCGTCGCGGTGCGCCGCAAAGCCGTCGGGGTCGGCGACGCCCTCGTAGACCTCCATCCAGGTGCTCTCGTCGTCGCGGCGGCGGCAGAGGCGCCCGGCGACGCCGGTCTCGGCGGCGAGGCGCCGTTGCAGCGCGAAAAGGCGGCGCGCGACCTCGTCGGCGACGCCGGCGGGCACCTTGAAGTAGACGTAGAGGCTGGCGGTCATCGTTTTCCTCCTGGCGGGCGGCACCGCTTGGCTTCGTCGGCGGCGGCGCGATGGCTTATCATGTGCACTTTGCTTGCTCCGACCCTGGACGACAAGAGACAGGGCAGAAAAGAAAGAAGGGATACAGTGTCGCACCCCCCATCCACCCTCGCCGTGGTCGGCGTCGGCCTGATCGGCGGCTCCTTCGCGCTGGCAGCGCGCGAGGCCGGCCTCGTCGACCGCGTGATCGGCATCGGCCGCTCGAAGGCCAACCTCGACGCCGCGCTCGAACTGGGCGTGATCGACGCGTCCAGCCACGACATCGCGGCGGTCGCCGACGCCGACATCGTGCTGGTCGCCACGCCGGTCGGCCAGATGGCGCGGCTGTTCGACGCGATGGCGCCGTACCTGAAACCGGGTACCGTCGTCACCGACGCCGGCAGCACCAAGAGCGACGTCACCGCGCTGTTCCGTGCCCACCTGCCGGGCCATCTCGAATGGTGCGTGCCGGCGCACCCGATCGCCGGTTCCGACCAGTCGGGCGCGACGGCGGCGCGCGCCGGGCTTTACCGCAACCGCAAGGTGGTGCTCGCGCCCTTGCCCGAGACGCGGCCCGAGGTGCTCGAACGCGTCGACGCGCTGTGGCGCGCCTGCGGCGCGCGCGTCGAGACGATGAGCGCCGAGGAGCACGACGCGGTGTTCGCCGCTGTCAGCCACCTGCCGCATTTGCTCGCCTTCGCCTACGTCGACATGGTGTCGGGCAAGGCCCACGCGCAGCGCTACTTCGACTTCGCCGCCACCGGTTTTCGCGACTTCACCCGCATCGCCGGCAGCCACCCGGAAATGTGGCGCGACATCGCGCTCGCCAACCGCGCCGCGCTGCTCGACGAGTTGGCGAGCTACCAGGCGTCGCTGGCGCGCTTGACCGCGCTGGTCGAGAGCGCCGACGCGGCGGCGATGGAGCGGCTGTTCGAGGAGGCGCGCGAGGCGCGCGTCAAGTGGCACGAGCGCTTCGAGGCGAGCCGCTGAGCTCGGCCAACCCCGCCCCGCCATGCCAAAAGCCCCGCCGCTGCGGGGCTTTGTCGTGCCGGGGCGGTCTCAGGCTGCCTTGAGCCAGCCGCGTCGCTCGCTGCGCCACAGGTAGACGCCGAGCGCGACGCCGAGCGCGCACAGCGCGAGCACGTAGTGCGCCGGCGCCAGCGGGTCGGACTTCAGCATCAGCGTGACCACCATCGGCGTCAGCCCGCCGAACAGCGCGTAGGCGAGGTTGTACGAGAACGACAGCCCCGAGAAGCGCACCGCGGCCGGGAAGGCGCGCACCATCACCCACGGCACCGCGCCGACGATGCCGACCGCGAAGCCGGCCAGCGCGTAGAGCGGGAACAGCTGCGCCGGCGCGACGCCGAGCGAGGCGTAGAACGCGTAGCTCGACGCCGCCAGCAGCAGGCTGCCGAACACGAAGGTGCGACCGGCGCCGAGGCGGTCGATCGCGAGGCCGGCGACCACGCAGCCGACGGTCAGGCAGACGATGGCGATGCTGTTGGCCTTGAGCGACAGCGCCGGCGCGATCGCGAACTGCTTTTGCAGATAGGTCGGCGTCATCAGGATCACGACGACGATGCCGGCCGACAAGAGCCAGGTCAGCGCCATCGACACGACGACCGCGCGCCGGTGCTCGCGCACCACGGTCTTGAGCGGCAGCTCGGCCGCGAGCGCCTTCTTCGCCTGCATCTCGGCGAACACCGGCGTCTCGTGCAGCCAGCGGCGCAAATACATCGCGATCAGGCCGAAGGCGCCGCCGAGGATGAAGGGCAGCCGCCACGCGCCGTCGCGGATCTCGGCCGGCGTCCACGCGGTGTTGATCCAGGTCGCGACCAGCGAGCCGAGCAGGATGCCGGCGGTCAGCCCCGAGGTCAGCGTGCCGCAGGCGTAACCGGTGTGGCGCGCCGGCACATGCTCGGCGACGAACACCCAGGCGCCCGGCACCTCGCCGCCGATCGCCGCGCCCTGCAGGATGCGCAGCGCCAGCAGCAACAGCGGTGCGGCGACGCCGATCGCGGCGTAGGTCGGCAAGAGACCCATCGCCAGCGTCGGCAGCGCCATCAGCACGATGCTCAGCGTGAACATCTTCTTGCGGCCCAACAGGTCGCCGAAGTGCGCCATCACGATGCCGCCCAGAGGCCGTGCCAGGTAGCCGGCGGCGAAGATGCCGAAGGTCTGGAACTGGCGCAGCCAGTCGGGCATGTCGGGCGGGAAGAACAGCTCGCCGATCACCGCGGCGAAGAAGACGAAGATGATGAAGTCGTAGAACTCGAGCGCGCCGCCGAGCGCGGCGAGCGACAGCGTCTGGTAGTCCCGGCGGTTGAGCGGCCGGGACGGGGCGGGGGCGGTCATGACGGTCTCTGGTGGTTTTTTGAACCCGACAGCCTAGCCAATCGGCCGCGCCGCTTCAACGTCGGTCGCCGGCTTCGGCCGCGGCGATCACGCCTTCCTTGTCGGCCGCCTGCCAGCCGGCCGGTTTCAGGATCTTGCCGTCGGCGCGCCGCAGCACGCGGCCGTCGACGCACTTGGCGAGATTGGCGGCGTGGATCGCATCGAACATCGCCGCGACGGGCAGGCCCTGCGACAGCAGCAGCCCGATGACCACGTTGATCAGGTCGACGCCCTCGGCGGCCAGCTCGGCGCGCCGCCGGCGCGCGTCGTCCCCGCCGGCTTCGGCCAACCTTGCGTAGTCGGCGAGCGCCTGCCGGAATTCGTCCCATTCCTCGGTCAGCATCGTCGACCACAGCGCCAGCGCGGCCGGCTCGAAGCGGGGCGAGGCCGGCGCGGGCAGATCGAAACGGCGCATGAAGTCGCGGCGCGCGGCGACGAAATCGCTCATGGGGTGCTCCTTGTTCAAACAGATATTTTGCGTTTTCTTCAGTAAAAAACACAATATGTTGTGCTTTTTCTGACGGAGCACAAAAAAACGGCCCCGGGGCGGGGCCGTTTGGTCGACGTTGGCCGAGCTTAGCGCGCCAGCGTCGCGAACACGTCGAAGTAGTCGGGGAAGGTCTTGGCGACGCACTTGGGGTCGTTGATGGTGACCGGCACGCCGCCGAGCGCGACCAGCGAGAAGCACATCGCCATGCGGTGGTCGTCGTAGGTGTCGATCGCCGCGCCGCCGGTCAGCCGCTCGGGCGGGGTGACGGTCAGGTAGTCCTGGCCTTCCTCGACCGTCGCGCCGACCTTCCTGAGCTCGATCGCCATCGCGGCGAGGCGGTCGGTCTCCTTGACGCGCCAGCTCTCGATGTTGCGCAGCGTGCACGGGCCGTCGGCGAACAGCGCGGCGACAGCCAGCGTCATCGCCGCGTCCGGGATGTGGTTGAGGTCGAGGTCGAAGGCCTTCAGCTTTTCGGCGTCGCCGCGCGACACCTCGATCCAGTTGTCGCCGTAGCCGACGCGCGCGCCGATCGCCGCCAGCGCCTCGGCGAAGCGCACGTCGCCCTGGATGCTGGCGGCGCCGACGCCCTCGACGCGCACCGGCCCGCCGGCGATCGCGCCGGCGGCGAGGAAGTAGGACGCCGAGCTGGCGTCGCCCTCGACGATGATCTCGCCCGGCGACACGTAGGCCTGGCCGCCGGCGACGTGGAAGCGCTGCCAGCCCTCGCGCTCGACCTTGACGCCGAAGCGCGCCATCAGGTTCAGCGTGATCTCGATGTAGGGCTTGGAGATCAGCTCGCCGACCACCTCGATAGTGACCGCCTCGCCGGTCAAGGGCAGCGCCATCAGGAGCGCGGTGAGGAACTGGCTCGACACGTTGCCCTTGACCGGGATGGTCTTGCCGGCGCGCACCTCGGCCGGCGCGATCGCCAGCGGCGGGTAGCCTTCGTTGCCCAGATAGGCGATGTCGGCGCCGGCCTCGCGCAGCGCGTCGACCAGGTCGCCGATCGGGCGCTCGTGCATGCGCGGCACGCCCGACAGCCGGTACTGGCCGTGCATCAGCGCCAGCGCGGCGGTCAGCGGCCGGAACGCGGTGCCGGCGTTGCCGAGAAACAGGTCGGCGTTCTTGACCGGGAAGGCGCCGCCGGCGCCGTGGACCAGGAAGTCGCGCCCGCCCAGGGACTCGATCTTCACGCCGAGGAGGCCTAGCGCCGACAGCATGTGGCTCACGTCGTCCGAATCGAGAAGGTCGCGCACCCGGGTCGTGCCGCCGGCCAGCGCGGCCAGCAGCAGGGTGCGGTTGGAGATGCTCTTCGAGCCGGGCAGCTTCACGCTGCCGGCGACGCGGGCGATGGGGGAGAGGTCCAGGGTTTCCATGTCTTGGTTGGGGCTCGGGATTGTCGTGTTCTGTGGATGGGCGATCAGCGGTCAATCATATCGCCAACCTCCCCCCGTGCCCAAGCGGTTACAATCCGGGGTTTGCATTCGTCCTCATGGAGACGCCAGTCATGACCATCCCCGTCATCGCCATCGACGGCCCGTCGGCCTCGGGCAAGGGCACCGTCGCCGCGCGCGTCGCCGCCGCGCTCGGTTTCCACTACCTCGACTCGGGCGCGCTGTACCGGCTGACCGCGCTGGCGGCGCTCGAGGAGGAAATTTCCTGGGACGACGAGGCGGAGTTGGCCGGGCTGGCCGCCGAACTGCCGGCGCGTTTCGACGGCGACCGCGTGTTCCTGTTCGGCGAGGACGTCGGCGACGAGATCCGTTCCGAGGCGATCGGCATGGGCGCGTCGAAGATCGCCGCCTACCCGGCGGTGCGCGCCGCGCTGCTGGCGCGCCAGCGCGCCTTTCGCGAAGCGCCCGGCCTCGTCACCGACGGGCGCGACATGGGCTCGGTGGTGTTTCCCGACGCTACGCTGAAAATTTTCCTGACCGCGAGCGCCGGCGAAAGGGCGCAAAGACGCTATAAGCAGTTGATCGACAAGGGGGAATCTGCTAACCTCCAGCAGATTCTGGAGGACATCGAGGCCCGCGACGCGCGCGACGCGGCGCGGACGGTGGCCCCCCTCAGGCAGGAGCCGGATGCCCAGCGGCTGGACACCACGGCCCTTTCCATCGAGCAAGCGGTGGAAACGGTCCTGACGTGGTACCAGTCGCTTTCTCGTTCGCCCTGCTGAACGCCATGCCATCCGCCGCCCCGCCAAGGAGGGGCGGCCGTACTCAACCAACCTAGCGTGACCTTGGGCGCGCACCGCGAGTTATTGTTAATGACGACCTTTACCATGGAAAACTTCGCCGAACTCTTCGAAGAGTCCCTTTCCCGCCAGGAAATGCGCACCGGCGAAGTGATCACCGCCGAAGTCGTGGCCGTTGATTCCAACTTCGTGACCGTCAACGCCGGCCTGAAGTCCGAGTCGCTCATCGCAGCCGACGAGTTCAAGAACGACAAGGGCGAAATCGAAGTCAACATCGGCGACTTCGTGACCGTTGCGATCGACGCGATCGAAAACGGCTACGGTGAAACCAAACTGTCCCGCGAGAAAGCCAAGCGCCTGGCCGCCTGGATCGAGCTGGAAGAAGCCCTGGAAGCCGGCAGCATCCTGTCCGGCCTGATCAGTGGCAAGGTCAAGGGTGGTCTGACCGTCATGGTCAACGGCATCCGCGCCTTCCTGCCGGGTTCGCTGGTCGACGTGCGTCCGGTGAAGGACACCACCCCGTACGAAGGCAAGCAGATCGAGTTCAAGGTCATCAAGCTCGACCGCAAGCGCAACAACGTCGTGGTGTCGCGCCGCGCCGTGCTGGAAGAGACCCTGGGCGAAGAGCGCAAGGCGCTGCTGGAAACCCTGCGCGAAGGCGCCGTGGTCAAGGGCATCGTCAAGAACATCACCGACTACGGTGCGTTCGTCGACCTGGGCGGCATCGACGGCCTGCTGCACATCACCGACCTGGCATGGCGCCGCGTCAAGCACCCGAGCGAAGTGCTCGCCGTCGGTGACGAAGTCGAAGCCAAGGTGCTCAAGTTCGACCAGGAGAAGAACCGCGTCTCGCTGGGCCTCAAGCAGCTCGGCGAAGATCCGTGGATCGGCCTGTCGCGTCGCTACCCGTCGGGCACCCGCCTGTTCGGCAAGGTGACCAACCTGACCGACTACGGCGCGTTCGTCGAGATCGAGCAGGGCATCGAAGGCCTGGTGCACGTGTCCGAGATGGACTGGACCAACAAGAACGTTCACCCGTCCAAGGTGGTTCAGGTCGGCGACGAAGTCGAAGTCATGATCCTCGAGATCGACGAAGACCGCCGTCGTATCAGCCTCGGCATGAAGCAGTGCCTGGCCAACCCGTGGAACGAATTCGCCGACAACTACAAGAAGGGCGACAAGATCACCGGCGCGATCAAGTCGATCACCGACTTCGGCGTGTTCGTCGGTCTGCCGGGCGGCATCGACGGCCTGGTGCACCTGTCCGACCTGTCGTGGAGCGACGCGGGCGAAGAGGCCGTGCGCAAGTTCAAGAAGGGTGACGAAGTCGAGGCCGTCGTGCTGTCGATCGACGTCGAGAAGGAGCGCATCTCGCTGGGCATCAAGCAGCTCGAAGGCGATCCGTTCAACAACTACGTCGCGATGAACGACAAGGGCGCCCTGGTCAAGGGTACCGTGAAGACCGTCGACGCCAAGGGCGCCGTGGTGCAGCTGGACGGCGACGTCGAAGGCTACCTGCGTGCTTCCGAGCTCTCGCGCGACCGCGTCGAAGACGCCCGCTCGGTGCTGAAGGACGGCGACGAAGTCGAGGTGGTGATCATCGCCGTCGACCGCAAGTCGCGCAACATCAGCCTGTCGATCAAGGCCAAGGACGCTGCCGAGGAAAGCGCCGCCCTGCGTTCGCACGCGGCTGCCAGCGACGCCAACGTCAGCGCCGGCACCACCAGCCTGGGCGCGCTGCTGAAGGCCAAGCTGTCCGGCGGCAACAACGAGTAAGTTGCGTCATGACCAAGTCTGAGCTGATTGCGAGGCTGGCCGACCGCCTTGCCGAGCGCGATTCCGAGTTGGTCTACAAAGACGCCGAGCTGGCCGTCAAAACCATCCTGGATGCGATGGCCAGCAGCCTGGCCCGTGGGCAGCGGATCGAGATCCGCGGCTTCGGCAGTTTCGATCTGAACTACCGTCCGCCGCGCATCGGCCGCAACCCGAAGTCGGGTTCGAGCGTCTCCGTGCCAGAGAAATACGTGCCGCACTTCAAGGCCGGCAAGGAGCTGAGGGAGCGCGTCGACGGCACCGTCCGTCAGAACGGCGAACTCGCCTCCTGAAACAGCCAGTCTGATCCTCCCGAAACGCCGCGATTCGTCGCGGCGTTTTTTCTTTTGTCCGGCGCTGGCGTGACGGGAGGCGGCGCCGGCTCGGGGGCGAAGGGCGCGGGCAGGGTGGGCTGCCCGATGGGGGGGGTCAGGGCGGTGGCGCCTGCCGGCCCCAGAGCCGGTCGAGCACGTCGCACAACAGCCCGCGCTCGCCGAAGGCGTACAGCGTCGCGCCGGCCAGCGCGCGCGCGTAGTGGCCCTGCAGCGCCGGCGGCGTGGCGAATTCGGCCAGCAGGGCGGCGTCGGGCGGTCCGGCTTCGTCGAGGCTGCGCCAGTAGGCATCCGATAGCGCGACGAGTTCGCCGGCCAACGCGCGCTGCGCGTCGAAGAGACGCGGCCAGTCGGGCAGCGGCAACGACGCGTCCTGCGGCAGGGTGAGGCAGGCGCGCGCGAGCGCGTCGAGATAGCGCTGCACGAAGCCGGCCGCGCCGGCCGGGCCGGCGGCGAGCCAGGCGCCCGGCAGCGGCGAGAGCGCGTCGAGCAGCGGGCGAGCGGCGGCGAGCGCGGTTTGGTCGCCGGCGGCGCACATCATGAAGCCGTAGTGTTCGCCGAGCGGATGCCAGGCGCCGGCGAGCTCGACGTAGGCGGCCGGCACCGCGCGCACGAGCGCGGCGCGGTAGCGCGCCGTTTCGAGCGACGGTCGGTCCAGGTCGATCAGCAGGCCGGGAGCGGCGAGGCCCTGCCAGTCGGGCTGGCCGGGCATCAGCGTCGCGTCGGCGCCGACCAGCGTATAGCCCCGGGCCGCGAGGCGGTTCCGGATCCAGGGGAGAGGGGGCGCGTGGCCCAGGGCGGCGATGTCCACTATGCGTCGTGTGCGAGGGGCTGGCGGGCGTGGCGGCGGATCGGCACCGCCGCGCCGTGCGGCCAGGCGGGCGGGGCGCGGCCTTGTCGCCACCCCGTCATCTTGCCTGCGTAGTATAAGCGAAGCGGCCCGGCCGCCGCACCGGCGCCGCGCCGCTGCCCGTGCGCACGAAAAAGCCGGTCGTCGGGACCGGCTTGACGGGCTTGCTGTGGCGGCGCGATCAGGCCTTGAAGCGCGCGACGCCTTCTTCGAGCTCGACGCGGGCGGCGTCGATGCCGTCCCAGCCCTGGATCTTGACCCACTTGCCCTTTTCGAGGTCCTTGTAGTGCTCGAAGAAGTGGACGATCTGGTCGCGCAAGAGCTGCGGCAGGTCTTCCAGCTTCTGGATGTCCTTGTACATCGGGCACAGCTTCTCGACCGGGACGGCGACCAGCTTGGCGTCGACGCCGCCGTCGTCTTCCATCTTCAACAGGCCCAGCGCGCGGCAGCGTACCACCACACCCGGCGGCAGGCCGAACGGGGTCACCACCAGCACGTCGACCGGGTCGCCGTCGCCGGCCAGCGTGTTCGGCACGAAGCCGTAGTTGGCCGGGTACATCATCGAGGTGCCCATGAAGCGGTCGACGAAGATCGCGCCCGAGTCCTTGTCGAATTCGTACTTGATCGGCGCGCTGTTGGCGGTGATTTCGATCACGACGTTGAAGTCGTTCGGCATGTCCTTGCCCGGGGCGATGCGTTCCAGATTCATTGACTTAAGTCCTCTCGCTAGGTGTTGAGGTCGGTTAACCTCACGATTATACCAGCTTGCGCGGCGCTGTCCGGCGCCGGCCCGCCGTGCGGCGGGCGGGTCGCGGCGCGCCGGCGCGGGTATAATGTTTGCCATCCTTTTGCGACGAGACGACAAGATGCTCGACAAGCTGATCATCGAATTCGACAAGGGCGTACGCACGCTGTTCGCGCCGGCGGCGAGCCGCCGTCCCTACCCGGACGCGCACCTGCCCGAGGCCGAGCTCACCGACGCCGAGAAGCGCCACGCGCTCGGCCTGATGCGCGTCAACCACTGCGGCGAGATCTGCGCGCAGGCGCTGTACCAGGGCCAGGCGCTGACCGCGCGCGACCCGGCCGCGCGCGAGGCGCTGCGCCACGCGGCGATCGAGGAGGAGGAGCACCTGGCGTGGACCGAGCGCCGCATCAGGGAGCTGGGCGGCCATCCCAGCCTGCTCAACCCGCTGTGGTACACCGGTTCGCTGGCGATCGGCGTCGCCGCCGGCCTGTTGGGCGACAAGTGGAACCTCGGCTTTCTCGAGGAGACCGAGCACCAGGTCGGCGCCCACCTCGACAGCCACCTCGCGTCGCTGCCCGAGGGCGACGCCAAGAGCCGCGCGATCGTGGCGCAGATGCGCGACGACGAAGCCGAACACGCCAAGACCGCGCACGCGCTCGGCGCGGCGCCGCTGCCGGCGCCGGTCAAGGGGCTGATGAAGCTGAGCTCGAAGCTGATGACGACGGCGAGCTACCGGATCTGATCCGGCGCGCCCAAAAGGCTCGGCCAACCTTATAAAGGTTGGCCGAGCCTTTTTTCATGGCCGCGCGGGCTTGCCGGCGTGGGCTCAGAAGAACACGAAGCTCATCAGCACGAACAGCGGGATCAGCACCGCGCCCGACCAGGCGATGTAGCCGAAGAAGGACGGCATCGCGACGCCGCGTTCCTCGGCGATCGCCTTGACCATGAAGTTGGGCGCGTTGCCGATATAGCTGTTGGCGCCCATGAACACCGCGCCGACCGAGATCGCCGCCAGCGTCGTCGCGCCGTGGCTCATCAGCTGCGCCGCGTCGCCGCCGGCGAGGTTGAAGAACACCAGGTAGGTCGGCGCGTTGTCGAGGAAGCTCGACAGGATGCCGGTCAGCCAGAAGTAGGCGATGTCGATCGGCGCGCCGGAGGCGTCGGTGACCTGCGCGACCAGCGGCGCGAATGCGCCGGCCTGGGCGGCCTTGAGCATCGCCAGCACCGGGATCATGGTCGCGAAGATGCCGGCGAACAGCTTGCCGACTTCGAGCATCGGTCCCCAGTTGAAGGCGTTGGCGGCGCGGCAGCGGCCCGGCGTCAGCGCCAGCGACGCGGCGGTGATTGCGATCAAGAGCGCGTCGCGCGCCAGATCCTGCAGTTCGAGCTCCATGCCCAGCACCGGCACCGCGACCCCCGGCTTCCAGGTGCCCGACAGCAGTACGGCACCGACGATGGCGGCCAGGAAGGCGAGGTTGACCTTGCCCTCGAGCGTGACGCGCGAGTCGGGCGTCGGGTCAGGCAGCGGCGGCAGGTCTTCCTCCTTGCGGTAGAAGTGGCGGTCGAGCGCGTAGAAGGCCACCAGCAGCAGCGCGCTGGCGAACAGCGTGAACGGCAGCAGGTGGGTGAAGGTCCAGCCGAAGCTGACGCCCTTGAGGAAGCCGAGGAACAGCGGCGGGTCGCCCAGCGGCGTCAGCGAACCGCCGACGTTGGCGACCAGGAAGATGAAGAACACCACCACGTGCGTCTTGTAGCGACGGTTGTCGTTGGCGCGCAACAGCGGGCGGATCAGCAGCATCGCCGCGCCGGTGGTGCCGGTGAAGCTCGCCAAGAGCGTGCCGACCGCCAGAAAGCGCGTATTGGTCCACGGCGAGCCGTGCAGGTTGCCGCGCAGGTAGATGCCGCCGGCGACGGTGAACAGCGCGGTCAGCAGGATGATGAACGGCAGGTACTCGAACAGCAGCGTGTGCGCCAGTTCGTGCGCGACCGTGCCCCAGCCGAGCGAGACGCCCATCGGCACGATCAGCGCCAGCGCCCAGCCGGCGGCGATCTTGCCGAAGTGGTGGTGCCAGACGGACGGCAGCAGCAGCGGCATCAGCGCGATCGACAGCAGAAGGCCGGCGAACGGCAGCGCCCACGGCAGCGTGAGGCTCGCGCCGTCGACCGCCGCGCGTGCGGCCAGCGGGGCGAGGCCGAGGAGCAGCGCGGCCGAACGGGAAGTCGGTCTCATCAGCGATTCCTTATAGCCAGTATTCAAAGCCGCCGATTCTAGCAGCGGGCGTCGCGCGGCCGCGCGTCAGGTTAACCCTCGCGGAGCAACCCCTCGCGCAGCCGGGCACGGTGCTTGCTTGAAATGGACTGTCCCTCGGCCAACCCCGTCCGCAGAACCATGACCCGCGTCCTTCTGATCCACGACACGCCCATCCACATCGACCGGCTGTCGGCCGCGCTCGTCGCCGCCGGCTGCGAGGTGGTGGCCGAGCTCGGTTCGGCGCTGTCGCTCGCCGCCGCGGTCGCGCGCCACGCGCCGGACGTGATCATCGTCGACGCCGCCTCGCCCAGCCGCGACGCGCTGGCCGGCCTGTGCGCCGTCAGCGCCGAGAGCCCGCGCCCGATCGTGATGTTCACCGGCGAGCGCGACCCGGCGGTGATGCGCGCGGCGGTCAGGGCCGGCGTGACCGCCTACATCGTCGACGGCCTCGCGCCCGAGCGGCTCGCGCCGGTGCTCGACGTCGCCATCGCGCGCTTCGAGGAGGAGCAGCGGCTGCGCGCCGAGCTCGACGCCGCGCGCCGCCAGCTCGCCGACCGCAAGTGGATCGACAAGGCCAAGGGCCTGTTGATGGCCAAGCGCGGTCTCTCGGAGGACGCCGCCTACCGGCTGCTGCGCAAGAGCGCGATGGAGCAGGGCCTGCGCGTCGCCGAGGTCGCGCGTCGCCTCGTCGAAGCCTCGCAACTGCTGTCCTGAAAGAAACGCCATGACCGCCGATTTCCTGCTCGTCCCCCGTCCCGCCGTCTCGCCGTTCGCGCCGTCCGAGGCGACGCGGCTGACGGTCGGTTTCCTGCCGCTGACCGACTGCGCGCCGCTGGTCGCCGCGGTCGTGCTCGGCCTCGACCGCCGCTTCGGCCTGACGCTGGAGCTCAAACGCCAGCCGTCGTGGAGCGCGTTGGCCGAGGGGCTCGCCAGCGGCGCGCTCGACGCCGCGCAGGCGCTGTACACGCTGCCGTTCGACATGACGCTCGGCCTGTCCGGCCCGGCCGTGCCGACGTCGATCCTGATGGGGCTGAACCGCAACGGCCAGGGCGTGACGCTGTCGAGCCGGCTGGCCGAGGCCGGCGTCAGCGACGGCGCCTCGCTCGCCGCCCACCTGCGCCGCGCGCGCACGCGGCCGCGCTTCGCCGACACCTACCCGGGCGGCACGCACGCCTTGTGGCTGCGTCGCTGGCTGATGCAACACGACATCAGCCCGACGCGCGACGTCGAGATCCTGACGCTGCCGCCGCCGGCGATGGTCGACGCGCTCAAGGCCGGCGCGATCGACGGCTTCTGCGCCGGCGAGCCGTGGCACGCGGTCGCGATCGCGCAAGGCGCCGGCTTTACCGCCGCCACCAGCCCGGCGGTGTGGCCCGACCACCCGGAGAAGGTGCTGGCGGTGCGCGAGGACTGGCTCGACGCGCACCCGAACGCCGCGCGCGCGCTGATCGCGACGGTGCTGGCCGCCTGCCGAGAGCTCGACGCGCTGCCGTACAAGACGAGGTTGGCCGAGCTGTTGGCCAGCCCCGACTACCTCGACCTGCCGGCCGCCGCGATCGCGGCGCGGCTGGCCGGCGACTACGACGACGGACGCGGCCGGCGCTGGCGCGAGCCTCACCCGCTGCTGTTCCACGACGGCGGCGCGGTCAACCCGCCGTACTGGTCGGACGCGCGCTGGTTTCTCGACGAGTGGCGGCGCTGGGGCTGGCTGCCCGAGTCGGTCGACGCCGACGCGCTGGCGCGTCGCGTCGGCCGCTTTGCGCTCTACGCGGAGGTCGCCGACGCGCTCGGCATCCTCGCGCCGGCCTCGCCGTGGCGGCTGGCCGGCGGCCCACGCTGATGCTGCGCGCTGGTGCAGGCGACCCGCCGTCCGCACGCCGATGGTGCACCGCAACGGCCCGCCCGCTCCCCGGGGCGGGCTTTTTCGTGCCCGGCGGCGCGTCGCCGGGCTGGCACGGCGCTTGCATAAGCTAGGGCGAGGCCGCCGAACCGATCGATCCCGTTTCCTCTGCTGATGTCGGGATGCGGATGGCGGCGTCCTCGCACCGGCTCAACGGCGAGCCGCACTCACAATTCGACAGGGTCCAACGGCGGACCCGACAGGACAACGGCGTCCCTGCCGGTTCTCTTTGCGAGAACCCGGCAAGGGCGCCTTTTTCATTGCTGTGCGTTTCGGGAGAGCGTCATGAACAAGAGCTTCTGGCAGTCCGGCCACACGCCCACGCTGTTGGCGTCGTTTTTCTATTTCGACCTGAGCTTCATGGTCTGGTACCTGCTCGGCCCGCTCGCGGTGCTGATGGCGGCCGACCTGGCGCTGACCGCGCAGCAGCGCGGGCTGATGGTCGCCACGCCGACGCTGGCCGGCGCGCTGTTGCGCATCGTGTTCGGCGTGCTGGTCGACAAGATCGGGCCCAAGCGTTCGGGGCTGATCGCGCAGCTGATCGTGATCGGCGCGCTCGCCGCCGCCTGGCTGATCGGCGTGAACTCCTTCGAGGCGGCGCTGCTGCTGGGCCTCTTCCTCGGCGTCGCCGGCGCCGCGTTCGCCGTGGCCTTGCCGCTGGCGTCGCGCTGGTATCCGCCCGAGCACCAGGGCACGGCGCTCGGCATCGCCGGCGCCGGCAACTCGGGCACCGTGTTCGCCGCGCTGTTCGCGCCGGCGCTGGCGCTCGCCTACGGCTGGCAGAACGTGTTCGGCCTCGCGCTGATCCCGCTGGGCCTCGCCTTCCTGGTGTTCGCCGTCGCCGCCAAGGACGCGCCCAACGCGCCGCCGCCCAAGTCGCTGTCGCAGTACCTGTCGGTGCTGTCCGACCCGGACGCCTGGTGGTTCATGGCCTTCTACTGCCTGACCTTCGGCGGCTTCATCGGCCTGGCGTCGTCGCTGCCCGGCTACTTCCACGACCAGTTCGGCATGGGGCCGGTACAGGCCGGCTACGCGACCGCCGCCTGCGTGCTGGCCGGTTCGATGATGCGCCCGATGGGCGGCGTGCTGGCCGACCGCGTCGGCGGCATCAAGAGCCTGCTCGCCGTGTACGGCGTCGCGGCGCTGGCCATCGTCGGCGCCAGCGTCGCCGGCGGCGCGGCGGCGACGATCGCGTTGTTCATCGTCGCGATGCTCGCGCTGGGCGCCGGCAACGGCTCGGTGTTCCAGCTCGTGCCGCAGCGCTTCGCGCGCGAGATCGGCGTGATGACCGGCGTGATCGGCATGGCCGGCGGCGTCGGCGGCTTCCTGCTCGCCGCGGGCCTCGGCGTCGTCAAGCAGCACACCGGCGGCTACACGCTCGGCCTCGCGCTGTTCGCGGTGCTGCTCTTGTCCGGCTGGATCGGTCTCTCCAAGGTGAAGCGTCGCTGGCGCACCACCTGGGGCTCGTCCGAACTGACCTCGGCCCGCGTGTAAGGACCCGCACCGTGAACGCGCCCGCCACCCGTCTGCCCGCGATCGCCTGGGGCGTCGCCAGCGCCGCCGGCCCCAAGCCGGTCAACCAGGACGCCTGGTTCGTCGTCGAGCCGGACGCCGAGCCGGCGACCGCGACGATGGCGCGGCGCGGCGTGCTGGCGCTGCTGGCCGACGGCGTCAGCGGCTCGGCCGACGGCGGGCGCGCGGCGCGCGAGGCGGTCAGGGAACTCGCCGCCGACTTCTACGCCGCGCCCGAGCGCTGGCGCGCCGCCGAATTGTTGCCGCGCCTGTTCGTGCGTCGCCACCTGCGGCTGTGCGCCGCCGACAACGCGGGCATGAGCACGCTGGCGGCGCTGGCGCTCGAAGGGCGCCGCGCGGTGGTCGTCCACGTCGGCGACACCCGCGTCTACCGCTTGTCCGGCGGCCGCTGCGACTGCCTGACGAGCGACCACGTCCACGCGTCGCCGGCGATGCGCCACGTGCTGACGCAGGCGCTGGGACTTTCCGGCGAACTGGCGCCGGCGTGCCGCGAGTTCGACGTCGCGCCGGGCGAGCGTTTCGTGCTCGCCAGCGACGGCGTGTGGTCGGCGCTGGAACCCGCAAGGTTGGCCGAGCTGTCCGCTCTGCCCGACGCGCAGGCCGCCGCCGACGCGCTGGTCGAGGCGGCGCTCGCCGGCGGCGGCGAGGACAACGCCAGCGCGCTGGTGCTGACCGTGCTGTCGCTGCCGGTCTGCGACGCGCCCGATGGCGGGGCGCCGCTGCCGGGCCGTCTGGCGGTCGGCGACCAAATCGACGGCCTGACGGTGCGCGAGCGCCTGCACGACAGCCCCGGCGGCCGCGTGGTGCGCGTCGCGGCGCAGGACGGCGCCGAGTGCCTGCTGAAGACGCTCTCGCCGCGCCTGGCCGGCGACGAAGCCGCGCTCGCCGGGCTCGACGCCGAGGAATGGCTGCTGCGCCGCTTCGCCGGCCCCGGCGTCGCCGAATGGCGGCCGCACGCGCCGCGCCGCGCGCGCTACCTGCTGATGACGCAGCACGCCGGCGCCACGCTGGCCGAGCGCCGCGCGCGCCGCGAGGCGTGGAGCGTGCCGCAGGCGCTGGGCCTGACCGGCAAGTTGCTCAAGTCGCTCGCCTGGCTGCACGGCGAGGGCGTCGCCCACGGCGACATCAAGCCCGACAACCTGCACCTGGCCGACGACGGCGCGCTGCGCCTGCTGGACTTCGGCGCCGCGCGCGTCGCCGGGCTAATCGAGCCGGCGCGCGCCGCCGGCACGCCGAGCTTCATGGCGCCCGAGCTGTTCGACGGCGCGCCGGTGTCCGAGGCGTCCGACGTCTACGCCGCCGGCGTCACCGTCTACTGGCTGCTGACTGGCCACTACCCCTACGGCGAACTGGAAGCCTTCCAGCGCCCGCCCGACGCCAAGCCGGTGCCGCCGTCGCGCTACCGGCCGGACATCCCGGCCTGGTTCGAGGCGCAGATCCTCAAGGCGGTCGCGCGCGACGCGACCGCCCGCTACCCGAGCGCCGCCGCCTGGCTCGCCGCGCTCGCCCGGGGCGACGCGGACGCGCCGCCCGCGCCGTCGCCGGCCCGCCGCGTCGCGCTCGCGCTGTGGCAGCGCATCGCGCTGGTGTCGCTCTCGCTCAACGTCTTGCTGTTTTACCTGTGGGCGCTCTCCCGCTAGCGCCCGCGACGAAAGGAAGCATCATGGATCGCAAGAAACTCGTCCTCATCGGCAACGGCATGGCCGGCGTCCGCGCGCTCGAAGAACTGTTCGCGCTCGTGCCCGACGCCTACGACGTCACCGTGTTCGGCGCCGAACCGCACCCGAACTACAACCGCATCCTCCTGTCGCCGGTGCTGGCCGGCGAACAGGACTTCGACGACATCGTGCTCAACGACCTCGCCTGGTACGCCGAGCACAACATCCGCCTGCACCTGAACTGCAAGGTCGAGCAGATCGACCGCGAGAACCGCGTCGTGCGCGGCCAGGACGGCACCGAGGCGCCGTACGACGTCGCCATCCTCGCGACCGGTTCGCAGCCCGTCATCCTGCCGGTGCCGGGCAAGGAGCTGTCCGGCGTGCTCGCCTACCGCGACATCGCCGATACGCAGGCGATGATGGACGCGGCCGCCACCGGCGGCGACGCGGTGGTGATCGGCGGCGGCCTGCTGGGCCTGGAAGCCGCCAACGGCCTGATGAAGCGCGGCATGAAGGTCACCGTCGTGCACCTCGGGCGTTGGCTCTTGGAGCGCCAGCTCGACGAAACCGCCGGCCGCCTGCTCGAAGACTCGCTCGCCGCGCGCGGCATGGACTTCTGTCTCGAGGCGCAGACCGAATCCATCGTCGACGACGGCGCGGGCCGCGTCGCCGGCGTCAAGCTCGCCGACGGCCGCTTCTTGCCGGCCAAGCTCGTCGTGATGGCGGTAGGCATCCGGCCGGACACCGCGCTGGCCGAGGCGGCCGGCCTAGCCTGCAACCGCGGCGTCGTCGTCGACGACACGCTGCGGACGTCCGACCCTTCGATCTACGCGCTCGGCGAATGCGCCAACCACCGCGGCGTCGCCTACGGCCTCGTCGCGCCGCTGTACGAGATGGCCAAGGTGCTGGCGCAGCACCTGGCCGGCCCGAGCGAGGCGGCCTACCAGGGTTCGCTCTTGTCGACCAAGCTGAAGGTGACCGGCATCGAACTCTTTTCGGCCGGCGACTTCATGGGCGGCGAGGGCTGCGAGGACATCGTGCTGTCCGACCCGGCCGCCGGCCTCTACAAGCGCCTCGTCATCAAGGACGACAAGCTGGTCGGCGCCTGCCTGTACGGCGACAGCGCCGACGGCGGCTGGTACTTCAAGCTGATGCGCGAGGGCCGCGAGTTGGCCGAGACGCGCGACCGGCTGATGTTCGGCGAAGCCTTCCACCTGGGCGACGCCGGCCACCAGGGGATGAGCCGCGTCGCGGCGATGGCGGACGGCGACGAGGTGTGCGGCTGCAACGGCGTGTGCAAGGGCACCATCGTCAAGGCGATCGCCGAGCAGGGTCTGATGAGCGTCGACGCGGTGAAAAAGCACACCAAGGCGGCCAGCTCCTGCGGTTCGTGTACCGGTCTCGTCGAGCAGATCCTCTTGAACACGCTGGGCAGCGATTTCCAGGAAAGTCCCAAGACCCGCGCGGTGTGCGGCTGCACCGAGCACACCCACGGCGAGGTGCGCGCGGCGATCCGCGACCGGCACCTGACCACCATCCCCGACGTGATGCGCGCGATGAACTGGCGCACGCCGAACGGCTGCGCGAGCTGCCGCCCGGCGCTGAACTACTACCTGGTGTCGACCTGGCCGCGCGAGGCGGTCGACGACCCGCAAAGCCGCTTCGTCAACGAGCGCGTGCACGCCAACATCCAGAAGGACGGCACCTTCTCGGTGATCCCGCAGATGAAGGGCGGCGTGACCAACGCCGACGAGCTGCGCCGCATCGCCGACGTCGCCGACAAGTACCAGATCCCGATGGTCAAGGTCACCGGCGGCCAGCGCATCGACCTGCTGGGCGTCAAGAAGGACGACCTCGTCAACGTGTGGAAGGACCTCGGCATGAAGTCCGGCTACGCCTACGGCAAGTCGATCCGCACGGTGAAGACCTGCGTCGGCTCCGAGTTCTGTCGCTTCGGCACGCAGAACAGCACGCAGATGGGCATCGACCTCGAAACCATGCTCGGCCGCATGTGGAGCCCGCACAAGGTCAAGCTCGCGGTGTCCGGCTGCCCGCGCAACTGCGCCGAATCGGGCATCAAGGACGTCGGCATCATCGGCGTCGACTCGGGCTGGGAGCTCTACGTCGGCGGCAACGGCGGCATCAAGACCGAGGTCGCGCAGTTCTTCGTCAAGGTGAAGACCGCCGACGAGGTGCGCGAGTACGCCGGCGCCTTCCTGCAGTTGTATCGCGAGGAAGGCTTCTACCTCGAGCGCACCGTGCACTACCTGGCGCGCGTCGGCCTCGAGCACGCGAAGGCGAAGGTGATCGACGACGCCGAGAACCGCAAGGCGCTGTACGAGCGGCTGCTGTTCTCGCTCGACGGCCTGCCCGACCCGTGGGAAGAGCGCGTAGAGGGCGCGCAGCAACACGAATTCAAGACGCTGGAGGTGCTGTGATGGAAGCCAACAACAACTGGAAAGCCGTCTGCGCGCTCGCGGACATCCCCAAGCTCGGCAGCCGCGTCGTCAGGCGCGCCGCCGGCGACGACATCGCGCTCTTTCGCACCGAGACCGACGCGGTGTTCGCGCTGACCGACCGCTGCCCGCACAAGGGCGGCCCGCTCTCGCAGGGTCTGGTGGTCGGCGAGGCGGTGGTCTGCCCGCTGCACGGCTGGGCGATCCAGTTCTCGGACGGCCACGCCTGCGCGCCGGACGAGGGCTGCACCGGCAAGCACCCGGTGAAGGTGGTCGACGGCGTCGTGTGGCTGTCGCCGGTGTGAGCAGCGAACCTGGCCCGCCAATTGCTTTATCAGCGGCAAGGCACTGAGGAAAAACGGTTTGGCGCAGCGTCGCGCCAGACCGTTTTCAACCAGGTTGGCCGAGCCCGGCCAACCCGCGAGGAGAACAGCATGACCCACACCGTCCGCTCCACCTGCTGCTACTGCGGCGTCGGCTGTGGCGTATTGATCCACACCGACGGCGAACGCATCGTCGGCATCGACGGCGATCCGGCCCACCCGGCCAACTATGGGCGGCTGTGCACCAAGGGCCGCACGCTGCCGCTCACCACCGGCGACGCCGGGCGCGTGCTTGCGCCGATGTTGCGCGACGGCCGCGACGACGCGCGCCAGCCGGTATCGTGGCAGACGGCGATCGCCACCGCCGCCGACCGTTTCGCCGCCGTCATCCGCGAACACGGCCCCGACGCCGTCGCGTTTTATCTCTCGGGCCAGTTGCTGACCGAGGACTACTACGTCTTCAACAAGCTTGCCAAGGGCCTGATCGGCACCGCCAACGTCGACACCAACTCGCGCCTTTGCATGTCGAGCGCGGTGTCGGCCTACAAGCTCGCCTTCGGCGCCGACGGCCCGCCGACCTGCTACGACGACCTCGAGGCCGCCGACCTGGTGCTGTTCGCCGGCAGCAACGCGGCCTACGCGCACCCCATCCTGTTCCGCCGCCTCGAAGAAGCGCGCGCCGCGCGCCCCGGCGTCAAGTGGATCGCGATCGACCCGCGCCGCACCGACACCGCCGCGATGGCCGACCTGCACCTGGCGATCCAGCCGGGCACCGACGTCGCGCTGTTCAACGGCATGCTGCACCACCTGATCTGGGAAGGCCGGCTCGACTTTGATCTGATCGGCCTGCACAGCGAGGGTTTCGACGCGCTCAAGAACGAAGTGCGCGCCTACCCGCCGCACCGTGCCGCCGAGATCTGCGGCATCGACGAGGCGGACCTCGTCACCGCCGCCGACTGGTTCGGCGACGCGAAAGCCGCGCTGTCGCTGTACTGCATGGGCCTCAACCAGTCCAGCCACGGCACAGACAAGAACCTCGCGCTGATCAACCTGCATCTGGCGACCGGCCAGATAGGCAAGCCCGGCGCCGGCCCGTTCTCGCTGACCGGCCAGCCCAACGCGATGGGCGGACGCGAGGTCGGCGGCATGGCGACCATGCTCGCCTCGCACCGCGACCTTGCCAACCCGGCGCACCGCGACGAGCTTTCCGCGTTGTGGGGCGTGCCGGCCGAACGACTGCCGGCCAAGCCGGGGCTGACGGCGGTCGAACTGTTCGACGCCCTCGAAGCGGGCACGGTGAAGGCGGTGTGGATCGCCTGCACCAATCCGGCGCATTCGATGCCCGATCTGAACAAGGTGAGGGCGGCGCTCAACAAGGCCGAATTCGTCGTGCTGCAGGAAGCGTTCGCCGACACCGACACCGCGCCGTTCGCCGACCTCTTGTTGCCGGCGAGCTCCTGGGGCGAGAAGGAGGGTGTAGTCACCAACTCCGAGCGCCGCATTTCTCGCGTGCGCGCCGCCGTGAAAGCGCCCGGCGAGGCGCGCGCCGACTGGCATATCGCGCGCGACTTCGCGCAGGCGCTGCAGGCGCGCCTCGCGCCGTCCGAGCCCGCGCTGTTCGACTTCGACTCCCCCGAGGCCGTGTTCGTCGAATACCGCGCGACCACCGTCGGGCGGGACATCGACATCGGCGGCGTCAGCTACGCATTGCTGGAGGCCGCACCGCAGCAGTGGCCGCTGCCGGCGGGGGAAAAGCTTGGCCGAGCGCGCCTCTACACCGACCGCGTGTTCAACACCGAGTCCGGCCGCGCGCGCTTTCACGCCGTACCCTACCTGCCGGTCGCCGAGGTGCCGAACGCGCGCTACCCGTTCCGCCTACTGTCCGGCCGCTTGCGCGACCAGTGGCACGGCATGAGCCGCAGCGGCCGCGTGCCGCAGCTGTTCGAGCACGCCGCCGAGGCGCGGCTGGGAATGAACCCGGGCGACATGGCGCGCCGCGGCCTCGCCGACGGCGACCTGGTCGCGGTCGCAAGCCGCCGCGGCGCGCTGGTGTTGCCGGTCGAGGCGGCCGCCGGCACGCCGTCGGGCAGCCTGTTCCTGCCGATGCACTGGAACGGCCAGTTCCTGCAGGACGCTGGTGTCAACCTGATGACCTCGCCGGCGCGCTGCGACAAGTCGGCGCAGCCGGAACTCAAGCACGCGGCGGTCAAGCTCGTGAAGCTCGACCTGCCCTGGCGCTGCATCGCGGTGGTCGCCGGCGACGTGCAGGACCTGTTCGCGCTCTTACGCCCGCTGTTGGCCGGCTGCCGCTACGCGAGCCTGAGCCTGGTCGGGCGCGAGCGGCCGGCGGTGAAGCTGACGGTCGCCGACGAGGCGGCGCCCGAGGGCTGGCTGGAAAAACTCGACGCGGCCTTGGGCTTGTCGGGCGGTCCGGACGGTCTCGGCTACCGCGACGACAAGCGCGGCGTCGACAAGCGCGCGCAGTGGCGCGACGGGCGGCTCGTCGCCTTCCGGCTCGCTGGCGAAACCGCCGCCGAGGCGTGGTTGACCGAGATCATGCGCCAGGGCGGCGGCTGGGCCTTCCCGCGCCCGTGGGCCTTCCTGCCGAGCGCGACCGCACCCGCCGGCGCGCCGGCGCCGTCTCGCATGGTGTGCAACTGCAACGGCGTCTCCGAGTCCGCGATCGTCGCGGCGCTCAAAGCCGGCGGCTCGCTGGCGGCGGCGCAGCAGGCGACCGGCTGCGGCACCGCCTGCGGGTCGTGCCTGCCCGAGTGCAAGCGGCTCGCCGCGGCGACGCTGACGAATACCGAATCCGTGCCGGTTTAGTTCATCGCCGACGTTGGCTCGGCCAAGCTTTG
The DNA here is from genome assembly GCF_004345725.1 of Crenobacter luteus. Classification (GTDB taxonomy): domain Bacteria; phylum Pseudomonadota; class Gammaproteobacteria; order Burkholderiales; family Chromobacteriaceae; genus Crenobacter; species Crenobacter luteus. Next base: position 4,229 of record NZ_SLXG01000008.1, on the reverse strand, counting down.
AAGTAGAGGACGCATCATGGAAAACGCATACGGCAAGGTCTGGCTGATCGGCGCGGGCCCCGGCGATCTGGAACTGTTGACGCTCAAGGCCGCGCGCGTGCTCGAAAGCGCCGACGTGCTGGTCGTCGACGCGCTGGTCGACCCGGCGGTCGCGCGCTTCGCGCCCAAGGCGCGCGTCGTCACCACCGGCAAGCGCGCCGGCTGCCGCTCGGCGCCGCAGGACTTCATCCAGCGGCTGATGCGCCGCTACGCGCGCCAGGGCAAGACGGTGGCGCGCGTGAAGGGCGGCGACCCGCTGCTGTTCGGCCGCGCCGGCGAGGAGATCGCCTACCTGACCGACAACGGCATCGCGGTCGAGGTGGTCAACGGCGTGACCTCGGCGCTGGCGGCGGCGGCGAGCCTGACGGTGTCGCTGACGCACCGCGACTTCGGCGTCGGCGGCGTCACCTTCGTCACCGCGCACCGCCAGGACCACAGCGCGCCGGACTGGGCGGCCTTGGCCGCCGCCGGCACCACGCTGGCGGTCTATATGGGCCTCAACCGCGTCGACGAGGTCGCCGACGGCTTGCTGGCAGCGCTGCCGGCGTCGACGCCGGCGGCGGTGGTCGCCTGCGCGTCGACGTCGTCCGAGCGCAAGCTCGTCACCACGCTCGGCGCACTCGCCGCCGATTGCCGCGCCGCCAAGATGCCGGCGCCAGCGCTGATCCTGGTCGGCGACGCGCTCGGTGCGGCGATCGGGACGGCGCTGCCCGCCGAGCGCGCGGTCGCCTGAGCCGCTCGGCCAACCCTGAGGCAGCAAAAAAGCCCGGCGCGTCCGCGTCGGGCTGGTCGTTGGTCGGATGGCCCGCCTCATCGGGCGCGGGCGTAGTCGATCATGCCCTGGAAGTCGACCACCACCGCCGGCTCGTCGCCGACCACCCAGGCGTCGTGGCCCGAGGGCAGTAGCGATACGTCGCCCGGCCGGCATTCGATCTCGGTGCCGTCGTCCATCTTCACCATCAGCACGCCCGAGACGTGGTACTGGAAGTGCGGCGCCTCGCAGCTTTTGGTGTGCACCAGGGGTTGCACCGATTCGGCCCAGCGCCAGCCGGGCTGGAACACCGCGCGGCCGACGGTCGCGCCGCCGATGGTGACGAGCTCGACCCGCCCGAGCGGGAATTCGCGCACCTCGTCCGGTTTGTCGAAGCTTTTCCGTTCCGCTTTGGCGTCTGTCATGGCTTGTCCTCCTCAACTTAAGGGGCTGGGGCGCGCGCCGCGCCTCGGTCGAGGGGCAGGATGGCTGGGACGGGATCGAGGCGGGGCAGGGGCCCGGGCTTTAAAGATAGCGGATCACGCCGCGTCGGCCGCGCGCTTTTTTGCAACAGCGGCGCGCGCGCCTGACCCTTTCGTACGGCGTTTGTTACACTTGGGCGCTTAACTGTCAGCGAAACGGAATTCCCAGACATGGCCCAATACGTGATGTCCATGCTCCGCGTGAGCAAGGTGGTGCCGCCCAAGCGCCAGATCATCAAAGACATTTCCCTTTCCTTCTTTCCGGGCGCCAAGATCGGCCTGTTGGGCCTGAACGGCGCCGGCAAGTCGACCGTGCTGCGCATCATGGCCGGCGCCGACAAGGAGTACGACGGCGAAGTGACCTGGCAGCCGGGCGTCAAGATCGGCTACCTGCCGCAGGAGCCGCAGCTCGACCCGGAAAAAACGGTGCGCGAGGAGGTCGAATCGGGCATGGGCGACGTGATGGGCGCGCAAAAGCGCCTCGAGGAAGTCTACGCCGCCTACGCCGAACCGGACGCCGACTTCGACGCGCTGGCCGAGGAACAGGCCCGGCTCGAGGCGATCATCTCGGCCGGCGCCGGCGACAACGTCGAGCACCAGCTCGAGATCGCCGCCGACGCGCTGCGCCTTCCCCCCTGGGACGCCAAGATCGGCCCGCTGTCGGGCGGCGAGAAGCGCCGCGTCGCGCTGTGCAAGCTGTTGCTGTCCAAGCCCGACATGCTGCTCTTGGACGAGCCGACCAACCACCTGGACGCCGAATCGGTCGAATGGCTCGAGCAGTTCCTGGTGCGCTTCCCGGGCACCGTGGTCGCCGTGACCCACGACCGCTACTTCCTCGACAACGCCGCCGAGTGGATCCTCGAACTCGACCGCGGCGAGGGCATCCCGTGGAAGGGCAACTACTCGTCGTGGCTCGAGCAGAAGGAAGCCCGCCTCGAGACCGAGGCCAAGCAGGAAGGCGCCCGCATCAAGGCGATGAAGCAGGAACTCGAATGGGTGCGCCAGAACCCCAAGGGCCGCCAGGCCAAGTCCAAGGCGCGCCTCGCCCGCTTCGAGGAGCTGTCGAGCTACGAAACGCAGAAGCGCAACGAGACGCAGGAGATCTTCATCCCGGTCGCCGAGCGCCTCGGCAACGAGGTGATCGAGTTCGAGAATGTCTCCAAGGGCTTCGGCGACCGCCTGCTGATCGACAACCTGAGCTTCAAGGTGCCGGCCGGCGCCATCGTCGGCATCATCGGCCCGAACGGCGCCGGTAAGTCGACGCTGTTCAAGATGATCGCCGGCAAGGAAGCGCCGGATTCGGGCACGGTGAAGATCGGTCAGACGGTGCAGATGGCCTTCGTCGAACAGAGCCGCGAAGGCCTGGACGCCGACAAGACCGTGTTCGAGGACGTCGCCGGCGGGCTGGAACTCGTCACCGTCGGCAAATTCGAGATGTCGAGCCGCGCCTACCTCGGCCGCTTCAACTTCAAGGGCGCCGACCAGCAGAAGAAGGTCGGCATGCTGTCGGGCGGCGAGCGCGGCCGTCTGCACCTGGCCAAGACCTTGCTCAAGGGCGGCAACGTGCTCTTGCTCGACGAACCGTCGAACGACCTCGACGTCGAAACGCTGCGCGCGCTGGAAGACGCGCTGCTGGAATTCGCCGGCACCGTGTTCGTGATCTCGCACGACCGCTGGTTCCTCGACCGCATCGCCACCCACATCCTCGCCGCCGAGGGCGACTCGCAGTGGACCTTCTTCGACGGCAACTACCAGGAGTACGAAGCCGACAAGAAGAAGCGCCTCGGCGAAGAGGGCGCGAAACCGAAGCGCATCCGCTACAAGCCGATCAGCCGCTGAGCGGTTAAAAGCTGGGCCAACCCCGTTGCCGCCGCCAGGCGGGACGGGGTTTTTTGCGTTTGGTCAATTCGTAACAATCACCCGCGCCGGGGGGGCTTTCATGCCGGCGGGAAACGTGCATAGAATGAGGGCGTCTTCACGGTTGTGCCGGCGAAAGCCCCGCCGTGACAGGTGTGCAGGCGCATGCGGTGCCCCGGCACCCGGCCGCGATAAAACCACAAATACGCAGAGGAGACCCCTCATGGAAAGCCAGTTCCAGTCCCTGCCCACCATCGCCCTTCCGCAAGAGACCGACCTCATCCGCCTCGACGCGCGTCCGCGCCGCTCGGTGGCGATGGACAGCCCGGCCCTCGAGGTGATGACCGACCTGAAAACCGTCGACCCGGTCAGCGTCCACGAGGATACCCCGCTCGACGACGCCCACCGCGAGATGGTCAGCCGCGGCATCCGCCTGTTGTTCGTCACCGACGACGACGGTCGCCTGACCGGCCTGATGACCGCGACCGACGTGCTCGGCGAGCGTCCGATGCAGTGCATGCTCGAACACGGCAAGCGCCACAGCGACGTGCTGGTGCGCGACGTGATGACGCCGCGCGCGCAGCTCGAGGCGCTCAAGCTCGACGACATCGCCAACGCCAAGGTCGGCCACATGGTCGCGACGATGAAGCGCCTCGGCCGTCAGCACGCGCTGGTGGTCGAGATGAACCGCGACACCGGCCACTACGAGGTGTGCGGGCTGTTCTCGACCTCGCAGATGGCGCGCCGCCTCGGCATCTCGCTGAACTTCATCCGCGTGCCGCAGGCCTTCTCCGAGATCCAGCACTCGCTCTTGCACGAAAGCTGAGCCCTGCGTCAGCGATGAAAAAGGCAGCCCGCGGGCTGCCTTTTTTGTGGTTCTTCACGGAATAATGGGAACGTGAGGTAAAAGCCGGATGGGAGAACGGCGGTGCAAGGTAGGTGTCCAGTCCCGGACGATTGCAAACGCGTTTTTTGAACAAATCTGGGCGCTGTTTCTGCCATTCCTTCATGGCCTGAATCGGCGTCCGGTGCTGCAGGGCGAGCTGCGGCAGATGCTGGTTGTAGAGCAGGACATAACGCTCCAGTGTGGTTGAGAGATC
>NZ_SLXG01000007.1 GCF_004345725.1 Crenobacter luteus | reverse complement strand
CGCCGAGGGATGGAAAGTCGCGAGAAACTGGGCCGGCACCGCTGGGTGGTCGAACGTACCCACGCCTGGTTTGCCGCGCTCGGCAAGCTGCGCATTCGCTTCGAGCGGCGGCTGGACACGCATTACGCCTTGCTCAAGCTGGCTTGTTCCTTGATCTGCTTACGCTTTGTCGAGCGGTTTTGTTAGCGGCTCTAAAGGCGCTGTTAAAGCGCCCCCTGTCCCAAACTGGGGGTCTGAGGGCGAGGCGGGCACGGGCGGACTGTCCATGCCCGGTAAGCGAAGGGTACGGGTCCTTCCACGGGGGGCGGCCCTATACGGGTGAGAAGCCCCCGGCACTTCGCTAGGCTATGGGCTGTGTTGCTTACTAAACTGTTTAGCCGGTTTAGCCCTAAACTAAACTGCGCCCACACCACGGCGACCAGACGCCCGCTTCGACGCTCCGCGCCTCGCCACCTGCCGGCGCGAAAACTCCCCCATGCAATCCCCGTCGCGGGGTTTTGCACGCCATCCGTCGCGGCCAATCTTGCCCGCCCACACCCCCACCCAAACAGCACTCGCCATGGCTAGGAATGGCTAAGACGGCGGGGCGTCTGAAATTCAGACGGCCGTCTGAAAGCGCGACGGGCGTCGGCTTTCCCGACACGGCGGGGCGTGATGATTCAACACGGCCGGGATGGTTCGACACGGGCGAGACGATTCGACACGGCGACCGGGTGCGGCCAAAAGCCGCAACGGCTGCCGCAAAAAGCCGCACCTGCCATGCGAAGAGCTGGCCCCGTTGCGCGAACAGGGTGAATCTACGCGAACGCGTCGAATCTACGCGAACAGGCCGAATCGGCCCGAACAGGATGAAACGGCCCGTTTGGCCGGGTGCGAAAACATCCCATGCAATCCGCCGCCCTGTCGCCCTGCCGTCGCCTGCCGCACAGCGCGGCACAAAGCTCCTTTCCGGCCAAAACGAATGGGCAGTCAACCAGCCTTGTTGGTATTTTTGTTGGTACATTTCATAGCAGCGCGCCGCACGCCCTTATCTGGCAAGGATTACAGCCTGCAATTCGGTTGCTGTCGGGGCGCCAAACCCGCTTCCCAAGCAGTCCGAAACAGTCCCACAAACCCGCACAGCGCAAGGCTCTGCGGGTTTTTTGTTGCCGAACGCCCTTCCCGCCCGGTTCCGGCATCCGCGGCAGGGCTGGCGCCGCGACGGCCTCCTATACTGTCTGTATTGTTCGCGACCGCCCGAACCGGTGCCGTGTCATGCCCCCGCCCTCGTCTTCTTCGTCCAACCTCGCCGGCGGCGCGCTGTGGCGGCTGTGCCGCCTGCTGCTGATCTGCGGCCTCGCGCTGCTGCTGGCCGGTGCCGGTGCCGCACCGCGCGGCGTGGTGCTGATCCCGCTGCAGGGCGCGATCGGTCCGGCGCGCGCCGACTTCGTCGAACGCGGCCTCGTGCACGCGCGCGAAGCCGGCGCGGCGCTGGTCGTGCTGCAAATGGATACGCCGGGCGGGCTCGACGTGGCGATGCGGCAGATCATCCAGGCCATCCTGGCCTCGCCGGTGCCGGTGGCGACCTTCATCGCGCCGAGCGGCTCGCGCGCTGCCAGCGCCGGCACCTACATCCTGTACGCCAGCCACATCGCCGCGATGGCGCCGGGCACCAACCTCGGCGCGGCGACGCCGGTGCAGGTCGGCATCGGCGGCGGCCCGGAGCGCCAGGACGGCAAGGCGGACAAGCGTGCCGCCAGCGAGGCGGCGGGCGAGACGCAGCAGCAGACCGCGCTGGAGAAGAAGCAGGTCAACGACGCGGCGGCCTACATCCGCGGCCTTGCGCAACTGCGCGGCCGCAACGCGGACTGGGCCGAGCGCGCGGTGCGCGAGGCGGTCAGCCTGTCGGCCGACGAGGCGCGCGCCGAGGGCGTGATCGACCTGGTCGCGCGCGACGTGCCCGAACTGCTGCGGCAGCTCGACGGCCGCGAGGTGGACACGGCGGCCGGCCGGCAGCGGCTCGACACGCGCGCGGCGACGCTGAGCCGCTTCGACCCGGACTGGCGCGACCGGCTGCTGGCCGCGCTGACCGACCCGAGCATCGCGCTGATCCTGATGATGATCGGCCTCTACGGCCTGTTCTTCGAATTCTCCAACCCCGGCTTCGTGCTGCCCGGCGTGGTCGGCGCGATCTGCCTCCTGATCGGGCTGTTCGCGCTGCAGCTGCTGCCGATCAACTACACCGGGCTGGCGCTGCTCCTGTTCGGCCTCGCCTGCCTGTTGGCCGAGGCCTTCCTGCCCTCCTTCGGCATCCTCGGCATCGGCGGCATCGTCGCGTTCTCGATCGGCGCGCTGCTGTTGGTCGACACCGACGTGCCGGGCCTCGGCGTGCCGGTCTGGCTGGTCGCGGCGCTGGCGGCGAGCACCGCGCTGTTCGTGTTCGGCGTGTCGGGACTGGCGCTGAAGGCGCGCAAGCGGCCGGTGGTCAGCGGCGCCGAAGGGCTGGCGGCCAGCACCGGCGTGATGCTCGAGGCCGCCGACGGCGACGAGGACGGCTTCGGCTGGGCGAGCGTGCAGGGCGAACGCTGGCGAGTGCGGAGCGAGCGCCCGCTGCCGCCGGGCACGCCGGTCAGGGTGACGGGGCGCGACGGGCTGACGCTGACCGTCGCGCCGCTGGACGACACGCAAGGAGCAGATCGATGACGGGCTTCACCCTGGGTTTCGGCGGCGCGCTGTTCGTGCTGGCCGCCATGCTGCTGGTTTCCGCCTTCCGCATCTTCCGCGAGTACGAGCGCGGCGTGGTGTTCATGCTCGGACGATTCTGGAAGGTCAAGGGGCCGGGCCTGGTCATCATCATCCCGCTGGTGCAGCAGGTGGTGCGGGTCGACCTGCGCACCGTGGTGTTCGACGTGCCGCCGCAGGACGTGATCACGCGCGACAACGTGTCGGTCAACGTCAGCGCGGTGGTCTACTTCCGCGTCGTCACCCCGGACAAGGCGGTGATCCAGGTCGAACAGTACATCGAGGCGACCAGCCAGCTGGCGCAGACGACGCTGCGCGCGGTGCTCGGCAAGCACGAGCTGGACGAGCTGTTGGCCGAGCGCGAGCGGCTCAACCTCGACATCCAGAAGGTGCTCGACGCGCAGACCGACGCGTGGGGCATCAAGGTGTCGACGGTCGAGATCAAGAACGTCGACCTGCGCGAATCGATGGTCAGCGCGATCGCCAAGCAGGCCGAGGCCGAGCGCGAGCGGCGCGCCAAGGTGATCCACGCCGAGGGCGAGCTGCAGGCGGCCGAGAAGCTGCTGCAGGCGGCGCAGATCCTCGCCACACAGCCGCAGGCGATGCAGCTGCGCTATCTGCAGACGCTGTCGAACATCGCCGGCGAGAAGAGCTCGACCATCGTCTTCCCGATACCGATGGAGCTCGTGGACGACTGGCTCAGGCGGCGCGACAAGCCACCGGCCTGAGCCCCTCCCGGCGAAAAAATGCCCGCTCGGCGTCGAGCGGGCATCGCCTTGTGTAGCGTCCGGTCAGAACAGCAGCTCCTTGACGTTCTCGACCGCGTCCTGCGGCGGCGCCTCGTTCCCCCCGCCGCCGGACGGCTCGCCGGACGGCGCCTCTTCCTCGCCCGCGTCGGGACGACGCGCGCCGGGCACGCTGCCGCTGTTGTCCAGCCGCAACTCCGGGTTGGTGCGCTGGAACTCCTCGTAGAAGTACTCGTCGCCGCCGCGCAAGCCGGCGCCCGGACGCACCACCACGCCGGCCGGCGCCGGCAGCTCGACCTCGGGCTGCCCCTTGAGCGCGTTGGCCATGTAGTTGATCCAGATCGGCAGCGCGACCGTGCCGCCGTAGCCGTAGCGGCCGAGGCTCTTGGGCTGGTCGTAGCCTACCCAGGTGATCGCGACCAGATTGGGGTTGAAGCCGGAGAACCACGCGTCGCGGTTTTCGTTGGTGGTACCGGTCTTGCCCGCGAGGTCCATGCGCCCCAGGCTCATCGCGCGGTTGGCGGTGCCGTAGCGCACCACGTCGCGCATCATGCTCGTCATGATGAAGGCGTTGCGCGGGTCGATCGCCTGCGGCGCGTTCTGGCCGGCCACCGCCGGCGCGGTCTGCGCCAGCACCTTGCCGCGCTGGTCCTCGATGCGGTCGACGAAGTAGGCCCGCACGCGGTAGCCGCCGTTGGCGAACACCGCGTAGCCCTCGGCCATCTGCAGCGGCGTCACCATGCCGGCGCCGAGCGCCATCGTCAGGTAGGCCGGGTGCTGCTTGGCGCCGAAGCCGAAGCGCTGGATGTACTGCTGCGCGTAGTCGGTGCCGATCGACATCAGGATGCGCACCGAAACCAGGTTCTTCGACAGCACCAGCGCGCGGCGCACGGTCATCATGCCGTAGAATTTGCCGTCGTCGTTCTTCGGCTCCCAGCGCTGGCCACCGAGCGACTGCGCGTCGATCACCAGCGGCGCGTCGTTGACCATGGTCGCCGGCGTGAAGCCGCGCTCGAGGCCGGCCGAGTAGATGAAGGGCTTGAACGACGAACCCGGCTGACGCCACGCCTGCGTCACGTGGTTGAAGCTGCGGCGGTTGAAGTCGAAGCCGCCGACCAGCGCCTGGATCGCGCCGGTGCGCGCGTCGAGCGACACGAAGGCGCCCTCGACCTCGGGCATCTGCACGATTTCCCAGTAGCCCTTCGGATTGGCGCGGATGCGCACCACGGCACCGGGACGGATCTGCTGCGCCGGCGTCAGCTTGGGGCTGAGCGCACGGCGCGCGAACGACAGACCCTGGCCCTTGACCACCGCGACCTTGCCGCCGCGCACGAAGGCGCGCACTTCGTCCGGCTTGGCCGAGAGCACGATGGCCGGTTGCATGTCGCCGCTGTCGCGGATCTCGGCCAGGGTGTCCTCGAGCGCCTCGTCGCGCTCCTCGCCCGACGGCAGCGTCGCCAGGTCGACGAAGGATTCCGGTCCGCGGTAGCCGAGCCGGCGGTCGTAGTCGACCAGGCCGGCGCGCAGCGCGTCGAACGCCCAGCGCTGGTGCTGGCTGTCGATGGTGGTGTAGACCTTGAAACCGTCGGTATAGGCACGGTCCTGATAGCGCGCGTACATCGCCTGGCGCACCATCTCGGCGACGTACTGCGCCGGCAGGCTGATCTCGGACCCCTGCGGCGTCTCCTGCGCCGGCTGGCTGCGGGCTGCCTCGAGCTGCGCGGCGCTGATGAAGTTCAGCTCGTGCATGCGACGCAGCACGTAGAGCTGCCGCAGCCGCGCGCGCTCGGGGTTGACGATCGGGTTGTAGGCCGACGGCGCCTTCGGCAGGCCGGCCAGCATCGCCATCTCGGCGACGCTCAGCTCCTTCAGACTCTTGCCGTAGTAGGCCTGCGCGGCGGCGGCAAAGCCGTACGCACGTTGGCCGAGGTAAATCTGGTTGAAATAGAGCTCGAGGATCTGGTCCTTGGAGAGCGTGTGCTCGATCTTGAACGCCAGCAGCGCCTCGTTGAACTTGCGCGTGAAGGTCTTTTCGCTCGACAGGAAGAAGTTTTTCGCGACCTGCATCGTGATCGTGCTTGCGCCCGATTTGGCATGACCGGATACTACGTTCCCTAATGCTGCACGCATAACCCCCAGATAATCGACCCCGCTGTGCTGATAGAAGCGCTCGTCCTCGGCGGCGAGGATAGCCTGCTTCATCAGTTCGGGTACCTCGTGGATACGGACGAAAGAGCGACGCTCCTCGCCGAACTCGCCGATCAGCGCACCTTGCTTGCTGTATACGCGCAAGGGGATCTTCGGGCGATAATCCGTCAGCACGTCGAGGCTGGGCAGGCGCGGATAGGTCAGCATCACCGCGATGATGGCGCCGCCGGCCACGAGCACGAAACCGCCGACTAAGAGACCGGCCAGAAGCGCAAAGAATCGTTTCAACATGTTCTCGATTGGGTTGCGGGGGAGTTCGATTATACCGCCTTCGGTCAAGACGCCGGACAACGTTACCATGGCAGCCACCCGGGCGCTGCCGATTGCACGGGAAACCACGACAATGCTATCCGGTTCGCTCGCACAGGCCGCCGACTGGCTCGGCCGTGTCGGCCTCAAGAAAACGCAGCAGCCCGCGCTGATCGGGCTGGACATCAGCAGCAGCGCGGTCAAGCTGCTCGAAATCTCGCGCGCCGGCCGCAACCACCAGATAGACCGCTACCGGATCGAACCGTTGCCGCGCGACGCCGTCGTCGACGGCAACCTGAACCAGATCGAAGCGGTCGCCGACGCCATCCGCCGCGCCTGGCAAGCGCTCGACACGACGACGCGCGACGTCGCGGTGGCGCTGCCGACCACGATGGCGATCTACCGCAAGATCCTGGTGCCGATGGCGCAAAGCCAGGAGCTCGAGGCGCTGATCGAGTCGGAAGCGCAGCAGTACATCCCGTTCGCGCTCGACGAGGTGAACCTCGACTACCAGGTGCTCGGCCCGGCCGCGCACAATCCGGACGACCTCGAGGTGATGCTGTGCGCGGCGCGCAAGGAAAAGGTCGACGAGCGTGTCGCGGCGGTCGAGATGGCCGGACTGAAGGCCGCCGTGGTCGACGTCGACGCCTTCGCGACGCTGACCGCCTTCGAGCAGATCCAGTTGCAACTGCCCGAACAGGGCATGAACCAGACCTTCGCGCTGTTCGACATCGGCGCGACCAAGATCTACTGCAACGTGATCCGCAACGGCCAGCAACTGTACTACCGCGAACAGGCCTTCGGCGGCCAGCAGCTGACGCGCGACATCCAGCGCCGCTACGGCATCCCGTACGAGGAGGCCGAGCGCGGCAAGTGCTCGATGAGCCTGCCGGACGGCTACGAGGCCGAGCTGCTGCACCCCTTCGTCGACTCGCTGGCGCAGGAAATCCAGCGCGCGCTGCAGTTCTTCTACACCACGGTCAGCGTCTCGCAGTACCTGCGCGTCGACTACCTGCTGCTGGCCGGCGGCTCCAGCCTCTTGCCCGGTCTCGACGACGCCGTGTCGGCGCGCACCCAGATCAGCACGATGATCGCCAACCCGTTCACCACCATGGTGCAGTCCGCGGCGATCCGGCCCAAAGCGCTGCTGCTCGACGCCCCGTCGCTGCTGGTCGCCTGCGGCCTCGCACTCAGAAGGTTCGACTGAATGATCCGCATCAACCTGCTTCCCCATCGCGAACAGAAAAAGGCCCAGCACCGGCGGCGCTTTCAGGTGCTGTTCGGCGCGACGCTGCTGGGCGCGGCCCTGCTCGTCATGGCGGGTTACCTGGTGCTGGACGGGCGCATCGCGCACCAGGACGCGCGCAACGCGCACCTGGAGGGCGCGATCGCCCGGCTCGACGAACAGATCCGCAGCATCGAGTCGCTGAAGAAGGAGCGCGACGCGCTCTTGGCGCGCAAGCAGCTGGTCGAGAAGCTGCAGCAAAGCCGCGGCGACGCCACGCGGCTGTTCGACCAATTGCTGCGCCAGACCCCGGACGGCGTCTACCTGAAGGACTTCCGCCAGAACGGCACGAACTTCACGCTGTCCGGCTACGCGCTGTCGGGCGCGCGCGTGTCGAACTACATGCGCGCGCTGGCCGAGTCGACGGTGTTCGACGCACCGGTGCTGGTCGAGGTCAAGGCCGCCGTCGTCGGCAACCAGCGCGTCAGCGAGTTCACGCTCAACCTCGGCAGCAAACCCGCACTCGCGCCAACGGCCCAGGGAGCGACACCATGACCTACGACGACATCCGCAACCTCGACCCGAAAGACCTGCCGAACTGGCCGCTGCCGGCCCAGCTCGGCGCGCTCGCCGCTATCGCGCTGCTGATTTTCCTGCTCGGCTACTACCTGGTGCTCGGCGACCAGCTCGACCGCCTCGAGGCCGGCCGCCAGCAGGAGGAGACGCTCAAGCAGAGCTTCGTCGACAAGAAGCGGCAGGCGATCAACCAGGCGGCGCTCGAGGCGCAGCTCAAGGAGATCCAGCAGTCGTTCGGCGCGCTGATCAAGCAATTGCCGACCCGCTCCGAAATGGAATCGCTGCTGACCGAGATCAACCAGGCCGGCATCGGCCGCGGCCTGCAGTTCGAGCTGTTCCGGCCCGGCACCGAGATCAAGTCGCCCGAGATGGCCGAGCTGCCGATCGACATCCGCCTGTCCGGCAGCTACGACGAGCTGGCGGCCTTCGCCAGCGACGTCGGCCAACTGTCGCGCATCGTGACGCTGAACAACATCGTGCTCACGCCGATCGCCGGCAAGGAGCACCGTCTGTCGATGCAGGCCGTCGCCAAGACCTACCGCGCGCTCGAACCGCAGGAAATCGCCGCCCAGAACCCGCCTCCGCAATGATGAAGACGCCGATGAAAACACGCTTCGCGACCCTGCTGCTGGCCGCCCTCCTGGCGGGCTGCGCGGGCGGCGACAACGACGACCTGGACGCCTGGATGACCCAGGCCGGACAAGGTCTGACCGGCCAGGTCGAGCCGCTGCCCCGGGTGCAACCCTACCAGCCGGCCGTCTACGACGGCTTCGGCGCGCTCGCCCCCTTCGACGAGCAGAAACTGGCGGTCGCCAAGCGGCAGCGCAGCGCCAACGCGCCGGACTTCGAACGTCCGCGCGAGGCGCTGGAAAACTTCGACCTGGACAAGCTCAAGCTGGTCGGCACGCTCAGGCGTGGCGGCGTGACCTACGGCCTGATCCAGACGCCGGACAACACCGTCTACCGGGTCGCGCCGGGCAACTTCGTGGGCCCGAACTTCGGCCAGGTCAAGCGCGTCTCGGAAAGCGAAGTCCAGTTGAACGAAACCGTCGAGGACCTCAACGGAGAATGGGTCCAGCGCAGCACCAGCCTGCATCTGGAAGAACAAGGGCAGAAATAACAATGCACAAGAACTACACGGTCAAACTGCTTTCCGGCGTCGGCCTGTCGCTGGTCTGGGCGCTGGCGCACGGCGCCGCGATCACCGACATCCGCGTCTCCCGCGCCAGCGGCACCGAGCATGTGCTGCAGGTCAGCTTCGACGGCCCCGCCCCCACGCCCAACAGCTTCGCGATGGCCAACCCGCCGCGCATCGCCTTCGACTTCGCCGGCACCGGGGTCAGGCTGGCCCGCCCGCTCGTCGAGCTCGACAACCCGCTCGTCCGCTCGGCCGCCGCCGTCCAGGCCGGCAACCGCGCCCGCCTGGTGCTGAACCTGACGCGCAACGCGGCCTACTCCACGCAGGTCGACGGCAACCGCCTGTCGATCCGGCTCAACAGCGACCCGGCGGCGACCAGCCAGGCGGCGACGCCGGTCGAACAGGGCGCCCGCCCGCCCGCCTCGGCCAACGGCGCGCCGGCCGCACCCGCCGCCGACGTCGCGATCGACTTCCGCCGCGGCGCCGCCGGCGAAGGCCGCGTCGAGATCACGCTGCCCGGCAGCGGCAGCACCGCCGACGTCAGGCGCGTCGGCAACACCGTGGTGGTCGAACTGCCGGGCCTCGCGCTGCCGCGCAGCCAGACGCGCAAGCTCGACGTCGGCGACTTCGCGACGCCGGTGCGCCGGATCGACGCCTTCAACCAGGGGCGCAACGGCCGCGTCGTGATCGAGCCGGCCGGCGACTGGGACTTCGCCTCCTACCAGACCGAGCGCCGGCTGGTCGTCGAGGTCAAGCGGCAAAGCCAGGAACAGGCTGCCGCCGCGAAGGTCGGCGAGGGTCAGGGCAAGACGGCGTACAAGGGCGACAAGCTGTCGCTGAATTTCCAGAACATCGAAGTGCGCACCGTGTTGCAGGTGATCGCCGAATTCACCGGCCTGAACATCATCACCAGCGACTCGGTCAGCGGCTCGATCACGCTCAGGCTCAAGGACGTGCCGTGGGACCAGGCGCTCGACCTGATCATGCAGGCCAAGGGCCTCGACATGCGCCGCACCGGCAACGTGATCCACATCGCGCCGCGCCAGGAGCTGCTCGAGCGCGACAAGCAGGCGCTCGAGGCGCGCAAGCAGCTCGAGGTGCTGGAGCCGATCCGCTCCGAAACCTTCGTGCTGCGCTACAAGAGCGTCGAGGACTTCAAGCAGGTGCTCGACATGGAAAGCGGCAGCGGGGCAGGCGCCCGCCGCCAGACCATCCTCAGCGAGCGCGGCAGCGCCCTGCTCGACCCCAAGACCAACACGCTGATCATCAACGACACGCCGACGGTGATCGACAAGGTGCGCAACCTGGTCGAACAGCTGGACATCGCGCAGCGCCAGGTGCTGATCGAGGCGCGCATCGTCGAGGCGAACGACAATTTCCAGCGCGACCTGGGCGCACGAATCGGTTTCACGAAGGTCAAGGCGGGCCAGTACTCGCTCGCCAACGTAATCGGCGAAAGGGGGAGCGCCAACGGCGCGATCAACAACTGGAACGTCGCCAACGGCGCGGCGGGCTCGATCGACGTCACCCCCAACGTGAACCTGCCGGCCAAGGTCAGCAACGCCCCCAGCGTCGCCATCCTCGGCAAGGTCGCCGGCGGCATCCTCGGGCTCGAACTGTCGGCGATGCAGGCCGAGGACAAGGGCAAGATCATCTCCAGCCCGCGCATCCTGACCTCGGACCGCACCGAGGCCCACATCGAGGAAGGGACCGAGATCCCGTACCAGGAGGCGACCTCGAGCGGCGCGACCAATATCGCGTTCAAGAAGGCGGTGCTCAGCCTCAAGGTCAAGCCGCAGATCACGCCGGACGGCAACGTCATCATGGATCTGCAGGTCAACAAGGACACGCCGAGCACCAAGCTGGTGGTCGGCAGTACGCCGGCGGTCGACACCAAGAAGATCCAGACCCAGGTGCTGGTCGAGAACGGCGGCACGGTGGTGATCGGCGGCATCTTCGTGCAGGACGAGGGCGAGGTCGAGAACAAGGTGCCGCTGCTCGGCGACATTCCGGTGCTCGGCTACCTGTTCAAGAACAAGCAGGCGCGCAAGAACCGCCGCGAACTGCTGGTCTTCATCACGCCGCGCACCGTCGACAACCTCTCCTCGCTCGCCAGCGTGCGCTGATCCCGCCCGTGCTCGCGCCGCGGCGGGGTTCTTGGGTACAATGCCGGTCATGAAACTGGCAGGCAATCTCTTTCTGGTCGGGCTGATGGGCGCCGGCAAGACCACCGTTGGCCGAGCCCTCGCGCGACGGACCGGCAAGACCTTCTACGACTCCGACCACGAAGTCGAGGCGCGCACCGGGGTGCGCATCGCGACGATCTTCGAGATCGAGGGCGAGGCGCGTTTCCGCGACCGCGAGGCCGCCGTGATCGCCGACCTCGCGCGGCTCGACGACATCGTGCTGGCCACCGGCGGCGGCGCCGTGCTGCGCGCGGAGAACCGGCAGGTGCTGCGCCGGCACGGCACGGTCATCTACCTGCGCGCCGGCATCGACGACCTGCTGGCGCGCACCCAGCACGACAAGAACCGCCCGCTGCTGCAGACCGCCGACCCGCGCGCCAAGCTCGAGGCGCTGTTCAACGAACGCGACCCGCTGTACCGCGAAGTCGCCGACCTCGTCGTCGACACCTCGCAGCAGAACGTCAACCAGCTGATTCTCGACCTCGAACACGCGCTGGCCGCCCATCTGAACGGCCACGCCGGATACGCCCCATGATCACCCTCGACCTTAGCCTGCCCGACACCCGCTACCCTATCCACATCGGCCGCGACCTGCTCGACGACGCAAACCTGATCCTGCCGCACCTGCTGCAACGCAAGGTCGCCATCGTCACCAACACTACCGTCGCGCCGCTCTATCTCGCGCGCCTGCAGGGCGCGCTCGAGGCGGCCGGCGTCGCCGTGCTGCCGATCGTGCTGCCCGACGGCGAGGCGCACAAGACCTGGGACACGCTGAACCTGATCTTCGACGCGCTGCTGAGCTCGCGCGCCGAACGCAAGACGACGCTGATCGCCTTGGGCGGCGGCGTGATCGGCGACATGACCGGCTTCGCCGCCGCCTGCTACCAGCGCGGCGCACCGTTCATCCAGGTGCCGACCACGCTCCTGGCGCAGGTCGATTCGTCGGTCGGCGGCAAGACCGCGATCAACCACCCCAAGGGCAAGAACATGATCGGCGCCTTCTACCAGCCGCGCGCGGTGATCGCCGACATGACGCTGCTCGACACGCTGCCGCAGCGCGAACTGTCGGCCGGGTTGGCCGAGGTCATCAAGTATGGCCTTTTGGGCGACGCCGATTTCCTCGCCTGGCTCGAGGCCAACATGGCCCGCCTCGTCGCGCGCGACCACGACGCGCTCGCCCACGCGGTGCGCCGCTCCTGCGAGATGAAGGCCGACATCGTCGGCCAGGACGAGAAGGAAAGCGGCGTGCGCGCGCTGCTGAACCTCGGCCACACCTTCGGCCACGCGATCGAGGCCGGCCTCGGCTTCGGCGCCTGGCTGCACGGCGAAGCGGTCGGCGCAGGCATGATGCTGGCGGCGGCGCTGTCGCACGAGCTGGGCTGGATCGACGCGGCGGCGCTCGCGCGCACCGAGCGGCTGATCGCGGCGGCCGGTCTGCCGACCCGCGCGCCCGACCTCGGCGTCGACGCCTGGCTCGAGCACATGAGCCACGACAAGAAGGTCGAATCCGGCAGGCTGCGCTTCGTGCTGCTCAAGGCGCTCGGCCAGGCCGCCATCGTCGACGACGTCGCCTCCGAGGCGCTGCAGCGCGTCCTCGCGGGCCCCTACATCCGGCGCGACACCGCCTATTGACGCGCTTGCCGGCGTGCTGCCGGGCAGGATTTGCCTTGCCGCCCGCATACACATGTTGTGAGCATGGGTTTTGCCCGGTTTCGCCCCGGAAATTACGCATTTTTACGGATTGCCGCTCCCTGCCGGACTCCCAATAATCGTCGACACAACATAACGACCAATAAGGGAGTGGGGAATGAGTCTTTTCTTGTCCGCGTTCGGCTGCAGCCTCCTGCTGATGGTGATCTACTTCACCGCACGCCGCGGCTGGAAGGCGGCGCGCTACGTCAAGCCGCGCGAACGCGGCATCGACCCGGTCGGCGAAGCTGAGGTCTTCCTCGCCTACGGCCGCATCGACGACGCGGTGCGCGTGCTCAAGGACGCACTCCACGACGAGCCGGACAACCTCGACGCGCAACTGACCCTGCTGCGCGCCTACTCCCACCAGCGCAACGTCCAGGCCTACTCCGGCCTCGCCGCCAAGGTCTGCCCGCGCATCGAGGATCGCAAGCTGTGGCACACGATCCAGCAGACCGGCCGCGAGCTCGACCCGGCCAACCCGCTCTACCAGCAGCAGGTGCACGTCTGAAGCGGCACAGGGGCCTTGTGGCCCCTTGTCGCGTCGGTGCACCTGGCAGCTCCCGCCCCCTCCCTGATTCCCCTGTCGCTTTCCCGCCGCCGCAGTCTTCCCGACACCAGAAGCTGCGGTACAATTCGCATCCCACCCTTGTTTCGGCCGCTATCTGTGCTTCGCCTGCTCCGCACGCTTGGCTGGTATCCACTAGCCCAGGATGAATACCGCTGCGCCTACGACCGCTGGGGCGGAAGCGTCATCACCCACCCCGACGTTCTCGACTTCATCGACCGTCAATGCGGCTTGCAGACCCGCTTCCTCGGCCACCGCGGCAGGGACGGCGTACTCGACGGCTGCATCGCCGTCTGGGGAGAGTATCTCGCCGGCGACAAGGAAGCGTTGGCGAAACTCGGCGTGGAAGAGCGCCTCGACTTCGGCACGCCCGAGATCATCCTGCCGCTGAGCCCGACCTTCCGCGCCAGCATTCGGCTGCGCGGCAAGCACCTGTCGGTCCTTCACGAGGGGCAGATTCTCAATCTGAGCGGCCGCAACCGCGGCCGTTCGCTGTGCCTGGCGGGCGCCGGGCAGGAAGGCCCGTCGCGACGCACGCGGCAAAAGCGCAAGAACGAGCTCAAGCATTTTCTCGACGCCGGCGGCCGCGTCACGGGCATCGACGAGCACACGCCCTCGGCGCTCGCCGACACCTATCTGGCGCTGTTCCAGCGCCGCTGGGAGCGGCCGCATCCGCACGCGGCCTCCATGCCGGCCCTGTTCGAGGCGCTACACCCTTTCCTGCGTGGCCATGTGCTGCACATGAACGAACGTCCTTGCGCCTTTCAGTTGCTGCTGGCCTGCGCCTCCGGCCGGCATTTGTCGGTAGAGTTCGTCAACAGCGGCGTCGACCCCATCGGCAGGGACTGGTCCGCCGGCAGCATCCTGACCTGGCTGAACCTCGAACAGGCACGCCAGGAAGCCGAAGCCAAACAATTGGATCTGCGCTACTCCTTCGGCCGCAATTCCGCCGCCTACAAGGCAAACTGGAGCGGGGAGGTGCCACTGCTCAGGACTCTGACCTGGTAATGAAAACCGTGCTGAATGCGAAGAAAATCCTGCTGATCAAGCTGCGCCACCATGGCGACGTGCTGCTCAGCACCCCCGTCGCGCGCGCGCTCAAGACCGCCGCGCCGGATTGCCGGATCGACCTGCTGCTGTACAAGGAAACCCGGCCCATCGTCGAGCACAATCGCGACTACATGCGGATCTGGACGATAGACCGCAGCCGCAAGGGACTGAAGCGGCTGTTCGACCTCGCCGCGCTGGCGACGCGATTACGCCGCGAGCGTTACGACCTGATCGTCCACCTCTCCGACCAGTCTCTCGGCGCCCTGCTGACCCGCTGGAGCCGCCCGCGCCGCGCGATCGGCTTCGACTATCCCAAGCGTCGCAACAGCACCTGGGCGCGCTGCTTCGACGCCCTCGCGCCGGTGGCCGACAGCGACTCCCTTCACACCGTCGAACAGAACCTGCTGGCGCTGTCCCCGCTTGGGCTCGACGTTCCGGTCGCGGCGAAGCGGTGCAAGATGGCCTATTCCGAACAGGACCGGCTCACCGTTCAGGCCAAGCTGCACGCACTCGGCGTGACGACGCCGTATATCGCGGTGCACCCGGCCTCGCGCTGGTTCTTCAAGTGCTGGGAAGACGAGCGCTTCGCCGCCGTCGTCCAGGTCTTGGCCGACAAGGGCTGGCACGTCGTCCTCACCGCCGCCCCGGTCGCCCAGGAAGAGGCGCTGGTCCGCTCGATTCTCGACCGGGTCGACTCCGAGCGGGTGCATTCGCTCGCCGGCCAGCTCACGCTGACCTCGCTGGCCGCGCTGATCGACGGCGCCAGGCTGTTCATCGGCGTCGACTCGGTGCCGATGCACATGGCGGCAGCCTTGGGGCGCGATACGGTCGCGCTGTTCGGCCCGAGCAAGGTCAACGAATGGCGACCGTGGATGACGCGCCATACGCTGATCCACGCCGCCGACTACGGCCCGCTGATCGACCCGGATGCGGTCGACACCGGCACCAGCGAGCGCTACCTGTCGAACATCCCGGTCGACGCGGTGCTCGACGCGGCGCAGGCGCTGCTGGCGGCGGAGGAGCCCGCGCGATGACGCACCGGCTCGACATCGGCTTCGTGATCGACGGCCTCGCCGGCGGCGGTGCGGAAAAGGTCGCGCTGACCCTGGCCGAGGCGATGGCGCGGCGCGGCCACGCGGTGACGGTGCTGTCCCTGCGCGACGCGCAGGCCTACGCGACGCCGCCGGGGGTCGCGCTGGTGAAGCTGGTCGACGCCTACCGCGGCCCGCTGCGCCGCCAGACCGAAATCCTCCGCCGCGCGCGCCAGCTCGACGCGTGGATGTTGGCCGAGCGCGGCGGCCGCCGCTTCGACCTCGCCTTCTCCATCCTGCCCAAGACCGACCGCATCGTCCGCGCCGCCCGGCTGCTCGACAACGCCTGGCTGTGCCTGCACGGCGCGGTGGCGGGCACCCAGCTGGCGGGCAAACGCGGCCTGAAGCGCTGGAGCAAGCGGCGCCAGCTCGCGCACACCTACCACGCGCGGCGCTGGGTGACGGTGTCGGCGGGCCTGGGCGACGAGCTGCGCGCGCTGACCGGCGCACGGCCGGCGCGCGTCGAGACCATCCCCAACCCCTTCGACCTCGACGCGATCCGCGCGCTCGCGGCCGAACCCTGCCCGCTCGACGGCACGCCCTTTCTCGTCCACGTCGGCCGCTTCCACCCGGTCAAGCGGCACGACCGGCTGTTCGACGCCGTCCGCCTCAGCGGCTACGCCGGCCGGCTGGCGCTGATCGGCGACGGCCCGCCGGCGGAGCACGACCGGCTGCGCGCGCAGGCGCGGGCGGCGGGCCTCGAGGAGCGCGTCGTGTTCGCCGGCTTCTCGGCCAACCCCTACCCCTGGCTGCGCGCCGCCGACGCGCTGGTGCTCAGCTCCGACTCGGAGGGCTTCGGCAACGTGCTGGTCGAGGCGCTGGCCTGCGGCACGCCGGTCGTCAGCACCGACTGTCCGTTCGGCCCGGCGGCCATCCTGAGCGGCGAGCTCGCGCGCGGTCTCGCGCCGTTGAACGCCGAGGGCCTGGCCGGCGCGATCCGCGCCGTGCTCGCCGACCCGCCGGCGATCGCCGACGACGCGCTCGACCGCTTCGCGCTCGACGCCGTGGTCGACCGCTACCTGGCCCTCGCCGACGCAAACGATTGAAAGTGACGCCATGACCCGTCCCAGCTTCCTGATCACCATCGACACCGAGGGCGACAACCTCTGGGGCCACGCGCCCGAGGTCACCACCCGCAACGCCCGCTACCTCGAGCGCTTCCAGCAACTGTGCGAACACCACGGCTTCAAGCCGTGCTACCTGACCAACTACGAGATGGCGGTCGACCCGCACTTCCAGGCCTTCGGCCGCGACGTGATCGCGCGCGGCAGCGGCGAGATCGGCATGCACCTGCACGCGTGGAACAGCCCGCCGCTGCATGCGCTGACCGCCGACGACGACCGCCACAAGCCCTACCTGATCGAGTACCCGGACCGGGTGATGCGCGACAAGGTCGACTTCATGACCAAGCTGCTCGAGGACACCTTCGCGGTGAAGATGGTCAGCCACCGCGCCGGCCGCTGGGCCTTCGACGAGCGCTACGCGCGGCTGCTGGTCGAGTACGGCTACCAGGTCGACTGCTCGGTGACCCCGCACGTCGACTGGCGCCGCACGATGGGCAACCCGGCCGGCCAAGGCGGCACCGACTACCGGCGCTTTCCGACGACGGCCTACTTCATGGACCCGGACGACATCGCGCGTCCCGGCGACTCGCCGCTGCTGCAGGTGCCGATGACGATCGTGCCCAAGCACCCGGACTGGGTCGAGGCGGTGCGCCAGGGGGTCAACCGGCTGCGCGGCAAGCACAAGCCGCGCTCGATGAAATGGCTGCGCCCGCGCGGCGGCAACGCGGCGGAGATGATCGCCGTCGCCCGCCAGGCGCTGGACGCCGGCCACGACTACGTCGAATTCATGCTGCACTCGTCGGAATTCATGCCCGGCGGCAGCCCGACCTTCCGCGACGAGGCGTCTATCGAGCGCCTGTACGCTGATCTCGAGGCCCTGTTCGCCCACCTCAAACAGTGCTGCACAGGCAGCACGCTGAAAGAATACCGCGACACGTTCGTCGCCAAACACGGCGCCAGCAACGCCTGAACCCTCCCGACTGACAGTTATGGCTCCCCTCGTCTCCATCATCCTGCCGACCTTTAACGACAGGACATATCTGGGCGCTACGATAGCGGCCGTCCTTGCACAAAGCCACGATAACTTCGAACTCATCGTCGTCGACGACGGCAGCAGCGACGGCAGCGACCTCATCTATCTGGCTGCAGCGCGAAGCGATGCACGCGTCCGCCACATCCGACAGGCAAACCAAGGACTCAGTGCCGCTCGCAACACCGGCCTAAGTCTCGCCCGTGGCGAACTGATCGCCTTCCTCGACAGCGACGATCTGCTGCACCCTGACTTCCTGCATGTTTTGGTCCACACGTTGCAAGCCGAAACCGCCGATGTCGTCGTGTGCCAGCCGGACGTATTTTCCGACGGGCAGCAACCCGCCTTCACCCAAGTCGGCACAGGCGAATTGGTTCGGCTTGACGGCCCACAGGCCGTCGGCGCGCTGTTACGGGGGGACATTGTCACCAATGTGTGGAACCGGCTGTACCGGCGCGAACTATTCGAACGGCTGCGTTTTTTGCCCGGCATTTACCACGAGGACCTGGAGTTCAGCGCACGCCTGTTCCCGCTGACCCACAAAGTGGTCTGTATCGACGCGCGCCTCTACGGCTATCGCAAACGCAGCGGCTCCATCCTGTCGACCCCCAAGCCCAAGCTGTTAGAAGACCGAATCCAAGTCATTCGCCTAGTCTACGCGAGCCTGAAAAACGCCGGCATGGAACGGGAGCTGGCAACCGAGCTGCAGGCAATGGCTATCAAGCACCTCGGCTACTACGGCATGAAGGACCTCGTGCGCAGCCCAAAGGTCGATTGGGCGTGGTTCGACGCGATGAAGGAATGCCTCGTCAAGGAGTGTGGCGTGACATCAGCAGGGTTGAAGTCGCTCCCCCTACCCGCCAAGGCACGAAAATGGGCCGGACTCGCCCTCGGACCGACGTGGTTGGGGCGCATCTTCCTCGCCTACCAGCACTGGCGCGCCCACCGAGCTTAGAACCGGCAAGGTAACTCAGCCCCTCAGGTAACGCGCCAGAATGCCGTAAAACGCGTCCAGATACTGGGGGTATTGGAAGCCATTCTTCGAGCGTGCTATCGCACCCGCGCTGAAGCGCTGGTAGGTCGCGCTGTCCTCGGCCAACGTCAGCACCGCCTCTGCGATAGCGGCGGGATCCAGCAAGCGGGTTTCAATGAGATGGTCGGCCTGCGGGTCGTAGACGCGGCGCGCGAACGCGGTGCTGGCGCCGGTCAGCGCCGCGTAGTCGTCGACCGACAGCGTCGGCGCGAGGCAGACGCCGCTGACGCCGTGCGCGACCACCTCGGGAAAGCCGTCGACCCGGCTGGCGATCACCGGCACGCCGTGCGCCATCGCCTCCAGGCACACCAGCGGCATCGTCTCGTGCATCGACGGGCAGACGAACAGGTCGATGCCGCGGTAGAAGGCGCCCATGTCCGACACCAGGCCCAGCCAGCGGACCCGGTCGGCGACGCCGGCGTTTCGCGCCAGTTGCTCCAGCACACCGCGCTCAGGCCCCTCCCCCGCGATCGCCAGCTCGGCCTTCACGCCGCGCTCGGCCAAGGTCTGCAGCGCCAGGATCGCCAGACCGACCGCCTTCAGCGGCACCAGCCGCGCGGCGACGCCGAGACGCAGCGGCTGGCCGGGCGCCAGGTTGCGCGGTGCCGCCTCGGCGGGCAGCAGGCCGGGGCGGATCGGGTTGGTGCACAGCGCGACCGGAAAGCGCACCGCGTGCTTGAGCGCGAGCATGCGTGCCGCCGCGTTCGACACCGCGATCGCGCCGTCGACGTGCGGCAGGAAGCTCTCGAGCTGGCGCGGCGAATGGTTGTACCAGCTCATGCCGTGCTCGTAGTACACGACCGGACAGTCGAAGGCCGGCACGGCCAGACGGAAATCGGTGAACTGGTTCCACACCAGCACCAGATCCGGTCTGGCGGCCCGGATCAGGCGCCGCCGGCGGTGCGCGCGCACCCAGTGCGGCTTTCTCGGCAGGCTGAACGGCCCCCAGCGCTTGGGCGAGGCCACCGTCTTGCAGCAACGCCGCACCACCGGAAGGAAACGCGCGGCGATGTTCGGGCTGTCGGCGACCAGGTGGTGTTCGACGTCGAAACCCGCCGGCGCGGCGGCGGCGACGAAGTCGGCGAACATCGTCTCGACGCCGCCGACCTTGTCCAGGTCGATCAGGTGGACGAGGCGCAGGCGCGTCATCGACCGTTCACCTTCCCCGAGCGCGCGATCGCCTGGCGATAGGCGTCGAGCATGCCCGTCATCATGTAATCGAACGACATGTACTGCATCGCGTGGCGGTAGGCGTTCTCGCGCAGCGTTTCGGCCAGGGCCCGGTCGTGCAGCAGCCGCTCGACTGCCGCCGCGATCGCCGCCGCGTCGCCCGGCGCGCACAACAGGCCGGTGCGTTCGTGCTCTATCATTTCCGGCAGGCCGCCGGTGGTGGTCGCGACGATGTTCTTCTTCATCAGGAAGGCCTGCGCGACCAGGCGCGTCTGCGCCTCGGTCGCGACCGAAGCGACGACGACCATGTCGGCGATCGCCAGCCAGTTCTCGATGTCCGACTGGTAGCCGAGGAAGCGGATGCGTCCGTCGTCGAGCGCCGCGCCGGCCTCGCGCAGCACCTCGTCCTTGTAGCCGGCCGTCTGGCCGGTCGCCTCGCCAAGCTGGATCGCGGTCACGCCAGCGTGACGCGCCAGCAATTCCTTGCACGCGCGCACGAAGTAGAGCTGGCCCTTGTCCGGCCGGATCATGCCGACGTTGGCGATCACCACGTGATCGAGCGGGATGCCGAGCCGCTGGCGCAGGGCGCGGCCGTCGCGCTCGGGACTGAAGCGGGCCTCGTCGACGCCGGCGACCGCGACGTAGACGCGCTCGGGCGCGACGAGCCCGGCCTCGGCCAACATCTCGCGGATCTTGCCGGCGGTCACGACGACGCCGTCGTTGCCGCGCCGCCAGACCAGGCGACGCAGCGCGTCGACGCGGATCGGATCGGTCACGTGGCGCGAGCGCACCACCGGCAGACGCCGGAACCACTTGATATACGCGCCGTAGGTGCTGTCGCGGTTACCGTGGCAGTCGAGCAGCTCGATGCGCTCGCGCGCGAGAAAGTCGGCCAGCGCGCGGTAGGTCGCGGGGTTGGCCGAGCCGCGGATCTCCATCTCGTGGGTCGGCACGCCGCGCGAACGCGCCTGCTCGAGAATGGCGGCGCCGGGGCGCGCGACCACCCAGGTCGGATGCCCCCGGCGGTTGAGCCATTCGCTCTGCTCGACGATGCGTAACTCCTGCCCTCCCCAGTCCATCGAGGATTCGATGTGCGCGATGCGCATGACGCTGAAACTCCCTGCAAGGTTTTCGATACGACGCCGGCGACGCCCTAGGCCCTGACGCGAAGCGGCGCTTCTGCCTTTTCCGCGCGACAGAGCGCGAGCAACAGCATCGTCAGGAAAAAGAACATTTCGAGCATGTGATCGCGCAACACGTCGTCGATCAGGCTGCGCCCGGCATAGCTGAGCACCAGCATCATCAGGAACAGGCCCGGCACCAGCCCGTCGCGGTAGAACGCCCGCCCTCCGGCATAGACCAGGGCGCCGAGCAGCAGCAGCCACAGCAGCAGCCCGGGAATACCGTTGGCCAAGGCGAAATTGATCACGCCGGAATGGCTCTGGCTGGTGGTCTTGCTCTCGCCGTAATAGCGCTCGACCAGACGATGGAAATTGTCGCCGGCGATGCCCTGCCCCAGCGGTTCCCGCAGGATCAGCTGGCTGCCGATCTTGATCCAGGCTATTCGCTCGTAGGCCGATACCTCAGCCACCCCCCCGTCGGGTAAAGCCGGCAAGGGGAACGCCTCTCGGTCGCGCCAGCTCTGGTAGCGCTCGGTATCGAGCGAGAGCGGCACCGTCTGCACAAAGGTCTTCCAGCGCGGGTCGGACTGCCAGGACACGCCCGCGACGACGGCCAGCAACAGCAGGCCGGCCCCCAGCCCGCCCAGGGTCTTCGCCCAGCCCCAGTCGCGCGCGCGGAACAGCACGGCCATCAGCGTCAGCGACAGCACCATGCCGGCCAGGCCTATCGTCGCGTTCCTCGTCGCGATGGCCAGCCCGCTGAACAAACAAGTCGCGAGCATGAAAAGCAGGACAGGCCAGGACAGCGGCAGCCAGCGCCGGCCGGCGACGAGACGCGCGGCCAGCTCGGCGAACAGGAAGCTGGCAACCAGGTTGATATGGACGCTCATCTCCATCTTCGAGTAGCCCAGCCGGGTCTGCATCCACGGCAAGCTGCCGAGCTTGAACCACAACCACAACACGTCCAGCGACTGCAACAAGGGCACCAGCCACATCGCGACGAGCAGGTAGCAGAACAGCCGACGAGCGCCGAGCGCGCCCTCGCCGCGCGCCGCGAACAGCGGCAGCACCAGCAACCCCATGAAGCCGGTCTGCAACACGCGTAACCACTTGCCGTTGAAGGTACCGAGGTAGCCCCACTGCCGCGGCGAATGCCACAGCCCCGTCAGCAGTATCCACGCCGACAGCAGCAGCAACAGCCAGGCCAGCGCGCGGTACGGCGCCAGCGCGGCGCGGCGCTCGTCCGCCGGCAAGCGGTAGAACAGGTAGAGCATCGCGAAGAACGACAGCAACAACGGGAAGTTGCGATGGAACGGCAACTGCCCGTTCGGAATCGGCCAGATGAAGGCCAGCAACAACAGCAGGCCCCAGGCCAGCCGCGACAGCCACACCGGCTCGGTGCGCGGCGCAAACCCCGGCAGCGACGCCAGAAGACGCGTCATCTCATACCCTCCCGTCGTCTGACAGCGCCGCGCCGGCGTGGGCGGCATGGTCGCGGAACTGGATAGCGTGCAACTGCGCGTAGCGGCCCTTCGCCGCCAGCAGCGCCGCGTGGCCGCCGACCTCGAGGATGCGCCCCTGGTCCATGACGACGATGCGGTCGGCGTTCTCGATCGTCGACAGACGGTGCGCAATCACGATGGTGGTGCGGTTCTTCATCAGGTTCTCGAGCGCCGCCTGCACCAGCCGTTCCGACTGCGTGTCGAGCGCGCTGGTCGCCTCGTCGAGGATCAGGATCGGCGCGTTCTTCAGCAGCGCGCGCGCGATCGCCAGGCGCTGGCGCTGGCCGCCGGACAGCCTGACGCCGTTCTCGCCGATCAGCGTGTCGAAGCCCTGCGGCATCGCCTCGATGAATTCGAGCGCGTTCGCCGCGCGCGCCGCCGCGACGATGGCGTCGCGGCCGACCTCGCCGAGCCGGCCGTAGGCGATGTTCGCCGCGACCGTGTCGTTGAACAGCACCACCTCCTGGCTGACGAGCGCGATCTGGCTCCTGAGGCTGGCGAGCGTGTAATCGGACAGCGGCACGCCGTCGAGACGGATCTGGCCGTCGGCCGGGTCGTAGAAGCGCGGGATCAGGCTGACCAGCGTCGTCTTGCCGCTGCCGCTGGAGCCGACCAGCGCGACCGTTTCACCGGGCCGGATCGACAGGTCGACGCCGGACAGCGCGTCGCGCTCGGCGCCCGGGTAGCGGAAGGTCACGCCGGAAAACTCGATCGCGCCGCGCGGCTGGGCGAGCACCTTGCGACCGTGGTCGGGTTCGGGCGCCTCGTCGAGGAAGCCGAACACGCTTTCGGCGGCCGCCAGGCCGCGCTGCAACGACTGGCTGATGCTGGTGATGCGCTTGACCGGCGCGAACAGCATCAGCATCGCGGTCAGGAAGGACATGAAGTCCCCGGCGGTGAAGTTGCCGGTGTGCGCGCGCAAGGTCGCAAAGTACAGGATGGCCGCCAGCGCCATCGAGATCACCAACTGGGTGACGCCGGTGTTGAGCGAGCTCATCGAGCTCTGCTTGATCGCGTTGTGGCGGATCGCGCCGGCGGCGCGCGCGAAGCGGTCCGACTCGTAAGCCTCGCCACCGTAGATCTTGACCACGCGCTGGCAGTCGATCGTCTCGCCGAGCACCTGGGTCAGCTGCGCCATGTGGTGCTGGTTCTGGCGCGACAGGCCGCGCAGCCGCTTGCCGACCACCCGCACGATCAGCGTCACCAGCGGCAGCACGGCCAGGCAGATCAGCGTCAGCTGCCAGTCGGTATAGAGCAGCAGCGCCAACAGGCCGATCACGGTGATGCCGTCCTTGACCACGACGGTGATCACGTTGAAGCCGGCCTCGGTCACCATGCCGACGTCGAAGGCGATGCGCGACAGCAGCCGACCCGAGGCGTTGTCGTCGAAATAGCGGTTGGGCAGGCGCAAAAGCTTGCCGAACATTTCCTGGCGCAGACTCTGCACCAGGTGGCCCGACAGATAGCTGGTGGTGTACTCGTTGACGTAGCTGGTCGCGCCGCGCACCAGGAACAGGCCGACGATCGCCAGCGGCGTCCAGATCATCGCGTTCTTGTCCTTGTCGACGAAACCGCCGTCGATCAGCGGCTTCATCAGGCTGGCGAACAGCGGTTCGGTAGCTGCCGCCAGCGACATCGCCAGCAGCGACACGGCGAACATCTTCCAGTACTGCCGAAGGTAGCGGAACAGGCGCTTGTAGAGCGCGAAACTGTCCAGCGTGCTGTGTTCCGACATCTAGTCTTGTCCTCTGCCGCTTCTACAGGAAGCGGCGGTAAAGTTCGGTCAATTGCCGCGCCATCGCCGTCAGCGTCAAGGGTTCGGCGCTCGCGCGCGCCGCCGCGGCCAGGCTCGGCCAGGCGGCTTCGCGCGCGAGCCAGACCTGGATCGCGGCGGACAGGCCGTCGACGTCGAGCGCGTCGACCACCCAGCCGTTCTCGCCGGGGCGCACGAGCTCGGAGGCGCCGCAGCTGTCGGTGGTGAACACCGGCAGACCGCAGGCCAGCGCCTCGACGCAGACGTTCGGGAACGGATCGTACAGCGTCGGCAGCACGAAGGCGTCGGCCATGCCGTAAAACGGCCTGACGTCGTTCTGCGCGCCGGCGAAGCGCACCCGCGCGGCGACGCCGAGCGTCTCGGCCAACCGTTGATAGCGGTCGGCGTGCTTGTCGCGGCCGACCACTACCAGATGGACGCCTGCCAAGGGCGCGATGGCGCGCAGCGCGCGCTCGACGCCCTTGCGCTCGAAGCCCGAGCCGACGTAGAGCAGCGTCGGCGCCGCGTCGGGAATCTGCCACTTTTGGCGCATCGCCGCACGGTGTTCGACCTTCAGGCGCGGATGGAAGGCTTCGGTGTCGACGCCGTTGTAGACGACGGCGAACTTCTCGTCGGGCAGGCCGAAGTGGCGCTGGATCTCGCGCTTGACCATATGCGCGTTGCAGATCACCAGCTTCAGCGCCGGGTCGACGAACATCGCGCGCTCGGCGCGGCACACGTAGGCGTGATACGGGTTGAACGCGAGCGACAGCCGCTTGAAGCCGCCAAGCGCGCGTTTACGGTGCGCCAGCCACGCCGCGTGCACGCCGTCGCCGGCGCGGTAGATGCTGCAGCCGGGGATGCGCTCGTGCGATTGCACCAGCTCGAAGCCCGCGCGCCGCCACGCGCGCCGCGCCGCGCGCGCGAAGCCCCAGTCGCGCCAGACGTTGCCGAGGTAAAACGGATCGACGGTGATCGCGCCGATGCCGTCGACCTTCTCCCAGCGGCGGGCGATCAGGCTGACCTCGAGCGCACCGTCGGCCGACAGCGCGGCCAGCGCGCGGCTGACGAAACGCTCGGCGCCGCCGGCCGGATTGTACTTCTGGCGGATGATGGCGAGCCGGGTCATGGCGCCTCCGACGCGCAGGCACCCCGGCGGCGGGCCGGCACGGGGTGGGGCGGGACAATAACGGAACGAGTGCAATCCATAAAAAAACCGCCGGGTCAGTCGCCCGGCGCGGCATTCAGTTGGGTCAGCAGGTCGGCGATTTTATCAGGGTCTTCGGTGCGCAGCATGCGCGCGACCAGATCCTTGACCGAATCGAGCCGCGTGTTGCGCACGATCTGCTTGACCGCCAGCACCTGCGCCGGGTGCATCGAGAAGCGGCGCAGGCCCATGCCGAGCAAGAGGCGGGTCAGCCTGAGGTCGCCGGCCATCTCGCCGCACACCGACACCGGCACGCCGGCCTTGTCGGCGCTCCTGATCGTGAGCGAAAGCAGCTTGAGCACCGCCGGGTGCAGCGGGTCGTACAGATGGCTGACCGAGTCGTCGCTACGGTCGACCGCCAGCGTGTACTGGATCAGGTCGTTGGTGCCGATCGACACGAAGTCGACCAGCTTGAAGAAGCTGGAGACAACCAGCGCGGCGGCGGGCACCTCGACCATCGCGCCGACCTCGACGTTCTCGGCGAAGGCGATGCCCTCCTCCCACAATTCGTCCTTGGCGATCTCGAGCTGGGACAGCGCCTGCCTCAGCTCGTTGAGCCCGCTGACCATCGGAAACAGGATGCGCAGCTTGCCGTACACCGACGCGCGCATCAGCGCGCGCAGCTGCACGCGGAACAGCAGCGGCTCCGCGAGGCACAGCCGGATGCCGGTCAGCCCCAGCGCCGGGTTGTCGGCGACGCCGTGGCTCATCCAGCGCGCGTTCTTGTCGGCGCCCAGGTCCATGGTGCGGATCGTCACCGGCTTGCCCTGCATCGCCGAGACGACCTTGCGGTAGGCCTGGAACTGCTCGTCCTCGGACGGCAGCGTGTCGCGGCCGAGGAAGAGGAATTCGCTGCGGAACAGGCCGACGCCGTCGGCCGACGCCTCGACGACGTCGTCGATGTCGGACGGCATCTCGATATTGGCCAGCAGCTCGACCGCCGTGCCGTCGAGCGTCTCGGCCGGCGCCAGCCGCAGGTTCGCCAGCTCGGCGCGCGCGGCGCGCCAGCTCGCCTGGCGCGCGCGGTAGTAGTCGAGCACCAGCGGCTCGGGGTCGATCACCACCACGCCCTGCTCGCCGTCGACGACGATCCATTCTTCCTCGCGGATCAGCTCGCGCGCGTTGTGCAGCGCGATCACCGACGGCAGGTCGAGGCTGCGGCCGAGGATGGCGGTATGGCTGGTCGCGCCGCCGACGTCGGTGACGAAGGCCGCGAAGGCGCTGTCCTTGAACAGCACCATGTCGGCCGGCGACAGGTCGTGCGCGACCAGGATCAGCTCGCCGTCCCAGTCGCCGTCGGGCAGCTCGACGCCGTGGCCGTTGAGGTTCTTGAACACCCGCTCGACCACCTGCAGCACGTCGTGCTTGCGCTCGCGCAGGTAGGTCTCCTCGATCGCGTCGAACTGCTCGACCAGCGCGTCGGCCTGCTGCTTGAGCGCCCATTCGGCGTTGCAGCGCTGCGCGGCGATGATGTCGCAAGGCACCTCGGCCAACATCGGGTCGGACAGCAGCATCACGTGCAACGACAGAAAGGCCTTCATCTCGGCCGGCGCCTTGTCGGGCACGCTCGCGGTCAGCCTCTCGAGCTCGGCGCGCGTGGTGGCGATCGCCGCGCCGAAGCGCGCCTGCTCGGCGGCGACCTCGGCCTCGTCGAGCTGGTAGTGCACCACCTCGTCCATGCTTTGCGAAACCAGGTGGGCGCGACCGATCGCGATGCCGCCGCCGATCGGCACCCCGTGCAGCACGATGCTCATCGGCTCACTCCGCCTCGTCGAACTTGTTCTGGATCAGCGCGATCAGCGCCTCGCTGGCGGCCTGCTCGTCGTCGCCGCTGACCTCGAGCTCGACGGTGCTGCCCTTGCCGGCCGCGAGCATCATCACCCCCATGATGCTCTTGCCGTTCACGCGCCGCGCGTTGCGCGCGAGCCAGACCTCGCTCTTGTAGCGCGACGCCAGCTGGGTGAACTTGCTGGATGCGCGCGCGTGCAGGCCCAGTTTGTTGATGATTTCCACCTGGGTCTTGATCATTTCTTGCTTTTCTCCCTTGGACCCGGCCCGCGCCGGGGTTGCCCACGTCGTGTCGCCCGTGGCGACGTCTATTGCATGTCGAGGATGCCGTTGCGGGCGCCTTCGAGCGCCTTGACCGTGACCTCGTCGACCGGCAAGGCGCGGTAGCACAGCGCGCGCACCAGCATCGGCAGGTTCAGGCCGGCGGCGACGCGCACGCGGCCGGGCTCGGCCAACCTTTGCGCCGCGTTGGCCGGCGTCGCGCCGAACAGGTCGGTCAGCACCAGCACGCCGTCGCCGCCGTCGAGCACGTCAAGCAAACGCCGTGCCTTCTCTTCGACCGTGTCGATGCAGTCGTCGCGGCCGACCGCCAGCGCCGCGCAGCGCTCGGGCGGCGCACCCAGCACGTGCGTCGCGCACTCGAGCAGCGCCTCGCCCAGATGATAATGACAGACCAGCAACACCCCGACCATCTTACCCTTCCCCCCCGTCGTCCTGCACCTTGGAAGCCGCGACACCGTCCGGGTTCCCGCCGCGGTACCACGCCAGCCGCTCGGCCAGGCTCACCACCTCGCCGACGACGATGATCGCCGGCGACTTGATCTGCGCCGCGTCGATCAGCCCGGGCAGGGTCGCGAGCGTGCCGGTCAGCGTGCGCTGGCGGCTCGTGGTCGCCGCCTCGACGATGGCCGCCGGCGTGTCGGCCGTGCGGCCGTGGGCGACGAAGGCCGCGCACAGCTCGCGCGCGGTCGACAGCCCCATGTAGACCACCACCGTCTGCTGCGGCCGCGTCAGCGCCGGCCAGTCGAGGTCGATGCTGCCGTCCTTCTTGTGGCCGGTGACGAAGGTCACCGACTGCGCGTAGTCGCGGTGCGTCAGCGGAATGCCGGCGTAGGCCGCCGCGCCCGACGCGCTGGTGATGCCCGGCACCACCTCGAAAGGGATGCCGCGCGCGGCCAGCTCCTCGATTTCCTCGCCGCCGCGGCCGAAGGTGAACGGGTCGCCGCCCTTGAGCCTGAGCACGCGCTTGCCCTCGAGCGCGAGGCGCACCATCAGCGCGTTGATGTCCTCCTGCGGCAGCGTGTGGTTGGCGCGCTGCTTGCCGACGAACACGCGCTCGGCGTCGCGTCGCACCAGTTCGAGCAGTTCCGGCGCGACCAGGCTGTCGTACAGCACCACGTCGGCCTGCTGCATCAGCCTGAGCGCGCGGAAGGTCAACAGATCGGGGTTGCCCGGGCCGGCGCCGACCAGATAGACCGCGCCGGACGGCGCATCCGGCTCGGCCAACCTCTGCGCCATCTGCGCCTCGGCCGACGCGATATTGCCGGCGACCACCGCGTCGGCGATCGGGCCTTCGAGCACCGACTCCCAGAAGTTGCGCCGCGCCTCGACGTCGGCAAAGCGCGCCTTGACCTGGTCGCGGAAACGCGCGGCGAAGCCGGCCAGCGCGCCGAAGCCCGCCGGAATCAGGCTCTCGAGCCGCGCGCGCACCAGACGCGCCAGCACCGGCACGCCGCCGCCGGTCGAGACCGCGACCACCAGCGGCGAGCGGTCGACGATGGCCGGCGTGATGTAGCTCGACAACTCGGGATCGTCGACCACGTTGACCGGCAGGCCGCGCGCCTCGCCGGCCTCGAACACCGCCTGGTTGACGGCGCGATCGTCGGTGGCGGCGATCGCCAGCCGCACGCCGTCGAGGTCGGCCGCGACGAAGGTGCCGGCGCGGTGCGCGATCCGGCCCTGATGCACCAGCTCGGCCAGGCCGGCGACCAGCGCGGGGGCGACCACCGTCACCCGCGCGCCGGCCTGCGACAGCAGCCTCACCTTGCGCAGCGCGACCTCGCCGCCGCCGACCACCACGCATGCTCTACCCTGAAGCTTGAGAAAAATGGGAAAATAATCCATACGCCTTCCCGCGCCGCGACGCCGCGCGCTGTCCGAATCGATCAATGGGTGGCTGAATGCAAGCCCGGCCGCCGCTCGCGGGAAACCGAACATCCGAACCCGTCAGTGTATCCGGCCCGACCCGCCTGGAGAACCCGTTCTTGAATTATGCCCGTCTGATCGCCCTTCTCCCGCTTCTGGCGGCCAGCCCCGCGGCGCTGGCCGCCGACCCCGTCGCCTGGGCCGCGCCAGCCGCCGCCGTCGGCGGCCTCGTCGGCGTGGCGGCCGGCCTGTGGCTCGCGCGGCGCCGGCCGGCGCACGGCAAGGACGCGCACTGGCGCATGGCGCGGCAGAGCGCGATGCTCGGCTGGTTCGAGTACGACCCCAAGAGCGGCCGGGTGTGCAGCGAGGCCGAGACGCTGCTCGGCCTCGACGAGAGCTGGCGCAACGCGCCGTTCGAGCGCTGGCTCGCGCGCATCCACCCCGACGATCTCGCCGCCGTGTCGGCGCTGCGCAGCGAGCTGTCGCCCGGCGCCGAGCACCGGCTGACCTTCCGGCTGCGCCACGCCGACGACTACTGGGAATGGCTGGCGGTGCACGCGCGCGTGGTCGGCGAGGCGCCCGGCCATTTCACGCTGTTCGGCGTCTGCCAGGTCGTCACCCAGGCGAAGCTGGCCGAGGCCGAGCTGATCCGCCGCGAGCAGAGCTTCCGCGCGCTGGTCGACAACGCGGCCGACATCGTCGCGCGCTTCGACCTGAACCTCGCCTGCCGCTTCGTCAACCGCGCGGTCAACCGCTACACGCCGACGCCGCGCGACGAGATGCTGGGCCGCCGCCTCGGCGAGCACGGCTGGCCGCCGCCCGTCGCCGAGCGATTCGAGGCCGAGTGCCGCCACCTGATCGACACCTGGGAGAGCCGCCGTTTCGAGATCGAGGCCGGCTTCGGCGGCGCGGCGCGCCGCCACTTGTTCGAGGTACAGTTGCTGCCGGAATTCGACGCCGAGCAGCGGCTGGTCTCGCTGCTGGCGCTGATGCGCGAGGTCACCGAGGCACGCCAGACGCAGCGCCAGCTCGAGGAGGAGAACATCGTCCTCGAGATGATCGCCAACAACCGGCCGTTGGCCGAGGTGCTGATCCAGCTATGCCGGATGATCGAATCGCAGCTGATCGCCGGGCGCTGCGCGGTGATGCTCAAGGCGCCCGACCGCGAGACGCTGACGCTGGCGGCCGCGCCGTCGCTGCCGACGGGCTTCGCCCACATGCTGCGCGAGGTCGCCGTCGGCCCCGACGAAGCCAACTGCGGCAGCACCGCCTACTGGCGCCGCACCAGCATCATCGCCGACCTTGACGACGTCCCCGCGGCGCGCCGCTGGCGCGACGCCGCCCAGCAGTTCGGCATCCGCGCCTGCTGGTCGGTACCGGTCACCACCAACGAACAGCACCTGATCGGCACGCTGGCCGTCTACTACGACGAGGCGCGCCGGCCGACGCCCGACGAGCTGCGCTTCGCCTACCGCGCCTCGCGCATCGCGGCGATCGCGCTCGAACGCGACCGGCACGAGAAGCGCCTCTACCACGAGGCGACGCGCGACGTGCTGACCAACGCCTACAACCGTCGCCACTTCCTCGAACTGGCGGTGCGCGAGCACAAGCGCAGCCACCGCTACGACAGCCCGCTGTCGCTGCTCGTGATCGACCTCGACCACTTCAAACAGATCAACGACCGCCACGGCCACGCCGCCGGCGACGCGGTGCTGCGCGCCTTCGCGCACTTGGCGCGCCAGACGCTGCGCGGCAGCGACGTGCTCGGCCGTCTCGGCGGCGAGGAATTCGCCGCGCTCTTGCCCAACACCCCGCTCGCCGAGGCGCACGAGGTCGCCGAGCGGCTGCGCGGCGCGGCCGAGGCGGACGCGGTCGACTGGCAGGGCGGCGCCATCCATTACACCTTGAGCGTCGGCGTCAGCACGCTGATCGGCGCCGACAGCGTCGACGACATGCTGGCGCGCGCCGACCGCTGGCTGTACGCCGTCAAGCGCCGCGGTCGCAACCGCTGCGACGGCGAACGCCCCGGCCTGCGCGAACCGGCCGACCTTGTCCAGCAAACCCGATGACCTACCCCGACTGGCCGCTGCCGCACCCCGACCACCCGCTGTACGCGCCGCTCGCGCCGCTGCCCGAGCTGCCACGTTGGCCGAGCCAGGCCGACTTCGACGCGCTGGTCGCGCGCGCGCGCGCCGCCGGCGCCGCGTTGCCGCCGGGCCTGCGCTTCGCCTGCGACCTCGAACCCGAGCGCTACTACGAGGCGCACATCGCGGCGACCGGCGAAGTGCCGACGCGCAGCGCAAACTGGCACGACTGGTTCAACGCGCTGTCGTGGCTGGCGTGGCCGCGCGCCAAGGCGGCGCTGAACGCGCGCCACATGCGCGCGATCGCGCGCGGCGAGGTCAAGCGCGGCCCGCTGCGCGACGCGGCGACCTTGTTCGACGAATGCGGCATCATCGTGCTCGCCTGCGACGCGGCGCCACTGGACGCGCTGGCCGGCATGCGCTGGCATGAACTGTTCGTGGCCGGACGGGAAAACTGGGGGACGCGCGTCGCCGCCGTCCCCTTCGGCCACGCGCTGATGGAACAAGGGCTGAGCATGCACATCGGCTGGTGCGGCAAGGCGCTGCCGCTGACGGTCGACGCGGACTTCTTCGCGCTGCCGGCCGCCGCGCAGCGCGAGGCGCTCGACGCCAGGTTGGCCGAGCTGTTGGCCGACGACGCGAACCTTGCGACGCCGCGCGCGCTCTTGCCGCTGCCGCTGCTGGGCATTCCCGGCTGGTGGGACGCCAACCGCGACCCGGCGTTCTACGACGACACCGGCTACTTCCGCGCCAGCCGGCGCGCGAAGTCGGCCAAGGTGGTGGTCTCGAACGTGTCGGTCAGCGGCCGCATCAACACCTCGATCTCGCGCGCGATCGCGCCGTCGTCCTCGTCCGGCCGGTAGACGAACAGGCGGAACAGTTCGCTCAGCCGGATCGCGTTGAGCTTTCTGGCCAGCACGCAGGCGCCGCCCTGGGTGCGCTCGGCGTAACCCTCCTGCACCAGCGTGTCGAACACCACGCCGAGCTCGTCGTAACCGACGTTGACCGCGCCGCGCAGCTCGGTGACGGTCGGCGCGCGGCCGTCTGACTGCGCGGCGTCCAAGAGCAGCAACACCTCGACCGCGTCGAGAAAGCGGCGGCGCGGGTCGAGCGAGCGGCGCCAGGCGCCGCCGTCCCAGTACGACAGCGACGCGGTCAGCACCGCGCCGGCCAGCACCAGGAGCCACAAGAGGTAGAGCCACAACAGGAAGATCGGCAGGCTGGCGAAAGCGCCGTACACCAGCTGGTACGAGGCGACCTCCTCGATGTAGTAACGGAAACCGGCTTTCAGGATCTCCATCAGCGCCGCCGTCAGCGTCGCGCCGATCAGCGCGTGGCGCATCGGCACGAAGCGCGCCGGCACGATGCGGTACAGCAGCGACAGCACCAGCATCGTCAGCACCATCGCGCCGACGCTCTGCAACAGCTCGGCCAACGTCGACAGCTCGTGCTGGCGCGCCATGGTCTTGAACAGCCAGTGCCAGGAGCCGAGGCCGACGCCGAGGATCAAGGGCCCGAGCGTCAGCACCGTCCAGTACACCATGGTCTGGCTGATCAAGGGCCGCGAGCGGGTGACGCGCCAGATGGTGTTGAAGGTACGCTCGACCGTCATCATCATCATGATCGCCGTCACGCCGAGCATGACCACGCCGGCCGAGGTCAGCTTGCCGGCGTTGTCGGCGAACTGGCGCAAATACACCGAGAACACCTTGCCGGCGAACTCCGGCACCAGCGTGGTCAGCAGCATCACCTTGAAGCGGGTGCTGTAGTCGTCGAACACCGGGAAGGCCGACACGACGATCAGCGCGACGGTGAATAGCGGCACCAGCGCCAACAGGGTGGTGAAGGTCAGGCTGCCGGCCACCTGGGTCAGGCGCGCCTGCGCCATGCGGGCGAACAGGAAGCGGCCGAAGCCGCGCCAGTCGTCCCAGCGCTTGAATTCAGTCGTTTGCACGGTAATATCGCGGTTCATGTTCCGATGGTAACGCGTGTCGGCGTTCAGGCCCAACGACACGACGACGCGCTCACAGCAAAGGCCCCACGATGCAGGACATTCTGGTGTTGTACTACAGCCAGCACGGCGCGACGCGCGAGCTGGCGCGGCTGATCGCGCGCGGCATCGAGAGCGTGCCCGGCGCGCGCGCGCGCCTGCGCACCGTGCCCAAGGTGTCCACCGTGTGCGAGGCGACTTCGCCCGCGATTCCCGAAGCGGGCGCGCCCTACGTCGAACGCGCCGACCTCGCCGACTGCGTCGGCCTCGCGCTCGGCAGCCCGACCCGCTTCGGCAATATGGCCGCGGCGATGAAATACTTCCTCGACGGCACCAGCGCCGAGTGGATGGCCGGCACGATGGCCGGCAAGCCGGCCTGCGTGTTCACCAGCACCAGCACCCAACACGGCGGCCAGGAAAGCACCTTGCTGTCGATGATGCTGCCGCTGTTGCACCACGGCATGCTGATCGTCGGCCTGCCGTACACCGAGCCGGCGCTGACGCACACCAGCACCGGCGGCGGCCCCTACGGCGTCTCGCACGTGTCGGGCGTCAAGGGCGAGGCGCCGGTCTCGGACGACGAGAAGGCGCTGGCGATCGCGCAAGGCAAGAGGCTGGCCGAGGCGGCGCTCAAGCTCGCCGCGCGCTAGGCACGAAGCGCCCCGCAAGGCGGCGCATGAAAAAAAGCTCGGCCAACCCCGCAAGGTTGGCCGAGCTTTTTGCCGAACGGAACGTCCTACAACCAGAAGTCGCGCCGCGCGCGGTGGTCTTCGACCACCTTCTGGAACACCTTCGGGTCTTTCGTATAGGTCATCTCGCCGGCCTGCGGCCGGTACAGGTCCAACAGACGCGAGGTCCAGAAGCGCAGCCCGGCGGCGCGCAACAGCACCGGCCAGGCGGCCTTCTCGTCGTCGCTGAAGCGGCGCAGCGACTGGTAGCCGGCCAGCAGCGCGCGCGCCAGCGCGTCGTCGATCGCGCCGTCGTCGCGGCGCGCCCAGTCGTTGAGCGCGATCGCGACGTCGTAGGCCAGCACGTCGTTGCACGCGTAGTAAAAGTCGATGAAGCCGGCGACGCGGTCGCCGTCGAACAGCACGTTGTCGCGGAACAGGTCGGCGTGCACCACGCCGGTCGGCAGGTGGGCGAAGCGGTAGCGGTCCTGAAAGGCCACCTCCTCCCGGAGGCTGGCCGCGTCAAGCGCGTCCATCTCGGCGTAGAGGCCGGCGGCGGTCGCGCTCCACCACGCCGGGCCGCGCGGGTTGGCCATCCGGCGCGGAAAGGTGTTGCCGGCCTCGTGCATCGCGGCCAGCATCTCGCCGACGGCGAAGCACTGCGCCGCGCTCGGCGCGGACACCTCGGCGCCGGTCAGGCAGGTGACGAGGCAGGCGGGCTTGCCGGCCAGCATCGACGCGTAGCCGTCGGTCGAATCGGCGATCGGCGCCGGACAGGCGACGCCGTGGCGCGCGAGGTGGCTCATCAGCTCGAGGTAGTACGGCAGCTCGTCGAGCCTCAGCACCTCGAACAGCGTCAGCACGTAGCGGCCGTGCGTGGTGTCGACGAAGTAGTTGGTGTTGGTGATGCCCGCGGCGATGCCCTTGAGCGACTTGAGCTGACCGATAGAGTAGCGCGACAGCCAGGCGGCGAGTTCGGCCTCGCCGACCGAGGTGTAAACCGACATCAAGAAACCTTTCAGAAGCGGTACAGCACCCAGCGCGGGATCACCACGCGCCGGGTCGGGTCGATCTGGCGACGCTGCATCTGGCCGGAGCCGTCCTCGTCGACCAGGTAGTACGGCGCGCCGACCGGCGGCGTCACCTTGATCATGTAGAGCTTGCCGTTGATGCGGTATTCCTCGATCTTCTGCTCGCCCTTCTGGATGATGCGCACCTCGGGCTCGGGCTCGGCGCTGCCGTCGTCGGCCACCTGTGGCGGCAGCGGAACGGGGGTTGGCGCGGCCGCATCGGCGGCGTGCGCGAACGCCGGCAGACAGAGCGCCAGCAGGGCGGAAAGGAGATGACGGCGCATGGCGCGGGCCCTCACAGGTTGAGCAGTTGTTCGCGCTCTTCGGGCAGCGCTTCGAAACCGCGGGTCTCGTAGTAGCGGAAGATCGCCTCGACGATCTCGGCCGGCTCGTCGATCAGCTGGAGCAGGTTCAGATCGTCCGGCGAGATCATCTTCTCGCCGACCAGACGGTCGCGGAACCAGTCGACCAGGCCGCTCCAGAAGCCGTGGCCGACCAGGATCACCGGGATGCGACGGCTCTTGCCGGTCTGGATCAGCGTCAGGATCTCGAACATCTCGTCCATGGTGCCGAAGCCGCCCGGCATCACCACGTAGGCGATCGCGTGCTTGACGAACATCACCTTGCGCGAGAAGAAGTGGTTGAAGCGCAAGCTGAGGTCCTGGTAGGCGTTGCCGCTTTGCTCGTGCGGCAGCACGATGTTCAGGCCGATCGACGGGCTCTTGCCGTGGAAGGCGCCCTTGTTGGCCGCCTCCATGATGCCGGGGCCGCCGCCGGACACCACCGAGAAGCCGGAGTCGGACAACTGGCGGGCGATCTGTTCGGCCAGCTTATAATAGGCGTGGTCACGCGGGGTGCGGGCGCTGCCGAAGATGCTGACGGCCGGCGCGATGCCCTGCAATTCTTCCGCCGACTCCACGAATTCCGAGACGATCTTCAGCACGTGCCACGCCTCGCGGGCGCGGAAGCGGTGCATGGTGGCGTAACGGTCGCTCGCCTGCGGCAACTTATCGGACAAGCTCATAGCGTTTGCCTCATGAAAACATTGTTATTGATCGACGGCTCTTCTTATCTCTACCGCGCGTTCCACGCCATGCCGGATCTTCGCTCGCCGGACGGCCGCCCGACCGGGGCGGTGTACGGCATGGTCAATATGCTCAGGAGGCTCGAAAAGGAAGTCGCGTTCGATTATAGCGCCTGCATATTCGACGCAAAAGGCAAGACCTTCCGCGACGCATTGTACCCGGAATACAAGGCGCACCGCCCGCCGATGCCGGACGATCTGCGCGCGCAGATCGAGCCGGTGCACCAGCTGGTGCGCGCGCTCGGCTGGCCCTTGCTGATGGTCGACGGCGTCGAGGCCGACGACGTGATCGGCACGCTGGCGCGCCGCGCCGCCGCCGAGGGTTTCCGCGTGATCGTCTCGACCGGCGACAAGGACATGGCGCAGCTGGTGACGCCCGACGTGACGCTGGTCAACACCATGACCGACGAGACGCTCGACATCGAAGGCGTCAGGGAGAAGTTCGGCGTGCCGCCCGAGCGCATCGTCGACTACCTGACCTTGATCGGCGACAAGGTCGACAACGTGCCCGGCGTCGACAAGTGCGGCCCGAAGACCGCGCTCAAGTGGCTGCAAGCGTACGGCGACCTCGACGGCGTGATCGCGCACGCGGATCAGATCAAGGGCGTGGTCGGCGACAAGCTGCGCGCGGCGCTCGGCCACCTGCCGCTGTCGCGCGAGCTCGTCACCATCAAGTGCGACGTCGACCTCTCCGCCGAGCTGCCCGCCGGGCTCGACACGCTGCGCCACGGCGAACGCGACGCGACGACCTTGGCCGAGGCCTTCCGCGCGCACGGTTTCCGCACCTGGCTGAAGGAGGCCGAGGGCTGGCTGGCCGCCGGCTCGGCCAACGTTGCAGCGCCGCCCGCGCCGGCAAACGGCGCGACCGCCGACCTGTTCGGCGCGGACGATCCGCCCGCCGCCGACCCGCCGGCGCGCGTCGAGCGCCGCTACGAAACCATCCTGACCGAGCCGCAGCTGGCCGCGTGGCTGGCGAAGCTCGACGCGGCGCCGGTGGTGTCGCTCGACACCGAAACCG
Organism: Crenobacter luteus; assembly: GCF_004345725.1. Classification (GTDB taxonomy): domain Bacteria; phylum Pseudomonadota; class Gammaproteobacteria; order Burkholderiales; family Chromobacteriaceae; genus Crenobacter; species Crenobacter luteus. The sequence goes on along the minus strand of NZ_SLXG01000007.1, from coordinate 90,456 downwards.
ACAGCCTCGACCAGATGGCGGCACGCATCGTCGGCGTCAGCTTCGCCGTCGCGCCGGGCGAGGCGGCCTACCTGCCCCTGGCGCACACCGCGCCGGGCGTGGCCGACCAGCTCGAGCTGAGCGCGACGCTGGCGCGCCTGAAGCCGTGGCTGGAGAACCCGGCCAAGAAGAAGCTCGGCCAGAATCTCAAGTATGACCGCCACGTGTTCGCCAACCACGGCATCGCGCTGGCCGGCGTCGCCGACGACACCATGCTGGCGTCCTACGTGGTCGAAAGCCACCTGACGCACAATATGGACGACCTGGCCGAACGGCACCTGGGCGAAACGACGATCAAGTACGAGGCGGTGTGCGGCAAGGGCGCCAAGCAGATCGGCTTCGCCGAGGTCGACCTCGACACCGCGACCGCCTACGCCGCCGAGGACGCCGACATCACGCTGCGACTGAACGCGGCGCTGGCGCCGCAGCTTGTCGGCAGGTTGGCCGAGGTCTACCGCGACATCGAGCTGCCGGTCGCCGGCGTGCTGTTCGCGATGGAGCGCAACGGCGTGCTGATCGACCGGCAAAGGTTGGCCGAGCAAAGCCGCGAGCTTGGCGAGGCGATGCTCGCGCTCGAAGCGAAGGCCTACGAGCTGGCCGGCCAGCCGTTCAACCTCAATTCGCCCAAGCAGCTGCAGGAGATCCTGTTCGGCAAGCTCGGCATCGACACCCGGGGCGTGAAGAAGACGCCGTCCGGCGGCTATTCGACCGACGAGTCGGTGCTGGAAAAACTGGCGCTCGACCACCCGCTGCCCAAGACCATCCTCGACTACCGCGGCCTCGCCAAGCTCAAGTCGACCTACACCGATAAATTGCCGACGCTGATCAACCCGGCCACCGGCCGCGTGCACACCAACTACGCGCAGGCGGTGGCGATCACCGGCCGGCTCGCCAGTTCCGACCCGAACCTGCAGAACATCCCGGTGCGCACCGCCGAGGGCCGCCGCGTGCGCGAGGCCTTCGTCGCGCCGCCCGGCTGCCATATCGTGTCGGCCGACTACTCGCAGATCGAACTGCGCATCATGGCGCACCTGTCGGGCGACGAGAACCTGTTGGCCGCCTTCCGCGACGGCGCCGACGTGCACAAGGCGACCGCCTCCGAAGTGTTCGGCGTGCCGCTGACCGCGGTGACCAGCGAACAGCGCCGCTACGCCAAGACGATCAACTTCGGCCTGATCTACGGCATGGGCGTGTTCGGGCTGGCCAGCCAGCTGGAGATCGAGCGTTCCGCCGCGCAGGCCTTCATCGACCGCTACTTCATGCGCTACCCGGGCGTGGCGCGCTATATGGAGGAAACGCGCGTCAAGGCGCGCGAGGACGGCTACGTCGAGACCGTGTTCGGCCGCCGCCTCTACCTGCCCGAGATCAAGTCGAGCAACGCGGCGCGCCGCGCCGGCGCCGAGCGCGCGGCGATCAACGCGCCGATGCAGGGCACCGCCGCCGACCTGATCAAGCTGGCGATGATCGCGACGCAGACCTGGCTCGTCGACGCCGGCCTCAAGAGCAAGCTGATCATACAGGTGCACGACGAACTGGTGCTCGAGGTGCCCGACGACGAGCTCGCCGTCGTGAAGGAAAGACTGCCGGCGATCATGGCCGGCGTCGCGACGCTGAAGGTGCCGCTGTTGGCCGAGGTCGGCGCCGGCGACAACTGGGAAGCCGCGCACTGAGCGCGACGCGCAAGCGCAACAGCCCGCCGCAAGGCGGGCTTTGTTCTGGCCGGGTGGCCCGCCCCCCAAAAAGTCCTACCGATCAAAGCCTTACTGTAGAAATGGTCTTGGCAAACAAATCAAAAGATTTAAAACATCCCGAGCTTAATAAATCAAACACTTTACTTTTGACAAAATAACCGTATTGCTTATGAATTTTAAGTATTTATACGTATAGAGACACGCCAACAGCCTTTCTATACCGCGAACACAGGCCAGCCCTCGCCCCCTTCCGGGCGAAACGGCCGGGCCGTCGCGGGGGCGAGGGCACGGCGGATCGGGCGGCGCCTGATGTGCCGGCCACTGGCCGGACGTCCGACAAGGAAGCCAGCCATGTCGTCCGCCGCGATCCGTACCGCCGTCTGCACCGCCCTGCTGCTGCCCAGCCTGGCCGCGCAGGCCGGCCTGATCCTGCCCTACCCGTCGCCCTATCCGGCCGAGCCCCTGGCGCAGTCGTCGGCCCCGGTGCCGCCGAACATCATGCTGCTGCTCGACACCTCGCCGTCGATGAACGTGCCGCTGGCCGGCACGCCGCTGAACCTGGGCACGCGCCTGTCGGCGACCAACGCGGTCAGCCAGCAGCTGCTCGGCAAGCAGTACCCGGCGCGCGTCGGCCTGATGGCCTACGACAACAGCGGCCTGCAAGACCTGCAAACCTTGCTGAACGACATCCTGTCCAGCCCGATCCGGACGCTGCTGGAGTTGCCCGGCGCGCTGCTGAACGCCGACAAGCAGAGCAAGCGCCGCAACCAGGGCGGCCGGCTCTATATGGAAGCCAACCAGTACCATCTGGTCGGCGACGCGCTCACCGACGTCAACAAGCTGTTGAGCAGCCTGCCGCCGATCCAGCTGCCCTGCGCCGGCTGCGAAAAGCCCGCTTCGCCGATGCTGGAGGCTTACGCCGAGCTGACCCGCTACTACCAGGGCAAGCCGACGATGTACGACAAACCGCACGAGCCGATGCTGCAGGGCGTCTCCTCGTTGCTCGGCGGCGTGGTCGGCGGCCTGCTCGGCCGACGCGACGGCAGCTACGACTCGCCGGTGGTCTACCGCTGCCAGAAAAACTTCGCGCTCGTGGTGTCGGCTGGAGCCTTCGACGACGGCAGCAACAACGCCTTCCCCTACCCGTCCGACTCGCCGCACGCCGGCCTCGGCGTGCCGCCCACCCTCGGCCAACTGGCCGAACGCGCCTACCAGCGCGACCTGATCGTCGGCGGCACCGACCGCGACGGCGCCTCCTTCGACGCGGGAGACTATCCGCGCCAGAACCTCGTCACCTACACGATAGGCTTCACCCCGAACGGCGACGCCCAACTCAAGGACGCCGCGCAACGCGGCGGCGGCCGCTACCAGGGGGTGAGCAGCGCCTCGGAGCTGCACACCGCCTACCACAACGCGATGCGCGACATGGTCGGGCAAGGCTCGATCGGCGTGCCGCCGGTCGCGGCCAACCCGGCCGCGCCGTCGGTCTTCCAGGCCTCCTACCAGGCCGGCGCCTGGACCGGCCGGCTCGACGTCCACCCGGTCGACGACGAGGGGCGCATCGACCTGACGAAGCCGGTACCGGCCAAACTGCCGGCGCCGAAGGACAGGCGCATCGTCACCACCTACAAGGGTCTGGTCGACAGCTTGGGCAACCTCGTCGACGCGGCCGGCGACGACGTCAGGCAACTGGTCGGCATCGACCTCGGCCTCGGCGCCCTGCTCGGCGAACTGTTCGGCGAACCCAAGGGGCGCGCGGTCGACCTGCCGGTGCGACGCCAGTACCAGCTTGGCGACATCATCGACAGCCGCCCCGAGGCGACCACCGACGGCCGGCTGGTCGCGGTCGGCGCCAACGACGGCATGCTGCACGTGTTCAAGCGCGGCAACGGCGACACCGACTACACCGAAGTGCTCGGCTACATCCCGTCGGCCGTGCTGTGGAACACGCTCTACCTGGCGCGCAACGACTACGGCAGCCTCTCGAACCCGCACCGCTACTACGTCAACGGCCCGCTGGCGATCGAACAGGCCGGCGGCGCCACCGTGCTGGTCGGCACGCTGGCGCAGGGCGGCCGTGGCCTGTTCGCGCTCAAGCTCGATCCGCTGCTCGGCGACGCGGCCTGGGCCCCCGGCGACGTCGTGCTGTGGGACAAGACGGAGAAATCGGCCGGTTACGGCAACCTCGGCCACACCTTCGGCCGCCCGGTCATCGCCAAGGTGCCGACCGGCCCGGGCCGCAACGACTGGACCTGGGCCGCCATCGTCGCCAACGGCTACGACAGCGCAAACGGGCGCGCCAGCCTCTACGTGATCGACCTAAACAGCGGCGCCGTGCTGCGCGAAATGCCGGTCGGCGACGCCGGCGGCAACGGCCTGTCGGCGCCGGCGGTGATGGACGTCGACGGCGACGAGGTCGCCGACCTCGTCTACGCCGGCGACCTGGCCGGCGACGTCTGGCGCTTCCGGCTGGAGGGCGCGCCGACGGGCTGGCGCGCCGACCGCTTCTGGGACGGCACGCCAGCCCAGCCCATCGTCGACGCGCCGGTACTGGCCAAGAACGGCAGCGGCGGCCACACGGTGATCTTCGGCACCGGCCGCCTGCTCTACGCCGCCGACAAGAACGCACCTTTCGCCGTGCAGAGCGTCTACGGCCTGCACGACCGCAGCGGCGGCGTGCTGCTCGACGCGGCCGCCGCCTACAGCCACGCGGGCCGCGACAGCCGGCTGACCGCGCAGACCATCGTCCGCGAGGAAGAGGTGCAGGCCGGCACGCAACGGCGCAAGGTGCGGCTGCTCAGCCGCAAGCCGCTCGAGGCCGGCAAGGGCGGCTGGTTCCTCGACCTGCCCTCGGTCAACGGCGAGCGCGTGCTGCACAGCCCGCAACTGATCGCCGGCCGGCTCTATTTTTCCACCCAAATGCCGATCGCCAGCAACGGCCAGCGCTGCGCGCCGCCCGGCGACGGCTGGATCATGGCGCTGGACCCGGCCAACGGCGGTCGCATCGAGGGCTCCACGCTCGACGTCGACGGCGACGGGCATTTGACCGACGCCGACCGCGTCCGCTACAGCGGCGACGCCGGCAGCACCACGGTCAGCGGCGTCAACTCGCGGGTCGGCATGCCGTCGGCGCTGAGCTACCTCGGCAGCCGCGCCAAATCGGTGACGTGGCAGCCCTATCGCACCCAGGACGGACAGATCAACAACCGCGCCAACCTCTACTCGCTGCTCGACCCGGCGCGGCTCGACGTCCGGCTGACCATGGGCGGCAGCCGCGACGACAAGGCGATCGACACGCTCAAGCCGCTGCTTCCCGGCGGGATGGGCATGGTCGGCTACCGGCTCGCCTGGCGCGAAATCTTCTGACGAACCCTCCTTCCCGCCGACGGGCCGCCGAGCGCGGCCCGTCGTCGTTCTGCTGCACCGATTTGCCGGATTTTTAGTAAACCACTAAACTATTTCCTCGCTACACCATTCCGGACCCCCATGACTCCCGATACCCGGCGGACCGACTTCCGCCTCGCCATGCTGCTGGCCGCGCTCGCGACGCTCGGCCCGTTCTCGATCGACACCTTCCTGCCGGCGATGCGTGCGATCGGCGCGAGCCTTGCCGCCAGCCCGATCGCGATCCAGCAGGCGCTGACCGTCTACCTGTTCTTCTACGGCCTGATGATGCTGTGGCACGGCGCGATCTCCGACGCGGTCGGCCGCCGGCCGGTGGTGCTGGCGACGACGCTGCTGTTCGCGCTCGCGTCGCTCGGCTGCGCGCTGGCCGACGACCTGCCGACGCTGCTGGTCTTCCGCGCGCTGCAGGGCATCTGCGGCGGCGCCGGCCTGATCGTCGGGCGCGCGATCATCCGCGACCGCCTGGCCGGTGCGGCCGCGCAAAAACTGATGTCGCAAGTGACGATGTTGTTCTCGCTGTCGCCGGCGATCGCACCAGTGGTCGGCGGCTGGCTGTTCGGCGCCTTCGGCTGGCATTCGATCTTCGTCTTCATGGCGCTGATCGGCGCGGCGCTGTTCGTCGCCAGCGCCGCGGCGCTGCCCGAGACGCTGGCGCCGCCGTCGCGCCAGAAGCTGGCGGCGACGACGTTGCTGTCCAACTACTGGCAGGTGCTGAAGAAGCCGGAATTCGACCTCTTGGCGCTGGCGGTATCGTTCAACTTCGCCGGCTTTTTCCTCTACGTCCCGTCGGCGCCGGTGTTCCTGATGCAGCACCTGAAGCTGTCGCCGCAGGCCTTCCTGTGGATGTTCGGCCCGGCGGTATCCGGCATCATGTTCGGCGCCTTCCTGTCCGGCCGGCTGGCCGGCCGGTACAGCGCGCGCACGCTGGTCAGCTTCGGCTACACGCTGATGTTCGCCGCCGCCTCGGCCAACCTCGCCTACCACCTGTTCTTCCCGGCCGCGCTGCCGTGGAGCGTGCTGCCGCTGACGCTGTACACCATCGGCATGTCGGTGGTCGCGCCCACGATCACGCTGCTGCTGATGGACCAGTTTCCGCACCTGAGGGGCACGGTGTCGTCGCTGCAGGGCTTCACGCAGACCATGCTGTCGAGTCTGACCGCCGGCGTGATCTCGCCGCTGGTCTGGGGCAGCCCGCTGACGCTGGCGGCGGCGATGTTCGCGATGCTGACGACCGGCTTCGCGATGCGCACGCTGTTCCGGCGCCGGCTCGCCGCCGCCGGCCGCTAGCGAACGGCCCTTCCCGGGGCGGCGCCCGATACCGCGCACGAAAAAGGCTCGGCCAACTTGAAAGTTTGGCCGAGCCTTTTGACCGTCGGCGCGCCGCCGCTCACACCGCGACGTTCACCGGCGTCGGCGCGAGGATGGCGACCACGTCGGCCGGCGCGAGGCCGACCAGGAAGCCGCGCTTGCCGCCGTTGATATAGAGGCGCGGCAACTGGGCGATGCTCGCCTCCATATAGACCGGCATCGCGGCCTTGGTGCCGAACGGGCTGGTACCGCCGACCTGATAGCCCGAATGCCGGTCGGCGGTCTTCGGGTCGCACGGCTCGACGCGCTTGACGCCGATCTGACGCGCCAGCAGGCCGACGCCGACCTCCCTGTCGCCGTGCATCAGCACGATCAGCGGCCGCTTGTGCTCGTCCTGCATCACCAGCGTCTTGATCACGCAGTGCTCGGGCACGCCGAGCGCGCGGCTCGAGACGCGCGTGCCGCCCTTGTCCTCGTAGTCGTACAGATGCTCGGTGTATTCAACCTTGTGCTCGCGCAGCACGCGCACCGCCTGGGTGACCGGGGCCTTGCCCTTGCTCATGTCGACGGCCCTCCTCGGCCCGGAAAAATCGCTGCCGGCGAGTATACGGGCCGGCCCGCGCACGCGGCAAACCGCGTTTGCGCCAGGTCAAGACAAGCCGTTTTTCACATTGAAAAACAAGGCGCTAGCACCTATTTCGATGCTGGGCACCGCGAAATGCCCGTACCGATCGATAGGAGGACAGCATGAATCCACTGGTCAAACGCCCCGCTTTCGAAAACCTGTTCGACGACATGCTCAAGGGCTTCTTCGTGCGCCCGGTGGGCCTCGCCGCCGAAGGCGGCCTGTCGCCCGACATCAAGCTCGACGTGCGCGAGGACGACAAGGCCTACACGGTGGAGGCTGAACTGCCCGGCGTGAAGAAGGAAGACATCCACGTCGAGATCGACGGCAACACCGTGTCGATCAGCGCCGAGGTCAGGCAGGAGAAGGAAAGCCGCGAAGGCGAGAAGGTGTTGCGCTCGGAACGCTACTTCGGCAGCACCAGCCGCCGCTTCCAGCTCGCGCACGAGATCGACGACCAGGCCGCCAACGCGCGCTTCGTCGACGGCGTGCTGACGCTGACCTTGCCCAAGCGCGCGCCGGGCCGCGGCAGCAAGCTGCTGATCGAGTAAGGCCGCCCGTGGGCTGAGCACCGGCCGCCCGGCACACCGGGCGGCCTTTTTCGTCACGCGCGGCGCGACGCCAGCCAGCGGCGCAGCGCGCGCTCGGCCAACAGCACGAACAGCACCGCGCCGTAGGCGAGCGGCTGGCTCAGGTCCTTCTTCACCAGCCACGCGTAGTGCAGCACCGCGAGCACGGCCAGCGGATAAACCAGCGCGTGCAACTGCCCCCAGCGCCGCTTCAGCCGCCGCATCGCCGCGTCGGTCGAGGTCAGCGCCAGCGGCAGCATCAGGCAGAAGGCGGCGAAGCCGAGCGTGACGAAGGGCCGCTTGACGATGTCGCGCGCGATCGCCGCCCAGTCGAAGAACTGGTCGAGCCAGAAATAGGTCGTGAAATGCAGGCTGGCGTAGAAGAAGGCGAACAGGCCCAGCAGGCGGCGCAGCCGCAGCAGCTGGCCCCAGCCGGTCGCGCGCCGCAGCGGCGACACCGCCAGCGTCGCCAGCAGCATCACCAGCGTCCAGGTGCCGGTCGAGCGCGTGATGAACTCGATCGGGTTGGTCGGCTCGCCGGCGGCGAGCAGCCAGGCGGCGCGCGCCAGCGGCAGCAGGCAGACGAGGAAGAGCGCGGCCTTCAGCCACGGCAGCCGGCGGCCGAGCCACTCGTTGGCCGAACTCCGCGCGGCGCCGCCCAGCGCCTGGCTGTGCGCGTCCATCAGAAATTCGCCTTCAGATCCATGCCGCGGTACAGCTGCGCGACCTGGCTTCCGTAGCCGTTGAACGGCAGCGTGTCGCGCTTGAAGAATTCGCCGATGCGCCGCTCGCGCGCCTGGCTCCAGCGCGGATGGTCGACCGCCGGGTTCACGTTCGAATAGAAGCCATACTCGTTCGGCGTGGCGAGGTTCCAGCTCGTCGCCGGCGGCTTCTCGACCAGACGTATCCTCACGATGGACTTGATGCTCTTGAAGCCGTACTTCCACGGCACGACGAGCCGGATCGGCGCGCCGTTCTGGTTGGGCAGCACGTCGCCGTACAGGCCGACCGCGAGGATGGCCAGGGGATGCATCGCCTCGTCGATGCGCAGCCCCTCGCGATACGGCCAGGCGAGCACGCGCGAGCGCTGGCCGGGCATCTCGTTCGGCCGCATCACCGTCTCGAACGCGACGTACTTGCCGCGGCTGGTCGGCTGCACCTGCTTCAAGAGCGCCGACAGCGGAAAACCGATCCACGGGATCACCATGCTCCAGCCCTCGACGCAGCGCAGCCGGTAGACGCGCTCCTCGAGCGGCGCGAGCTTCATCAGTTCGTCGAGCGAGAAGGTGCGCGGCCGCATCACCTCGCCGTCGACCGTCACCGTCCACGGCCGCGGCCGGAACGCGCCGGCGTAGGCGGCCGGGTCGGCCTTGTCGGTGCCGAACTCGTAAAAGTTGTTGTAGCCGGTGATGTCCTTGAGGCTGTTGGCCTTCTCGGCGGTCGAGTAGACGCTCTTTCTGGCGGTCAGCGCGGCCAGCGCGTCGGCCGACAGCAGCGCGCCGGCGGCGCCCAGCGCGAGAAAGCGGCGGCGGTCGAGGTAGAGTTCGCGCGGCGTGATCTCGGACGGCGCGATCTCGTCGGGGTGGCGAATCAGCATGCACAGGACTCCGGAAAAACGGGCGGAAAGCCGCCGGCGGCGCGGCCGCGACGCCGGGGGGCTGAGCACTTAGTCGGCTGCCCGTGGCGTTTCTGACAGCGCGCGCGACGCGGAAGTTGCCGAACGGCTATAAAGGCGATACACCGCAGCGCGAAGGAGCCGGCCATGGCGACCAGCCAAACCCGAACCGTCAGCGTGACCATCGAGCGCGGCGCCGACGAGGTCTACGCCTTCCTTGCCGTTCCCGACAACTTTCCGCGCTGGGCGTCCGGCCTGTGTTCGGCGGTGACGCCGGACGGCGACGCCTGGCTCGCCGACACCCCGAACGGCCCGATGCGGGTGCGCTTCTCGCCGCCCAACCCCTACGGCGTGCTCGACCACCGCGTCTATCCGTCGGCCGACGTCGAGATCTACGTGCCGCTGCGCGTGATCGCCAACGGCGACGGCGCCGAGGTGGTGTTCACGCTGTTCCGCCTCGACGGCATGAGCGACGCGCAGTTCGACGAGGACGCGCGCTGGGTGGCGCGCGACCTCGCGACGCTGAAGGCGCTGCTCGAGGCCTGAGCGGCGCCGCTCAGCGCGCGCCGGCGAACAGCTGCCACAGGAAGGTCAGCAGCGCCGACAGCAGCAGCGCCTGCGCCAGCGTTTTCGTGCCCTCGTGCAGCGCGGCCTTCTGGCGCGAGCTCAGCAGCCAGCGCGCCAGCGCGCAGCCGACGGCGATCAGCACGAAGAGCTTGAACAGGCGTCCGGGCATCGGGAAAACAAGCGGGGCGGGAAAGCGTCGATTATCGCCGCGCGCGTCGCGGCGGTCGAGGGACTGACAGGGCCGCGAATGCCGTTATAATCGGACACAATCCTACAACACGATAAAGAGATGCCGACGCGCGCGCCGCGGCGGCGTCAGACGCCCGCAAGCCCTAACGCCATGTCCACCACTACGCCCCGCTCGGTCGGCCTGGTGCGCGCCCAGACCGCCGTGTTCGAATCGCCGCTGGCGCTCGAATGCGGCACGGCGCTGCCGGCCTACCAACTGCAATTCGAAACCTACGGCACGCTCAACGCGGCCAAAAGCAACGCCGTGCTGATCTGCCACGCGCTGTCCGGCCACCACCACGTCGCCGGCCGCTACAGCGACGCCGACAAGTACCCCGGCTGGTGGGACAATATGGTCGGCCCGGGCAAGCCGATCGACACCGAGCGCTTCTTCGTGATCGGCGTGAACAACCTCGGCGGCTGCCACGGCTCGACCGGCCCGTCGTCGATCAACCCGGACACCGGCAAACCGTGGGGCTCGGCCTTCCCGGTCGTCACCGTGGGCGACTGGGTGAAAGCGCAGGCGCGACTGGCCGACCGGCTCGGCATCGACACCTTCGCCGCCGTGATCGGCGGCAGCCTCGGCGGCATGCAGGCGCTGCAGTGGAGCATCGACTACCCCGATCGCGTCAAGAACGCGCTGGTGATCGCGTCGGCGCCCAAGCTGTCGGCGCAGAACATCGCGTTCAACGACGTCGCGCGCCAGGCCATCCTGACCGACCCGGACTTTTTCGGCGGCGACTTCTACGAGCACGGCGCGATCCCGCGCCGCGGCCTCAGGCTGGCGCGCATGCTCGGCCACATCACCTACCTGTCCGACGACGGCATGGGCGCCAAGTTCGGCCGCATGCTCAAGTCCGGCGAGTACCAGTACGGCTTCGACGTCGAGTTCGAGATCGAGTCCTACCTGCGCTACCAGGGCGACAAGTTCTCCGACAGCTTCGACGCCAACACCTACCTGTTGATGACCAAGGCGCTCGACTACTTCGACCCGGCCAAGCCCTTCGGCGGCGACCTCGTCAAGGCGGTGTCGGGCACCTCGGCCAACTTCCTCGTCGTCAGCTTCGACAGCGACTGGCGCTTCTCGCCGGGCCGCTCGCGCGAGATCGTCGACGCGCTGGTGGCCGCCGGCAAGCGCGTGCAGTACGCCCAGATCGCCTCCGGCCACGGCCACGACGCCTTCCTGATGATGGACCACCCCTACCACGAGCTGATGCACGCCTTCCTGAACCGCGTGCACGAGGAGGTCAATAGATGAAGTTACGCGCCGACCTCAAGGTGATCGCCGACTGGATCCCGCCCAAGAGCCGCGTGCTCGACCTGGGCTGCGGCGACGGCACGCTGATGGCGCACCTGATGCGCGACAAGCGCGTGCAGGGCTACGGCGTCGAGATCGACGTCGACAACGTGGTCAAGTGCGTCGCCGCCGGCGTGCCGGTGATCCAGAGCGACCTGGAAGCCGGCCTCGCCGATTTCGGCGACGCCAGCTTCGACCACGTGATCCTGTCGCAAACGCTGCAGGCGATGCGCAACACCGAGGAAATCCTGATCGAGCTGTTGCGCGTCGGCCGCGAGGGCATCGTCACCTTCCCGAACTTCGGCTACTGGGAAAACCGCCTGCAAATCATGCAGGGCCGCATGCCGGTGTCCGAGACCATCCCCTACCAGTGGTACAACACGCCGAACATCCACTGGTGCATGCTGGGCGACTTCGAGGCGCTGTGCGCCAAGAACGGCATCGCGATCCGCGAGCGGGTGGTGCTGAACAACGACGAGCGCGTGCGCTTTTTGCCGAACCTGCGCGGCAGCCTTGCGGTCTACCGCATCGGCCGTCCCTAAGGCCCTACCAAACCCTCAGGGTTGGCCGTGGCCGAGCGAAACGTCGCGACGGTCTGCTCGGCCAACCCTGTTTCTGCCGGCCCGCCGCCCATGACCGAGACTTCCACGACGCTCAAGAGCACGGTGTTCTCCCGCACCATGCTGACCTGCGTATTCACCGGCTTCGCCTCCGGCCTGCCGCTCTACCTGCTGATCAACCTCGTGCCGGCCTGGCTCAGGAGCGAAGGGGTCGACCTGAAGGCGATCGGCCTGTTCGCGCTGATCCAGCTGCCGTTCACCTGGAAGTTCCTGTGGGCGCCGCTGATGGACCGCTTCGTGCCGCCGTGGCTGGGCCGCCGGCGCGGCTGGATGCTCGGCACCCAGCTGGCGCTGATCGCGACGATGGCGGCCTTCGGCCTGTACGCGCCGCAACAGGACATCTGGAGCATCGCCGCGCTCGCGGTCGGCGTCGCCTTCTTCTCGGCCAGCCAGGACATCGTGCTCGACGCGTTCCGGCGCGAGATCCTCAAGGACCACGAGCTGGGGCTGGGCAACACCGTCCACATCAACGCCTACCGGCTGGCGAGCCTGGTTCCCGGCTCGCTGTCGCTGATCCTCGCCGACCACCTGCCGTGGGCGACGGTCTTTTTCGTCACCGCGCTGTTCATGCTGCCGGGCGTCGCGATGACGCTCTTGGTGTCCGAACCCAGGCTCGTCGGCGCCGCGCCCAAGACGCTGCGCGAGGCGGTGGTCGAACCGTTCCACGAGTTCGTCACGCGCTCGGGCTGGAAGGCCGCGCTGACCGTGCTCGCCTTCATCTTCCTGTACAAGCTCGGCGACAGCATGGCCACCGCGCTGGCGACGCCGTTCTACCTCGACATGGGCTTCTCGAAGACCGAGATCGGCCTGGTCGCCAAGCACGCCGGGCTGTGGCCGGCGGTGTTCGGCGGGCTGCTGGGTGGCGTCTGGATGGTCAAGCTCGGCATCAACCGCGCGCTGTGGGCCTTCGGCGTGGTGCAGGTCGCGTCGATCGTCGGCTTCGCCTGGCTGGCGGCGAAGGGCCCGTTCGCCGCGATCGGCGCGCCCGAGCTGACGATGCTCGCGGTGGTGATCGGCTTCGAGGCGCTCGGCGTCGGCCTCGGCACCGCCGCCTTCGTCGCCTACATCGCGCGCACCACCCACCCGGCCTACACCGCGACGCAGTTCGCGCTGTTCACCAGCCTGGCCGCCGTGCCGCGCACGGTGGCCAACGCCGGCACCGGCTTCCTGGTCGAGGCCTTCGGCTGGGTGCCGTTCTTCTGGCTGTGCACCGCGCTCGCGCTGCCGGGCATGGCGCTGTTGTGGAAAGTCGCCCCGTGGGGCGCCAAGGAGGAAGCATGAAACGCCTATCCGCCCCGCTCGCCGCCCTGCTCGTCACGCTGGCCGCGCCGGCCTTCGCCGACGAAACGAGCGCGCCCGTCGCCGAACAGGGCGCGACGCCGTTCACCGTACACTACCGCTGCGCCGGCGAGCGCACGCTGACGGTGCGCTACCCGGCCTACGCCGACGCCGGGCGCGAGCCGATCGAGCTTAGCTGGCGCGGCCAGCGCTACCGGCTCACGCTGGTGAAGAGCGGCAGCGGCGCACGCTACGCCAACCGCCAGCTGATCTGGTGGAGCAAGGGCGACGACGGTTTCCTGACCACCCGCGGCGGCCGCATGATCGCGCGCGACTGCCGGGCGCGACCGTAGGAACGGCGCACGCCGCGAACGGCTCGGCCAACCTTCAAAGGTTGGCCGAGCTTTTTTGCGCGTGCAACGCGCGTCAGAGTATCGGCGCGAACAGCCGCGCAAGGCTCATGCCGACGCGCCGCCACAGCGGCAAGGCTGCCAGCGCGCCCGGCCCGAGCGGCTCGGCCCGGGCGAAGTCGGCGGCCAGCATCGCCTCGACCTCGCGCGCGAAGTGCGCGTCTATCGTCGCCACCGTCAGCTCGAAGTTGAGCCGGAACGAGCGGTTGTCGAGGTTGGCGCTGCCGATCAGCGCGATCTCGTCGTCGACGAGCACGACCTTCTGGTGCAGGAAGCCCGGCCGGTAGCGGAACACCTGCACCCCGGCGCGCGCCGCCTCGCAGGCGTACAGCGTCGAGGCGGCGAACACCACGCGGTGGTCGGGCCGCGACGGCAGGAGCACGCGCACGTCGACGCCGCGCAGCACCGCGAGCCGCAGCGCGGCCGACACCGCCTCGTCGGGCACGAAGTAGGGGCTGCTCAGCCACAGGCGCCGCCGCGCCGCGTGGATCGCCTCGACGAACATCAGCGAGCCGGTCTCGAAGCGGTCGGCCGGCCCGCTCGGGATCACCTGGCAGGCCACCGTCCCGCCGTCGGCCTGCTTCGGCATGCGCAGCGCCGGCACGCGCTGCGTCGCCGCGTACCAGTCCTCGGTGAAGCACAGCTGCAACAGCGCCGCGACCGGCCCGAGCAGCTCGACGTGGGTGTCGCGCCACGGCGACAGCGGCGGACGTCGGCCGAGGTATTCGTCGCCGACGTTGTGGCCGCCGACGAAGGCGCGCTCGCCGTCGACGACGACCAGCTTGCGGTGGTTGCGGAAGTTGACCTGGAAACGGTTGACCACGCCGCGCGTCGCGACGAAGGCGTGCGCCTCGACGCCGGCGGCGCGCAAGCTCTCGATATAGCGCGCCGGCAGCGCGTGGCTGCCGATGCTGTCGTACAGGAAGTGCACGCGCACGCCGGCGGCGGCGCGCTCGATCAGCACGCGCTGCAGCGCGCGGCCGGTCGCGTCGTCGTGCACGATGAAGGACTGCACCAGCACGCAGTGGCGCGCGGCGCCGACCGCCGCGAGGATGGCGGCAAAGGTCGCCTCGCCGTCGACCAGCAGCCGCGCGCGGTTGTGGCCGGTGGTCGGCAGGCCGGCCAGCCGCGACCAGGTGCGCACGCAGCCGTGCCCGGGGGAGACGATCAGGTCGGACGCCAGCTCGCGCAGCGGCCGCCAGCCCAGCTGCGCCGCCTGCTCGTGCATGCGCTCGACGACGAAGCGGCGCGCGGCGACGTAGTCGGCGAAACGGCGGCGGCCGAGGAACAGGTAGGGCAAGAGCGTCAGGTAGGGCACGGTCAACAGCGCGATGCACCAGGCGACCGCGCCCTGCGAGGTGCGCACGGTCAGCACCGCGTGCACCGCGGCGGCGACGCCGGCCAGGTGCAGCGCCAGCAGGGTAAGGCTGATGTCGAGCAGGCCGAAGGTCATGGACAGGGGCGAGGACGCGGCGACGGCATGACTCGGCCCATCCGGACATGCCGTATGCGTTCTCTGCTACTAGGGTAGTCGATGGCGGCAGGAGGGCCCGGCCGCCCCGCCCGCTCAGGCCGGCACCGCCATGCCGCGGACGAAGGCCGGGCGCTGCGACAGCGCGGCGAACCAGCGCGCGACGTTGGGGAAGTCGGCAAGCCTCACGCTCTGCCACTCGTGGCGCGCCGCCCACGGGTAGAGCGCGATGTCGGCGATCGAGAATTCGCCGGCGACGAAATCGCGACCGTCGAGCGCCGCATCGAGCACGCCGTACAGGCGCTGCGCCTCGGCGTTGTAGCGCTGTTGCGCGTACGGCACGGCCTCGGGCGCGAAGCGGTTGAAGTGGTGCGCCTGGCCGAGGAAGGGCCCGAAGCCGCCCATCTGGAACATCAGCCACTGCAAGGCCGCGTAGCGCGCCGCGCCGTCGGCCGGCAACAGCCGGCCGGTCTTCTCGGCGAGGTAGATCAGGATCGCGCCCGACTCGAACACGCCGATAGGCGCGCCGCCCGGGCCGTCGGCGTCGACGATGGCGGGGATCTTGTTGTTCGGGCTGATGGCGAGGAAGTCGGGCGCGAACTGCGCGTTCGCGCCGATGTCGACCGGCTTCACCTCGTAGGCGAGGCCGAGCTCCTCGAGCGCGATCGGAATCTTGCGACCGTTGGGCGTGCCCCAGGTATAGAGGGTGATCATGGCGTCTCCTTGTTGTCGAACGGCTTGATGAGAATCACGCCGATGATAAGGGGAAACGCGGCCGCGCTCGGCGCTGCAGTACAATGGCGGCGAATATTTCAGCGAGGAATCCCGATGAGCCAGCCCGATATCGCCCGTGTCAAAACCTTCCTGATGGACCTGCAGGACCGCATCTGCGCCGCGCTCGAGGCGCGCGACGGCCGCGCGCGTTTCGCCGAGGAGGTGTGGCAGCGCGAGGGCGGCGGCGGCGGCCGTAGCCGCGTGCTCGCCGGCGGCGCGGTGTTCGAGCAGGCCGGCGTCGGCTTCTCGCACGTGATGGGCGACGCGATGCCCGCCTCGGCGACCGCGCACCGCCCGGAACTGGCCGGCCGGCGCTGGGAGGCGATGGGCGTGTCGCTCGTCATCCACCCGGAGAACCCCTACATCCCGACCAGCCACGCCAACGTGCGCTTCTTCGTCGCCGAGAAGGACGGCGCCGAGCCGGTGTGGTGGTTCGGCGGCGGCTTCGACCTGACGCCGTTCTACGCCTTCGAGGAGGACGTCGTGCACTGGCACACCGTCGCCAAACGCGTGTGCGAACCGTTCGGCGCCGACGTCTACCCGAAGTACAAGCAATGGTGCGACGAGTACTTCTACCTCAAGCACCGCGACGAGGCGCGCGGCGTCGGCGGCCTGTTCTTCGACGACCTGAACGCCTGGGGCTTCGAGCGCTGCTTCGACTTCATGCAGGCGGTCGGCAACGGCTACCTCGACGCCTACCTGCCGATCGTCGACCGCCGCAAGGGCACGCCGTGGGGCGAGCGCGAGCGGCAGTTCCAGCTCTACCGTCGCGGCCGCTACGTCGAATTCAACCTGGTGTTCGACCGCGGCACGCTGTTCGGCCTGCAATCGGGCGGGCGCACCGAGTCGATCCTGATGTCGATGCCGCCGTTGGTGCGCTGGCAGTACAACTGGCAGCCGGAAGCGGGCACGCCCGAAGCCGAGCTGTACGAGAAATACCTGCCGGCGCGCGACTGGGTGTGAACCGGCCCCGCCCGCTTCGACGAGGAGGAAGCCATGGCTCTCGATTCGCTGATCACCGGCATCGCCCACGTCGGCATCCGCGTGCACGATCTGGCGCGTTCGCGCGCTTTCTACGAGCGGCTCGGCTTCGCCTTCGTCGCCGGTCCGCTCGGGCCGGAGCCGGTCGCGATCCTCGTCCATCCGTCGGGCGTCGCGGTCAACTTCATCCTGAACGCCGCCGAGCCGGACGCGCCGAACGCGCTGATGGACGTCCCCGTCAAGCGCGCCGGCTACACGCACGTCGCGCTGGCGGTGTCCGACCTGGACGCCGTCGAGCGCGCGCTGCGCTCGGCCGGCGTCGCGATCAGCGAGGGGCCGGTCGTGTTCGAGGGCGGCGCCCGCGCGCTGTTCGTGCGCGACCCGGACCGCAACGTGATCGAGTTCAACCAGGCGCCGGCCTGAACGCCAACGCGCTCGGCCAACCTTGCGGGGACTTGCGCTACGGCAAGTCGGCCTCGCGCACCTGGCGCGCGATCTGCTCGAGCGCGCTCTCTACCGTCGAGGCGACGACGCTCTCGCCCGGCCACAGGTAGGTTCGTTCCGTCTTCTCGCCGCGCAGGTCGAGCTTTTTCCCGTCCGCCTTCAGCGCCAGCCGCACCCGGCCGACCACGTCCCAGTACAGCGGCGTGGTGACGGTGTTGGCGCCGAACTCGATCAGGTCGCACTCGTAGCTGCGCGCCCCGCGGCCGCCCGACGCCGCCAGCTTGCGAGACAGCTCGGTCTCCAGCAGGTGCTGGACCACCTGCGCCTCGGGCGGGTTGAAGGCGATATTGCCCATCGGCACGCCGAAGGCGGCCTCGCGCTTGCTCGCCGCCACGCCCGGCGCGCGCAGGTCGTTGACCTTGACCGTGGCCAGCGCCGGCGCGGAAGTCGGCGCCGGGCTCGCCAGCCGGACCGTCATGTCGCTGGCGCACCCGGCCAGCAGCGCACCGGCCAACAACATCGCCGCGCACGCTGTTCTCATTTTTCTTCCCTTCCTGCCTGCTTCGTCCTGGCGCACGCCCCCGTACGGGCCGACAGCGAAAAGGGGAAGTCCGCCGGACTTCCCCTTGCCTGCCGCGCTACTTCGGCTGCGCCACCACGCGCAGATACGGTTTGAGCGTCTTGAAGCCGTCCGGGTATTTCTTCCGCGCGTCCTCGTCGGACACCGAGGTCGGGATGATCACGTCGTCGCCCGGCCGCCAGTTCACCGGCGTCGCGACGGTGTGCCTGGCGTTCAGTTGCAAGGCATCCAGGAGGCGCAGCACCTCGTCGAAGTTGCGGCCGGCGCTCATCGGGTAGACCAGCATCGCCTTGACCTTCTTGTCCGGGCCGATCATGAACACCGAGCGCACCGTCGCGTTGTCGACCGCGGTGCGCGGGCCGGCGCTGGCGTTCGGGTGGATCATGTCGTAGAGCTTGGCGACCTTCAGGTCGGCGTCGCCGATCAAGGGGTAGTTGACCGCGCAGCCCTGCGTTTCGGCGATGTCGCCGACCCAGGCCTTGTGGTCGCTGACCGGGTCGACCGACAGGCCGATGATCTTGGTGTTGCGCTTGTCGAACTCGGGCTTGAGGCGGGCCATGTAACCGAGTTCGGTGGTGCAGACCGGCGTGAAGTCCTTCGGGTGCGAGAACAGGATCGCCCAGCCGTCGCCTATCCATTCGTGGAAGCGGATCGTGCCTTCGGTGGTTTCTGCGGTGAAGTCGGGCGCTTCGTCGCCGATGCGGATCGTCATGTTCGAACTCCTTGGAGAGAGGGGCGAACCGGGCAGACGCCGCCGCCCGGGGACGTGGAAAGTATAGGCTGCCGCCCGGCGGCGCGGACGCGAACGGCGCGGCTTCAGCCGGCCTTGCGGTAGGTGCCGACGAGCACCGCCTCGGCCAGCACGTGGCCGCGCATCGCCGCTTCGAGGGTGGCCTTGTCGGGCTCGCCGAGCTCGGGCAGCACGGCGTCGAGCGCGTAGAGCTTGTGGAAGTAGCGGTGCGTGCCGACCGGCGGGCACGGGCCGCCGTAGCCGGTGCGCTGCCAGTCGTTGCGGCCCTCGCGCGTGCCCGCCGGCAGCGTCGCGACGCCCTCGGGCAGGCCGGCGCAGTCGGCCGGCAGGTTGTAGAGCAGCCAGTGGACCCAGGTCGTCTGCGGCGCCGCCGGGTCGGGCGCGTCCGGGTCGTCGACGATCAGCGCGAAGCTTTGCGTGCCGGCCGGCGCGCCGCGCCAGGCCAGCGCCGGCGACAGGTCCCGGCCTTCGCAGGTGTAAGGCGACGGGATCGCGCCGCCGTCGGCGAAGGCGTCGGAGCTGAGGATGAACGGCATGGTCTGGCCTCCCTGAGATGAAGACGGATTCCTCCCGCCCACTATAGCCCGCCCTTCCCCTTGCCGAAGACGCGCCGATCCGTGCGGGAACGGCTTTTTTCCGGCGCCGGCGCGCGACAAACCGGGCTCGGCCAACCGCCGGGGCTGGCCGAGCGGATGAGGCGTTGGACCGGGCTCAGCGCTCCAACCCCGCGAAGCACAGGTACTTGACCTCCAGGTAGTCGTCGAGGCCGTACTTCGAGCCCTCGCGGCCGAGGCCGGACTGCTTGACGCCGCCGAACGGCGCCGCCTCGTTCGAGATCAGCCCGGTGTTGACGCCGACCATGCCGTACTCGAGCGCCTCGGCGACGCGCCAGACGCGGCCGATGTCGCGGCTGTAGAAGTAGCTCGCCAGGCCGAACTCGGTGTCGTTGGCGGCGGCGATCAGCTCGGCCTCGGTGTCGAAGCGGAACACCGGCGCCAGCGGGCCGAAGGTCTCCTCGCGCGCGACGCGCATGTCGGCGGTCGCGCCGGACAGGATGGTCGGCTCGAAGAAGGTGCCGCCGAGCGGATGGCGCTTGCCGCCGGCGACCAAGGTCGCGCCCTTGGCCAGCGCGTCGGCGATGTGCGCCTCGACCTGGCGCACCGCCTTCTCGTCGATCAGCGGGCCCTGCGTCACCCCGTCGTCGACGCCTCGGCCGACCTTGAGCCGCGCGACCGCCGCGGCGAGCTTGTCGACGAAGGCGTCGTAGACGCCGGCCTGCACGTACAGCCGGTTCGCGCACACGCAGGTCTGGCCGGCGTTGCGGTACTTGGACGCGATCGCGCCGTCGACCGCCGCGTCGAGGTCGGCGTCGTCGAACACGATGAAGGGCGCGTTGCCGCCCAGCTCCAGCGACAGCTTCTTGATCGTCGGCGCGCACTGCGCCATCAGCAGCCGGCCGACCTCGGTCGAGCCGGTGAACGACAGCTTGGCAACCAGAGGGTTGGCGGTCAGCTCGCCGCCGATCTCGGCCGAGCCGCCGGTCAGCACGCTGAACAGCCCTTCCGGGATGCCGGCCTCCTCGGCCAGCACCGCCAGCGCCAGCGCCGACAGCGGCGTCTGCGACGCCGGCTTGAGCACCATCGCGCAGCCGGCGGCGAAGGCCGGCGCGGCCTTGCGCGCGATCATCGCGTTCGGGAAGTTCCACGGCGTGATCGCGGCGGCGACGCCGACCGGCTGCTTGATCACCACCAGACGGCGGTCCGGCGTCGGCGCCGGGATGGTGTCGCCGTAGACGCGTTTCGCCTCCTCGGCGAACCATTCGACGTAGGCGGCGCCGTAGGCGATCTCGGCGCGCGCCTCGGCCAACGGCTTGCCCTGCTCGGCGGTCAGGATCTGCGCCAGGTCCTCCTGGTTCGCCATCAAGAGCTCGTACCAGCGGCGCAGCACCGCGGCGCGCGCCTTGGCCGGGCGCGTCTTCCATTCGGCCATCGCGGCCTTGGCGGCGGCGATCGCCGCGCGGGTTTCCACGGCGCCGAGGCGCGGCACCTCGGCCAACGTGTCGCCGGTGGCCGGGTTGCTGACGACGATGGTCGCCTCCTTACTGGGGGCGCCGACCCAGCGGCCGGCGACGAAGGCCTGATTGCGCAGCAGGTCGGGACGTTTCAGTTGCAACATGGTGTCTCCTTGCCGGCCGGGGTCGCCGGCCGATTTCGTTCGTTTCAGCCGCGCAGCGCGACGTTCAGGATCGCGAGCGCCTCGTCGAGCACCGCGTCCTCGATGGTCAGCGGGCACAGGAAGCGGATCACGCTGCCGTAGCTGCCGCAGGTCAGGAGGATCAGCCCGGCGTCGAGCGCGCGCGCCTTGACCGCGTTGGCGATCTCGGCCGACGGCTGGCCGTCCGGGCCGAAGAACTCGACCGCGACCATCGCGCCCAGGCCGCGCACCTCGGCGATCGCCGGCACGTCGGCGCGCGCCGCCTCGAGCGTCGCGCGGATTTTGGCACCGATGAGGTCGGCGCGCTCGCACAGCCGCTCGTCGTCGATCACGTCGAGCACCGCCAGCGCGGCGGCGACGCCGATCGGGCTGCCGCCGTAGGTGCCGCCGAGCCCGCCCGGGGCCGCGGCGTCCATCAGCTCGGCGCGGCCGGTGACGCCGGCGAGCGGGAAGCCCCCGGCCAGCGACTTGGCCATGGTGATCAGATCGGCTTCGACGCCGTAGTGTTCCATCGCGAACAGGCGGCCGGTGCGCGCGAAGCCGGTCTGGATCTCGTCGGCGACCAAGAGGATGCCGTAGTAGTCGGCCAGTTCGCGCAGCCGCTGCATGAATTCCGGCGGGCAGACGGTGAAGCCGCCCTCGCCCTGCACCGGCTCGATGACGAAGGCGGCGACGCGCGCCGGGTCGACGTCGGCCTTGAACAGCCGCTCGACGCCGGCGAGCGCGTCGTCGACGCCGACGCCGTACAGCGCGTTAGGGTACGGCGCGTGGAAGATCTCGCCGGGAAACGGCCCGAAGCCGAGCTTGTACGGCGCGACCTTGCCGGTCAGCGCCATGCCCATCATCGTGCGGCCGTGGAAGCCGCCGGTAAAGGCGATCACCGCCGAGCGACCGGTAGCGGCGCGCGCGATCTTGACCGCGTTCTCGACCGCCTCGGCGCCGGTGGTGACGAACATCGTCTTGTTGACGCCGGCGATCGGCACGCGCTGGTTCAGTTTCTCGGCCAGCTCGACGTAGCCGGTATACGGCATCACCTGGTAGCAGGTGTGCGAGAACGCGTTCAACTGCGCGGCGACCGCCGCCTTCACCTTCGGGTGCAGGTGGCCGGTGTTCAGCACCGCGATGCCGGCGGCGAAGTCGATGTAGCGCCGGCCGTCGAGGTCCCAGACCTCGGCGTTCTGCGCGCGCGCGGCGAAGATCTGCGTCGTGAGGCCGACGCCGCGCGGCGTCGCGTGCCGGCGGCGTTCGTTCCATTGCTGCTGGATGCTCATGCTGTCCTCCTTCGCGTCCCACTCGGGACGGCTCGGCCAACGTTGGCCGAGGCCGGTCGATGGGCCAAGAACCTGCTCTAAAGGTAGTCGCGCAGCCGGTAGTAGCTGGTCGCCATCAACAGCGCCGGCGTCCGCAGCAGCGCGCCGCCGGGAAAGCTGCGGTGCGACAGCCGCGCGAACAGATCGAAGCGCTCGGGCTCGCCGTCTATCGCCTCGGCCATCAGCCGGCCCGCGAGCCCGGTCAGCGCGACGCCGTGGCCGGAGAAGCCCTGCGCGAAGAAGACGTTCGGCTGCACGCGGCCGAAGTGCGGCGCGCGGTTCATCGTGATGTCGACGAAGCCGCCCCAGTCGTACTCGACCTTCGCGTCGGCAAGACCCGGGAAGACCTTCAGCATGCTGCGCCGCATCGCGTCCCTGAGGCCGACCGGCGTCATGCCGGTGTAGCTGACGCGGCCGCCGAACAACAGCCGCGTGTCGCGCGAGAAGCGGAAGTAGTCGAGCACGAAGTTGGCGTCGCACACCGCGAGGTTCTTCGGGATCAGCGCGCGCGCCCTCGCCTCGCCCAGGGGCTCGGTCGCGATGAGGTAGGTGCCGACCGGCATGATCTTCTTGTCGAGCTCGGGCACCAGCTGGCCCAGATAGGTGTTGCCGGCCAGCACCACCGACTCGGCGCGCACCTCGAGCTTGCCGACCGCGACGCGCACCGTCGCGCCCGGCACGATCCCGCTGACCGCGCTGTGCTCGAAGATGCGCACGCCGGCCGCCTCGGCGGCGCGCGCCAGCCCCTGCGCGTACTTCAGCGGGTGCAGGTGCCCCGCGTCGGGCTCGAACAGGCCGCCGACGTAGCGCTCGGACGCCACCATCTCGGGCAGGCGGTCGCGGCCGACCAGCTCGAAGCGGTCGTAGCCGTAGTGGCGCGCGGCGTCCTCCTGCCAGGCGGCCTGCTCGCGCAGCTGGCGCTCCTTGAGCGCGGCGTGGAAATAGCCCCACACCAGCTCGGCGTCGATGTCGTACTTTGCGCAACGTTGGCCGACCAGCTCGACCGCCTCGCGCGTCATGTTCCAGATCTCGCGCGCGGCGTCCTGGCCGAGCTCGTCGCGCACGAGATTCATGCCGCAGGCGAGGTCGGACAAGACCTGGCCGCCGTTGCGCCCGGACGCGCCCCAGCCGACGCGCGCGCCCTCGAGCACGACGACGCGGTAGCCGCGCTCGGCCAGCTCCAGCGCCGCCGACAGCCCGGTATAGCCGGCGCCGACGACGCACACGTCGGCCGTCAGCGACTCGCCCAGCCGCGGTCGCGGCGTGAACGACCCGGCGCTGGCGGCGTACCACGACTCGACATGCTCCCGACCGGCAAACTGCAAGGACCCGAACATAAACCCTCCTGAAGCGTTGCGAAAAAAGCCCGCGCCGGCCAGGGCGGCGCGGGCGCCCTGCCCTCAAGCCGCGGCCGCCGCCAGCCGCGCGCGGCGGCGCTCGGCGCGGACCATGATGCGGTTGGCCGAGACCACCAGCACCGCGACCGCCAGCACGGTGATCGTCGCCAGCGCGTTGATCTCCGGGTTCAGGCCCAGACGCACGCGCGAGAAGATCAGCTGCGGCAGCGTGGTCGAGCCGGGGCCCGACAGGAAGGCGGTGATCACCAGATCGTCGAGCGACAGCGTGAAGGCCAGCAAAAAGCCCGACGCGATCGCCGGCGCGATGATCGGCAGCGTGATCAGGAAGAAGATCTTCAAGGGCCGCGCGCCGAGGTCCATCGCCGCCTCCTCGACCGAGCGGTCCATCTCGACCAGCCGCGCACGGATCACCACCGTCACGTAGGCCATGCACAGCGTCACGTGGCCGACCCAGATCGTCAGCACGCCGCGCTCGGCCGGGTGGCCGAACCACTGCTGCATCTGCACGAACAACAGCAGCATCGACAGGCCGGTGATCACCTCGGGCATCACCATCGGCGCGGTGATCATGCCGGCGAACAGGCTCTTGCCGCGGAACGGGCCGAAGCGCGCCAGCACCAGGCCGGCGATGGTGCCGAGCACCACGCTCATCGTGCTGGCCAGAAAGGCGATCTTCAGGCTCAGCCACAGCGAGGAGAGCACCGCCTCGTCGCGGAACAGCTCGCCGTACCAGTGCGTCGAGAAGCCGGCCCACACCGTCACCAGCTTGGACGCGTTGAACGAGTAGACGACGAGCACCACGATGGGCAGGTAGAGGAAGGCGAAGCCGGCGCCCAGCGACAGCTTGCCGAACACGCTGAGATTGTTGGCGTTGTTCATGCTTGTCTCCTAGCGCCGGGCCGCGCGGGCCAGTGCCTTCTCTTCGCGCTTGTGCAGATAGACGATGGGCAGGATCAACAGCGCGAGCATCACGATGGTCACCGACGCCGCCATCGGCCAGTTGTTGTTGTCGAAGAATTCCATCCACAACACCTTGCCTATCATCAGCGACTCGGGCGTGCCGACCAGTTCCGGGATCACGAACTCGCCGACCGCCGGGATGAACACCAGCATGGAGCCGGCGACGACGCCGTTCTTCGACAGGGGCAGCGTGACGGTCAGGAAGGTCTTCCACGGCCGGCAGCCGAGGTCGGCGGCGGCCTCCAGCAAGCGCCCGTCGAGCTTCACCAGGTTGGAGAACAGCGGCAGGATCATGAACGGCAGGTAGGCGTACACCATCACGATCTGCACCGACAGCTGGGTGTGCATCAGCTGCAGCGGCGCGTCGACCAGCCCGAGCGCCAGGAGCGCCTGGTTGACGAGGCCGTTGCTGTCGAGGATGCCCATCCACGCGTAGACGCGCACGAGGAAGGAGGTCCAGAACGGCAGCATCACCAGCATCAACAGCGTGTTGCGCCTGGCCTCCGGCGCGCGCGCGATGGTGTAGGCGATCGGGTAGCCGATCAGTAGGCAGATCGCCGTCGTCACCGCCGCCGTCTCCAGCGAACCGAGGTAGGCGTCGAAGTACAGCGGGTCGCCGAAGATGTACGTGTAGTTGCCGAGGTTCAGCGCGATGTTCAGCACGTCCTCGCTCCGTTCGACCAGCGCGCGGTACGGCGGGCTGGCGATCTCGACCTCGGAGAAGCTGATCTGCAGCACGAACAGGAAGGGCACCAGGAAGAACAGCAGCAGCCAGCCGTAGGGGATCGCCGTCACCAGCGTCCGACCGCGCGGCGCCAGCCGCTGCCACCAGGCGGCCCGGCGCGCGGCGCGCCCGGCCGGATCGCGGGAATCCCGCAGCGAGAGAAGTCGGCTCATCATTGCGTCAGCACCACAGCGTCGTTGTCAGCCCAGCTGACGAACACCGGCTCGTCCCAGGTCGGAGCCGCCTCTTCGCGCCAGCGCGTCGCCGGCACGCTGGCCTTGACCACCTTGCCGGTGGGCAGGCGCACGTGGAAGATCGAGAAGCCGCCGAGGTAGGCGATGTCGTGCACCGTGCCGGCCGCCCAGTTGCCGTCGCCGACCGGCTGCTGGCGCGACACGCCGACGCGCTCGGGACGCAGCGACAGCCACACCGGCATGCCGAGCGTGCCGGTGATGCCGTGGCCGATGTGCACCGGGCGCGGCAGCTCGGCCGACTGGATGCGCACGTAGTCGGGCTCGTCCTCGACGACGTGGCCGCCGAACAGATTGGTCTCGCCGATGAACTCGGCGGTGAAGCGGCAGTTCGGCCGCTCGTAGATCTCGCCGGGGCTGGCGACCTGCAAGAGCTGGCCGTCGGACATGATGCCGATGCGGCCGGCCATGGTCATCGCCTCCTCCTGGTCGTGGGTGACCATGATGCAGGTCACGCCGACCTGCTCGATCATGTTCACCAGCTCCAGCTGCGTCTGCTGGCGCAACTTCTTGTCCAGGGCGCCCAAGGGCTCGTCGAGCAGCAAGAGCTTGGGGCGCTTGGCGAGCGAGCGCGCGAGCGCGACGCGCTGCTGCTGGCCGCCGGAGAGCTGGAAGGGCTTGCGGCTCGCGTACTTCTTCATCTGCACCAGCTCGAGCATGCGCTCGACGCGCTCGGCGATCTCGCCGCGCGGCAGGCCGTCCTGCTTGAGGCCGAAGGCGATGTTCTGCGCGACGCTCATGTGCGGGAACAGCGCGTAGCTCTGGAACATCATGTTGATCGGGCGCTCGTAGGGCGCGAGGTGGGTGATGTCCTCGCCGTCGAGGATGATGCGGCCCGAGCTCGGCGTCTCCATGCCGGCGAGCATGCGCAGCAAGGTCGACTTGCCGCAGCCCGAGCTGCCCAGCAGCGCGAAGATCTCGTTCCTGGCGATGTTCAGATTGATGTGGTCGACCACGGTGTTGTCGCCGAACTTCTTCACGACGTCGACGATCTGCAGGTAGGGCTTGGCGCCTGCGGCCGCCCCGGCGGCCTGGTTCACGGACGATTCAAGCATGTTCACGATTCTTTCCCTCCGAGTTGGCCGCCCGTCGCGCGGGCGGCCGCGTCTTCAGCTCACTTGCGGGTTTTCACTTCGGTCCACAGACGCGTCTGCAGGCGCTGGGTCTTGGCGTCCAGCGGCAGCTGCACGAAGCTCTTTTGCTGGATCTCGGCCGTCGGGTAGATCGACGCGTCGGCCAGCAGCTTGGCGTCGAGCCGGGCCCGTGCGGCGCGGTTAGGCGTCGCGTAGCTGACCGCGCGCGCGTTCGCCGCCGCGACCTCGGGGCGCATCACGTAGTCGATGAAGGCGTAGGCGTTGTCGACGTTCTGGGCGTCCTTCGGGATCGCCATGCTGTCCATCCACAGCATCACGCCGGCCTTGGGCGCCAGCACCTTCAGTTGCTGGCCGTTCCTGGCTTCCTCGGCGCGGCGACGGGCGATGTTCAGGTCGCCGCCGTAACCGAGCACGACGCACAGCGAACCGTTGGCGAATTCGTTGATGTAGCCGGACGACGAGAAGCGCGTGATGTAAGGGCGCACCTGCTTGAACAGCTCGGCGGCGGCGCGCCAGTCGGCGTCGGCGTTGCTGTTGGGGTTGCGGCCCAGGTAGTGCGCGGCCATCGGCAAGGCCTCGGCCGGGCTGTCGAGCACCGACACGCCGCAGGACTTGAGCCTCGCCGCGTACTCGGGCTTGAACAGCAGGTCCCACTCGTTGGCCGGCATCGGCAGGCTGCCCAGCGCCGCCTTGACCTTGCCGACGTTGATCGCCAGCGTGTTGATGCCGTAGAAGTACGGCACCGAGTAGGCGTTGCCCGGGTCGAACTTGGCCGCCTGCGCCATCACCGCCGCGTCGAGGTGCTTGTAGTTGGCGATCTTGCTCTTGTCGATCGGCTGGTAGATCCCGGCCTTGATCTGCTTGGCGAGGAAGGCGTTGGTCGGCACCACGATGTCGTAGCCCGAGCGGCCGGTCAGGATCTTGGCCTGCAGCACCTCGTTCGAGTCGTAGACGTCGTAGCGGACCTTGATGCCGGTTTCCTTCTCGAAGTTCTTCACCGTTTCCGGCGCGATGTAGTCCGACCAGTTGTAGACGTTGAGCACCTTGCCGGCGGCGAGCGCCGGGCCGGCCGACGCGGCGAGGACGGAAGCGGCGATGACGGTGAACATGCGCTGGCGCATGGGTTTCTCCTCTATAGGCTCGATGGGCGAAGCGAAGGAGCGGGCCGCCTGTAGTCGGTGGCATGGCGGCGGCCCGTCCGAGGGGGACGCTTACAGTCGGCCGAGCTCGCGCGCGAACTGGTCGATGCACTTCTTGGCGAGGCCGACGAACTCCTCGGCCTCGGCGCGCGTCATCGTCAAGGGCGGCGCCGAGATCATGCTGTCGCCGGTCGCGCGCATCACCAGGTTGTTGGCGAAGCAGATGTCGCGGCAGCGCAGCGCCAGCTCGCCGCCATTGGCGAAGCGCTTGCGGCTGGCCTTGTCGTCGACCAGCGTCACCGCGAAGAAGAAGCCGAGCGCGCGCACGTCGTCGACCAGCGGGTGGTCGTCGAAGGCCTCGTGCCACAGCTGATGCGCGTACGGCATCACCTCGTCGCGCATCGTCTCGATGATGCGCTCGCGCTTGAGGATGCGGATGTTCTCGGCGGCGACCGCGCAGGCGACCGGGTGGCCCGAATACGTGAAGCCGTGGTTGAAGTCGCCCGACTCGGCGATCACCTTGGCGACCTGGTCGTGCACCAGCACGCCGCCGATCGGCATGTAGCCCGACGACAGGCCCTTGGCGATCGTCATCAGCTGCGGGCGGATGCCGAAGTGCTGGCTGCCGAACCACGAGCCGGTGCGGCCGAAGCCGCAGATCACCTCGTCGGCGACCAGCAGGATGCCGTACTGGTCGCAGATGCGCTGGATCTCCGGCCAGTACGTCGACGGCGGGATGATGATGCCGCCGGCGCCCTGCACCGGCTCGCCGATGAAGGCGGCGACGTTCTCCACCCCCAGTTCCAGAATCTTCTTCTCCAGCTCGCGCGCCGCCTTGATGCCGTATTCCTCGGGCGAGAGCTCGCCGCCGTTGGCGTACCAGTACGGCTGCTCGATGTGCACGACGCCGGGGATGGGCAGGTCGCCCTGCTCGTGCATATAGCCCATGCCGCCGAGGCTGGCGCCGCCGATGGTCGAGCCATGGTAACCGTTGACGCGCGAGATGATGGTCTTCTTCGCAGGTTGGCCGAGGCTCGCCCAGTAGTGGCGCACCATGCGGATCACCGTGTCGTTCCCCTCCGAGCCCGAGTTGGTATAGAAGACGTGGTTGAAGCCCTCCGGCGCGACCTCGGCCAACAGCGCCGACAGCTCGACCACCGGCGGGTGGGTGGTCTTGAAGAAGGTGTTGTAGAACGGCAGCTCGAGCATCTGCCGGTAGGCGACCTCGGCCAGCTCCTTGCGGCCGTAGCCGACGTTGACGCACCACAGGCCGCTCATCGCGTCGAACAGCTTGTTGCCGTCCGAATCCCACAGGTAGACGCCTTCGGCGTGCGTGATCACGCGGCTGCCCTGCTTGTTCAGCGACGCGGCGTCGGAGAAGGGGTGGAAGTGGTGGGCGGCGTCGAGCGCCTGCCACTCGCGGGTGCTGCGCTGGCCGGCCTGGCTGTCGTGGGCCGGGCGGACTTCGGCGACGTTCGGGATCAGGGTCATGATTCGGTCCTCTCGACAACTTAGACGTGCAGCAGCAGGAACTTGCGTTCCCACGGGCTGATCACGCGCGCGTATTCGATGTATTCGGCTTCCTTGACGGCGCAGAAGGCCTTGACGAAGCCCTCGCCGAGCACCTCGGCGACCGGACGGCAGGCGGCCAGCGCGTCGATCGCGTCGTCGAGCGAACGCGGGAAGGCGAACGGCAGGCCGTAGGCGTCGTCGGCCAGCGGCTCGGTCGGCTTGAGCTTTTCGACGATGCCGAGCCAGGCGCAGGCCAGCGTCGCCGCCAGCGCGATGTAGGGGTTGCAGTCGACGCCGGGCAGGCGGTTCTCGATGCGGCGCGCGCCCGGGCCCGAGTGCGGCACGCGGATGCCG
Organism: Crenobacter luteus; assembly: GCF_004345725.1. Lineage (GTDB taxonomy): Bacteria > Pseudomonadota > Gammaproteobacteria > Burkholderiales > Chromobacteriaceae > Crenobacter > Crenobacter luteus. The sequence goes on along the minus strand of NZ_SLXG01000007.1, from coordinate 60,887 downwards.
CAGGTGCGGTTGTCGTAGCCCCACTGCACGTTGATCGGCGCGGCGGTGTGGCGCACCAGGCGGCGGTAGCTGTTGACGAAGGGCGCGAACAGCGCGATCGCCTGCGGGAAATACTTCTGCATGCCGCCGATGCTGTGGAAAAACACCTCGCTCGGGCTGCCGTCGGCGTTCGAGAACACGTTCTGGCCGGTCGCCTTGTCCTTGACGCTCATGTGGATGTGCATCGCGCTGCCCGGCTCGTTCTCCATCGGCTTGGCCATGAAGGTCGCGTACATGTTGTGGCGGATCGCCGCCTCGCGCACGGTGCGCTTGAACAGGAACACCTGGTCGGCCAACTCGAGCGGGTTACCGTGCAGGAAGTTGATCTCCATCTGGCAGGCGCCGACCTCGTGGATCAGCGTGTCGATCGCCAGGTTCTGCGCGTCGCAGAAGTCGTAGATTTCCTCGAACAGGTCGTCGTACTCGTTGACCGCGTCGATCGAGTAGGCCTTGCGGCCGGTCTCGGGGCGGCCGGTGCGGCCGATCGGCGGCGTGAGCGGCAGGTCCGGGTCGCGGTTGACGTCGACGATGTAGAACTCCATCTCGGGCGCGACCACCGGCTCCCAGCCCATGTCCTCGTACAGCTTCAGCACGCGGCGCAGGATGTGGCGCGGCGACTGCTCGACCGGCGAGCCGTCGAAGTGGTAGCAGTCGTGGATCACCTGCGCGACCGGATCCTTGGCCCACGGCACCAGGCGGATGGTGCTCGGGTCCGGGATCAGCACCATGTCCGGGTCGGTCGACTCGGTGATGCCTTCGGCGTACTCGCCGGTCACGGTCTGCACCAGCACCACCTCGGGCAGGCGCATGCCCTCCTCTTCGCTGAACTTTTCCTTCGGCACGATCTTGCCGCGCGCGATGCCGGTGAAATCGGGAATCACGCACTCCACTTCGGTAATCCGGTGTTCTCGCAGCCATTCGCTCAACACGCTCATGGTTGCCTCCTTGTCGACGGTTGTTTCAGTTGCGGGATGGTTGCGGCCGGCCTCGGTCAGGCGCGCGCCGCCTGGCGTTCGGCGCACGCGGCGCCGAAGGCCTTGAAAATCGCCAGCGACAGCGGGTCGTCGCGGAACTGCCACTCCGGGTGCCACTGCACGGCGAGCGCGAAGGCGCGCGCGTCGCGGACGCGGAAGGCTTCGACGAGACCGTCCGGCGCGTGCGCCTCGGCTTCCAGCGCCGACGCCAGCCGCTCGACGCCCTGGCCGTGCAGCGAGTTGACCTGCGCCCGGAGCCCGCCGGCCAGCCGCTCGAGCACGCCGCCCGGCACGAACGACACCGGGTGCGCCGGCGCGTACTGCTCGGCCAGCGTCTCGCCCCGGTCGCGGTGGTCGGCGAAACCGTCCACCTCGTGCACCCGGGCGTAGAGGCTGCCGCCGAACGCGACGTTGATCTCCTGAAAGCCGCGGCAGATGCCGAGCACCGGCACGCCGGCGGCGATCGCGGCGCGGATCAGGGGCAGCGTGGTCGCGTCGCGCGCCGGGTCGTTGAAGTCGCCGGCTACGCGCGCCGCGCCGTAGTGGTGCGGTTCGATGTTCGACGGGCTGCCGGTGAACAGCAGGCCGTCGACCAGCGACAGGACCTGTTCGAGCGGCGTCGTCTCGCCGAGCGCCGGCAGCAAGAGCGGCAGGCCGCCGGCGCCTTCGGCGGCGCGGATGTACTTCTCGCCGGCCAGGTGGAAGAACTGGGACTCCTTGAGCCACCAGCGACAGCAGGGTATTCCGATGACGGGTCGTTTCATCGCGATCGCGCCCCCCGCCTTCAGACGGCGGCGCGCCTCCTTTGCAGCGTGTTCAAGACAAAAAAACGGCGCCCCGAAAGAGGCGCCGTGAAAAGCACAACGACGAAGGCCGCCGCCAGCGCGCGGCGGGCGCGAAGCCCCTGCCCCTTGCGCTCGCCCGGCAAGAGCAGCCCGCAAGCGGCCGGCGCCGCGAAGGCGGCGGGCGGGGCGAGTCGGTGGCTGGGGCGGGCTGGCATTCGGCGTCTGTCCTTTGTGGCGCTCTGTTCCGCCGGTCGGAACGTTGTTTCGAGCGTGAATCCAGTCTAAGCTCGTTAAAAATAATTGACAAGCACCGTCAAAAAAATTTTACTGGTTCACGCCAACCGAATCGCCGATGCCCCAAGTTTGTGCTGCGACGCATCAAAATTGTGCATCACAACAAGCGTCAAAGGGTTTGAGATACAATGGTCTTTCGCCGCGACGGCTCAGAACCGTCAAGGATTTTTGAACGCCTTGCGTCAATTATTATCAACATCCGAGGGCAAGATGGACATCGGACCACGACTCAAACTGGTGCGCGAACGCTACAAGCTTTCGCAGCGGGAGCTGGCAAAACGGGCCGGCGTGACCAACGCCACGATTTCGCTGATCGAACAGAACCGGGTCAGCCCGTCGGTCAGCTCACTGAAGAAGCTGCTCGAAGGCATCCCGATGTCGCTGGCCGACTTCTTCACCTTCGACGAGCCGCCGCGTGAAAACCGCTACGTGTTCCGCCCCGGCGAACAGCCCGACCTCGGCAACAGCGGCCTGCGCCTGCTGCTGATCGGCGCGACGGTGCCGGGGCGGCAGATGCGCATGCTGCGCGAGCTGTACGCGCCGGGCGCCGACACCGGCCCCGAACCGATCACCCACCCCGAGGGCGAGGAGTGCGGCATCGTGGTGCGCGGCCGGATCGAGCTGACGATAGACGGGCAAGTCAACGTGCTGAACACCGGCGACGGCTACTACTTCCCGAGCACGCTGCCGCACCGCTTCCGGAACATCGGCCCGGACGAGGCCGAAATCATCAGCGCCAACACGCCGGCCAACTTCTGAGCCGCACCGGCGGTCGGCGCGCTACCTAGGAGAATGAGATGTCCCGCCTCACCCACGCAGAGTGGCAAGCGCTGGCCGCGCGCCAGACCTTCGAAGGCCGCGCCTTCATCGCCGGCGAGTACGTCGCCGCCGCCAGCGGCAAGACCTTCACCACCGTCAACCCGGCCAACCGGCAAACGTTGGCCGAGGTCGCCGACTGCGGCGAGGCCGACGTGAACCGCGCGGTGGCCGCCGCGCGCGCCGCCTTCGACGACGGCCGCTGGGCCAACCTCGCGCCGGTGCGGCGCAAGGCGGTGCTGCTCCGCTTCGCCGCGCTGCTCCGCGAGCACGCGCACGAGCTGGCGCTGCTGGAGACGCTCGACATGGGCAAGCCGGTGTCCGACTCGCTGAACGTCGACGTCGCCGGCGCCGCCTACTGCGTGCAGTGGTTCGCCGAGGCGATCGACAAGGTCGGCGGCGAGGTGCCGCCCCTGGCGCCGAACCTGCACGGCACCGTCACGCGCGAGCCGGTCGGCGTCGTCGCCGCGGTGGTGCCGTGGAACTTCCCGCTGTTGATGGCGAGCTGGAAGTTCGCGCCGGCGCTGGCGGCCGGCAACTCGCTGATCCTCAAACCGTCGGAAAAATCGCCGCTGACCGCGATCCGCGTCGCCGCGCTGGCGCAACAGGCCGGCATCCCCGACGGCGTGTTCAACGTGCTGCCCGGCGCCGGCGAGACCGGCCGCCTGCTGGCGCTGCACATGGACGTCGACTGCCTCGCCTTCACCGGCTCGACCGCGGTCGGCAAGAAGATCATGGCGTGCGCGGCCGAATCGAACCTGAAGCGCGTGTGGCTGGAATTGGGCGGCAAGTCGCCGAACATCGTGCTCGACGACTGCCCCGACGTCGCCGAGGCGGCGCGCGCCGCCGCCGGCGGCATCTTCTTCAACCAGGGCGAGATGTGCTCGGCCGGCTCGCGCGTGCTGGTGCAGCGCGGCATCTACGACGCCTTCATGGCCGAGCTCAAGCGCGCCGCCGAAGGCTACCGCCCGGGCGACCCGCTGAACCCGGCGAGCCGCATGGGCGCGATCGTCGACGAGCTGCAGTACCGCCGCGTGCTCGACTACATCGCGGTGGGCAAACAGGAAGCGACGCTGGCCTTCGGCGGCGACGCGCTGCACACCGACACCGGCTACTACATCGCGCCGACCGCGTTCGAGACCACGCCCGACGCGCGCATCGCGCGCGAGGAGATCTTCGGCCCGGTGTGCGCGGTGATTCCGTTCGACAGCGAGGACGAGGCGATCGCGATCGCCAACGACAGCGAGTACGGCCTCGCCGCCGCGCTGTGGACGCGCGACGTCAGCCGCGCGCACCGCCTCGCGCGCCGCTTGCGCGCCGGCACGGTGTGGATCAACTGCTACGACGAGGGCGGCGACCAGAACCTGCCGTTCGGCGGCTACAAACAGTCCGGCAACGGCCGCGACAAGTCGCTGCACGCGCTGGAGAAGTACACCGAGCTGAAGTCGACGCTGCTGAAGCTGTATGCCTGATTTGTCACGAGCGCGTGCTTTCGGGCCACCTGACGGTGGCCCGTTTTTTTGCGTGTGCGGCGCGCGAAGGTTGGCCGAGCCCTCTGGCATCCCGCGCCCCGGCCAACAAAAAAGCCCGCCAATTGGCGGGCTTTTTCACTGTCGACTCGCGACGGACGCTTACTTCTCGACGAAGGCGCGCTCGATCACGTAGTCGCCCGGCTCGCCGATGCGCGGCGAGACCTTGAAGCCGAGCTCGTCGAGGATCTTGCAAGTGTCGTCCAGCATCGCCGGGCTGCCGCACAGCATCGCGCGGTCGGTTTCCGGGTTCATCTGCGGCAGGCCGATATCGGCGGCCAGCTTGCCGTTGACGATCAGGTCGGTCAGACGGCCCTGGTTGCGGAAGGGCTCGCGCGTCACCGTCGGGTAGTAGATCAGCTTCTCGCGCACCGCTTCGCCGAAGAACTCGTTGTTCGGCAGCTCGTTGGTGATGAAGTCGGCGTAGGCCAGTTCGCTGGTCCAGCGCACGCCGTGGATCAGCACAACCTTGTCGAAGCGCTCGTAGGTTTCCGGATCCTGGATCACGCTCATGAACGGCGCGAGACCGGTGCCGGTCGACAGCAGGTACAGGTGCTTACCCGGGTTCAGGTCGTGCAGCACCAGCGTGCCGGTCGGCTTGCGGCTGATCATGATCGGATCGCCCGGCTTCAGGTGCTGGAGGCGCGAGGTCAGCGGGCCGTTCTGCACCTTGATGCTGAAGAACTCCAGGTGCTCCTCGTAGTTCGGGCTGGCGACGCTGTAGGCGCGCATCAGCGGCTTGCCGTTCACCTCGAGGCCGATCATCACGAACTGGCCGTTCTCGAAGCGCAGGCCGTCGTTGCGGGTGGTCTTGAAGCTGAACAGCGTGTCGTTCCAGTGGTGGACGCTGAGAACGGTTTCGGTGGAAAGATTGGACATGGCGGAGTCGCTCGCAAGGTTTACCGGTTGGTCGCAATTGTACGCGAGCGGCAACTCATCCGCGAAACAGATTGTTTCGATATTGATTATCGTGAATATCGATAAAACGGCCGGGAATAAGGTCCGGACTCAGCGCGGCGCGGGGCGGGTCTTGCGGAATTCGTCCGGCGACGCGCCGGTGTGGCGGCGGAACATCGCGATGAAGGCCGACGCGCCGCTGTAGCCGAGCTCGAAGGCGATGTGCTCGACCTTGTCGCCGGCCGCCAAGAGCGTCAGCGCACGCACCACACGCAGACGCTGGCGCCATTCGGAAAAGCTCATGCCGAGGTCGCGCCGGCAGCGGCGCTCGAGCGTGCGCGCGGTGCTGTGCACCGTCTCCGCCCAGGCCGACAGCGGCCGCCGGTCGCCCGGCGACGCCATCAGCGCCGACAGCACCGCCGACAAGGCCGGGTCGCCGGAGGTCGGCAGGTAGGAGCCGTGGCGCGGCGCGCGCGCGAGCGCGTCGACCAGCACGCGGAACAGCCGCCTCTGCTCGGCGCTCGCCGGCACCGACAGGCCGCGCGCGCGCAATTCGTCGATCAGGCCGGCGATCAGCGGGCTGACCGTCAGCGCGCACGGCGTCGCGGGCAGCGCGCTGCACAGCGCAGGGGCGAGGTAGAGCGAAGAGAAGCTCGCCGCGTCGCGGTTCTGGCTCAGGTGCTCGACGCCGGGCGGCAGCCAGATGCCGAAGCGCGGCGTCCCGATCAACTGGCCGCTGTCTAGGCCGATCTCGATCACGCCGCTGTAGGAATGGACGAACTGCCCGGCGCGATGGCTGTGCGGCGGGTAGAGGCTGCCAGCGTCGAGCGCGGCGCTCCTGAAGTAGACCGGCACTTCGGGCGGCTCACTCAAGGGCATCAGGTGGGGGAATTCGGCGCTCATGGCAAGTTCGCGCTATCGCTTGTCGCAAACGCGCTATATCCAGCGATGTTGACGGGCCGATAATGGCCCCGTCCCCCGTTTTGCCGCAAGGAGTTCGCCATGCATGCCCCCCGCCGCCCCATCGACGGCCTCGCCGCCGGCCTGATGGTCGTCCTGTGCTCTTTGTGGGGCCTGCAGCAGATCGCGCTCAAGCTGGCGGCCGACGACACCGCGCCCATCATGCAGATCGCGCTGCGCTCCGGCCTCGCCGCGCTCCTGGTCGGCGCGCTGATGTGGCGCCGCGGCCAGCGGCTGCGCCGCGACGTGCGCGACCCCGGCCTCGTCGCCGGCCTGCTGTTCGCGGTCGAGTTCGTGCTGATCGCGCTCGGCCTCGGCTACACCAGCGCGTCGCACATGGTGGTCTTCCTCTACACCGCGCCGATCTTCACCGCGCTCGGCCTCGCCTGGCGGCTCGAGAGCGAGCGGCTGGCGCCGCAGCAGTGGCTGGGCATCGCGCTGGCCTTCGCCGGCATCGCCTTCGCCTTCCTCGGCGACACCGGCGGCGACGCGCAAAGCCGCCTGGGCGATGCGCTCGGCGTGCTCGCCGGCGCCGCCTGGGGCGCGACGACGGTGGTGGTGCGCGCCTCAAGGCTGGCCGACGCCGACCCGGCCGAGACGCTGCTCTACCAGCTGGTCGCCGGCTGCGTGGTGGCGCTCGCCTGGGCCGCGTTCAGCGGCGACATCGGCCACGTCTCGTTTAGCTGGCTCACCGTCGCGACGCTGTTCTACCAGGGCGTGCTGGTCGCCTTCGCCAGCTACCTCGCGTGGTTCTGGCTGCTGCGCCGCTACCAGGCCGCGCAGCTGGTGGTGTTCTCCTTCCTGACCCCGCTGTACGGCGTCGTCTTCGGCGTCGCGCTGTTGGCCGAGGCGCTCGACCCCCACTTCGTCGCCGGCGCCGCGCTGGTGCTGGCCGGCATCTTCGTCGTCAACGGCGGCCCGCTGATCGGCCGCGCGCGGCTCGCGCTGGCGCGCCGCTGAGCACCCGAAAAGCGGCAGTGCACGCGAGCCGGCGTGCGCTGCCGCTTTCGGCTATACTCGCGCGCCCATCGCAAACCGCTTCGGAGCCCAGATGATCAGCAACGCCTGCGGCGTGGATTTCGGCACGTCCAACTCGACCGTCGGCTGGCACCGCCCCGGCCGGCCCACCCTGCTGTCGCTGGAGGACGGCAAGGGCACGCTGCCGTCGGTGGTGTTCTTCAACGCCGACGAGGACTCGGTCGCCGTCGGCCGCGCCGCGATCGCCGAATACCTCGAAGGCTACGAGGGCCGGCTGATGCGCTCGCTCAAGAGCCTGCTGGGCACCAGCCTGATGAACGGCCAGACCGAGGTGCAGGGCCGCGCGCTGCGCTTCATCGACCTGCTGACGCTGTTCATCGAACAGGTCAAGACGCGCGCCGAGGCCGAGGCCGGCCGCGCCTTCCGCCAGGCGGTGTTCGGCCGCCCGGTCCACTTCGTCGACGACGACGCAAAGGCCGACAAGTTGGCCGAGGACACGCTGGCCGAGATCGCGCGCCGCGTCGGCTTCGCCGACGTCGAATTCCAGTTCGAGCCGATCGCCGCCGCCTTCGACTACGAAAGCCGCATCGAACGCGAGGAGCTGGTGCTGGTGGTCGACATCGGCGGCGGCACCTCGGACTTCTCGCTGGTGCGCCTGTCGCCCGAGCGCGCCGACCGGCTCGACCGCCGCGACGACATCCTCGCCAACCGCGGCGTGCACATCGGCGGCACCGATTTCGACAAGATGCTCAGCCTTCACACGGTGATGCCGCTGCTGGGCCTCAAGAGCCGGCTCAAGAGCGGCGCCGAGATGCCGTCGGGCATCTACTTCAACCTCGCGACCTGGCACACGATCAACTTCGCCTACACCCGCCAGGCGCTCGCCGACCTCAAGGGCGTGTACAGCGAGGCGCTCAAGCGCGACAAGCTCGACCGCCTGTTCAACCTCGTCAACCGGCGCGCCGGCCACTGGCTGGCGATCCAGGTCGAGGCGGCCAAGATCGCGCTGTCGGACGACGAGACGGTGACGCTGTCGCTCGACGAGGTCGAGGCCGGCCTGACGCACGACATCGCCCGCGCCGACTTCGACGCGGCGATCGAACGCCAGATCGACACCATCGAGACCACCGTCGCTACGCTGCTGGCCGACGCCGGCGTCGCCGCCGGGGCGGTCGACACGGTGTTCTTCACCGGCGGTTCGAGCGGCGTGCCGCTGTTGCGCCGGCGCATCGGCGCGCTGCTGCCCGAGGCGCGGGCGGTCGAGGGCGACCGCTACGGCAGCATAGGCAGCGGCCTCGCGCTCGACGCGGCGCGCCGCTTCGCCTGAGAGCGGGCGGTCGCGCGCCGATCACGGCCAAATACCGTTTGGCGTGGCGGCATTGTTTTCCCATAATCAAATCAACAGTCGTCAGCGATACTTGCAAATGCGACGACATGGCGCCATGCGTCGCGGTACGACCGCACGGACGCCGCCACCGCCATACGGCGGTCTTTTCTCTTTCCGCTTCGGAAACCTCGGGGGATGTCGCCGCAGCGCCGGGACCCGGGGGATCCCGGGCGGCACCGCCGGCATGGGGCGGGCGGGCCGGCCAAGGCTGCGGGAAGGGAGAACGATCATGAGAATCAGCCTGCTGTTCAATCTGTTCGGCAAACCCGCGGCGCTGGCCGCGCTCGGCGCCGTCGCCCTCAGACAGGGCGAGCGGCTGCACGCGCTCGGCCCGCCGACCGAGTTTCCCACCATCGCCGGTGGCGTGATGGTCCAGCTCGGCCCGCTGCTGATCGGCGCGGCGATCGTCTGGGCGCTGTGGGGCGTGCTGCGGCTGCTGCGCGCGCGCGCCGGGCGCGGCATCGTCTGCTTCAGCTGCGGCGGCCCGATGCACCAGCGCCGCAACCGCTGGGGCGCCTACCAGCACTGCCTGAACTGCGGCCGCAACGAATCGCTGCGCCACTGAAACCCGCCCCCGGCCGCCCGGCCGGGGCGCCCGTCGCGACAGCCTCTCTCAGTCGCGGCGCCGCAACTTGATCGTCAGCGTCATCTCCCCTTCGCCGTCGTCCAGCGTGTGGAAGTGCTTCAGGCTCAGATGCGAGGGCATCAGGAGGTTGATGCCGTGGCCGACGCCGACGCGGCTCAGCGTCTTTTCCAGCCGCCGGGCCACGCCCAGCGCCGGCAGTTTCGCCTCGTCGTCGAGCGCGAAGCCGTAGGATGCGGCCGCCTCGTCCCTGACCTGCTCGACCCGCTCGCGCGGCACGAAACGCTCGGCCAGCCGCGCCACCTCGCCGGGCGCCACCTCGTCCTCGGCGACGCACAGCTCGAAGCAGGCCTCCTTGAAGCGCGCCTGCTCGAGCGGGTCTGCTATCCCGTCCGACAGCTGCTCGACCACGGTGGCGACCATCCGGCTGCGCGACGCGGCGTCCGGCACCCGCATCGCCTTCAGGAAGTCGTCGAGCCAGAACTTGGCTTGCTGGCCGAGGCGGTCGACCGCGTAGACGGTCGGGCCGTTCTCGAGCAAGAGCGCGCCCTTGTCGATCAGGCGCGGGTTGATGCCCGAGGCGTGGCGGATGTCGATCACGTCGCCCGAATCGATCAGCGTCAGGAACTCGTCGCGGATCTCCGACTTGAACACCCCGAGAGCCCGCTGCGCGGTCTCGCCGTCCGACAGGCCGGAAAACAGGATCACCAGGAGGTCGCCCGGGCTGATGTTCGGGTGCTGCGAGCGCGCGTAGAGGTGGCGGGCGATGCGCTGCGAGGCGTCGAGGAAGTCGACCTCGCCGCGGAAGAACTGCCGCGAGTAGTGGTAGAGCTCGTTGAGGTTGAGGTCGGACTCGTGGAAGAACTGGTGCTTTTTCTTGTCCGAAACGATGCCCTTCAGATAACCGTCGAGCAGCAGCGCCGACACCTCGTCGTCGACCGTCGCGGCGCGGTCCGACAGTTGCAGCCGCTCGTCGCGCGCCGGATTGCCGACGCGGTGCACCACCAGCCGCTCCACCTTCGCGTCACCGATCATCATCCGCCCTCTCCCTCCTTCCCGAATCCGAAAACCGGACCGCCCGGCGGACGGCCCGCCGCGCGGCCGCGCAGGCGGGCCGATTCTACACCGGGTGCGACGTCGCGATCAGGCGCCGTCGTCGGCCTGCCCCTGCCGGCCGGCCAGACGGGCGGCGGCGCGCGCCAGGGCGTGCGAGGCCAGCGGCAGGGTCAGCAGCAGCACGGCCATCAGCAACACTAGCCGCATCCACCAGGCGCCGTGCGGATGGATCAGGCCGACGCCGACCACCATCACGCCCAGGGCCAGCGTCGCCGCCTTGGTCGCGGCGTGCTGCCGGCTCAGCGCATCGGGCAAGCGCAGCACGCCCCAGCAGGCGACGACGAGCAGGCAGACACCGAGCAGCAGCAAGATCCAGCCCAGCGCGGTCATTTTTCGTCCTCCTCGCGTTTGGCGAGCGCGCTGGCCCAACTGACCGTCCCGAGAAAGGCGACCAGCGCGAAGCCGATGGCCACGTCGAGGAAGGCGGTCTCGCCGCTGAGCGCCGCGGCGATCAGGCAGGCGGCGAGCGCGCACGAGGACAGCGCGTCGACCGCCACCAGACGGTCGGCGCGACCGGGCAGGCGCCGGTAGATTAGCGCGATCAGCGCACAGGCGATGAACAGCCCGAGCACGCACAAGGCGACGACGAGCTTCATCGGCGCCCCCATAGCCGGCGCAGCGGCGCCTCGAAGCGGCGGCGGATGCCGTCCAGCGTGCCGGCCACGTCGCCGGTATCGAGCAGATGCAGACGCAGGCGGCCGCCCGCCGCGTCGAGCTCGACCGCCGTCGTGCCCGGCGTCAGCGTCACCAGGCAGGCGAGCACCACCATGCCGGTCTCGCTCAGGGGCGCGCACCGGTAATCGACGAAGCCCGGTCGCAGGCGAGCGGCCCGGAACAGGATCAGCCAGCTGGTCTGCACGCCCGACAGGCTCACCGCGACCAGAAAACGGCACGCGAGCACGAGCGCCGCCTGCGGTTTTGTCATCGTCCCCCTCCGTTCGGCAAGGCCAGGTCGGCGACGGCCGCCTCGGCAAAAGCGATCAAGGTTTGCGGGTAGACGCCGATCGCCAGCGTAATGGCGGCCAGCGCCCCGCAGGCGACCCAGGCCCGCCATGGCAGCGGCACCACGGCGGCAGCCGGCGCTTCGGGGCGGCGCCAGAACGCCTCGATCCAGACCTTGGACATCGAGTACAGCGTCAAGGCCCCGACCAGCAGCGCGACGCCCCCCCACGCGTACGCGCCCTGGGCAAAGCAGGCGCGCACCAACAGGTATTTGGCCCAGAAGCCCGAGGTCAGCGGCACGCCGACCAGCGAGGCGGCCGGCAAGGCAAACAGCAAGGCCAGCGCCGGCCGCGTCACCGACAGGCCGCCGCTGCGCCGCAGGTCGAAACTGCCGCCACAGCGGCGCATCAGCCCGCCGATCAGGAACAGGTTGGCCTTCACGACGATATGGTGCAGCGTGTAGAACAGCGCGGCGGCCAGCCCCGCCACGCTGCCGAGCGCGACGCCGAGCAGGATGTAGCCGATCTGGCTGATGATGTGGAAGGCGAGAACGCGCCGCATGTCCCAGTGCCACGCGGCGCCGAGCACGCCGGCCAGCATCGTGAGGACCGCCAGCCAGCCCAGGGCGGGCAGCAGCGGTTGCGCAACCGGCACCGCGATCTCGCCGACCACCCGCATGACGCCGTAGGCGCCGACCTTGGTCAGCAGGCCGGCGAACAGCGCCAGCAACGGCGTCGGCAAGGCCGGATAGGCGGCCGGCAGCCAGAAGAACAGCGGAAACGCGGCCGCCTTGCTCAGCAAGGCCAGCAGCAGCAGGGCGACGAAGACCGTCACCAGCGCCGCCTGCCCGCTCCCGGGCAGGACGGCGGCCAGTTGGCCGAAGCCCAACTGCCCCGCTACGCCGTACAGGCCGCCGACGGCGACCAGCAACCAGACCGTGCCGACGAGGTTGAGCACCAGATACTTGAAGCCGGCCTCGAAATGGGCCGCCCTGCCGCCCTGCACCAGCAGCCCCAGCGCGGCGATCAGCATCACCTCGAACCAGACGTAGAGGTTGAACAGGTCGGCGCTGGAAAAGGCCCCGCCGACGCCGGTCATCAGACCGAACAGCAGCGGCCGGCTCCAGGGGCCGACCGGGCCGGAAGCGTCGACGCGCGCCGGATAGAGCAACACGGCCAGCAGGACGAGCGCGCTGACGGCCAGCATCGCGGCGCCGAGCCGGTCGATGCGGAACGCGATCGCAAAGCCGGCCGGCCAGTCGCCGAAGTGCGCGACATAAGCAGCGCCGTCGGCCAGACCGGCCAGCAAGGCGACCGTGATCGCAACGAAACCCACCGCGCCCGCGAACGCGACCCCCTCTTGCCAGCGCGAGCGCCCGGCGCAGGCGATGCAGGCCAGCATCGTCAGCATCGGCCAGAGTACCGGCAGCGCGGTCAGCAGCAGGACGGCGTTCACGGCAAGCCCCCGGGTTCGCCGTCGCGCGCGGGCGGCGGCTCGGCGGCGCTCAGGGCATCACCGTCGACCTCGCGCCCGCCGGCCAGCCGCAGCGCCAGCGCGACCGCGAAGCAGGTCAGCGCGAAGCCGATCACGATGGCCGTCAGCACCAGCGCCTGCGGCAAGGGGTTGGCTACCGCGTGCGCGAAGGCCGTCTCGCCGGCCGCCAACAACGGCGGCCTGGCCTCCACCACGCGACCGGCGCCGAACAGGAAGAGATTGGCGGCGGTGCCGACCAGCGCCAGGCCGATGACGATGTCGACCAGATCGCGGCGCAGCGCCAGCCACAGGCCGGCGGCGGCGATCGCCGCCACCGACAAGGCAAACAACAGGTTCGTCATCGTCCCTCCCCCAAAAGCCGCAAGCAAAAGCCGGCAAGCGCGCCCCAGACGCAGCACAACACCCCGAGGTCGAACAGCAGCACCGTCGAGAACGCGAACGAAAACCCGCCCAGCGTTATCTCTCCCCACTGATGCGTCAGGAAAGCTTGGCCGAGCAGCAAGGCCGGCAGACCGCTCAAGAGCGCGAGCACCAGACCCGCCGCCGCCAGCGCCGGCGGCGCCAACGGCAGCCGGGAGCGGGCCGCCGCAGGGCCGAACACCAGCGCAATCGCCGCGCTGGCCGACACCGCGAGCAAGGCGGCGATGAAACCGCCGCCCGGCGCGTTGTGGCCACGCAGCAGCACCAACGCGGCGGTAAACAGCATCAGCGGGTACAGAAAGGCAACCGCGTGCGCGAGGATGACCGAGCGGCCGGCCGTCGCCGCGTCGGCGCCTCGCAGCGCCGCCACGAGCGGCCGCGCCGCGACAGCCGCCAGCAAGACCACCGCGATCTCGCCTAGCGTATCGAGCGCGCGGAAGTCGACGATGATCACGTTGACGACGTTCCGCCCGTGCGCCTGCGGCAAGCTGGCGCCGAGGAAGAACTGCGACAGTTGCGTATCGGGCGGTGCCTGCTGCACCGCGAGCGTCAACCCGCCCAGCAACGCGCCGAAGGCGACGGCGACGGCGGCGCGCAAGGCGCCGACGCGCGGCGGGGGCGACAACGGGCGATGGCGCCTGAGCGCGACGGCGGCCACCACGACGAACACCGTTTCGACCACCAGTTGCGTAAAGGCGAGGTCGGGCGCGCCGCGGAACAAAAAAACCATCGCGCAGGCGACGCCGACCAGACCGGCAGCCAGCAGGCGTGCCAGCGTGTCGCGTGCCGCGACCGCCGACACCGCGCCGACGACGGCCAGCGCGGCCGCCGCCGCAAACCCCAGATCGGCGCCGTCCAGCGCCGTGGCGGACCAGCGCGGCGGCGGCAACAGCGGGGCCGCCAGCGCGACGACGGCCAGCACCGACACGCACAGATAAAAGCCGGTACGGCCATTCTGCATGCGCCGGCCGACCAGCGCGCCGCCGGACTTGACCAGGCGCAGCGCGAGCCGGTAACCGGCGGCTGGGCCGAACGCGTCCAGCGGCCGCAGACGCTCGAGCAGAAGGTGGAAGCGGTCCCAGCAGCCATAGGTCGCCGCGCCCAGCGCCACGACGATGGCCACGCCGCCAAGCCGCGGCCCGTCGACCAGGCCCAGCACGGGCAACGCACCCGCCAGGCGTGGCGCGACGACACCGGCGGCCTCCAGCAGCACCGGCTCGGCCCAGGCCGGAAACAGGCCGAGCAGCAGACCGCACAAGGCCAGCAACAAGGGGGGCAGATCGAGTCGCAGCGAGACGCCCTGACCGTCGGCGGCGAGGGGCGGGCCGTCCGCCGGCCCGAAAAACACCCGCAAAGCCGCCACCGCCGCCACCGCGACGCCGACGGCGCTGACGACGACCGACGCCGCGCCGACCAGCCACATCGGTTCGCTCAGGCTCTTGGCGATACTCATCACATCCTTGGCGACGTAGCCAAGGCTGGCGGGCAAGCCAGCCATCGACAGGCCGGCCAGCACCGCGGCCGTCGCGGTCAGCGGCAAGGCGCGGCGCATGCCGCGCAGCCGGTCGATCGAGCGGGTGCCGGTAGCATGGTCGACGTTGCCGGCGACGAAGAACAACGGCGCCTTGTACAAGGCATGCGCGAGCAGAAAGATCGCGAAAGCCAGCGCGCCCCATTCGTTCGGCAGGCCGATCAGCAAGGTCAGCGTGCCCAATGCCGACACGGTCGACCAGGCCAGGATGCGTTTGAGGTCGCGCTCGCGCAGGCTCAGCACCGCCGCCCAGACGGCCGTCAGCGTGCCGATGGCGACCAGCGCATCGGCCCACCACGACAAGACGCCGCTCAGCGCCGGGTCGAAACGCGCCAGCAGGTAGACGCCCAGCTTGACCATGGTCGCCGAATGCAGATACGCCGACACCGGCGTCGGCGCGCTCATCGCGCCGGGCAGCCAGAAGTGGAACGGAAATTGCGCCGACTTGCTCATCGCCCCAACCAGCACCAGCGCCACGCCGGCCGCAAACAAGGGTTGGCCGACCGTCGCCGCATCGAGCGACGACAAGGTCGACAGGCGCAGCCCCGGAGCGGCCTCAAGCAAGAGCAGCAGACCGGCCAGCAGCACCAGCCCGCCGCCGCCGGTGACGAGCAGCGCCTGCCGGGCAGCCTCGCGGCTGGCCGGCTTCTCGTGGTCGAAGCCGACCAGCAGGAAGGACAGCACGCTGGTCGCCTCCCAGAACAGGAACAGCAGCACGAGATCGTCGGCGCACACGGCGCCGAGCATCGCGGCCATGAAGGCCAGCAGCAGCCGGACCAGCGACGCGAGCCGCGGGTCGCCGGCGAGATAGGCCGGTGCGTAGAACAGCACCAGAGCGCCGATGCCGGTGATCAGCAGCACGAACAGGCGGGAGAGCCCATCGATATGGAAGGCGACGGCAACGTCGAGCGCCGCCACCCAGGCGAATTCGACGCCCAGCGGCCAGCGCCCGTTGCCCAAGGCCAGCGCGAACAGCAAGGCCGGCAGCAGCCAGGCGAACCGGACCCATGCGGCAAGCGGAGGATGGACTGCGGGTGTGGCGTGCATCTTCCGTCTCCCGCGCGCGGCTCCGCCGCCGCGCGCTTTTTTTGGCGGCTAATGACAGAACGGGACGGGGCAGCTCGCATGCCGCATCAGGCGGCGTCGCCCCAACAAAAAACGCTCGCGCCAGCGACGGCCGGCAACGCTTTGCGCGGCCGCGCCGGAAAGTGGACGGCGGCCAGGGCGTGCGTGCAGCCGTAAACGGACCGTGGACCGCGCTCCCGAGGCAGCGGCCGGCATGTTCCTGCCAGTATGGGCAAGATTCCGCGCGGCCGCCCGCGCATCGGCGCTCAATGGCAGAGCAGCACCGGGCAGGTACAACGCGCGATCATCGTCTCGGTCGCCGCACCGAACAGGCGGTCGAGCCAGCTGCGGTGGCCGAAGGTGCCCATCACCAGCAGGCTCGCGTGCTGGCTGTCGAGCTCGGCCAACAGCAGTTGCCGGGGACGGGCGGCGCTGGCGATCGGCACCGGCTGCGCCGGCAGGCCGTGGCTGGCCAGATAGGCCGCCCCCTCGTCGGCGAGACGCCCGGCCTCGGCGGCATCCGGGTGGATGGCCACGACCTTGCGCGGCCGCTCGTGGCCGACACCGAGGAAGGCGAACTGCTGCAGGGCGCGCGCCGCGCTCGTGCTGCCGTCGTAGGCGAGCACGACGAACCCGGCGTCGGCGGCCTGCGGCCGGTAGGCCGGCGTCAGCAGCAACAGCGGTCGCGGCGCGTCGGCGAGGTAGCGGCTCAGCCAGTGGGTGTCGTGCGGGCGGCTCTCGGCGCCCAGATGGCAGTCCGAACTTGCGACGACCAGGTCGTGCATTCGCGCCTGGTTCAGCAGCGCGACGTCCGGCTGGTCGTCCTCGGCCAACACGCTGGAGACGGTGACGCCGGCGGCGGCGGCGGCTTCGCGCATGTGCACGATGCGCTCGCGGGCGCCCTCCAGCCATTCGGCCTCCCATTTCGCGTTGCGCGCCTCGAGAAAGGCCGAGCCGCCGGCCGGTGCGGCCTCTCCGGCGTGCAAGGGCGCGGTGTCGATCAGCGACAACGCCGTCAGTCCGGCGCCGTGGGTTTGCGCGAGCGAGAGCGCCAGCTCCCTTGCCTGCTCGGCGATGGGGCCGGCGTCGAGTACCAGCAACAGGTTTTTCAACATCGTGTTCTCCTTGGGGCGCGGATTGACGCCACGAACGGCCAGCGCAGCATCGTCCCCGATCGCCACCACGCCGGCCTTGATCGAAAACAAGTTGCCCCGCTTCCCGTCTGTCCCCCTTTCTGCCGTTCTGGTTCCGCGCGATCCGGCTGTCAAGTCATCGACATGGCCGTCGTCTAGACTGAAGCAGCCACGGCGCGCCGTCCCCGCCCCATCGTCCGTCGTCATGCCCGCCCCCCTGCGCGAGGAAAGCCTCGCGCGGCGGCGCCCTTTGCGACGCTGCCGGCCAGGAGCCGCGGACGGCCCGTTTGCCCCCCGGCGACGGCGCCCCGGCCCGCCTCCCCCCATCGAAGGAGCCCCCATGGACAAGAAGATTCTGATCGTACTGACCAGCGTGGCCAAATACCCGGATCTGAACCGCGCGACCGGCCTGTGGCTGGGCGAGGCGGTACACTTCGTCGCGCGCGTGACGGCCGCCGGCTACCGCGTCGACTACGTCAGCCCGCAGGGCGGCTACACGCCGATCGACCCGCACAGCCTGGCGATGGCCGACGAAGACGACTGGCGCTGGTACCAGGACAAGGGCTTCATGGCGCGGCTCGGCGCGACGCTGCACCCCGACGAGGTCGACGCCGACGCCTACGCGGCGATCTACTACGCCGGCGGCCACGGCGTGATCTGGGACTTTCCCGACGACGCCAGGCTGCAGGCGATCGGACGGCGCATCTACGAGAACGGCGGCGTCGTGGCGGCGGTCTGCCACGGCGTGGCGGGCCTGCTCAACATCGCGCTGTCGGACGGCAGCCTGCTGATCCGCGACAAGCGCGTCACCGGTTTTTCGAACGAGGAAGAAAGGTTGGCCGAGCTCGATCGCCACGTGCCCTTCCTGACCGAGGACGCGCTCGTCGCGCGCGGCGCGCGCTACCTCAAGGCCGACGCGCCGTGGGCGCCGTTCGCCGTCGCCGACCGGCGCGTGGTCACCGGCCAGAATCCGGCCTCGGGCGCGTGCGTCGCCGAGCTGGTGCTGGCCGAGCTGGCCGAGCCGCGCTAAAGCCGGCCCGGCTTGCGCCGGATCAAGCCGCGGCGCGCGCCGCGCCGCCACACTGAAGGGGCGGGCCCGCACCGGGCCCCCTCACGCAGGACGCCCCGATGCGAGAACCGCCCTCTCCCCCGCCCCCGTGGCACGCGCTGCCCGGCCAGGATGCACTCGACGCGCTGCGCAGCGGAGAACACGGCCTTTCCCGCGACGAGGCGGCCGCGCGGCTCGCGCGCCACGGCCCGAACGCGCTGCCGGCCCCGCCGCCCGAGAGCGTGCTGCGCCGTTTCCTGCGCCAGCTCGACAACCTGTTGATCTACGTGCTGCTCGTCGCGGGCGCGGTGACGCTGCTGATGGGCGACGTCGTCGACAGCGCGGTGATCCTCGGCGTGGTGTTGATCAACGCGACCATAGGCTGTCTGCAGGAAGGCCGCGCCGTCCGCGCGCTCGCCGCGATCCGCGCGATGCTGTCGCCGCGCGCGACCGTGATGCGCGACGGCGAGCGGCACGAGATCGACGCCGCGGCGCTGGTACCCGGCGACATCGTGCTGCTGGACGCCGGCGACAAGGTGCCGGCCGACCTCAGGCTGGTGCGCGCGCGCGCGTTGCGCGTCGACGAGGCGGCGCTGACCGGCGAATCGCTGCCGGTCGACAAGGGCGGCGACGCGCAGCCGGCCGACACGCCGCTCGCCGAGCGCCGCGCGATGGCCTACGCCGGCACGCTGGTCTGCGCCGGCCAGGCCCGCGGCCTCGTCGTCGCCACCGGCGAGGACACCGAGCTGGGCCGCATCAACCGGATGCTCGCGACCATCCCGCGCCACGACACGCCGCTGACGCGGCGGCTCGAGCGCTTCACCCGCACGCTGACCTGCGCCATCCTGACCGTCGCCGCGCTGACCGTCGCGCTGGGCACGCTCTGGCACGGCGAAGGCTGGCGGACCATGTTCCTCGCCGGCGTCAGCCTCGCCGTCGCCGCCATTCCCGAGGGCCTGCCGGCCATCGTCACCATCGTGCTGGCGATCGGCGTCGAGCGGATGGCGCGCCACCGCGCGATCGTGCGCCGCCTGCCGGCGGTCGAGACGCTGGGCTCGGTCACCGTGATCTGTACCGACAAGACCGGCACGCTGACGCGCAACGAGATGACCGCCGGCCGCGTCCGGCTCGCCGACCTCGACGTCGAGGTCAGCGGCAGCGGCTACGCGCCGGATGGCGGGCTGTGCTGGCGGCGCGACGACGGCACGGTGCCGCTCGCCTGGGGCGAGCGCCCGGAGCTGGATGCGCTGCTGACGGTGGCCTCGCTGTGCAACGACGCCCGGCTCGCGCACGACGACGCGCACGGCTGGCAAGCCTTCGGCGATCCGACCGAGGCGGCGCTGGTGACGCTGGCGCACAAGGCGGCGCAGCCGGTCGAGACGCTGGCGCGGCGCTGGCCGCGCGTCGACGCGCAGCCCTTCGACGCGGCGATGCGACTGATGGCGACGCTGCACCACGACCACCTCGGCCACCGGCTGATCCTGGTCAAGGGCGCGCCCGAAACGGTGCTCGCGCGCGCCTCGCGCGAACTGGGCGCCGCCGGCGAAAGACCGCTGGACGAGGCCGCGTGGCTGGCGCGCGCCGACGCGATGGCGCGCGACGGCTACCGGGTGCTGGCGCTGGCGCGGCGCGAGGTCGACGACGACGCTGCGCTGACATACGACGACGTCGCCGGGTTGACGCTGCTGGGCCTGGTCGGCCTGATCGACCCGCCGCGCGACGAGGCGGCCGACGCGGTCGCGCGCTGCCGCGAGGCCGGCATCCGCGTCAAGATGATCACCGGCGACCACGCGGCGACCGCCGCGGCGATCGGCCTGCGGCTCGGCATCGGCGACGGGCGGCGCGCGCTGTCCGGCCCCGAGCTCGACCGGATGGACGCGGCCGCGCTGCGCGCGGCGGTGCGCGACGTCGACGTGTTCGCGCGCGCCAGCCCCGAGCACAAGCTCGGCCTCGTCGCCGCGCTGCGCGCGAACGGCGAGGTCATCGCGATGACCGGCGACGGCGTCAACGACGCGCCGGCGCTGAAGTCGGCCGACATCGGCGTCGCGATGGGCGGCAAGGGCACCGAGGCGGCCAAGGAAGCGTCGGCGATGGTCATCACCGACGACAACTTCGCGACGCTGGCGCACGCGGTCGCCGAGGGGCGCGCCGTCTACGACAACATCCGCAAGGCGGTGCTGTTCATCCTGCCGACCAACGTCGGCCAGGCCGCGATCGTCGTCGCGGCGGTCGTCGCCGGCCTGCCGCTGCCGATCTCGCCGCTGCAGATCCTGTGGATCAACATGGTCACCGCCGTCACGCTGGCGCTGGCACTGGCCTTCGAAGCGCCCGAGGACGACGTGATGCGCCGCGCGCCGCGCCCGCCCGACGAGGGGCTCGGCGACCGGCTGTTCGTCTGGCGCCTCGTCTTCGTCGGCGCGCTGATGGTCGCGTTGCCGTTCGGCTTCTACCTCGACGCGCTCGGGCGCGCCGGCCACGCCTACGCCGGCACGCTGGCGGTCAACGCGATGGTCGCGATCGAGATCGCCTACCTGTTCAACAGCCGGCGCTACGGCCCGAATCCGGCCTCGCTCGCCCACCTCGCCGGCAACCGCGCCGCGCTGCTCGCCTGCGGCGTGCTCGCGCTCTTGCAACTGGCCTTCACCTACCTGCCGGCGATGCAGGCCCTGTTCGGCACCGTCGCGCTCGACGGCGCCGACTGGGCGCGAGCCGGCGCCGCCGCGCTGGCGGTCTACCTCCTGATCGAGGGCGAGAAGGCCGTCGCGCGGCGGCTCGCGGGCGGGCAGCCGCCCGGCGGTAGCTAGCGCAGCGCCGCGTAGCCTGCTTTCATGGGTATCTCCCGTATAGCTTGTCTTTTCGGGCCGCACCCCGCCCTGCCCCCTCGGCCGACGTTGGCCGAGGGCGGCGGCGCCGCGACGGACAGGGGAAAGGCGGGGCGGGGAAGGCGTCAGTGCGCGACGGCCTCGGTCGCGGCGACGGCGTCCTGGCGGTCGATGCGCCGCTTGACGAGGCCGAGCAGCAGCAGGCCCAGCGCCGCGAGCAGCGCCGGCAGCGCCAGCAGCAGCAGGATGCGGTCGATCGCGATCTGCATCGACAGCAGCCAGCCGCCCGCCATCGAGCCGAGCACCGAGCCGCAGCGGCCGACCGCGTTGGCCCAGCTCACGCCGGTCGCGCGGTTGCCGGTCTGGTAGAAGGCCGCGACCATCGCGTTGGCGCCGACCTGGCCGCCGCTGATGCAAAAGCCGATGCCGAACACCGCGAACGTCAACAGCGCGAACTGGCCGGTGCTGGCGCTGCACAGCGCGACGAAGGCGGCGCCGAGCACGTAGGACAGCGACAGCGTGCGCGCCGAGCCGAAGCGGTCCATCAGCCGGCCGAGCAGGATGGCGCCTATCGTGCCGCCGACCTGGAACATCGCGGTCACCACCGACGCGCGGCCGAGGCCGATGCCGGCGGAGTTGAGCAGGATGGGCAGCCAGCTCGACAACAGGTAGATGATCAACAGGCTCATGAAGAAGCTGCACCAGATCAGCAGCGTACCGGCGGCCAGCTTGCCGTGGAACAGCTCGCGCACCGGCGAGGCGACCTTGTGCTCGAGCCCGCCGACGACGAACTCGGGCACGGCGCCGCCGCGGCCGGCGCCCATCTTCTCGACGATGCGCCGTACCGTTTCGGGCGAGCCGTTGCGCAGCACCAGAAAGCGCAGCGACTCGGCCAGGTAGACCTTCAGGAAAACCGCCAGCAGCAGCGGCAGCACGCCGCCCACCACCAGCACGCCGCGCCAGCCGACGTAGGGCAGGATCTGCACCGACAACAGGCCGCCGAGCGCCGAGCCGACGGTGAAGCCGCAGAACATCAGCGTGACGAGCTGCGAGCGGCGCGCCTGCGGGCAGTATTCCGAGGTCAGCGTGATCGCGGTCGGCATCGCGCCGCCGAGGCCGACGCCGGTCAGGAAGCGCAGCGCGACCAGCGTCGTCAGGTCGGTGCTGAAGGCCGAGGCGAGGCTGGCCAGGCCGAAGAAGAGCACCGAGCACAGCAGCACCTTCTTGCGGCCGACGCGGTCGGCCAACGGGCCGAACACCAGCGCGCCGGCCATCAGGCCGAACAGGCCGGCGCCGAACAGCGGCGCGAGCGCCGCGGAGCTGAGCCCCCATTCGTCGCGGATCGCCGGCGCGATGAAGCCGATGTAGGCGGTGTCGAAGCCGTCGACCAGCACGACCAGGAAGCACAGCAGCAGGATGGTTTTCTGGAAGCGCGAAAACGGGTGGTCGTCGATGTAGCGCTGCACGTCGACGCGGGTATTCAGGTCCATCTGTTTCTCCTCTGGGGCGGACGCAAGGCCCGAGACGGACGGCGGCTGGTTTTATTATTGCCGCCGCTCCGGTTCACGACGCGCCTCGGGCGCGTCCTTAAACGACGTCGACCGTGATCGGGCTCAGGCCGTCGATGCGCGCGACCATGCGCTCGCCCACCTTCACCGCGCCGACGCCCTCGGGCGTGCCGGTGAAGATCAGGTCGCCCGGCTGCAGCTCGAACAGCGTCGACAGCTTGGCGATCACCTCGGACACCGACCAGATCAGGTGGGTCAGGTCGCTGTTCTGGCGGGTTTCGCCGTCGACGGTCAGCTCGATCGCCCCGGCGTTGATTTCGCCGGTCTGCGAGAGCGGGTGCAGCACGCCGACCGGCGCCGAGTAGTCGAAGGCCTTGCCGATTTCCCACGGGCGACCCATTTCGCGCATCGTCATCTGCAGGTCGCGGCGGGTCATGTCGAGGCCGACCGCGTAGCCGAAGATGTGCCCGGCGGCTTGTTCGACCGGGATATCGCGGCCGCCCTTGCCGATCGCGACCACCAGCTCGATCTCGTAGTGGTAGTTGCTGGTCTGGGCCGGGTACGGAATCGTCACCGCCTCGCCCGCCGGCACCGGCACGATCGATTCCGGATCGTTCGGCTTGCAGAAGAAGAACGGCGGCTCGCGGTCAGGGTCGAAGCCCATCTCGCGCGCGTGGGCGGCGTAGTTGCGGCCGACGCAGTAGACGCGGCGCACCGGGAACTGGTCGGCGGTGCCGGCGACCGTCAGGCCGACGGTGGCGACGGGGGGGAACAGGTAGCTCATGGTTTCACCTCGGGGAGAATCGGATAAGGGGTTGGCCGAGCCTTACGCCGCGTCGGGCTGGACGGCCGGCGCGGCGCGGGCGAAGGCCGGCAGCGCGGCGCAGGCCGCGTCGACGGCGACGATGTTCGGATAAGGCGCGAGGTCGACGCCGAAGCGGCGCGCGCTCTCGACCTGTGGCACCAGGTAGACGTCGGCCAAGGTCGGCGCGTCGCCGTGGCAGAAGTCGCCGCGCGCGGGATCGGCGGCCAGGAGCGCCTCGAGCGCGGCGAAGCCGGCCGCTATCCAGGTGCGGCACCAGGCGGCGACGGCCGCCTCGTCGTGGCCGAGCGTGTGGCGCAGGTACTCGAGCACGCGGCGGTTGTTGAGCGGGTGGATGTCGCAGCCGATGAGCGCCGCGAGCGCACGCACGCGGGCCCGGCCGGCCGCATCGGCCGGCAGCAGCGGCGGCGCCGGGTGGCGCTCCTCCAGCCACTCGACGATGGCCGGCGACTGGATCAGCACCTGCTCGCCGTCGACCAGCGCCGGCACCAGGCCCTGCGGGTTCAGCGCCCTGAACGCCTCCCCCAGATGCTCGTCGCGCCGCAGGTCGACCGCGACGTAGTCGTAGTCCAGTCCCTTGAGGTTCAGCGCGATGCGCAGCCGGTGCGAGGTGCCGCTGCGGAAGAAGTTGTACAGCTTCATCACGGTTCGGCCCCTCAGTCGCGCGCCAGGCAGTTGTCGGCGTTCCAGCCGTACAGCCATTCCATCGCGTCGTAGAAGCGTTCCGGGCTGCGGCCCTTCCACAACTCGTTGCGCACCAGGCGCTCGACGCCCTTGGCGTGGAAGATGCGGCCCATCTCGCGCGCCGACAGCACGATGCGCGCGGTGCGGGCGACGCGGGACGCCTGGTAGAGCGCGAAGGCCTTGGCGAAGTCGTTGCCGTTGACGCGCACCGCCTCGCCCAGCGTCACCGCGTCCTCGAGCGCCATGCACGCGCCCTGCGCGAGGTATTGCAGCGTCGGGTGGGCGGCGTCGCCCAAGAGCGCGACGCGGCCGAAGGTCCAGGTGGCGATCGGTTCGCGGTCGGCGGTCGCCCAGCGCTTCCAGCTCTTGGGCAGATCGATCAGCTGGCGCGCCTTCGGGCAGATGCCCTGGAAGTAGCTTTGCACCTCCTCCGGGCTGCCCTCGGTGACACCCCATTCCTCCTGGTCGCGGCTGTGGAAGGTGACGACGACGTTGTACTGCTCGCCGCCGCGCAGCGGGTAGTGCACCAGGTGACAGTTCGGGCCGACCCAGATGCTGGCGGCGTTCCACTGCAGGTCTTGCGGGAAGTCCTTCCTGTCGACCACCGCGCGGTAGACGACATGGCCGGACACGCGCGGCGGATCGCCGACGTACTGCGCGCGCACCACCGACTTGACGCCGTCGGCGCCGATCAGCGCGACGCCGCGGTGCGCGTTGCCGGCGCGGTCGTAGACGGTGACGCCGGCCTCGTCCTGCTCGACGCGCTCGACGTGGGTGCCGGTCAGGAATTCGACGCGGCCGGTCTCCTCGGCGCCTTCGAGCAGCGACAGGTGAACGTCGACGCGGTGGATCACCGCGTACGGGTTGCCGAAGCGCTTGCGGAACGCCTCGCCGGTCGGGATGCGGCCGACCAGCGTCTCGTCGAGCGCGTCGTGCATCACCATCTCGTCGGTGTAGACGGCGCGGCCGCGCGCCTTGTCGCCGACGCCGAGCGCGTCGAAAGCGTGGAAGGCGTTCGGGCCGAGCTGGATGCCGGCGCCGATCTCGCCGATCTGCGGCGCCTGTTCGAGCACCTTGACGGAAAAGCCTTGGCGCACCAGCGCCAGTGCGGCGGCGAGGCCGCCGATGCCGCCGCCGGCGACGATCACGGGAAGTTTGGGGGGCATGTCGTTCTCCTCTGTCTGAGGTCTCCCCCCGCGACGACGGGCAAGGCTCCGCCTGCGCGCGGACCGCCAGGGTCAGCGCGGGGCTCGGGCATCGGCCCGTCGTCGGGAAAGGAGGGAGTCGTTAGCGCCGGCTCAAGGGCGCACTTCGTAGACGCCGAGCTTTTTGTGCAGCGGGCTCTCGTCGGCGATGAACAGGAAGGCCGGCTCGGTCGCCGAACCGTTGCTGAGCGTGACGCGCGCAAAACCCGGCGCGCAGCAGGTGTCGGCCTCGGCCAACGTCAAGGTCTGACCGTCGATCTCGGCCGTGGCGGCGCCTTCGATCAGGTGGAACACCGCCGCGGGCGAACGGGCCGGCAGCGCGAGGGTCTCGCCCGGACGCAGCATCAGCGCGAAGAAACCGAGGATGTTTTCGCAGTCGCCGCCGTTTTCCGGGTTGATATAGGCCACCTGCACCGCGTCGAGGCCCGGCTCGGCCTCGGCCAAGGTTTCGAGCGCGACGCGCACCTCGGCCCACGGGTAGTGCAGCATCGGGTAGCGCGCGTCGCGGCGCTCGAACAGCGGGCTCGGCACCACGCCGCCGCGCGCGTAGGCGCGCGCGCCGCCGTCGCCGGCGACGCTCTGCAGCTCGCCCTCCTCGACGTAGGACGCCTCCATGTAATACACCAGCGGCAGGTCGAGCACGTCGAGCCACACCACCGGCGCGTCGCCCTCGTGGCCGTGTTCGTGCCACAGGCCGGTCGGCGTCAGGATCAGGTCGCCGCGGCGCATTTCGCATTTCTCGCCGTCGACGGTCGAGTAGGCGCCCTCGCCCTCGACGATCAGCCGCACGGCGTTCGGCGTGTGGCGGTGCGCCGGCGCGACTTCGCCGGGCAGCAAGAGCTGCATGCCCAGGTAGATCGCCGCGCTCGCCTGCATCTTCTCGAGGCCGTGGCCCGGGTTGGCGAGCACCAGCACGCGGCGCTCGGCCTTGGCTATCGGGGTCAGCTCGCCGGCCTGCATCAAGAGCGGGCGCAGCGCCTCGTAGCTCCAGTGCGTCGGGCGGGTGCGCGGCATGGGCTTGCCCGGCGGCAGCACCGCGCGCAGGCTGGGCCACAGCGGCACCAGGTTCTGCGCGCAAAGCGCGTCGCGGTAGTCCAGCGGCAGATCGTCGAGTCGGCCGAGTTCCAGCATGTTCATCTCCTGACTGTGCAAGGCCATCTCGTGCCCCGGCCGAAAAACCGAATCGGCTCAAGGGGATGGCGGCCCGTGGTGGTGATGAAAATGTAGACCCGCGTCGACATTCGGTCCATTCAATGGTATCAATCCATATCATTCATAAATTGAATGGAGAACGCGGCGATGCTGACGCCCGATATCCGGCTGCTGCAGGTGTTCGACGAGATCTACAAGACGCGCAGCGTGACGCGCGCGGCCGAGAACCTCGGCGTCGGCCAGCCGACCGTCAGCATCGCGCTCGCGAAGCTGCGCGAGCACTTCGACGACCCGCTGTTCGTGCGCATCTCGAACGCGATGGCGCCGACGCCGATGGCGCGCGCGCTCGAACAGCCGGTGCGCGCGGCGCTCGACGCGGCGAACGCGGTGTTCGGCCACCGCGTCGAGTTCGACCCGGCGAGGTCCGAGCGCACCTTCACCATCAGCATGACCGACATCAGCCAGCTGGTGCTGCTGCCGAGGCTGTCGACTTACCTGAGAAAGACTTCGCCGGGCGTGCACATCGACGTCGTGCCGCTGTCGGCCGACACCGCGCGCCTGCTCGAATCGGGCGAGGCCGACCTCGCGCTCGGCTTCATGCCGCAGCTGGAAGCCGGCTTCTACCAGCAGGCGCTGTTCCGCCAGCGCTACGTGTGCGTGGCCGGCGCCGACCACCCGCGCATCCGCGACGCGCTGACGCTCGCACAATTCGAGGCCGAGGAGCACGCGGTCGTCACCTCCTCCGGCACCGGCCACCTGATCCTCGAGCGCGAGATCGCGCGCCAGGGCATCGCGCGCCGCATCGCGCTGAGGGTGCCGAACTACCTGGGCGTCGCTTTCGTGGTCGAGCAGACCGACATGCTGGTGACGATTCCGGAAAGGTTGGCCGAGGTGCTCGAGGGGCGCGGCCGCTTCAAGGCGTTTCCGGTGCCGTTCGAATTGCCCGACTACGCGGTCAAGCAGCACTGGCACGAGCGCTTCCACCACGACCCGGGCAACCGCTGGCTGCGGAAGGCGATCTCCGACCTGCTGTCGGCGCCGGCCTGAGCCGCTGTCGCCGGCTTCGTTGCCGAGCCGGCGGCCCGGCAACGGCCGGGGCATGTCCGGCCGGCATGGGGCGATGAGGAATCGGCATTGGCAAGGGACGGGGCGGCGGCCCTACAGTGGCGGCATCGCTTCGCCACGTCGGCGAAGCCCCCGAAGGAAAGCCCCCGCCATGCAGACCCGACGCGAACACGACCTCCTGGGCGACCGCGACGTCCCCGCCTCCGCCTACTACGGCGTGCACACGCTGCGCGCGCTCGAGAACTTCCCGATCACCGGCACGCCGATCTCGGCCTACCCCGACCTCGTCGACGCGCTGGCCGCGATCAAGCACGCGGCGGCCGAGGCCAACCACCAGCTCGGCCTGCTCGACGCGGGCAAGGCCGCCGCGATCGGCCGCGCCTGCGAGGAGATCCGCGCCGGCCGCCTGCACGACCAGTTCGTCGTCGACGTGATCCAGGGCGGCGCGGGCACCTCGACCAATATGAACGCCAACGAGGTGATCGCCAACCGCGCGCTCGAGCTGATGGGCCACGCCAAGGGCGACTACCAGCACCTGCACCCGAACGAGGACGTCAACCTCGGCCAGAGCACCAACGACGTCTACCCGTCGGCGCTGAAGCTGGCGACCTACACCGGCATCTTCCGCCTCGTCGACGCGATGGCCTACCTGCGCCGCGCCTTCGAGGCCAAGGCCGAGGAATTCAAGGACGTGCTGAAGATGGGCCGCACCCAGCTGCAGGACGCGGTGCCGATGACGCTGGGCCAGGAGTTCTCGACCTACGCGGTGATGTTGGCCGAGGACGAGGAGCGCTTGAAGGAAGCCGCGCGGCTGATCTGCGAGATCAACCTCGGCGCCACCGCGATCGGCACCGGCATCAACACCCACCCCCAGTACGCCGCGCGCGTCAGCCGCCTGCTCGCCGGCCTGACCGGCATCCCGGTGGTGACCGCGCCGAACCTAGTCGAGGCGACGCAGGACTGCGGCGCCTTCGTGCAGCTGTCGGGCGTGCTCAAGCGCGTCGCGGTCAAGCTGTCCAAGACCTGCAACGACCTGCGCCTGTTGTCGAGCGGCCCGCGCGCCGGCTTCGGCGAGATCAACCTGCCGCCGATGCAGGCCGGCTCGTCGATCATGCCGGGCAAGGTCAACCCGGTGATTCCCGAGGTGGTGAACCAGATCGCCTTCGAGGTGATCGGCAACGACACGACGGTGACCTTCGCCGCCGAGGCCGGCCAGCTGCAGCTGAACGCCTTCGAGCCGATCATCGCGCACAGCCTGTTCAAGAGCGTCGCCCACCTGACGCAGGGCTGCCGCGTGCTCGCCGACCGCTGCGTGTCCGGCATCACCGCCAACCGCGACCACCTGCGCGCGAGCATCGAGCGCTCGATCGGCATCGTCACCGCGCTGAACCCCTACATCGGCTACGCGAACGCGACCGATATCGCCGCCGCGGCGCACGCCAGCGGCCGCGGCGTCGCCGAGATCGTGCTCGAGCGCGGCCTGATGTCGGCCGAGGCGCTGGCCGAGGCGCTGCGCCCCGAAAGCCTGACCCAGCCGCGCCCGCTGCCGGCTCACTGATAAAGCATCCTCCGCTTTGCCCGCGCCGCCCCTCACCGGGGTCGCGCGGGTCTTTTTGCGTCAAACCGCCGGATAGCGCGCCGCCAGGAAAGCCCACAGCGCGTCCTGCGCCGGCTTCGCGCGCCGCGCGTCGCGGTACAGGTGAATGCCCAGCGCCTCGCCCCAGGCCGCGTCGCCGGCCGGCGCGAGCTGACCTTGCGCCAGCTCGCGCGCCACCGTGCTCTCGGGCAGGAAGGCGACGCCATGGCCCTCGAGCACCATGTTCTTCAGCCCTTCCGCCATGTCGTTCTCGTAGCACTGCTCGAGGTGGCAGGGCGCGGCCGAGCGAGCGAGGATCAGGTCGGCGATCCGCCTGAGGTAGGCGCCCGCCGAATAGCCGAGGTAGGGCAAGGGCCGGCCCGGCTCGCCCGGCAGCGCGTAGCGCGGCGCGCCGCCCCCGTCGCAGGCCGAGAACGGCAGCAGCCGCTCGACGCCGAGCACCAGGCCCGGGTAGCGCCGACGTTCGAGTTCGACCGGCTGCGCCGGGTGGTGGTAGCACAGCAACAGGTCGCACTCGCCCTCGACGAAGGCCAGCACCGCGTCGTGCACGTTGCCGGCTTCGAGCCGGCAAGGCAGCGCGCCGAAGCCCTGCCGGATCTGGCTCAGCCACTTCGGGAAGAAGGACAGCGCCAGCGCGTGCGGCAGCGCGAAGGCGAGGCTGGCCGCCGGCAGCGGCGTCTGGCCGCGCACCTGAGCGCGCGCGGCGCGCAGCGCCTCGACGATGGACGCGGCGTGCTCGCGGAACAGCTCGCCGGCGACGGTCAGCCGCGGCGGGTAGACGGTGCGGTCGATCAGGTCGGCGCCGACCCATTCTTCCAGCGCCTGGATTCGGCGCGAAAACGCCGGCTGCGTCATGTGGCGGAACTGCGCCGAGCGGGTGAAGCTGCCGGTCTCGGCCAGCGACAGGAAGTCCTCGAGAAGCTTGGTGTCCATGCGAAGGGGGCGTCAGTGGCGGTAAAAGGCGCGCCGCGCGTGGAGCGCGGCGCCGCCCAAGCGTAGCGGCAGGCGCGGCGACGGCGCCATCGGAGAAAACCTGGACGGGACGATGCCGTACCGAGCGCGTGACGGCTCACGCGCGCCCGTCCGGAGGGGTAGCGGGCAGCAGGTAACGGTCGATCGGTCCGATCAGCGTGAACAACTGCACGGCGGCCAAGCCCTGTAGCGCGACCGAGAACACCACCAGCGCCGTCAGCGAGACATCGTACAGCCACCCCATCAGCGCGCTGCCGGCAAACCAGAAGACGCCGAAAGCCAGATGGTAGACCCCGAAGGCCCTGCCGCGCTGCTCCGCCGGCGACATCGCGGCAATGGTCGCCTTCATGATCGACTCCTGGGCCCCCATCCCCAGCCCCCACAGGATGGCGCCGGCCAGACTGGCGCCGAACCCGCCCCAGAACACCAGCGGGGCGACCGGCATCGCCAGGACGGCGGCCAGCACCAGCACGCTCAGCCCGTGCCGGTCGTAGCCGTAACCGAGCAGCAACGCGGCCAGGCCGTCGACGCCCATCGCGATCGCGTAGAACATCGCGATCCACTCGCCGCCGACGCCGCCGCTCTTGCCGAGGTGGAAGGCAATCAGCGGGTAATCGGCAAAACCGGCGGCGATACAGCCGGCGGCGATCAGGTAACGCCAGTAGACCCGGTCGAAACCGCGCGCCCCGAGTGCCAGCCCGGCCGGTTCGAGCGCGGCCGGGTTAGGGTACAAGGCCCGCGCCAGCAGCAGCACGCCGAGCGACAGCAGCGCCGGCAACAACAGCACCGCAAAGCCGAGCCGGTAATCGTGCCGCCAGGCCAGCAGCGCCGCGACGGCCAACGGACCCAGCATCGCCCCGCCCTGATCCATCGCCTCGTGCAGGGCGAAGCCCCAGCCCTTGCCCATGCGCCGGCCGGCAAACGACAGCATCGCGTCGCGCGGCGACACGCGGATGGCCCGGCCGGCCCGCTCGATGAACAGCAAGCCCACGGCCAGTTGCCAGCTTCCGGCCAATGCGAGCAAGGGCACGGCCAGCAGGTTGAGCGCGTAGCCGGTCAAGGCGATCGACCAGTAGCGACGGGTGCGGTCGACCAGACTGCCCGACACCAGACGAAGCGCGTAGCCGAGCAGCTCGCCCAGACCAGCAGCGACGCCGACGGTGGTGGCGCTGGCGCCGAGCAGGGCCAAGAAGGGGCCCGAGATGCTGCGCGCCGATTCGTAAGTCATGTCGCCGAACAGGCTGACCGTCCCGAGCAAAAGCACGAAGGCCGTCGCGCGTCGTGCGTCGAGCCCGCGATCCGGCCTGGCGCTCGGGGCTGTCCGTTCCGCTCGCCCCGCCGGGCGACTAGCCCGCGTGTCCCGCCGTCGCATCGTCCCTCCCCCGCTCATCGGCGTTCAGGCGGACCAACGGTCGAACCGCGCCGCCCGGCTCCGGCCGGCTGGCGGGCACAGCCACCGCGTGGCCCGTTTCGATCCGGATAGACAAGGTCTTGCCCGTCAACCGGGTGCTACCGTCAATCGCGCAAGCTGGCGACGAGCCGCAAGGGATGCGCGAGCAGCGCGAACGCTTCGTCGATATCGCGCACCAGCAGGTCGGCCGCCTGCACGCTCTGGGCCGCACAGCCCTCCGGCCCGAGCACGGCAATGCCGAGCGCTGCGGCGGACAACATCAGGCGGTCGTTGCGGCCATTGCCTATCGCAACGGTCTGCTCGGCCCCGAGCCGCAGCACATAGTCGCGTTTGGCTTGTGCCTGCCCGTGGGCACCGAGCACGGACAGGGTACAAGGTAGGTCGCCGAGCTGCCGGGCGGCCTGTCCGAAGGTGTCGCCGCTCAGAACGTGGACGGTCAGACCGCCGGGAGCATCGGCCAAGCGCGCCCTCAGCCGCGACGGCAAAACGCCGTCGCAGGCGAGCGTACCGTTGAAATCGAGCACCAGATGCCGCAAGTCGGCCTGGCCAAAGCCGGGAATGTCGAGCGAGATCATGACGGGACTCCTTGCCGGATTTCGACGTCGTAAAAAGCGAGCAGGTCACGCCAACCGGCGCTCCAGCCGGCAGCGCAGATCAGGGCAGCGCGATCCTCGCGGCGGTCGCTGCCTCTCAGTTCCCATTGAAACGAGGCGTCATAACGGGCCAGACGCGCCGCCACGGTCTCGACCGCCTCGCGCTGGCGCGGCAACGTCGCCGCTCCGGCACGGGCGAGGTCGTCGCACAGATGGCGGCGGCAGCGCGCCAGGCCGGACGAGCCGGCGCAAACGCCGCACACGAAGGGCCGCCAGTCCGGCTCCGTCTCGCGCATGAACGCGCGCAAGGGACCCGCGTCCTGGCCGCATAGCAGCCGCGGATCGAGACGATCCGCCGTCGACGGCGGCGCGCTCGTCATCGCGCACAGATGGCAGACGCCTTCTGTACACAGCCGACGCGCCAACCAGCGCACCGACACCCTCCCCCAGCGCACGAAGGTACGCTCGGCGTGCTCCATCAGGTCGCGGTAGAACACCGCCGGCCCGTGCAGATAAGCGTGGCGCCACGCCGCCTCGACGCGCAGCCAGATCAGCGCATGACGCTCGCACAATCCCCAGGCGCGCAACATGCCGTTTCGCACGTCGGCGTCCATGATGCTGCCTTGGATGAACCACCACAGAAAGGCGAGTTCGGCAGCGGACGGCGTCAGCCGGTCGATTTTTCCGTCGTCCAGCATTCCCCTGCCGCTCAGCGCACGGTCGGCTCCGGGCCCGCACAACGCCACCGCTTGCGGTGAACACGGGACATGCGAGTCACTTGCTGCAGCCATGGCGGCCTCCTGCCTTGAACGGCGGTCCGGCAAGCATGCGGCGGCGAAGAAAGCAGGCCGATGGCAAACCGACGAACCGCCCGTCGCGCTCGCGATGGTCTTCGACGACGCGGCGCCCGGGACGGCGTGACGGCAAGCACATAAAGAAAATGCCTACACCGATCCCGACGGATCGCGTGTAGGCATCATCAGCCGTAAAGGCGGTTAGGGAGGCATGCCATCTCCCACGCTGCGACTATAGGCAAGGGCGGCGGCGGCGGCAAGGTGCGCTATCGCGGCCGCCGGTCGCGCTGCGCCGCGGCGGGCGTATTCAGAACAGAGAGGCGCAGGGATGCAGCACCGCCCTCACCTCGGCCAGATGATCGGCATGGGCGCAGAGAAAGGCTTGCAGGCGCGCCTCCTCGTCGATCAGTTCAAGGCAGTTCGGCAAGCGTGCCGGCGGCGTGTCCGACGCATAGTGCTGCACCTGCCCGCCCGGCAAATAGCCGGCAAAGACCTTGTGCAGGACGGCCTGCCGGATGCCGGCCCGGTGGGCATGGCGTAGCAGGTAAGTCGCCAGGCTAGGCGCAACGAGCCGCTGCCAAAAACGCGCCGGCTTGGCCTTGGCGGACTGCGGAAAATAAAGGCGCAAGGCCGACAGCTGGGTCATGGTTGCGTTTCCTGCGAGCTGTTCATCGACGTCTGCGCGGGCGTTTTGGCGAGCGCCTTGCGCCAGGCCGGCAACTCGGACAGACGCATCCCCTCGGGCAACTTGCGGTGCTTGGCCTGCCCCACCCGCTGCGCACGGTAAATCCCGGTGTGCCCCGAGCACAAGTAGCTGACCACGCAGGCCAGGCCGGCATAGACGCCGATTTGCGGACCGAACAATTCGATGGCCATGACCGTGGACGCCAGCGGCGTATTGGCCGCGCCGGCGAACACCGCGACGAAGCCCATGCCGGCCAGCAGCGGGAACGGCAGTTGCAACAACGGCGCAAGCGCATTGCCCAGCGTCGCGCCGATGTAGAACAGCGGGGTCACCTCCCCGCCTTTGAAACCGGAGCCGAGGGTGAGCGCGGTGAACGCCAGCTTGCCGATGAAGTCGTAGGGCGGCAGCGGCTGCTCGAAGGACGACACGATCGTCGGGATACCCAGCCCCAGATAGGGGTCGGCCGGCAGAGCGACGGCGGCCAGCACGAGCAGCGCCCCGCCCAGCAGGGGCCGCGCCGGCGCAAACACGACGCGCCGTTTGAACTGCGCCGCGACGAAGTGCACGGTGTCGGCAAACAGCTTGCCGACCAGCCCGAAAGCCACCCCGGCGACAATCGACGCGAACAGGCCCCAGCTGTCCAGTTTGGGAATGAAAGGAATCGCGTAATGGCTGTGGTGCACTCCCCACAGCGAAGCGACCTGGTCGGCGACGATCGCCGCCACCATGCACGGCAAAATCGCATCGTAGCGCAGGCGTCCGATCGCCAGCACCTCGAGGGCGAAAATCGCACCGGCCAGCGGGGTGCCGAATACCGACGCGAAGCCGGCGCCGATCCCGCTCATCAGCAAAATGCGCCGGTCCTCGGACGACAGCGGCAACAGATGGTTCAGCTGGTCGGCCAGGGCGCCGCCCATTTGCACGGCCGCCCCTTCCCGGCCGGCCGAGGCGCCGAACAGGTGCGACACCACCGTGCCGATCAGCACCAGGGGCGCCATCCGCAAGGGGATGACTTTTTTCGGGTCGTGGATTTCGTCGATCAGCAGATTGTTGCCGGCCTCGACCTCGCGCCCCAGCCACCAATACGCCAGCCCGACGACGAAGCCGGCCAGCGGCAACAGCCAGATCAGCCAGGCGTGCGCCAGCCGCGTCGCCGTGGCCCATTCGAGCGCGAACAGGAAAAAAGCCGACGCGGTGCCGGCGAGCACGGCCACCAGGCCGGAGAGCACGACCCACTTGCCCAGATACGGCAAGACGGCGATCGACTCGGGGAGTTTGGAAGAAGTCATGGTTGTCCAGTGTTGCGTGTGTCGACGACCCTGGACGGAAAACGGCAGAAAAGGCTGCGCCTATAGCTTCCCGGCCAGGGAATACCATAGGCATCATCAGCCCGATCGGGGCGGTTATGAGGAGGAATGCCATCTCCTGCAGCAGCGGTTGACGATTTTGTGGCGCGGCCCCCGAAGGGCTGGCCCGGCACGCAGATCGTGAACAGCTTCTGACGACGGGACGCATTTTAAAGGCGAGCGAACCCGGCGGCAAGCCGCGTTCGCTCGCGCGTGCTTACTCCACCGTCACCGATTTGGCGAGGTTGCGCGGCTTGTCGACGTCGGTGCCGCGTGCCAGCGCGGCGTGGTAGGCGAGCAACTGCACCGGGATCGCGTGCACGATCGGGCTCAGGATGCCGACGTGGCGCGGCGTGCGGATCACGTGCACGCCTTCCGAATCGGTGAAATGGCTGTCGGCGTCGGCGAACACGAACAGCTCGCCGCCGCGCGCGCGCACTTCCTGCATGTTCGACTTCACCTTTTCCAGCAGCGCGTCGTTCGGCGCGATCACCACCACCGGCATCGCCTCGTCGACCAGCGCGAGCGGGCCGTGCTTGAGCTCGCCGGCCGGATAGGCCTCGGCGTGGATGTAGGTGATTTCCTTGAGCTTGAGCGCGCCCTCGAGCGCGATCGGGTAGTGCAGGCCGCGACCGAGGAACAGCGCGTTGTGCTTGGCGGCGAAGGCCTGCGCCCACGCGTGGATCTGCGGCTCGAGGTTCAGCGCGTGTTGCACGCTGCCCGGCAGCGCGCGCAATTCCTCGAGCAGCGCGGCTTCCCGCTCCAACGACAGGCGGCCGCGCAGCTTGGCCAGCGTCGCGGCCAGCGTGAACAGCGCGACCAGCTGGGTGGTGAACGCCTTGGTCGACGCGACGCCGATCTCGGCGCCGGCGCGGGTGTAGAACACCAGGTCGGACGCGCGCGGGATCGCCGACTCGCGCACGTTGCAGATCGACAGCGCATGCTCGTGGCCAAGGCTGCGGGCGTACTTGAGCGCTTCCATGGTGTCGAGCGTCTCGCCGGACTGCGAGATGGTGACGATCAGGTGCTTGGGATGCGCCCACGCGTCGCGGTAGCGGTATTCGCTGGCGATCTCGACGTTGCACGGCAGGCCGGTCATCGCCTCGATCCAGTACTTGGCGGTCAGGCCGGCGTAGTAGCTGGTGCCGCAGGCGAGGATCTGCACGCCCTCGACCTCGGCCAACCTTTGCGCGGCGCTCTCGCCGAACAGCGCGGCGTCGAAGCCGAGCTCAAGCACCGCCTCGATGGTGTCGGCCAGCGCCCTGGGCTGCTCGTGGATTTCCTTCTGCATGTAGTGGTCGTACGGGCCGAGCTCGAGCGAGGCGAGCGACACGTCCGACTGGTGCACGGCGCGCTCGGCCGGCTGGCCGTTGCCGTCGAGGATCTCGACCGCGTCGCGCGTCAGGCGCGCGACGTCGCCCTCCTCGAGGAAGATCACCTTGCGGGTGGCCGACAGGATGGCCGACACGTCCGAGGCGATGAAATTCTCGCCGTCGCCGAGGCCGATCAGCAGCGGGCAGCCCATGCGCGCGGTGATCAGCTCGTCGGGGCGCGCCTGCGCGATCACGCCGATCGCGTAGGCGCCGTGCAGCTCGGCGGTCGCCTCGCGCACCGCGCCGAACAGGTCGCCCGAAGCCTTGAAATAGTGGTGGACCAGGTGGGCGATCACCTCGGTGTCGGTCTGCGACTCGAAGGTGTAGCCGAGGCCCTTGAGGCGCTCGCGCTGCGCCTCGTGGTTTTCGATGATGCCGTTGTGCACCACCGCCAGCTCGCCGAAGGAGATGTGCGGGTGGGCGTTCGGCTCGGTCACGCCGCCGTGCGTCGCCCAGCGCGTGTGGCCGATGCCGACCTGACCTGCGAGGCTCTCGGCCGCCGCCGCGCCCTCCATCTCGGCGACGCGGCCGACGCGGCGCACGCGGCGCACCGTCTCGCCGTCGAGCACCGCCACCCCGGCCGAATCGTAACCGCGGTACTCGAGGCGCTTGAGGCCGTCGACCAGTACCGGAACCACATTGCGCGACGCGATCGCACCGACAATCCCACACATAATGTCCACCTTGCGGGGCCACGCCCCGAATCATGATGATCTGTAGTTTCCGCCCGGCCAAGGTTGGCCGAGCCTTGCTGCGCTTACTTGTGCTTGACCGGACGCTGCCAGCCGGACACGGTGACCTGGCGCGCGCGCGCCACCGTCAGCGCTCCGGCCGGCGCGGTCTTGGTCAGCACGGTGCCGGCGCCGATGGTGGCGCCGTCCTCGACCGCGACCGGCGCGACCAGCAGCGTGCCCGAACCGACGAACACATCGTCGCCGATGGCGGTCTGGAACTTGTTCACGCCGTCGTAGTTGCAGGTCACGGTGCCGGCGCCGATATTGCTGCCGGCGCCGATCGTCGCGTCGCCGATGTAGCTCAGGTGGTTGACCTTGCTGCCGCGGCCGATCTCGCTCTTCTTGACCTCGACGAAGTTGCCGATGTGCACGCCCTCGGCCAACCTCGCGCCCGGGCGCAGCCGCGCGTACGGGCCGACGCGGCTGTTCGCGCCGACCACGGCGTCTTCCAGATGCGAGAACGGCGCGATCCTGGCGCCGGCTTCGACCCGGACGTTCCTGAGCACGCAGTTGGCGCCGATGCTGACCTTGTCGCCGAGCACGACCTCGCCCTCGAACACGCAGTTGACGTCTATCGTCACGTCGCGGCCATGCGCCAGCGTGCCGCGGATGTCGATGCGCGCCGGGTCGAGCAGCTGCACGCCCGCTTCCAGCAGCGCGCGCGCCTGGTTGGCCTGCAGCACGCGCTCGAGCTCGGCCAACTGCACCTTGTTGTTGACGCCGGCGGCCTGCCACGAGGCCGGCACCTTGAGCGCGTGGACCTTGACGCCGTCGCGCACCGCCAGCTCGACGACGTCGGTCAGGTAGTACTCGCCCTGGGCGTTGCCGTTCTTCAGCTCGGCCAACCAGCGGCCGAGGTGGCGGTTCGGCAGCACCAGCATGCCGGTGTTGATTTCGCGGATCGCCTTCTGCTCGGGCGCGCAGTCCTTGTCCTCGACGATGGCCTCGACCGCGCCGCTGGCGCCGCGCACGATGCGGCCGTAGCCGGACGGGTTCGCCAGCTCGTCGGTCAACAGCGCCGCGTCGTCGCCGGCCAGCGCGGCGAGCTCCTCCAGCACATGCGCCTCGATCAGCGGCACGTCGCCGTACAGCACCAGCGTCTTGCCGGTATCGGGCAGCAGCGGCAGCGCGCACTTGAGCGCGTGGCCGGTGCCCAGCTGTTCGGCCTGTTCGGCCCAGGCGAGGTCGGCGTCCGGCAGCGCGGCGCGCACCTGTTCGCCGCCGTGGCCGTAGACGACCACCAGCTGCGCCGGTTCGAGCCGGCGCGCGGTGTCGAGCACGCGCGCGAGCATAGGCTTGCCGCCGACGGTGTGCAGCACCTTGGGCAGATCGGAATACATGCGCTTGCCGCGGCCGGCGGCGAGAATGACTACGGAAAGACGATCCATGAACGTTTAATCGGCGTCGAAAATGGAAAAAGGCTGCCCCTGGGGGCAGCCTGGAAGTATACGCGATTCGACTCAGTGCGCGCGTCGACGCAGGTACTCGAGCGTCTTCAGCTCGGCGATCGCGGCGGCCAGCGCCACATGGGCGTTGGCGGTGTCGCGGTCGTCGGTGGCCTTCTTGAGCGCCTCTTCGGCGTCCTTCTTGGCCTGCTGCGCCCGGGCCTCGTCCAGCTCGTCGCCGCGCACGGCCACGTCGGCCAGCACGGTGATGAGGGTCGGCTGCACTTCCATCATGCCGCCGGAGACCGCCACCAGAACCTCTTTCGCCTCGCCCGGCACCTGCACGCGCAGGACGCCGGGTTTGATGCGAGTCAGGAGCGGCACGTGACGCGGATAAATACCGATTTCGCCGTTTTCCGCCGGGGCGACCAGGAACTCGGCCTCACCGGAGAAGATCTGCTCTTCGGTACTCACCACTTCCACACGCATCTTGGCCATGGGCCCTCTCCTTAGTTAAGGGTCTTGGCCTTCTCGACGGCTTCTTCGATGGAACCGACCATGTAGAACGCTTGTTCCGGCAGGTGGTCGTATTCACCGGAGATGATCGCCTTGAAGCCCTTGATGGTGTCCTTCAGCGACACGTATTTGCCCGGCGAACCGGTAAACACTTCGGCCACGTGGAAGGGCTGCGACAGGAAGCGCTGGATCTTACGCGCGCGGTACACGGTGAGCTTGTCTTCTTCCGACAGTTCGTCCATGCCCAGGATCGCGATGATGTCGCGCAGTTCCTTGTACTTCTGCAGCGTGGTCTGCACGCCGCGGGCGACCGCGTAGTGCTCGTCGCCGACCACCAGCGGGTCGAGCTGGCGGGAAGTCGAGTCGAGCGGGTCCACCGCCGGGTAGATACCGAGCGAGGCGATGTCACGGGACAACACGACGGTCGCGTCCAGGTGGGCGAAGGTGGTCGCCGGCGACGGGTCGGTCAAGTCGTCCGCGGGGACGTACACGGCCTGGATCGAGGTGATCGAACCGGTGCGGGTGGAGGTGATACGCTCCTGCAGACGGCCCATTTCCTCGGCCAGCGTCGGCTGGTAACCCACCGCCGACGGCATACGGCCCAAGAGTGCGGACACTTCGGTACCGGCCAACGTGTAGCGGTAGATGTTGTCGACGAAGAACAGCACGTCGCGGCCCTTGCCCGACGCGTCCTTCTCGTCGCGGAAGTGCTCGGCCATCGTCAGGCCGGTCAGCGCGACGCGCAGACGGTTGCCCGGCGGCTCGTTCATCTGGCCGTAGACCATCGCCACTTTGTCGAGGACGTTGGAGTCCTTCATCTCGTGGTAGAAGTCGTTGCCCTCACGGGTACGCTCACCCACGCCGGCGAACACGGACAGACCCGAGTGCGCCTTGGCGATGTTGTTGATGAGCTCCATCATGTTCACGGTCTTGCCGACGCCGGCGCCGCCGAACAGACCCACCTTGCCGCCCTTGGCGAACGGGCACAGGAGGTCGATCACCTTGATGCCGGTTTCCAGCAGCTCGGTGGCGGACGACAGCTCGTCGAACTTCGGTGCGGCCTGGTGGATGGCGCGACGTTCCTCGGTGGCGACTTCGCCGGCCTCGTCGACCGGGTTGCCCAGCACGTCCATGATGCGGCCGAGGGTGGCGGCGCCGACCGGCACCGAGATCGGTGCGCCGGTGTTCACGACGTCCGTGCCACGCTTCAGACCGTCCGAGCTGCCCATGGCGATGGTACGCACCACGCCGTCGCCCAGCAGTTGCTGGACTTCGAAGGTGAGGCTACCGTCGACCAGTTTCAGGGCATCATAAACCCTCGGCATGGCGTCGCGCGGAAACTCCACGTCGACCACCGGGCCGATGATTTGTACGATTTTGCCTTGGCTCATTATCGGTTCCTAAACAATATACGTTACAGCCTGCTTGGCGGGTTTACACCGCGGCGGCGCCGGCCACGATTTCCGACAGCTCGGTGGTGATCGCAGCCTGGCGCGCCTTGTTGTACACAAGACGCAGCTGCTTGATCGTATTCCCGGCGTTGTCGGTGGCGGCTTTCATCGCCACCATCCGAGCGGCCTGCTCGGAGGCCATGTTCTCGGCCAACGCCTGGTAGACCACCGACTCCACGTAGCGACGCACCAGGAATTCCATCACGGCGTCGGCGCTCGGCTCGTAGAGGTAATCCCACGAGTGCGAGTGCTCGACCACCATCTGTTCCGGGGTCAGCGGGAGCAGCTGTTCGAGCGCCGGCTCCTGCTTCATCGTGTTGATGAAGCGGGAATACACGACGTAAACCGCGTCCAGTTCGCCATCGGCGTACTTCTTCAACAGGACTGTAAGCGGGCCAATCAGTTTTTCCAGCTTGGGCACGTCGCCCAGGTGGATCGCGCTGGTCACCACGTCGAGGCCGGTACGCTGCGCGGCCGCCAGGCCCTTCTGGCCCAGGGTGCACACTTCGACTTCGACGCCGGCTTCGGTCAGTTCCTGCACCTTGGTGTAGAAGCGCTTGAGGGTGTTGACGTTCAGTCCACCGCACAAGCCCTTGTCCGAGGTGATCAGGATGACGCCGGCGCGCTTGATGACGTCGCGCTTGGCGAGCAGAGGATGCTCCAGGTCCGTATTGGCCTGAGCCAGGTGCGCCATCACGTGGCGCACCTTCTCGGCGTAAGGACGGGCAGCGCGCATACGCTCTTGCGATTTGCGCATCTTGGAGGTTGCCACCATCTGCATCGCGCGCGTGATCTTCTGCGTGTTCTGCACGCTTCGGATCTTGGTGAGAATCTCTTTACCGACTGCCATGTCCTGACCCTTTCAGTTAGCTTCGTTTACCGAAAGGCTCAGTTGTAGCTGTAGCCGGCCTTGAACGATTGCATCGCCGAGGTCAGGATCTTCTCGTTGTCGCCCGACAGTTCGCCCGACGCGTCGACGGCCTTCAGCAGGTCGCCGTGGTTGGCGCGCACGTAGGCGAGGAAGGCGGCTTCGAACGCCAGCGCGTTCTTGACCGGCACGTCGTCGTAGCAGCCCTTGCTCACCGACCACAGCGTCAGCGCCATTTCGGCGGTCGACAGGGTCGAGAACTGCTTCTGCTTCATCAGCTCGGTCACGACCTGGCCGTGGCGCAGCTGCTTGCGGGTCGCTTCGTCGAGGTCCGACGCGAACTGCGCGAACGCGGCCAGTTCACGGTACTGGGCCAGCGCCAGACGGATACCGCCGCCGAGCTTCTTGATGACCTTGGTCTGGGCTGCGCCGCCGACGCGGGACACCGAGATACCGGCGTTGATGGCCGG
This sequence comes from Crenobacter luteus, assembly GCF_004345725.1. GTDB lineage: Bacteria > Pseudomonadota > Gammaproteobacteria > Burkholderiales > Chromobacteriaceae > Crenobacter > Crenobacter luteus. The sequence continues at coordinate 19,442 of NZ_SLXG01000007.1, read as the reverse complement.
ACGGATGCCCGAGTTGAACAGGTCGGTTTCCAGGAAGATCTGGCCGTCGGTGATCGAGATCACGTTGGTCGGCACGAAGGCGGACACGTCGCCGGCCTGGGTTTCGATGATCGGCAGCGCGGTCAGGCTACCGGTCTTGCCCTTGACGCGGCCACCGGTCAGCTTCTCGACTTCGTCTTCGTTGATGCGCGAGGCGCGCTCCAAGAGACGCGAGTGCAGGTAGAACACGTCGCCCGGGTAGGCTTCGCGGCCCGGCGGACGGCGCAGCAGCAGCGAGATCTGACGGTAGGCGACGGCCTGCTTGGACAGGTCGTCGTACACGATCAGCGCGTCTTCGCCGTTGTCGCGGAAGTATTCGCCCATCGCGCAGCCGGCGTACGGCGCCAGGAACTGCAGCGCGGCGGCTTCGGAAGCGGTCGCGGCGACGATGATGGTGTGACCCATCGCGCCGTGCTCTTCGAGCTTGCGCACCACGTTGGCGATCGACGAGGCCTTCTGGCCGACGGCGACGTAGATACAAATGACGCCGGTGCCCTTCTGGTTGATGATCGCGTCCAGCGCGACGGCGGTCTTGCCGGTCTGGCGGTCGCCGATGATCAGTTCGCGCTGACCGCGGCCGATCGGCACCATCGAGTCGATCGACTTCAGGCCGGTCTGCATCGGCTGGTCGACCGATTTACGCGCGATCACGCCCGGGGCGATCTTTTCCACCGGCGAGGTCGCCGAGGCGTTGATCGGGCCCTTGCCGTCGATCGGTTGGCCGAGCGCGTTCACGACGCGACCGACCAGTTCCGGGCCGACCGGCACTTCGAGGATGCGGCCGGTGCAGGTGACTTCGTCGCCTTCGGAAATGTGCTCGTACTCGCCCAGAACCACGGCGCCGACGGAGTCGCGCTCGAGGTTCATCGCGAGGCCAAAGGTGTTGCCCGGGAATTCGAGCATTTCACCCTGCATCACGTCTGCCAGGCCATGGATGCGAACGATACCGTCGGTCACGGAAATCACCGTACCTTTGGTACGGGTTTCAGCGCCTTCGGCCAGGTTCTGGATCTTGGCCTTGATCAGGTCGCTGATCTCAGAGGGGTTCAACTGCATGATCTCTCCTAATTCTTGAGGCTTGCCGCCATGGCGTGCAGTTTGCCGCGAACGGAAGCGTCGATGACATCGTCACCGACCAGAACCCGCACTCCGCCGATCAGATCGGCGTTCTCGCGCACGTCAAGACGCACGGCGCGGCCGTACTTCTTGGAAAGCGTCTGGACGAGTTCGGTCTTCTGTTCCTCACTCAGGGGGAAGGCGGTCTCGACGGTGGCGTCGACCGCGCCTTCGGCCTGGGCCTTGAGCAGTTCAAACTGGTGGGCGATTTGGGGCAGCAGCGTCAGACGGCTGTTCTCGATCAGCGTGCGGACGAAGTTCTTCACTTCGCCGTCGGCACGCTCGCCGAGCACTTCCAGCATCAGCGCCTCAACCTCTTGGGCGGTATGTTTCGGATTAGCGGCGTATTCGGCCACTTCCGGGTTTTGCACCATGGCAGCCAGCCAGCGAAGCGCCTCGGACCATTGGTCGAGGCGTTGGGCTTCGCTGGCGAGGCTGTATACCGCTTCGGCGTAGGGCCTTGCTACGGTAGTAAGTTCTGCCATGAGTTAATTACAACTCCGCTTTGATGGAGGCGAGCAGATCGGCGTGCTTGGCCGAGTCGATCTCGCGGCGCAGGATCTTCTCCGCACCGGCGACCGCCAGGGCCGACACCTGCTGGCGCAGGGCTTCCTTGGCGCGCAGGACTTCCTGCTCGATCTCGGACTTGGCGTCGGCGACGAGACGGGCGCCTTCGGCGCGGGCGGTCTCCTTCGCTTCTTCCACGATCTGGTTGGCGCGCTTCTCGGCCGACAGCACGATTTCGGTCGACTGCTCCCGGGCCTTGCGCAGCTCGTCGGCTACGCGTTTTTCGGCGGCTTCCAGATCTTGTTTGCCGCGTTCTGCAGCGGCCAAGCCATCAGCGATGCGCTTGGCACGCTCGTCCATCATGTTGGTAAGCGGAGGCCAAACAAACTTCATGGTGAACCATACCAGGATGGCGAAGGTGATCGCCTGACCCAGTAGTGTCGCGTTGAATTCCACGCTTGTTTTCCTCCAGTGTGGTGACTACAACAACCGTCACTGCCCGATGATTAGGCAGCGGCTTTCAGGGCGGCCAGGGCAGCACCCAGGAACGGGTTGTTGAAGGTCAGCAGCATGGCCACACCCACACCGATCATGGAGATCGCGTCCAGCAGACCGGCCAGGATGAACAGTTTGGTTTGCAGGACGGAGATCATTTCCGGCTGACGAGCGGAGGACTCGAGGAACTTGCCGCCGAGGATGGCGAAACCGATGGCGGTACCGATAGCGCCCACAGCCACGATGATAGCCACTGCCAGAACGGTCATCGACTGGATCTGAGAAACGAGAGCTTCCATTTAAATCTCCTAAGAAGTAAGCAAGGATGGTTGGGTAAAAGGGTTCTGCGAAATCGGGGTTAGTGCGCTTCGACCGCGAGGCTCAGGTACACGATGGTCAGCATCATGAACACGAAGGCCTGCAGGGTGATCACCAGGATGTGGAAGATCGCCCACGGCGCGCCGAGCAGCCACTGCGCGCCCCACGGCAGCAGCGCGATCAGGATGAAGATCAGCTCGCCGGCGTACATGTTGCCGAAGAGACGCAGCGACAGCGAAATGCCCTTGGCGCCCAGCTCGACGAGCTGGAAGGCGAAGTTGATCGGCGCGAGGATGGCCGCCAGGATCGGGTTGGTCGCGTGGAACGGCGCGGTCAGCAGTTCCTTGCCCCAGCCGCCGACGCCCTTGGCGCCGATCGAGAAGCCGATGATGCAGATCAGCACCGACAGCGACATCGCGAAGGTGGCGTTCACGTCGGCCGAGGGCACGACGCGGAAGTAGACGTGGGCCGGGTCGGCACCGAAGAAGGTGTAGCCCACCCACTGCGCGATCATCGGAATCAGGTCGACCGGCAGCAGGTCCATGAAGTTCATCAGGAAGATCCAGCAGAAGATCGTCAGCGCGAGCGGCGCGATCACCTTGCTCTTGCCGTGAAACACGTCGCGCACCTGGGTGTCGACCATCTCGACCACGGTTTCGATGAACAGCTGCAGGCGGCCCGGGTTTTCCAGGCTCGCGCTGCGCGCGACCTTGGCGAACACGCCGGCGAAGATGAAGCCGAGAACCAGCGACACGCTGAAGGTGTCGATATTGAGCGACCAGAAGCCGCCGCCCGGCGAGGACTGCCAGAAGGTTAGGTGGTGCTGGATGTATTCAGTAGCGTTGCTTGCCATTGCTTTGTCTCAATTTTTGATTAGAAGCCCGAACCAGTAACCCGACGCCGCGGACAGATAGCCCAGGACCAGCGCAGGTATGGATAAACTCTTGAAAAACGCCCCCACCACCACCATCAGGACTACAGTCAGCAGGAACTTGTAGGCCTCGGCCTTGTAGTGCGCCCGCATCAGCACTGCGGGAGCCGCCCTCCCCGGGGCGCCCGACACCCGCCCGTAGAGCAGGGCGGGGATCACCACCACGGCACCGCCCGCGAGCGCGGACAGCGCCGCGTCCTGCCCCGCGAAGAGCGCGACCAGCACGGTCGCGGCCACGGTCATGGCCACTTGCAGGCGCACGACCCGCTTCACCTCTGGACTCATCATGTCGGACGATGCACAAAAAGCACGCGATTATAGGCTGTCGCCGCTCATGACGTCAACCGACAGACCACCCTCGCGGTATGACGACGTTGAGGCCATTAGCTTGATTTTGCTTGCAGTTTTCCCAAAAGACTGTCCAGCTCGTCGAGCGAGCCGTAGTCGATCGACAGCCGGCCGGTACCGCGCCGGCCGTGACGGATCTGCACCCGCGCGCCGATGCGCTCGGACAATTCCTCGGCCAACCTCGCGATATCCGGATCGACCGGCCGCGTCTCGCGCGGCGCGGCCGGCGCCAGCTCGCGCTTGACGCGCTCCTCCACCTCGCGCACCGACAGGCCCCGGTCGGCGATCTCCTGCGCGAGCTCGACCTGCCGCAGCACCGGCAGCGGCAGCAGCGCGCGCGCGTGCCCCATCTCGAGCTCGCGCCGGTGCACCATCTGCTGCACCGGCTCGGGCAGCGCCAAGAGGCGCAGCAGGTTGGACACCGCGCTCCTCGAGCGGCCGACCGCCTGCGCGGTCGCGTCGTGGGTGAGGCCGAATTCGTCGATCAGGCGCTTGAGGCCCTGCGCCTCTTCGAGCGGGTCGAGCTCCTGGCGCTGGATGTTCTCGATCAGCGCCATCGCCAGCGCCGCCTCGTCGGACACCTGGCGCACCACCGCCGGCAGTTCGGCCAGGCCCGCCAGCTGCGACGCGCGCCAGCGGCGCTCGCCGGCGATCAGTTCATAGCGGCCGAGGTCGACCTCGCGCACCACCACCGGCTGGATGATGCCCTGGGCGCGGATCGAGTCGGCGAGCTCGGCCAACGCCGCCTCGTCCATGTGGCTGCGCGGCTGGTACTTGCCGGGCCGGATGGCGGACACCGCCAGGGTTTGCAGGCGGTCTTCGGGAGCTTGCTCGTCGGCGGCGCCGAACAGCGCGTCAAGGCCGCGGCCGAGTCCTTTGAGTTTGGGTTTGGCCATGGTCAGACGGGGTCGGATTGCGGTTGGACGGCGGGTTCGAGGCGCGACACCAGCTCGGCGGCGAGCGCCGCGTAGGCCTTGGCGCCGCGCGACGACTTGTCGTAGGCGAAGATCGGCCGGCCGTAGCTCGGGGCCTCGGCCAACCTGACGTTGCGCGGGATCACGGTGTCGTACACCTTGTCGCCGTAATGCTTTTTCAGCTGTTCGGACACCTGCACCGACAGCAGCCGCTGCGGCTCGAACAGCGTGCGCAGCACGCCCTCGATCTCGATCTTGGGGTTGAGCCACTTCTTGATCTTGCGCAGCGTGGTCGACAACTCGGCCAAGCCTTCGAGCGCGAAGTACTCGCACTGCATCGGGATGATCACCGAATCGGCGGCGACGAAGCCGTTGATCGTCATCAGGTTCAAGGCCGGCGGGCAGTCGATCAGGATGTAGTCGTAGTCGTTCTCGACTTCGGCGAGCGCCATCTTCAGGCGCGTCTCGCGCGCCATCATCTCGACCAGCTCGACGTCGGCGCCGGCGAGGTCGCGGTTGGCCGGCAGCACGTCGAAGCCGCCCGAGTCGGAGCGCGCGATCGCCTCGCGCGTCTCGCATTCGTCGATCAGCACGTGGTAGACCGAGCGCTCGAGGACGTGCTTGTCGATGCCGCAGCCCATCGTCGCGTTGGCCTGCGGGTCGAGGTCGATGATCAGCACGCGACGGCCGAGCTGGGCCAGGCCGGCGGCGAGGTTGACCACGGTGGTGGTCTTGCCGACGCCGCCCTTCTGGTTGGCGACGGCCATCACGCGCGCGCTCATGCGGCCACCATCCTCACCAGATGGCGCTCGGCGTCGAGGCCGGGCACCGTCACGGGCAGCACCTCGGCGACGCGCACCGTGGCCGGCAGCTGGGCGATCTCCTCGTAGGGGTAGACGCCCTTCATCGCGACGTACTGGCCACCCTCGGCCAACAGGTGCGGCGTCAGCTTGACGAACTCGGCCAGCTCGGCGAAGGCGCGGCTGGTCAGGCGGTCGAATTTCTCTTCCGGCCGGTAGGCCTCGACGCGCTCGGTCACCACCTCGACGTTCGGCAGCTTCAGCTCGATCACCGCCTGGCGCAGGAAGGTGGTCTTCTTGTGGTTGGCGTCGAGCAGCACCACCTTGAGGTCGGGCCGCGCGATCGCCGCCGGGATGCCCGGCATGCCGCCGCCGGAACCGACGTCCAAGAGGCGCGTGCCGCCGGCCAGGTGCGGCACCAGGCTCAGGCTGTCCAAGAGGTGGTAGCTGACCATGCGGTCGGTGTCGCGCACCGCCGTCAGGTTATAGGTCTGGTTCCACTTGGCCAGCAGCGCGAGGTAGGCGCCCAGCTGCTCGAGTTGGCTGTCGGAGAGGCTCAGGCCGAGGGCGGCCACGCCCGCGGCGAAATCGGATCGGGTGGAAGTCATGCGCTTTTTTTCGCGTCGGCAAAGCCGCGTTTCAGGTGAACCATCAGGAGCGCCACCGCGGCCGGGGTGATCCCCTGGATGCGCGAGGCCTGACCCAGCGTCTCGGGACGCTGGGCGTTGAGTTTCTGCTGGACCTCCTTCGAGAGGCCCTTGACCAGCGCATAGTCGATGTCGTCGGGCAGCCTGACCTCTTCGAGGCCGCTGGCGCGCGCGATTTCTTCGTTCTGGCGGTCGATATAACCCTGATATTTGACCTGAATTTCCACCTGCTCGGCAACGTCGGGTTCCGTCACCGGCTCGCCGGCGCCCGGCAGCGTCATCAGGCTTTGGTAGCTGACGTCGGGGCGGCGCAGCAGGTCGGACAGGTTGTACTCGCGCTCGATCGCCTTGCCCAGCACGCGCAGCGCGTCCTCGGCCGGCAGACGGCCCGGGTGCACCCAGGTCGCCTTCAGGCGCGCCTTTTCGGCCTCGACCGCGTCGCGCTTGCGGCAGAAGGCGTCCCACTGCGCGTCGCCGATCAGGCCGAGGCTTCGGCCAAGCTCGGTCAGGCGCAGGTCGGCGTTGTCCTCGCGCAGCTGCAGCCGGTATTCGGCGCGGCTGGTGAACATGCGGTACGGCTCGGAGACGCCCTTGGTGATCAGGTCGTCGACCAGCACGCCCAGATACGCTTCGTCGCGGCGCGGGCTCCAGCCCTCGTCGCCGGTCGCGAAGCGCGCGGCGTTCAGGCCGGCCAACAGGCCCTGCGCGGCCGCTTCTTCATAACCGGTGGTGCCGTTGATCTGGCCGGCGAAAAACAGCCCGGCAATCGACTTGGTCTCGAAGGTCGACTTCAGGTTGCGCGGGTCGAAGTAGTCGTACTCGATCGCGTAGCCGGGGCGCAGGATGTGCGCGTTTTCCATGCCGCGGATCGAGCGCACCGCCGCCAGCTGGATGTCGAACGGCAGGCTGGTCGAGATCCCGTTCGGGTAGAACTCGTGCGTGGTCAGGCCCTCCGGTTCGAGGAAGACCTGGTGGCTGTCCTTGTCGGCGAAGCGGTTGATCTTGTCCTCGATCGACGGGCAGTAGCGCGGGCCGACGCCCTCGATCACGCCGGTGAACATCGGGCTGCGATCGAAACCGGAACGGATGATCTCGTGGGTGCGTTCGTTGGTGTGGGTGATCCAGCACGGCAGCTGCTTCGGGTGCAGATCGCGCGAACCGCGGTAGGAGAACACCGGCGCGGGGCTATCGCCCGGCTGTTCCTCCATCACCGAGAAATCGATGGTCCGGCCGTCGATGCGCGGCGGCGTGCCGGTCTTGAGGCGGCCGGTCGGCAGCGCCAGCTCGCGCAGCCGCGCGCCGAGCGTGACCGCCGCCGGGTCGCCGGCGCGGCCGCCGGTGTAGTTCTCGAGACCGACGTGGATCTTGCCCGACAGGAAGGTGCCGGCGGTCAACACCACCGCGCGCGCGCTGAAGGTGATGCCGATGGTGGTGACCACGCCGGTGACGCGCTCGCCCGTGACGATCAGGTCGTCGACCTGCTGCTGGAACAGCATCAGGTTGGGCTGGTTCTCCAGCATCTCGCGGATCGCGGCCTTGTAGAGCACGCGGTCGGCCTGCGCGCGGGTGGCGCGCACCGCCGGACCCTTGGAGGCGTTCAGCGTGCGGAACTGGATGCCGCCGATGTCGGTGGCCAGCGCCATCGCACCGCCGAGCGCGTCGACTTCCTTGACCAGATGACCCTTGCCGATGCCGCCGATCGACGGGTTGCACGACATCTGGCCGAGCGTTTCGATGTTGTGCGTCAGAAGGAGCGTGGTGCGCCCCATGCGCGCGCTGGCGAGCGCGGCTTCGGTGCCGGCGTGGCCGCCGCCGACCACGATGACGTCAAAGGCTGTCGGGTAGATCATGGCTCAAAGATCGGTTCAGCAAGGACAAACGCAGCATTGTAAGGCAAAACCCGTCCTTCTGCTTAAGTGACTGATTTTACTCGCCCGCGGCCGTCATTTCGTCTTCACACGCCGGTCACGCCGTCGTCACGCGCGCGACACGCCGCCGTCAAGCACGCCCCCTAGCATGGACACCAGCACCCGGCACGAGCCGGCGTGCGACCGCGAATCCGGCCCGACAGCGGGCGCCCGTGCCACACGAGAAGAAGGGGCAAGGCCATGCAACTGAACGAACACGAACAGCCGCGCGAACGCGTCCGCCTGTCGGTACGCGTCGCCGACCAGGCCGAGGACATCCGCCGCGCGCAGAAGCTGCGCTACCACGTCTTCGCCGGCGAGATGGGCGCGCGGCTCGCGTCGGCCGCGCAGGGCATAGACTGCGACGAGTACGACGCGCTGTGCGACCACCTGATCGTCGAAGACCACGCGCGCGGCCTGGTGGTCGGCACCTACCGCATGCTGCCGCCGCAGGCGGCTCGCCGCGTCGACCGTCTCTACTCCGAGCACGAATTCTCGATCGAACGGCTCGGCCACCTCCGTGACCGGCTGATCGAGGTCGGCCGCTCCTGCGTACACCCGGACTACCGCTCCGGCGCGGTGATCGCGCTGTTGTGGTCGGGTCTGGCCGACTACGTCGCGCGCCAGGGCGGCGAATACCTCGCCGGCTGCGCCAGCGTCAGCCTCGCCGACGGCGGCCACCAGGCGGTCAGCCTGTACCGTCAGCTCGAGCAGCAACACCTGTCGCCTCCCGAGTGGCGCGTGTTCCCGCACCTGCCGCTGCCGCTCGAACGCGTGCACGACGACGCGCCGCCCGCGCCGCTGCCGCCGCTGATCAAGGGCTACCTGCGCGCCGGCGCCTTCGTGTGCGGCGAGCCGGCTTGGGACCCGGACTTCAACTGCGCCGACTTCTTCATGCTCTTGCCGATGAGCCGCCTCAACGGCCGCCACAAGAAGCACTTCGCCGCCTGATCGTCCGAGGCTCGGCCAAGCCGGCTCCCCGAGGTTGGCCGAGCCCCCCCTTCCCCGCCGCGGCGCCGTGTTAGCATCGCCGCCATGTCCTACACCTTCGAGGCCGTCGGCCGCATCCACTCCCCCTACCGCGAGAAGTTCGGCATCCCGCGCCAGCCCTCGCTGGCGCCGTCGGCGCGCGTCACGCTCGAACTGTTGCCGCCGTACAACCAGCCGGACGCGGTGCGCGGCCTGAGCGCCTTCTCGCACCTGTGGCTGACCTTCGTCTTCCACCAGACCGCCGAACGCGGCTGGACGCCGCTGGTGCGTCCGCCGCGGCTGGGCGGCAACGCCAAGGTCGGCGTGTTCGCCAGCCGCTCGACGCACCGGCCGAATCCGCTCGGTCTGTCGCTCGTCGAGCTGCTCGACGTCGACACCCGCGCCGGCGTCGTGCTGACGCTCGCCGGCGCCGACCTGCTCGACGGCACGCCGGTGCTCGACATCAAGCCTTATATCCCCTTCGTCGAGGCCCGGCCCGACGCGCGCGGCGGCTTCGTCGACGGCCCGCCGCCGACGCTCGCCGTCGCGTGGAGCGAGACGGCGCTCGCGCAACTGGCCGCCCTCCCCGCGCCGCCGCCGGGGTTCGCCGCGCTGATCGGCGAGGTGCTCGCCCAGGACCCGCGCCCCGCCTACCAGGACGACCCGGCGCGCGTCTACGGCGTGCGGCTCTACGACTACAACGTGCGCTTCTCCGTCGCCGCCGGCGCGGCGACGGTGCTTGAAATCCGGCTCACCACACCCTAAATAAAGCGGGTAGAATGTTTCCAAATGTAACCAACCGATCCACCCTGACGGAGACACACCCGATGACGACCAAGACCAAGTCGGCCCTGCTCGCCTTGACCCTGGTTTCGCTGCTCGCCGCCCCGCTCGCCGAAGCCGCCCGCGTCGGCAAGGGCCGCAGCAGCGGCATGCAGCGCAGCGCGCCGACCCAGAGTTACCAGCAACCGTCCACGCCGATGGCGGCCCCCGCCCGCCCGGCCGCGGCGCCGGCGCAAGCCGCCCCGCAGAAGGGCCCGGGCCTCGGCACCGCGCTCGCCGCCGGCGCCGCCGGCGCCGCCGCCGGCTACATGATCGGCCAGGCGATGGACAGCTCGGCCGGCAGCAGCGAAGCCGGCAGCGGCTTCCCGTGGGGCACGCTGGCGATCGGCGGCCTGCTGCTGGTCGGCGCGATGATGTTCTTCCGCCGCCGCCAGGCGCAGACGCACGGCCGTCTCGCGACGCCGGGCGGCGCGCCGATGCACTACCAGCCGCCGCAAGCGCCGGCCGGCAACAGCCAGTTCGGCGCGATCCCGCCGATCGGCGCCGGCCTGGGCGGCGGTGCCGCCCCGCTCGGCGCGACCGGCCTCGCCCGCCTGCCCGACGGCACCGAGACGCCGCATTTCCTGCGCCAGGCCAAGGCGACCTTCCTGCACCTGCAGAGCCTGAACACGCCGGAAAGCCTCGAGGAGGTACGCAAGTACATGACGCCGGAGCTGTTCGAGGCGCTGCGCGCCGACATCGCCGGCAACAGCGACGTCGCCGACTTCCCGTCGCTCGACTGCCAACTGACCGACGCGGTCGACGAGGGCGGCCGCTTCGTCGCCAGCGTGCGCTTCTCCGGCACCGTCAGCGAGTCGGTCGGCGCGCCGGCCGAGCCGTTCGCCGAGACCTGGCACTACGTGAAGGACAAGGGCGGCCAGCGCTGGCTGCTGGCCGGCATCCAGCAGGATTGACGCTCGGCCGGACCTGACTGCAAACGGGCGCCCGACGGCGCCCGTTTTTTGTTGGCGACGTTCTCGTCTAAACTGGAAAATTGAACAGGATTCCGGCAAGAAAGATACAACCATGAGCAGCCCTCCCCCCACGCCGTTGGCCGAGGGGCTGGACCGGTCCACCGCGGTGGACACCTTCTTCCAGCCCATCTACAGCCTCGCCCACCGCCGCACCGTCGGACTGGAGGCGCTGGCCCGCCCGCTGCACGACCACTTCCCGCCCCACGGCGACGCCGAGACCCGCCATACCCAGGACGTGGCCGCCTGCACGCAGCACGCACGCCGCTTCCTCGCCCAGCCCGGCGAGCCGCGCTGGCTGTGCCTGAACGTCGACACCGCCACGCTCGAACGGCCCGAGCGCGCCGAGCGCCTGGTCGCCGCGCTGCAAGACTGCGGCGTCACCCCGGAAACGGTGGTGCTCGAATTGCTCGACCATGTCGGCGACGGCGCCGACGAGCTGGCCGTCTCGATCTTCAAGCAGGCCGGCTTCCTGATCGCGATCGACAACTTCGGCGCGCAGCAGACCGACCTCGAGCGCATCTACCGGATCGCCCCCGACCTGGTGAAGTTCGGCCACGCGCTGGTGCGCAAGGCCGGCACCGAGCCGCGCTCGCGCCAGTTCCTGTCGCGCCTCGTCCAGCTGATGCACGACGCCGGCGCGCTGGTGGTGGTCGAAGGCGTCGAAACCGACGACGACGTCGGCATCGCGCTCGAATCCGGCTGCGACCTGGTGCAGGGCTTCTTCGTCGCCCCACCGGCCGGCCGGCCCGAGGGCGACGACACGATCACGCCGCGCATCGACGCCAAGTGGGACGAACTGACCGGGCGCGAAATGCTCAAGCGCAAGGTCACGCGCCGCCACCTCGAACTGTCGCGCCAGGCCTTCGTGCAGGCGGCGATCGCGCTGATGCAGGGCACGCCGTTCTCCGACGCCGCGACGCCGATGCTGGCGCTGCCCGACGTGCTGCGCTGCTTCCTGCTCGACCACGAGGGGCGCCAGATCGGCGCCAACCTCAACAGCCGCCCGGCGGCCGGCCAGCCGCGCGCCAAGTTCGCGCCGCTGGCCGACACCACCGGCGCGATCTGGTCGCGCCGCGCCTACTTCCAGCACGCGATCGAACAGCCCGGCGTGCTCTACATGAGCCAGCCCTACCTGTCGATGACCGACACGCGCAGCTGCGTGACGCTGTCGATGGCGATCGAGATCAACGAGGCGCTGCACGTGCTGTGCGCCGACCTGCAGATGCCGCACTAAGACACTCCGGCAGCCAGACGAAAAAGGCTCGGCCAACCTCGTGAGGTTGGCCGAGCCTTTTTCGTCGCGCCGCTTCAGGGCTGGATTTCGCTTATCGTCTCGAACAGCGTCACCACCTTCTGCACGCCGGCTGTCTGACTGACCTGGCGGGCGGCCGCCTCGGCCTCGCTCGGCGTCAACAGCCCCATCAGGTAGGTCACGCCGCGCTCGGTCACCACCTTGACGTGGTTGGGCGAGAAGCCCTGCGCCTGCAGCAGGTTGGTGCGCACCTTGGTCGTGATCCAGGTGTCGCCGTTGCGCGCCGCGAACGACGAGGCCGGCGCGACCTCGGTGTAGTTGTAGACCTGGCGCACATTCGGAATCGCGCGCACGATCAGCTCGGCCTCGGCGCGCGCCGCCTCGGTCGGCACCTCGCCGGTCATCAGCACCGCGCGGTTGTAGGCGGTCACGTTGACGTGGGCGGCCGGGATCTTCTCGCCGATGCGACGTGCCTTCAGCTCGATACCCTGGTCGTCGACCTGCGCGCCGCCGGTGCGACGGTCGCTTGCGGCCAGCACGCCGGTCGCGGCACCGCCGGCGACCACCGCCGCGCAGCCGCCGAGGCTGCCGGCCAGCGCCGCGGCGAGACCCAGCATCATCCAGTGTCGCTTCATTTATTCGCCCCCCAGCAGCATGTAGTCGATCGCGTCGCACAAGGCGTGGATCAGCAGGATATGCACTTCCTGGATGCGAGCGGTACGCGGCACCGGCACGTTCAGCAGCAGGTCGTCGGGGCCGAGCAGTTCGGCGATCTTGCCGCCGTCCTTGCCGGTCAGCGCGATCACGCCCATGCCGCGCTCGTGCGCGGCGTAGATCGCCTCGATCACGTTGGCCGAGTTGCCCGAGGTCGAGATCGCCAGCAACAGGTCGTTCTGGTGGCCGAGCGCCCTCACCTGCTTGGAGAACACCATGTCGAAGTCGTAGTCGTTGCCGATCGCGGTCAGCGCCGACGAATCGGTCGCCAGCGAGATCGCGGCGAGACCCGGGCGCTCTTTCTCGAAGCGGCCGACCATCTCGGCGGCGAAATGCTGCGCATCGGCGGCCGAACCGCCGTTGCCGCAGGCGAGGATCTTGCCCTCGTTCATCAGGCAGGCCACCATCCGTTCGGCGGCGACGGCCACGGCCGGGGCCAGGACGTCCATCGCCTGCTGCTTGGCGGCGATGCTTTCCAGAAAATGTCCGTTGACGCGGTCGATGAGGTCCATGTGGGTCTTTCTCGGCGATGGGCGGCAAAAACCGCCCGGTTAGGCGACGATGTTCTTCAGCCACTCGGGCGGCGCGTCGCCTTCGAACAGCACGGCGTCGATGCGGCAGGGCGCGTCGATGCCGTGATCCATCAGGAAGACGGCGGCGGCGTGCCTAAGTTTCCGGCATTTGCTTTCGTTAATACTTTCCAGCGCGCCGCCGAAGGCGGCGCTGCGGCGCTGGCGTACCTCGACGAACACCCAGGTGGCACCGTCGCGCATCACCAGGTCGATCTCGCCGCCGCGACAGTGCCAGTTGCGCGCGCAGAGCGTCAGGCCGGCGCGCGTCAGCAACGCGAGGGCGGCATCCTCGTAGGGCCGTCCGCGCGCGTTGGCCCTCACGGCGCGGCGCCCTCGAGCACCGTCACCGGCAGGCGCCGCTCGAACTGGCGGTCGCGGCCGAGCCTGAGGTCGCCGGTCACGCCGTCGAGCGCGAGTCCCGGCGTCGCAGGCCGCGCGGCGAGCCTGACCGCCAGCCGGTAGGCATCGACGCCGAGCGCGTACAGCCGCTCGGTCTGCTGCGTCAGCCGCGCGTCGGGGCGCGGGTAGCGCTTGACTGCCGGATGGTCGGGCATCAGGAACCACGGCATGTCGATCACGCGCGCGCCGGCGAGCGCCGGCTGGTCGCGCCGCAGGTTGAGCGGGCTGGCGCCGTAGACGGGCAGCTCGGCCGACAGCTGGCCGCGCCAGCGCGCCGCAGCCTCGGCGCCGGCGGCGAGCAGCAGCGCGTCGGCGCCGCCGATCCGGCCGGCGATGGCGGTCTCTTCCGCGTCGAGCTCCAGCGACAGCGGCGCGCGCCCGCCAAGACGCTGCCATTCGGCGGCGAAGGCCTGCGCGAGGCGGCGCGACAAGGCGTCGCGCGCCACCAGCACCGCCGGCTGGCGGCGCCCGTCTTCGCGCATCAGCTGCGCGAGCTGGCGCGCCTCGCCCTCGATGGCCAGCGACAGCGACAGCAGCTTGGGATTGGCCGGGATGCCCGGATCGAAGGCGTTCAGCGCCAGCGTCGGCACGCTGACCTCGGGCGCGACGGCGGCGATCGCGCCGCGCGTCAGCGGGCCGACCACCACGCGCGCGCCGTCGGCCACCGCCTCGCGGTAGCGCTGCGCCGCCTCGCCGTCGTCGCTCGACAGCAATGTCACCGACAGCGCGTCGTCGGTGCGCGCCGCGGCGAGAAAGCCCTCCTGCACCACGGCCGCCGCCTCGCCAAGCGTCTTGGACGCCGTCGGCAGCATCAGCACCACCTTGGGCAGGCCGGCGCGCGCCGGCGAGCCCTGCACCGGCGCGACGGACCGGTTGGGGGCGGCCACCGGGGCGGGGGCCTCGTTCTGCGCGGACGCCGTCGCCACGATTGGCGCTGCGCCCTGCGCTTGCGGGATAATGGGGCCGGTCGGGACGGCCGCGAGCGCCGCGCCCGACCACAGGGCCAGACCCAGCAACCACAGCGGAGCCGTCTTTTGCATATCTCGTTTGCCCACCTTGTTGATTCTGCGCGTGAAAGCTTTCATCGCGGCACATTATATGTGGTGGCCACCCCCATTGGAAACTTGGCCGACATCAGCCTGCGCGCGCTGGCGGCCTTCAGCGTCGCCGACATCGTCTGCGCCGAGGACACCCGCGTGACCGGCCAGCTGCTGTCCGCCTACGGTCTGAAATGCAAACTGGTCAGCGTCCGCGAGCACAACGAGCGCGCGATGGCCGAACAGGTGGTCGGCTGGTTGGCCGAGGGCCGGATCGTCGTGCAGGTCTCCGACGCAGGGACGCCGGCGGTGTCCGACCCCGGCGCACGCCTGGTCGCGAGGGTGCGCGAGGCGGGCCACCCGGTCAGCCCGCTGCCCGGCGCGAGCGCGGTGGTCGCCGCCCTGTCGGCCAGCGGGCTGGCCACCGGCCGCTTCCTGTTCGCCGGTTTCTTGCCGCCCAAGAGCGGCGAGCGCCGCCGCACGCTGGAAGCCTGGCAAGACTGCGACTACTGTGTGGTGTGCTACGAGGCGCCGCACCGTCTGGTCGACACGCTCGAGGACGTGGTCGCCACCC
Source organism: Crenobacter luteus (assembly GCF_004345725.1). GTDB lineage: Bacteria > Pseudomonadota > Gammaproteobacteria > Burkholderiales > Chromobacteriaceae > Crenobacter > Crenobacter luteus. The sequence continues at coordinate 4,107 of NZ_SLXG01000007.1, read as the reverse complement.
TCGGCGCCGAGCGTCCGGTGCTGCTGGCGCGCGAACTGACGAAAACCTTCGAGACGCTGCGCCTCTTGCCCGCCGGCGAGCTGCTCGACTGGGTGAAAAACGACAGCAACCAGCAGCGCGGCGAAATCGTGCTGATCATCGACGCCGCGCCGGCCAGGGAAGGAGACGGAGGACTCGACGCCGAGAGCGAACGCATCCTCGCGCTCCTGGCCGCCGAACTGCCGACCAAGCAGGCCGCCGGCCTCGCCGCGGCGATCACCGGCCTGCCGCGCAAACAACTGTACGACGCGGCGCTGCGGCTCAAGAGCGGGAACTGACGTCGACCGTTTACAAGGCCGCGCGCTTTGGGTACACTCGCGAACTTCTGGATGCCGCCCAGGTGGCGAAATCGGTAGACGCAGGGGACTCAAAATCCCCCGCTGCAAGGCGTGTCGGTTCGAGTCCGACCCTGGGCACCAACAAGGCATCCAACGCAGTCCAAAGCATTCCCGCAAAGCCCCCGCAAGCCAAGCTTGCGGGGGCTTTGCGCTTCTCTCCCCCTCGTTCGCGTGCACGAGCCCGACAGCACTCCCTCCGCCAGCCTGATGGCCGACACACGACGGCGGCCCTTCGTCCGCGCTCCGATGGCGCCGCGCGGGCATGCAGCGACACGCCATCTGTCCTATAGAAAGAATGTTGGCATTATCTGGCGCTCAGAAAATGACAAATACGGTGTCGATGCGCGGCCTCACGCTGGTCGAACTCCTGGTCGCCATGGCCGTGGCCGCCATCGGCCTCGCCATCGCCATTCCCTCCTTCGGCGCGCTGTCGCGCAAGGCGCGCCTGTCCGACGCGTCGTCCGACCTCGCCGCCAGCCTGAACTACGCGCGCAGCGAGGCGATCCGCCGCAACCAGGCGGTGCACGTCTGCGCGCTCAACGCCAAGACCAACCTGGACGTCCAGGGCTGCCTGTCGCTCAAGACCACACCGCAGGAATACAGCTGGAACGAAGGCGTGCTGCTATACGCCGACCGGCCCGACAAGGCCAAGCCGGGGGTGTACGAGAGCGGCGAACGCATACGCCACGTCCAGTTCAAAGCAGCGGTCGCCGTCAGCACCACGAGCCCGCAGTTGACCTTTAACGCGGAGGGACGCGTCGACGGAGGGCAAACGCTGCTGTTTCGGCTGCGCGACCTTCACAGCGACAAATGCCTGACCGTGCGGCTCTCCGCCGGCGGGCGGGCGAGGCTGCTGGATCCCGAGGAGAACAACTGCGATGCCAGCTAGCTGCCACCGGCACGCGAGCGGCTTCACCCTGCTCGAGGTGCTGATCGCCCTCTTTGTGCTGGGCTTCGGCCTGCTCGCGCTGGCCGCCTTGCAGATACGAACCTACTCGGCGACGCGCGACGCCGAATACCAGTCCATCGCCGCCCTGCACGCCGAAGGGTTGGCCGAGGCGATGCGCGCGAACCCCAAACGGACCGGCGTCACGAACGAACCGTGGTCGTGGCAGCACTACCTCACCGGCGAGACGGGCGTAGTCGGTGCGACGACCAAGGCTTGCACCACCTACGACGACGCGGCACAGGGCTTTTCGTCGGGTAGCGTCGAATGCACCCAGGACGAGATCGCGGCCCACGATCTCGCCCTGTTCAAGGCCCGTCTCGAATCAGCCTTTCCCGGCGCCGACGAGGTCAAGGCCGGCGTGTGCCCGAGCGCCGACCTGTCCGCCCCGCCTACGCTGGGTTCGCTCGGCTGCGACGCCTCCGGCCCGCTGGCGATCAAGATCGCGTGGCGGGTGAAAGTCGGCAGCGACACCAACCAGAAGCTGAGCGCGTCGAGCGGCACGACGTCGTCGCTGCGCGAAATGGGCTTCCAGATGAGGTTCAGTCCGTGAAACCGTCCCTCGCCCGCCAGGCGGGCTTCTCCCTCGTCGAACTGATGGTGGCCCTCACCCTCTCGCTGTTCGTCATCGTCGCCGTCAGCGCCAGCTATCTGTCCGGCAGGCAGGCCGGCCGCAAGCTGGAAGAGCGCATCGCCTTGCAGCAGGATGCCCGGCTCGCTTTGGCGACCCTGTCGCGCGACCTCAGGATGGCGGGCGTATTCGGCTGCGCGGTGCCGGCGATGAGCAATCTCGAACGCAGCGGATCCTCGGGCGTGACCCTGCGCGAAGGCGTCGCCATTCACCAGCACTTCACCCCCGAGGACGACACCGAGGCTTTCGACCCGCACGGCCCACTCGGCTTTCGCACGGTAGCGGCCAGCGGCTCTAGCTGGATGAAGAACGCCGCCGTCGCGGCCACCGGCCCGATGCTAGTCGTCCAGTTCGGGCAGGGCACGGCCGCCGTCGTCGACTCGCAGCCCAAGGTCAGCGGCAGCGGCACGGTCTCGCTGACCCGCCTGGACATCCTCCCTCCCGCCGAGCGCGGCCTGAGCGGCAACGCCCGCCTGCTCGCCATCGGCAGTTGCTCCCGTCTCGACTTCGTCAAGGTTGGTCAGAACGGCGTCGTTCGCGGGGCCAGCGCGGGCATTCAACTGACCTTTCCCGCCAGCGCAGCGCTGACGGTCGGGCAGGCAAACGGCGCCCACCGCTGGGGCAGCCTCGACGTCATGCGCTTCGTGTCGCGCGCCTACGTCGCGGGCAGCTATCAGGGCCGCCAAGGCCTGTACATGTACGAGCGCGCCGAAAACGGCAGCCTGGTCGGCCCGGTGGAAATCGCTGCCAATGTCAGCAGAATCGCCGTGGAATTCGGTACGATCAACGCCTGCCAGGGCGCCGGCGCGGCGACGAAAATCACCTACAGCACAAGCCCGGCCGACTGGCGCACGGTCGACCTGGTCCGGCTCCTGATCACGGTGGAAAGCCCTCCGTCTTCAAACACGCCGGCGACTTCCCGGCAGTACGGCACCACCATCGCGGTCAGAGGGAGCAATCTATGCGTCAACCAGGCCAAGGTCCTCGGCGAAGCGTCGTAGGCGGCGAGCGCGGCAGTGTGCTAGTCATCTCGCTGGTGTTATTGCTGGCTTTCACGTTGGTCATTCTCGGCTCGGGCCAACAATTGCTGGTCGAGCAACGCATCGGCAGCAACCAAAGCGACCGCCAGAAGGCCTTCCAGCTGGCGCAACTGACGTTGGCCGAGGGCGAGAAATACGTCGACGCGCAGAACGCCGGCTGGAGCAGCAGCCCGGATACCTTCTCGGCCCCCTATTGCGACAAGGAGGGACTCGAGGGGCTGTGCAACAAAAATGGCGGCGATCAGCCCGCATGGGAGCGCAAATCGGAACAGCAGCCATTCGGCGTGCTTCACCCGTGCGGCAAGGCTCGCGAATACGCCAGCGTCAACCCGCAGGGCAAGACGCCGATCGGCTGCAACAAGGGCAAGGTCACGCCGGGAACCGTCACCTGGGCCAACCCGCGTTACATCGTCGAACTGCTCGACGAACACTATTCCGACCCCAAGGTGTCCGGCCGGCTCTACAGGATCACCGCGCGCGCCTGGGGCAAGAACCAAAGCACCCAGGTGACGCTGCAGAGCCACTACGTCGTCCCCTACTAGGCAAGGAGCGCCCATGTCCCCTCCGCGCGGCTTTACGCTCATCGAGATCATAATCGCGCTGGCCATCGTCGCCATCATCGCGTCGATCGCCTATCCCAGCTACCGGCAGCATGTTGTCCAGACACGACAAACCGAAGCCATGATGGCCCTGGTCGAGAATGCGCATTTCATGGAACGCTGGTACGCGGAGAACGGAACGTACAAGAACGGGGGCAGCACCAACTGGCCGACACTGCCGATTTCCAGCACAAGCGCTTTTGTCATCGATTTCTCGACGACCGCCAAGAACACCGACGAAGGCGAATACCGCATCAAAGCCGTGGCAAAGGCCGGGGAGGAGTGGCTAAGCGAGCGCTACCTGACCATCAATGAAAGCGGCAACATCGAAAAATGCAAAACCGCCGCCCTGCCGAAGAAAGACTGTGAGCCTTGGTAGCGACAACGTCCCCCATTTCCTGCGACGTCGCAAAGCGACGACGCCCCGAGCATGGGCTCGGGGCGTGGTCTTGAGGGGCGTCTGGCGGTGACCTACTTTCACACGGGAACCCGCACTATCATCGGCGCTGAGGCG